>NZ_JBEYUK010000001.1:41286-527828 GCF_040643475.1 Streptomyces sp. NPDC047130 | reverse complement strand
CCACAGCACAGGGCAAGCCGCAGGGCCGGCCGGACCGCAGCGCAAGGCAGACCCCAGGACCGACCAGACCACAGCACAGGGCAAGCCGCAGGGCCGGCCGGACCGCAGCGCAAGGCAGACCCCAGGACCGACCAGACCACAGCACAGGGCAAGCCGCAGGGCCGACCCGACCGCAAGGCAGGGCAAGCCAGGGCAAGGCAGGGCAGGGCGCAGAGCCAACCAGACCGCAGGGCAGGGCGTGGGCCCCGCAGGGGTGGGAAACGCCGAGGGCGCGGCGAACGCCGGGGGCGTGGGAAACGCCGGGGGCGCGGCGAACGCCAAGGGCGTGGGAAACGCCGAGGGCCGGGAGGGAGAGGGTGCTCCCTGCCGGCCCTGGCGTCGGGTGGGTGGAGGTCAGACCTCCTTGCCCTCGCTCTCGAGCGCCTTCAGCGCCGGGTCGAGGACGACGTCCTCGTCACGGGCCTCCGTGGTGGGCGCCTCCGGGAAGTGGCAGGCCGTGAGATGGCCGGCCTTGTTGCCGGAGATCTGCACCAGCGGCGGCTCCTCGGTAGCGCACTTGTCCTGCGCCTTCCAGCAGCGGGTGCGGAAGCGGCAGCCGGACGGCGGGTTGACCGGGGAGGGCACGTCGCCGTACAGGCGGATGCGCTCGCGCGGCTCGGCGTCCTCGAGCTCGACCTCGGGCACGGCCGACAGCAGGGCGTGGGTGTACGGGTGGCGGGGACGGTTGTAGATGTCGTCCCGGTCGCCGACCTCGACGACCTTGCCCAGGTACATGACCGCGACGCGCTGCGAGAAGTGCCGCACGATCGCGAGGTCGTGGGCGATGAAGACGAAGGCGATGCCGAGCTCGTCCTGCACCTTCTTCAGCAGGTTGACGACCTGCGCCTGGATCGAGACGTCCAGGGCGGAGACCGGCTCGTCCGCGACGATCAGCTTCGGGTTGACCGCGAGCGCGCGGGCGACGCCGATGCGCTGGCGCTGGCCGCCGGAGAACTCGTGCGGGAAGCGGTTGTAGTGCTCCGGGTTCAGGCCGACGAGCTCCAGGAGCTCCTTGACCCGCTTGTCCCGGCCGCCGGGCGGGTCGATGTCGTTGATCTCCATCGGCGACTTGATGATCGTGCCGACGGTCTGGCGCGGGTTCAGCGACGAGTACGGGTCCTGGAAGATCATCTGGATCTCGGACCGGATCGGCGCCAGCTGCTTGCGCGAGGCGTGGGTGATGTCCTGCCCGCGGTAGGTGATGGTGCCGGCGGTGGGCTCCATCAGGCGGGTGATCAGGCGGCCGGTCGTCGACTTGCCGCAGCCGGACTCGCCGACGACACCGAGGGCCTCGCCCTCGCGGACCATCAGGTCCACGTTGTCGACGGCCTGGACCGCCCCGACCTTCCGCTTGAAGGGGAAGCCGCCGTACACGGGGAAGTGCATGGTCAGGCCCTTGACCTCGAGCAGCGTGTCGCGCTCGGCGGCGGGGGCGGCCTCGGTCTGCTTCTGCTCTGGGGCGGTGAGGTTGTCGCTCATGTCTCGGTGCTCCCTAGCGCAGCCGGGGCTGGATCTTGTCGATGAATATGGTCTGCTTCTGCTCGCGCGTCAGGTGGCAGGCGGTGTCCCGGCCCTCGCCCAGCTCGGGCGTGACGGTGGTGCAGAGGTCGCCGGGGACGTGCTCCTTGAAGACGCAGCGCGGGTTGAAGCGGCAGCCCGTCGGCGGGTTGAGCAGCGAGGGCGGGCTGCCGGGGATCGGCTCGAGCGCGATGTCCACGTCGCTGTCCAGACGCGGCATCGAGCTGAGCAGGCCCCAGGTGTAGGGGTGGCGGGGCTCGTGCAGCACCTCGCGGACGCTGCCGCGCTCCATCGCCCGGCCGCCGTACATCACCAGGAGGTCGTCCGCCATGTTGGCGATCACGCCCAGGTCGTGGGTGATGAAGATGATCGCGGAGCCGAACTCCTGCTGCAGGTCCTTGAGCAGGTCGAGGATCTGCGCCTGCACCGTCACGTCGAGCGCGGTGGTCGGCTCGTCGGCGATCAGCAGTTCCGGGTCGCACATCAGGGCCATGGCGATCATGGCGCGCTGGCGCATACCGCCGGAGAACTGGTGCGGGTAGTCGTCGAAGCGCAGCTTGGGCTGCGGGATGCCCACCTTCTCCAGCATCTGGATGGCGCGGGCCTTCGCCTCCTTCTTGGAGGCGCCCTTGTGCTTCATGTAGGGCTCGGACAGCTGCCGGCCCACCGTGTAGTACGGCGAGAGCGCGGTCAGCGGGTCCTGGAAGATCATCGCCATCTTGTTGCCGCGGAGCTTCTGCAGGTCCCGCTCGGGGGCGCTGAGCAGCTCCTGGCCGTCGAGGTGGATGGAGCCCTCGATGGTGGTGGTGTCCGGGTTGTGCAGGCCGAGGACCGTGAGGTTGGTGACGGACTTGCCGGAGCCCGACTCGCCCACGATGCCCAGGGTCTTGCCGCGTTCGACGTCGAAGGAGAGGCCGTCGACCGCCTTGACGATGCCGTCCTCGGTGGAGAAACGCACCCGCAGGTCGCGGACCGAGAGGAAGCCGCCGGACCCGGCCGGGGTCGGGGCGTCCTCAGTCTTGGTCTGAGTGGTCACTGTGGTTCGTTCTTCCTAGGAGAGCCGGATGCGCGGGTCGACGTAGGCGTAGGCGATGTCGCAGATCATGTTGAACAGCAGGATGAAGAAGGCGCTGAACAGCATGACTCCCATGGTCAGCGGGAGGTCCTTGCTCTGCGCGCCCTCGACCGCCAGCACGCCGATGCCCTGGAGCGAGAAGGTCAGCTCGGTGACCACGCCGCCGGACAGGAGGGCGGTGATGTCGATGCCCAGCACCGTGATGATCGGGATCAGCGAGCCGCGCCAGGCGTAGCGGAAGAAGACGTACTTCTTGCTCATGCCCTTGGCGCGGGCGGTGCGGACGTGCTCCTCCTGGAGCTGCTGGATGAGCTCGGAGCGGGCCATACGCGTGTACTGCGCGGTGAAGATGGTGGCCATCACCAGGATCGGGATCCACAGGCCGGCGAGCCAGGCGAGGGGACCCTCGGTGAAGGGGCGGTACTCGGGGTTCTCGAACCAGCCCGTCGAGTAGACCAGGGCGAGCAGGACCAGCGGGCCGAGGAAGTAGATCTGGAAGGAGCTCAGCACCATGGAGGCGCCCGAGGACACCTTGTCGATCACGGAGCCCTTCTTGTACGCCGAGATCATGCCGGCGCCCAGACCCACGATCAGGAAGACGATCATGCCGCCGATGGTCAGCGACAGCGTGGTCGGGAAGTTGTCCATGATGCGCAGCCAGACCTGGTCCCCGGACTTGAAGGAGACGCCGAGGCAGGGCGCGGAGCAGTGACCGGTCGGGAAGTCCCGGCCCATCACGATGCCGGACATGAAATCCCAGAACTGGACGAAGACCGGCTGGTCAAGGCCCATGGCGGAGCGGATGTCGGCGATCCTCGCAGGCGAGCAGTCCTTGCCACACGCCAGAGAGGCATAGTCGGACGGTCCGGCGATGAAGAGGAAGAACGTCGCCGCCCCGATCAGGAAAAGGGTGACGACGGCACCGACCGAGCGCCGGATGAGGAACTTGAACATGGCGGGAAGGCTGCTCTCTGCGGAGACGGGTGAGGCGGGGATTCGCGGAACCGCGGGGGTGCGCTCCGCCTGGTGCGCACCCCCGCGGTCAGCCGTGAAGCCTTACGACTTCAGGAAGAGACGGTTGACGTCGATGTAGCTCGACTCCGAGCTGTAGCGGGCGCCACCGATGTTCGAGCCGAAGAGCTGGAACTGCTTGGCGTACCACAGCGGAGCGGCCGGGATGACCTCCTCCAGGATGTAGCGGTGCGCCTCCTGCCAGGTGGCCTGCGCCTCCTCCGGCTTCTGGGTCAGAGCCTTCTGGATCAGCTTCTGGACCTCAGGGTCGTTGATGTGCGCGTAGTTCGAACCACCGTCCGCGACCTGGTCACCGTCGTAGATCGGGGTCACGACCGTCGCGGCGGACGGCCAGTCCTGGCCCCAACCGGTGATGTACATGTCGTACGGGTTGTCCAGCTTGCCGATCTGCTCGTAGAAGCTGGCGGCGTCGACCTCCTTGGCCACCACGTCGAAGCCGAGCGAGGTCAGCGAGTCCTCGACGGCGACCTTGCGGAGCTGGCCGGCCTCGCTGTTCGGGTACGCGTAGACGATCTTCTTCTCCGCGGCCGGAACGTCCGCCAGGAGCTCCTTCGCCTTCGCGACGTTGCCCTGCGGCGTCTTCAGACGGCCGAACGGGTCGTAGTCGGCCTCGTAACCCGGGAGGGTCGGGGCGAACAGGTTCGGCGCGGCGTCGCCGCCGTAGACGCCACCCTCGGTCGCGATGAGCGACTTCGAGTTGATGCCGTACGCGATGGCCTCGCGGACCTTCTTGTTCTTGACGCGGTCAAGGTTGAAGGTCAGCTGCATCACATAGGGCTGGTAGCCCTGGACGGTGCGCTTCTTGATCGACGGGTCCTTGAGGACCTGCGGGATCTTCGGGCTGTCGATCGAGCCGGTGAACTGGATCGCGCTCTTGTCGTTGCCGTTGTCGGCGATCAGACGCTGGGTCTGGGTGGCCGGGGTGACACCGATGACGAAGTTCCAGGCGTCCGGGTACGCGTTGCGCACCGGGTCGCTGGCCGCGTCCCAGTTCTCGTTGCGGACCAGCTTGAGGGACTTGCCGCTCTTGAACTCTTCGATCTTGTAAGGACCGGTGGCGACCGGGGCCTTGTCGTACTTCTCCTTGGTGTCCGTCTCCTCGGGCACCAGGGAGTAGCCCGGCATGGCCAGCGTCTGCGGCAGGTCCAGGCGCGGCTTGTCGAAGTGGAAGATGACCGTCTTGTCGTCCGGCGTCTCCAGGACGGAGTCCGGCAGGTGCTTCTTGCCGAAGCCGCCGTCCGGCAGCGCCTTGCGGTAGTCCTTGCCGCTCAGCCAGGTCTGCAGGTACGTCGGGCCGTCGAAGATGAACTTGGCGTACGTGCGCTCGATGGTGTGGCGGACGTCGGCCGAGTTGATCGGGTTGCCGTTGGCGTCCTTCAGGCCGTCCTTGAGCGTGAACGTCCAGGTCTTGCCGTCGTCGGACATCTTGCCGGCGTCGGTGGCGAGGTCACCGACGACGGACAGGTTGCCCTCGTCGTCCTCCTGGAAGTTCGTCAGGCCGCGGTGGATCAGGTTGGAGAAGAGACCGGCGTCCGAGACGTAGATCTGACCCGGGTCCAGGTGGGTGAGGTCGGTCTCCATGTACGCGGTGACGGTGCCGCCCTGCTTGGCGCCCGGAACCTCGGCGGCCGGGCCCTTGGAGGCGGCGGCGTCGGCGTAGACCATGGGCTTGGCCTGGCCCTTGGCGTCGTCCTGGGTCTTGGCGTCCGTCTTGGTCTTGCCGCCCTCGTTGTTGGAGCAGCCCGTCAGGGCGAGGGAGCCGGCCGCGAGGGCGACGACGATGGCGCGCTTGGTGCGCGTGTTCATCAGTCTCATTGGGTGATTACCTACCTGTCGGTTGTTTTCCTGAGTACTGCCTGACGCGGCTGGCAGCCGACGTTGGGGGCGGCAGTCACCCCCCACCAAGGACGACGGTCACCGTCCCGACTTGGGGTCGAAGGCGTCCCGCACCGAGTCTCCGAGGAGGTTGAAGCACAGGACGAAGATCACCAGAGCCACGCCGGGGAAGAAGATGAAGGCCGGCGCCTGCTCCGTGTAGTCGGCGCCGTTCGCGAAGAGACGGCCCCAGTCCGGGGTCGGCTCCACGAAGCCCACGCCGGCGAAGGAGAGGAAGGCGATGGTGAGGATGGTGCTCGGCAGCGTGTACGTGAACTGCACGAGGATCGGCGAGACGACGTTGGGCAGGATCTCCTTGAAGAGGATCCGCCAGTTCGAGGCGCCGGAGACCTTGGCCGCCTCGACGAACTCCCGCTCACGCAGGGCGAGGACGGTCGACCGGACCAGACGGGACATGCCCATCCAGCCGAGAACCCAGAGCACGATCAGGATCGCCACGGCCCGGAAGTAGGTCGGGGTCTCCTCCCGCGGGTCCACGAAGAACGCGGTCACCACGGGCATGAAGGCGATGAAGAACAGCTGGCTCGGGAAGGCGAGGAAGAAGTCCGTGACACGGCCGATGAAGTAGTCGGTCTTGCCGCCGAGGAAGCCGCCGATCAGACCGATCACCACACCGGTGACGATGCAGAGAGTGGTGACGCCCACCGCCATGAACAGCGAGGTGCGGATGCCGTACACCATCATCGCGAAGACGTCGCGGCCGAGCTGCGGCTCGACGCCGAACCAGTGGTCGGCCGAGACGCCGCCGAAGGAGCCGAGCGGCAGGCCGAACTCGTCGAGGACCGGCCTGTCCGCGTAGGCCGGGTCCTGGCCGTACAGCGTGTACGGGTCGGTCCCGCTCAGCATGGTGAGCAGCGGGGCCGCGAGGCCGATGAGGAAATACGCGAGGACGACCCACGCGCAGATCACGCCGGTGCGGTCGCGCTTGAAGCGCATCCACATCAGCTGACCGGGGGACCGGCCCTCCAGCGACGGCTCCGCCGCCTTGGGCTTCTCCTCGCCCTCGGCGACGACCTTGGTCGCGCTGTCGTCGATCTCGATCGGACTTGTCACTGTTCGCCCATCTCGCGTCTGGGTGTGCCGCGTGCGGCATCCGGCACGACGTGCCGAACACCGGCCGTCGGCCGGATCATGAAGTGTCAGAGAACCCGGGTGCGGCCGGTGACCGCCTGCCTACGCGCGTAGCGCTCAGGGCGGGCCCGGCCGGGAGTGGGTTCAGAGCCAGTCGTCGGACTGGCCGGCTCGGACGCGGCCGGCAGTCGACCGGACCCACAGGGCGCCTGTCGCACCACCCATGGGACTCCTCCTCATGACTCCACGTGTTCACCAACAGGAGAGGGAGCCGCCACCACCGCGTCACGGCCCGTGGACCGCGGCGATCGAGCGAACACCCCCCATGGCGCCGGAGGTCCGGCCCGCTTACCGCACAGGCGGCGAACTGTTCACCGAAGCGCCATGCGGCTAACTATCTGCCATGACCCCGGAGAGGGACCACCGTCTATTGGTCTCGGTTCAATCACATCTCGCGCCCAAAGTCCCAAACTCCAGACATTCCGACAGCAGCGAGAAGCCCACGAAACGGACGTGTTACATGGCTACCGGTCGAAGCGCGCCGAATACCGGACAACGCGAGCCGCAAACGAGTTGCGTACGAAGGGGCCGGAAAGAGCGGAGGCCCGGGCTCCCCATGAGGGGGCCCGGGCCTCCGGCGACGCCCGTCCGAGGGCCCCGCGGGGGGCCGCCGGACGGGCGGTGGATCAGGCGTGCTTGGCGCGGGACGCCGTGCGCGCGCGGTCACGCTGGTCGAGGACGACCTTGCGGATGCGCACGGCCTCCGGGGTCACCTCGACGCACTCGTCGTCGCGGCAGAACTCCAGGGACTGCTCCAGCGACAGCTTGCGCGGGGGCACCAGGGACTCGGTCACGTCGGCGGTCGAGGACCGCATGTTCGTGAGCTTCTTCTCCTTGGTGATGTTGACGTCCATGTCGTCGGAGCGCGAGTTCTCGCCGACGATCATGCCCTCGTAGACCTCGGTGCCGGGCTCCACGAAGAGCACGCCGCGCTCCTGGAGGTTGGTCATCGCGAAGGCGGTGACGGCGCCGGAGCGGTCGGCGACCAGCGAGCCGTTGTTGCGCGTGACGAGCTGGCCGAACCAGGGCTCGTGGCCCTCGTGGATGGAGTGGGCGATGCCGGTGCCGCGGGTCTGGGTCAGGAACTCCGTGCGGAAGCCGATGAGGCCGCGGGAGGGCACCACGAACTCCAGGCGGACCCAGCCGGAGCCGTGGTTCGACATGTTGTCCATCCGGCCCTTGCGGACGCCCATGAGCTGCGTGACGGCGCCCATGTGCTCCTCGGGGACGTCGACGGTCAGGCGCTCGACGGGCTCGTGGACCTTGCCGTCGATCTCCTTGGTGACCACCTGGGGCTTGCCGACGGTCAGCTCGTAGCCCTCGCGGCGCATCTGCTCGACCAGGATGGCCAGCGCCAGCTCACCGCGGCCCTGCACCTCCCAGGCGTCGGGGCGCTCGGTGTCCAGGACGCGGAGCGAGACGTTGCCGATGAGCTCGCGGTCGAGGCGGTCCTTGACCTGGCGGGCGGTGACCTTGCGGTCCTTGACGGCCGCCTTGTTGTCGGCGCCCTTGCCGGTGGCGCCGCGGCCGACCAGCGGGGAGGTGTTGGTGCCGATGACCATGGAGATGGCCGGCTCGTCCACCTGGATCAGCGGCAGCGCGACCGGGTTCTCCGGGTCGGCCAGGGTCTCGCCGATGGTGATGTCGGGGATGCCCGCGACGGCGCAGATGTCGCCGGGGCCGGCCACCTCGGCCGGCTTGCGGGTCAGCGCCTCGGTCATCAGCAGCTCGCTGATGCGGACGTTGGTGACGGAGCCGTCGCGCTTCATCCAGGCCACGGTCTGGCCCTTGCGCAGCTCGCCGTTCATCACGCGCAGCAGCGCGATGCGGCCGAGGAAGTTGTCGGCGTCCAGGTTGGTGACGTGGGCCTGGAGCGGGGCGCCCTCCTCGTAGGTGGGGGCCGGGATGTGCTCCAGGATGGTGGAGAAGAACGGCTCCAGGTTGGTGCTGTCCTCCGGGACCGTGCCGTCGGCCGGCTTGGTCAGCGAGGCGACGCCGTCACGGCCGCAGGCGTAGACGATCGGGAACTCGATCTGGTCCTCGTCGGCGTCCAGGTCGAGGAAGAGGTCGTAGGCCTCGTTGACGACCTCGTCGATGCGGGCGTCGGGGCGGTCCGTCTTGTTGATGCACAGGATGACGGGCTTGCGGGCCTGCAGCGCCTTGCGGAGCACGAAGCGGGTCTGCGGCAGCGGGCCCTCGGAGGCGTCCACGAGGAGGACGACGCCGTCCACCATCGACAGACCGCGCTCGACCTCGCCGCCGAAGTCGGCGTGGCCGGGGGTGTCGATGATGTTGATGGTGATGGGCTCCCCGCCGTCCTTGGGGTGGTACTTCACCGCCGTGTTCTTGGCGAGGATCGTGATGCCCTTCTCACGCTCCAGGTCGTTCGAGTCCATGACGCGGTCGTCGACGGACTCCAGCTGGTGCGCGGCGAAGGCGCCGGCCTGCTTGAGCATGGCATCGACGATGGTCGTCTTGCCGTGGTCGACGTGGGCGACGATGGCGACGTTGCGGATGTCGTGGCGCGTGGCCATAGTGCGACTAACTCCCGGGAGTGTGAGGTGGCCGGCGCGCGCCTCGGTGAGTGGCGCGGGGCCTTCTGCCGGGCGGATACATGCCACGGCCTTACCCCATCGTACGGGGATATGGCGGCTTCCCCCGCCCCACCCCACATTCCCGCAGGTCAACCGCCCTTTCCCGCCCCTGCCACGGGTGCCGTCAGCCCGCGAGGAAGCCGATGTCCTCGTAGCTGGGGGTGCGGAAGCCGAAGGCGCCCGCGTTGGCGACCGTGCGCTGCGCGGCGACCAGCTGCGGCCGCTGGTAGAGCGGCACGGAACCCGCCGCCGTCCAGATCCGCTCGTCCGCCCGCCGCATCAGCTCCCGCCCCTCCTCCTCGTCCAGCTCGGTGATCGCCCGCTCGAAGAGCTGGTCGACCTCGTCGGTGCCGACGCGCGTGTAGTTCTGCTCGACCACCAGCGAGCCGTCCGCCGCCGGCACCGGCTTGGCGAAGATCGGCCGCGCGTCGGTGGCCGGGTAGGCGGAGACCGGCCAGGAGTAGAGCGCCAGGTCGTACTGGCCGTTGGCGATGTGGTCCTTGAAGTAGCCGTCGTCCGGCACGCGGGAGATCTCGGTGCGGATGCCGACCCGTCGCAGCATCTGCTGGATCCGGTCGCCGACCGTGCGCAGCGACTCCGACCCCGGCCCGGCCGGCAGCACGAAGCGCAGCGACAGCGGCTTGCCGTTCTTGGCGAGCTGGGCGGCCTCCGGCCCGGCGGGTGCCGCGGTGCCGCGCGGGGCGTACGCGCCCGGCATGCCGCCGCCCTGCTGCTCGCCGGCGTCCCGGGCGGGCTTGTTGTCCTGGCCGACGACGTAGGTGGCGTCGCCGTCGTCCTTCCGGGCGGAGGGCGAGGGGGAGGGGGAGCCCGAGGCGGAGGGCGAGGTCGCGGGCCTGGCGCCGGCGGCCCCGGTGGGCGGCGCCTCGACCGGGCCGCCCTCCTTCCAGCCGGCCTCGGCCAGCAGCGCCAGGGCCTCCTCGGTGTCGTGGCCGCCCAGCGCGTCGCTGCCGTCGGCGTAGTGCGGCTGCCCGGCGAGGGCGACGTGGCTGCCGACCGGGTCGGTAGGCAGGCCCAGCGGTCCCAGCACCGTCTTCGCCAGCTCCTCCCGGTCGAGCGCCCGGGCGACCGCGCGGCGGACCCGTTCGTCGGCGAGCGGGCCCTCGGAGCCGTTGAGCGCGAGCTGGGTGTAGGCGGGCTCCAGGGACTTGCGCACGGCGAACTTGCTCAGCCCCTTCTGCTCGGCGGTGAACCGCTTCTCCGCCTCGGCCCGCTTGGCGCGCGCCGTCCGTTCCGCGGTGGCGGCCTTCTCGTCGGAGCCGTGCAGCACGGCCCAGGAGACGGTCGCGGCGGCGGCGTCCGCGGTGTCGGCGGGGCCGGCGCCGGGCGCGCCGGCGAGCAGCAGCGGGGTGCCGGCCCTGGCGGCGCCGGGGCCCATCAGCGGGGCGGCGGAGCCGCCGCCCGGGGCGGGGGTGCCCTGCGGGCCGGGGGCCGCGGAATCGATCCGCCGGGCCTGCGCGGCGTCCACGTCGGCGACGTCCAGCCTGCCCGCGACCAGTTCCGCGGTGCGCTTCTCACGCGGCACCGCGCGCAGTTCGATCCGGTCCAGCTTGGCGGGCTCGCCCCACCAGCGCCCGTTGCGCTCCAGCGTGACGCCGCCCCGCTCGCGGTCGACCGACTTCACGGTGAACGGCCCCGCCGTGAGCTCGAGCTCGTTGCGCGCGCCGTTGTTGAACGCCTCCGCGGTGCCCGTGACCTCCTTGGGGTACAGCGGGGAGAACAGGGAGCGCCAGTCGGCGTAGCGGCGGGCGAAGGTGACCTTGACCTCCAGGTCGTTCCGGCCCCGCTCGACCTTCTCGATCCGGTCGTAGCCCGCGTTGTGGGCCGTCCAGTAGGCGCTGTTGCGTCCGGAGAGCGCGTTCCACTGGGCGGCGAAGTCGGCCGCGGCGATCTCCCGGCCGTCGCTCCAGACCGCCGCCTGGTTGAGCTTGTAGAGCACCACCTGCTTGGGCTCGGTCCGCACCACCTCCGCGGACTCCAGGTACTCCGGCGCCCGCTGCGGGCGGCCCTGGGCGTCCAGCCGGAACATGGCCGGCAGGACGGCCTGGGCGACGCGGGTCGTGGTGGCGTCGGCGTCGGACTGGAAGGCGTTGAGGGTCTGCGGGACGGAGTCGACCGCCCAGCGGAGGGTGCCGCCGTCCTTGATCCGCTCGCGGGTGGCGGGCGCGATGTCGGGACCGGCGAGCGGCTCGCCCGTCGTCTCCCCGGAGCCGCATCCGGACAGCGTGGTCACCGCGAGCAGGCCCGCGGTGAGGAAGACGACCGGGCGCATGACGGCGCGCGGTCCGACACGGTGGTGGTACGTCACTGCTGCCTCCGGGGCGAGCCGCTCCGCGGACGTCCGAGCCACGCCCGAGCAACGGAGTCTTGAGTCGATTTATCCGATTGACGGATGAGATTTATGGCTCACTCAAGGGGGAGGCATCCCCTCCTGTCCCACGACACGGCGACAGTTCGCCCCGGATCCCACCCGTCCGGAGCAAGGACAGGGCCGAACGGGACGGGTCCTCGCGCGGGACCCACCGCGGTGCGGCGATCGGCACGCGATCCCTCCGCGAAGGAAGCTGGCCTGATTCAGCCGCATACCGGTCGCGAACGGGCGCACCCGGCCATACGCTCCCCCCTGTGATGCCCACCCCGTCACCACCGACCCGCCCCAGGTCCCACCGCCGCGGCCCCGCGCCGGCCAGGGCCGCCGCCGTCCTCCTCCTCGCGCTGTCCGCGCCGGTCTGGAGCCCGCCCGCCACCGCGGCCACCACCGCGACCGTGCCGGTCGCCTCCCCTGCGACCTCCCCTGCGACCCCGGCCGTGACCTCGCCTGGAGGTCTGCCGGTGGCCGCCCCGGTCGCCGCCCCCGCTGCCGCCGCTCCGGCCGCCGGGGGTCCCGCCGCCGACGGGACCGGGGCCGGGGCCGGGGGCACCGTCCTCGGGGCGGCCGAGGACCGGGCCGCCACCTCGGTGGCCGACGTGGCGCTCCCGGTGGCCGTCGGCGGGGCGGTCGGCCTGCTGGCCGGTTACGGCTACGTGCGCCGCACCCGCAGGACCCGCACCCGCACCCCGGCCACCGGCACGGACACCGGCGGGGCCGCGGAGGCGGCGTCCACGGACACCGCGCGGGGCGGCGGCGCGCTGACCCGGCTGCGGTCGCGCGCCGCGCGGGGCGACGTCCCCGTCCCGGAGCTCGAGGGCCGGGCCGGGGCGGCGCTCGCCGCAGCCGACGACTGCGTCCGCACCAGCCGCGAGGAGCTGGGCTTCGCCGAGGCCCGGTTCGGGGCCGCGGCGGTGCAGGACTTCGCCCGCGCGGTCCGGGCCGCCGAGACGGAGGTCGCGGCGGTGTTCGCGCTGCTGCACGACGCCGGGGAGCCGTCCGGCGACGGTTCGGCGCCCGGTCCCGGCCGCGTCGCGGTGCTGCACGAGGTGCTGGAGCGGTGCCGGGCGGTGGGGCAGCGGCTGGACGCCGAGGCGGAGGACTTCGACCGGCTGCGGTCGCTGGAGGACGGGACCGGCGTCCCCGAGGCGCTGACCGTCGCCGAGCAGCGGTTCCGCGCGCTGACCGGGCGGGTCGGGGCGTGCGAGGCCAACCTGGCGGCGATCGGCGCGCGGTACGCGCCGTCCGCCGTGATGACGGTGTCGGGCCAGGTCGAACTCGCGAAGGAGCGGCTGGTGTTCGCGACCAGCCGGCTCAACCGGTCCCGGCAGACCGGCGACCTGGGCGACCCGGTCACCGCGGCGATGCACCTGCGGGCCGCCGAGGGCGCGATCTCCCAGGTCGCGGCCCTGGTCAACGGGGTCGACCGGCTGGCGGCGGAGCTGGCCGAGGCGGACGAGGCGGTGCCGGACGCGTTCGCGGCGGCGGTCTCCCGGGTGGGCAAGGACCCGCTGGCCGCGCTGCGGGCGGAGGTCGACGACGGGGCCTGCGACCCGCTGGACGTGCTGCGGCGGGTGGTGCGGACGGCGACCACGGCGGTGCCGCTGCCGGAGGCGGAGCCGCCGGGCGAGGAGGACGCGCTGTTCCCGGCGGCGGTGCTGGTGGCGCGGTGTTCGGCGGCGGCGGCGGAGGACTACGTGGCCGCGCACCGGGGGGCGGTGGGGGTGCGGGCGCGGGTCCGGCTCGCGGAGGCGCACCGGTTGCTGGCCCGCGCCGTGCAGGAGCGGGCGCCGGAGGACGCGCGGGACGCCGACGGTCTGGCGCGGCAGGCGCGGCGGCTGGCGGAGGAGGACGTGCGGGCGTACCGGGACGCGTTCGGGCCGCGGGGCGGCGGCGTCGGGGGCGCGGTTCTCGGGGGCGTGCTGCTGGGCGGCGGCGCGGACGGGGGGCCGCCCGGCTCCTTCGGCGGCCCCGGCACCCGCGCCCGCCGCGGCGCCGCGGTCACCCCCCGCGAGGCCGACCCGGGCCCCATCACCCCGTAACCGCCCGCGCTCCCCCGCTCCCCGCGCTCCCCCCGCCCCCCGCGCTTCCCCGGACGCCGGGTCAGAAGAGGTCGAGGAAGGCCTCGGCGGGGTCGGGGGCGGGGGTGCCGTCCTTGGGGAGGGGGAGCTCGAACCAGACGGTCTTGCCGCGGTGGGTGCGGCGGGAACCCCACGCCGCACTGAGCAGCTGCACCAGTTGCAGCCCCCGCCCGCCCTCGTCGGTGTCCCGCGCCCGCCGCCGCCGCGGCTGCACCAGGCCCGCGTCCCACACCTCGCACACCAGCGTCCGGTCCAGCAGCAGCCGCAGCCGGATGTCGCCCTCGCCGTACCGCAGGGCGTTGGTGACCAGCTCGCTGACCAGCAGTTCCGCCGTGTCGGCCAGCGCCTCCAGGCCCCAGGAGGCCAGTTGCTCCCGGGTGTGGTCCCGCGCCCGCCCCACACTGCGCGCCTCGGCGGGGAAGGTCCAGTCGCCCACCGCGTCGCGCGGCAGTCCGCGGACGCGGGCCATCAGCAGGGCGATGTCGTCCTCGCCGTGGTGGGTGTCCAGGGCACCCAGGACCTGGTCGCAGACCTCCTCCAAGGGCCGCGTCGGGTCGGTGATCGCGGCGACGAACGCCTCCAGCCCGTCGTCCAGCGGCTGGTGGCGTGACTCGACCAGGCCGTCGGTGTAGAGGGCGAGCAGCGCCCCGTCGGGGAGCTCGACCTCCACCTCCTCGAACGGCTCGCCGCCGACGCCCAGCGGCATCCCCGGCGGCACCTCCAGCATCCGCCCGGGTCGGCCGTCCGGATCGACCACGACCGGCGGCAGGTGGCCGGCGTTGGCGAAGACGCAGCGCCGGGTGACGGAGTCGTAGACCGCGTAGACGCAGGTGGCGAGGTACACCTCGGCCGGGTCGGCGCCCTCCGGCCGGCGCGCCGTGCGGCCGCTCTTCTGCGCGGGCAGGCCGGGGGAACCGAGGCCGCGGGCGATCTCGTCGAGGGCCCCCAGCACCTCCGCCGGGCTGAGGTCGAGCAGCGCCAAGGTCCTGACGGCGGTGCGGAGTTCGCCCATGGCCACGGCGGCCCGCAGGCCGCGCCCCATCACGTCGCCGACCACCAGCGCGGTGCGGTGACCGGGCAGTTCGATGACGTCGAACCAGTCGCCGCCGACCTCGGCGGTGGAGCTGCCGGGCAGGTAGCGGCAGGCGATGTCCAGCCCCGCCGCCTCGGGGTCGCCCGGCGGCAGCAGGGAGCGCTGCATGATCAGCGCCCGCTGGTGCTCGCGCCGGTACAGGCGCGCGTTGTCGATGCAGACGGCGGCCCGGGAGGCGAGCTGGGCGGCCAGCGCCCGGTCCCGCTCGCCGAAGGGCTCGCTGCCCGTGACCCGGGCGAACTTCACCAGGCCGACCACCGTGTCGTGGGCGACCATCGGCACCGCGAGGGTGGAGAGCGTCCTGCGGTGTCCGCCGGCCGGCGGCACCAGCCTCGGCTCGGCCGTGCGCAGGGCGTCCGCGGCGGGCGAGTTGAACGGGTAGTGGTGCACCGTGCCGACCTCGTGGGGCGCGTCGTCGGCGGGGAACGCCAGGTCGGCGACGGCGCTGGCGAAGGCGACCCGGCGCAGCGCGGCGCTGCCGTCGGCGAGGCCGGGCGCGGCGTCGTCGCCGTCCAGCAGGGCCTCGTAGAGGTCGACGGTGGCCAGGTCGCAGAAGTGCGGGACGACGACGTCGAGCAGTTCCCGCGCGGTGGTCTGCAGGTCCAGGCTGTTGCCGATGCGGGCGCCGGCCTCGTTGAGCAGGTGCAGGTTGCGGCGGGCCGCGGCGGCCTCGCGGGCGGCCTCCTTGCGGGCGGTGACGTCGATGCCGAGCCAGGCGACGCCGACCGGGCGGCCGCTGCCGGCGTGGACGCGGTAGAGGTTGACCGACCAGTCGCGCGGCTGGGCGGGGTCGCCGGTGCTGCCGGTGACGTGCAGGTCGGTGACGGAGTGGCCGGTCTCGAGGACCTGGCGCAGCGCGGTGGCGACGCGTTCGGCCTCCGGGGGCGACAGGTAGTCGTGGACGCCCTTGCCGAGGTGGTCCTCGGGGCGGCCGCCGAAGACGGAGGCGAAGCGCTGGTTGGCGCGCTGGATCCGCAGGTCGGTGTCGACCAGCAGGAAGCCGAACGGGGACTGGCCGAAGATCGCCTGGGAGGCGGCGAGGTCGGCCTCCAGTCCCTGGAGGGTGCGGACGTCCAGCACCAGGCAGTGCGCGGCGCGCTCGCCCTCGCCGGTGCGGGTGGGCATCACGTGGATCTCGGCGAGCGCCTCGCGCCCGTCCCCCCGGGCGTCGCCCCTCCGCGCGTCGCCGTCCCGCGCGTCGTTCCCCCGCGCGTCGTTCCCCCGCTGCTCGCCGTCCTGCGCGTCGCCGTCCCGGTGCGGGCGCAGGTAGGGGACGACACCGGTCCATTCGCGTCCGTCGAGGATCTCGGCCATCTTGCGGCGGCCGCGGTCACGCAGGCGGGGCGGGACCAGGATCTCCACCGGGTCGCGTCCGACCGCGGCCTCGGCGGGGACCCCGAGCAGCTGTTCGGCGCGTTCGCTCCACCGGTCGACCAGCCCGTCCGGGCCGAGGGAGAACGAGGCGATCCCCAACGCGTCGCACAGTGATCCGGGCGGCCCGCTCTGCCACACGCCGTCGACGTCCAGGGCCTCTTCTCCCGGGCCCTTCGGTGGTATCCCGCCCACGCGAACCGTCCCCTCCAGCACACCCACCCGGGCCGGTCACCTCGGGCGGCTGCCCGCAGTATCCAGCACCGCGCCGCCGTGCGACACCGTCCTTCACTCCCCCGGTCTCCTAACCACCCAGGTTCCGCCCGAACCGTGAGCACGTCGGACGGCCTGAGGGATCTCGAGCCCCGACCGGAACGGTGGCCTCACCCGGGCACCGAAAGCTCGAACCACACCGTCTTCCCGCGACGGCGGGGCCGTACACCCCAGTCCCTCGCGCAGTGGCTGAGCAGCATCAGTCCGCGTCCGCTCTCGTCGTCGGGCCGCACGTCCTCCTTCCGCCGCGGCGGAAGGGGTTCCTCGTCGTCGACCTCGATGCGCAGCGTGCCCGGGGTGCCTTCGTCCGGGCCCCACACGCGCAGGTCGACGGGCCTGCCGCGACCGTGGCGCACGGCGTTGGTGACCAGCTCGGTGACCAGCAGGGCCACCGTGTCCCGCACCTCTTCCAGTCCCCATTCGCCCAGCCTGCCGCAGACCGCCGAGCGGGCGGTGGGCACGGTGAGGGGTGCGGAGGGGAGGGTCCACTCGGCGTGTTGCGTCTTCCGTATGTCGAGCACCTTCGACCACCTCTCCCGGAAGACCGTGACCGCCCGGTGGACGATCGATGTCGATGACATAGAGGCCCATACCCGGACGAAAGGTGTGATTACCGCCACATGGGCGAGATGTTCGGGGAATACGGTCAGCCGGTGGCCGGGCGGTGGGCCAGGGCTTCGCGGACCGCGGGCACGTCCTGTTCCAGCCAGTCCACGTCCCAGATCTCCCCGGGGCCGAGCCAGCGCAGCTCGTCGTGGTCCTGCAGCGGCTCCGGCGCCGGGGAGCCCGCCTCCAGGACGGCGGTCCAGACCGTCAGGACGTAGGGGTCGCGCAGCGGCCATGAGCCGGGGACCCGGCCGACGGCCCGCGCGTGCACACCGAGCTCCTCCCGGAGCTCGCGCACCAGCGCCTCCTCGGGCGCCTCGCCGCTCTCGACCTTCCCGCCGGGCAGCTCCCAGCGCCCGGCCAGTTCGGGGGGCGCACTACGGCGCGCGGCGAGCAGCCGGTCCCCGTCGAACAGGGCGGCACCGACGACGAGGACGGGAACGGTCATGCGCCGGAGCATAAGGGGTCGGGCTCAGGACGCCCCGGACGGGCCGGCGGCGCTGGTGGCCCCGATCCGCTCCACCCAGTAGAGCTGCTGGTGACCGCGCGAGTCGAGGGTGTCGGCGATCTTCTGGGCCTCCGCACGCGTGGCGTACTGGCCGACCCGGTAGCGGTTGCCGTTGTCGTCCTGGCGGATGACCTGCCAGGGCAGAGTGATCGTGCCGTCGTTCATCGCGCCTCTCCGAGTGCCGGCCCCGCGGATGAAACCGCTGTACGCATATGCCCGAGCGTACGCCCAACCTTCACGCAGCGAACACGACTTACCGCGAAGAGGCAGGACAACCGGCCACGCCAAGGGGGCGCACGCCCCCCTTCGGCGTGCGCCTGACCTTGGCGCTCCCGCACCACGGAGCGGGACGCACGCCCCCAGGTCGTCCGAAATCCGACGCCTGCGACAGCCCGCCCACCGTGGCCGGTAAGGGAGTTACCGCACCGGAAGGTGATAGGAGACGCGGTACCGGTCGGCCGGAATCACCACGTCCGCGGTCTCCACGGGCCGCCCCGAGGCGTAGAACGTCCTGCGGATGACCAGCACGACATGGCCGGGCACCCCGCCCAGCTCCAGCAGCTCCTCGGCCAGGCCGGGGCGGGCGGACACCTCCTCGGTGACGTTGTCGACCACCACGTCGATCCCGGCCATCCGCTCGACCACGCCCATGCCGCCGAGCGGGCCCTCCTCCGGCAGCATCACCGGCGTACGCCCCGTCAGGGACAGCGGCTCCCAGGAGGTGGAGAGCATCATCGGCTCACCGGCCTCCCGGAACACGTACCGGGTGCGCATCACCCGGTCCCCCGGCTCGATGGCCAGCCGCTCGGCGACCGCCGGCTCCGCGTCGGCCTGCTCGCTGCGGGACTCCCACGTCCCGCGCGCCCGGTCGTCGGCCTGCTCCTGGCGGAACGGACTGGCGCCGCCCGCCGGACGGTAGCCGGAGCGGGCGATCGGGCGCGGCACGGGCTGCTCGCGCACATAGGTCCCGGAGCCGGAGCGGCCCTCGACGAGCCCTTCGGCCATGAGCACCTTGCGCGCCTCCAGCGCCACCGTGTCCGAGACCCCGTACTCCTCGCGGATCCGGGCCTGGGAGGGGAGACGGGTGTGCGGCGGGAGCGAACCGTCGACGATCTTCTTCCGGAGATCACCCGCGACGCGCAGATACGCCGGCTGCTCACCGAATGTCACTGGCCGCTCCGCTTCCTTGAGGGTGTACAGGCAGCCACAGAGTGGCAACGGTGAGTTGCCACACGCAAGCACGGGCCAGCGTTTCACCCGAAGTGATGAACCACGGTTGACCTGGCTCTGGACGGGCAGATCCTGCCCGGCGCGGGGGCGGTTCAGTCGGTCGCCGGACTGCGGGCGGGATGCCGCTCGGGGCCGTCGGAAGGGCGGGCAGCACCGGCCGCGGACGGCCCGTCCCACGGAGCGGAACCGCCGCCGGACGCCCTCGCCCCCGCCGCGGAGGACCACGGCGGGGGCGAGGGGCCCGCGAGGCGAGGCGGGGCAGGTCGGGTCGGGTCGCGTCGGGCGGGTCGGGCGGGTCGGGTCGGGTCGGGTCGGGTCAGAGCAGACCGGCGCCCGAGAAGTACTCGAACTCGGCCGCGTCCGGGCGTTCCACGCCGAGGCCGAGGTGCTCGCGCAGGTCGGCGACGCTCCCGGCCCCGTCGGTGAGGGCCGAGTCTGCCTCGCCCCACCGGAGGTAGAAGTCGTCGGTGTCGTCGGCGCCCGCCAGCTTCTTCCAGTCGCCCCGGGCGGCGTCGATCTCGTCCGCGAGCGAGGCGGCGAGCGGGGCGGCGTCCGGCTTCCAGTCGTGCGCGCGCAGCGCCTCGGCGGCGCCGGCCAGCTTGTCGGAGACGTCGCCCGCCCACTTCCGGTAGCCCTCCAGGTCCTCCTCCACGGCGTCGAACGGCGTCCGGACCAGGGCCGCGTTGACCTTGCCCACGGCGTCCAGGTAGGCCAGCTGCTGGGCGTCGAAGTCCGCCTTGTCCTGCCGCAGTTCGCCGGTCAGCCGCTCACCGGTCTCCAGCGGCGCGTAGACGCAGACGATGCTCCGGTCGTCCACCGCCCAGTTGTCCGCCGCGGGGTAGAAGTAGGTGACGTACGCGTGCTGGAAGAGGCGCCAGGCGTCCTTGCTGTAGGAGGTCATCTCCTTCGAGCAGATGGAGTCGGCGGACTCGACCACCTCGTCCTCGCCCGGGTAGGCCCCGGCCGGGAGGTCGACGCGTGCGAAGGCCTCGCCGTCGTGCGGGGCGGCGCAGTCCACCTCCCGGATGTCGTCGACCTCGTACCGCTCCAGTTCGGCGGCGTCCTCCGGCATGCCCGGCTCGTCGAAGCAGTCGCCCGGCTCGAGCGACGCGGTCACGTTGGCCTCGCGGACGCCCTCCTCGATGCCCTCGCTGAAGCCCTTCCTGAACTCCCCCCAGGCGCCGGTGGCGAGGGCGAGCGCCAGCAGGACCGAGCCGACGGCGGAGAGCGCGATGCCGGCGATTGCCAGGCCCTTGCCGCGCTGCGGCTGCTTGCGCATCCGGACCAGGGCGGCGACGCCGAAGACGACGCCGAACAGCGGGACGCAGCACAGGACACCGAACACCAGCGAGGTGACGGCCAGCCCGCTGACCGGCGGCTGCGGGGCGAACCCGCCGTACGGGACGCCCTGAGGGGCGCCGTAGGGGGCCGCGGCGCCGTACGGGGCGGGCGGAACCGGCGGCCCGAAACCGCCGGCGGGCGGGGCCGCGGGAGGAGCGGCGGGCGGCGGGACGCTGCCCGGCTGCGGCGGCGCCCACGGGTCGGGAACCGCCCCGGGCTGCGGCGACTCGGCCGGGACGGCCTGGTGCGCCGGGTCCGTCGGGGACTTGGCGAAGGACACCGTCGGGGGCGTCTGCGCGGTGGCGTCCGGGCCCTCGGCGTCGGCGCCGCCGGGGTTCGGCGGGGTGGGTGGTTCGGTGGCCACTGAGCTGCGCTCCTCGTGCGGGTGTGTCAGGTCGGTCCGTGAGGACCGCATGCTATTCGAACGGCCTTTCCCACGGCGTGGCCGGGCCCGGGGGCGCGCCGAACGACCCCGCCCCCGTCACGGCGAGGTGACGGGGGCGGGGCGGGGAAGAGGGAGGTACCGGTCAGGACGCGCGGGCGCCCGGCCGACGGTGGATCAGAAGGTCAGACCCCAGCTGTTGACGTAGCCGGTGTCACCGGCGTAGTTGTCGCTGACCCGCAGCTTCCAGGTGCCGTTGGCGACCTCGGAGGAGGCGTTCACGGTGTAGGTGGTGTTGATGTTGTCCGTGGAGCCGCCGGTGCCGTACGCCTTCAGGGTGTAGGCCGTGCCGTCGGGGGCGATCAGCTGGACCTGGAGGTCACCGATGTAGGTGTGGACGATGTTGACCGGCACCTGCAGGGCGGACGGCGCGTTGCCGGTCACGCCGCTGACGGTGATCGGCGACTCGACCGTGGTGTTGTCGCGGATCGTGTAGTCGGCGTCGTTGGTGAAGGACTTGCCGGGGGGCGGGGTGGTCCCGCCGCCGGTGCCGACGTACAGCAGGCGGTTGGGGGAGCCGGTGCCCGGGTTGGTGACCTTGCCGGAGACCGAGTTGGCGATCAGCGCGGAGGCGACGGCGGCCGGCGTGGCCGACGGGTTGTCGGCGAGGTAGAGGGCCGCGGCGCCCGCGACGTGCGGGGTGGCCATCGAGGTGCCGGAGATGGTGTTGGTCGCCGAGTCGCCGGTGTACCAGGCGGAGGTGATCGACGAGCCCGGGGCGAAGATGTCCAGCACCGAGCCGTAGTTCGAGTAGCTGGCGCGCGCGTCGGTGTTGGTGGTGGCGCCGACGGTGATGGCCTCGGTCACGCGGGCCGGCGAACCGGTGGCGGTGACGGACTCGTTGCCCGCGGCGACCGCGAAGGTCACGCCGGAGGTGATGGCCCGGCGCACCGCGGCGTCCAGGGTGGTGGAGGCGCCGCCGCCGAGGGACATGTTGGCGACGGCCGGCTTCACCGCGTTGGCCGCGACCCAGTCGACGCCGTCGATCACGCCGGCGGTGGTGCCGGAGCCGTCGTTGCCGAGCACGCGGACGCCGACGATGTTGGCCTTCTTGGCCACGCCGTAGGTGGTGCCCGCGATGGTGCCGGCGACGTGGGTGCCGTGGCCGTTGCCGTCCTGGGCGACGTTGTCGCCGTCCACCGCGTCGTAGCCGTTGCGGGCGCGGCCGCCGAAGTCGCTGTGGGAGATGCGCACGCCGGTGTCGATGACGTACGCGGTGACGCCGGCGCCGGCCGTGTCGTCGTAGGTGTACGAGCTGTTCAGCGGCAGCGAGGTCTGGTCGATGCGGTCCAGGCCCCAGGTGGGGTTGGTCTGCGTCGCCTGGGTGGTGAAGGTGCGGTTCTGCTCGACCAGGGCGACGGCCGGGTCGGCGGCCAGCTTGGCGGCCTCGGCCTCGGTGGCCTCGATGGTGTAGCCGTTGACCGCCTTGCGGAAGGTCTTCTCGACCTCGGCGCCGTGCTTCTCGGCGACGCCCTTGCCCTTGGCCGTGTTGGCCTTGGTGTCCGACTTCAGCGTGACGATGTAGCTGCCCTTGACCGCGTTCTCGGCGTTGGCGTAGGCGATCGTGCCGGTGGCCTCCGCCGCGCTCGCGGGGAGCGCGGTGAACAGGCCGCCGGTGAGGGCGGCGGCCGCCAGGGCGCTGACGCCGGCGAGCATTCTGCTACGGGAGCTCCGCATCACTGCCATCTGAGAGTTCCTCCTGCTAGGGCTGGGTGGAGCGCTGGTGTGGGGACCGTTGCGCCTGCCGCGAGGCGGACGCGGCGACAGGTGCATGCCAATGCGTGGTCACCACGACCCCGACGGCTCCAGCTGTCACCAAGCCGAAAGATTGAAGCGTCTACGCGGATTGCACAAGAGGCTCTGCGCGCATACCGGGCGCGGCTTGGTGCATCTGTAACACCCGTTTCACAAACGGGCACGACACAACGACACCAAACGGCACACACACGCTGGGTAAACGAGACGAGCGTCACAGTGCGGTCCGCACAGCCGCCGAAGCGCGCCTCCCATCCCCTTTGCGGGCAGCCCCGGCACTCCGTCTGACCAGGCACGAACCCCTACGGGACGCCCGACGTACACCTTTCGGACACCGCCGCCCCCACAGCCGCCCTCCCGCCGGTCCGTCACGCAGGGTGACTGCCACCCGGCCGCTCCCGCGGCACCGGGCGACCCCAACTCCTGCGCTCCGCGCACCTGTTCACCGACCGACCCTTGACCCTTGTGGTCCAGACCAATAACGTCCGGGCATGCGTCTGCCTCGAAGACTCCTCTCTTCGGCGGGAGTTGTCGCTTCCGCCCTCGCTCTGGTCGTCGGGCTCGCCCCGGCATCGTCCGCCGCTCCCCAGTCCGCCACCGCCGGCTCGTCGGCGCACGGCAAGAACACGCTCCGTCAGGTCGGTTACTTCACCCAGTGGGGCGTCTACGGGCGCGACTACCAGGTTCAGGACATCGACCTGAGCGGCGCCGCCGAGCGGCTGACCCACCTCAACTACGCCTTCGGCAACGTGAGTCCGCAGGGCGAGTGCCTCATGGGGAACATCCCCGGCGAGGCCGACGCCTGGGCGGACTACGTGCGGCCGCTGGACGCCGCCACCTCCGTGGACGGACTGGCCGACACCTGGGACCAGCCCCTGGCGGGCAACTTCCTCCAGCTGAAGAAGCTGAAGCAGAAGCACCCCGGCCTCAAGGTGATGATCTCGCTCGGCGGTTGGTCATGGTCGACCCACTTCTCCGACGCGGCCCGCACCGACGCCTCCCGCAAGCGGTTCGTCTCCTCCTGCATCGACCTCTACATCAAGGGCAACCTGCCCGCGGACAGCGGTCGCGGCGGTCCGGGCTCGGCGGCCGGCGTCTTCGACGGCATCGACCTGGACTGGGAGTGGCCCGGCTCCGAGGGTGACGTGGACACCGTCTTCCGGCCCGAGGACCGGAAGAACTTCACCAAGCTGGTCGCGGAGTTCCGCAAGCAGCTCGACGCCCTGGGCAAGCGCAAGCACCGGCACTACGAGCTGTCCGCGTTCGTCCCCACCGCCGAGTCCAAGATCGACGCCGGCTTCGAGGTTCCCAAGATCATGCGGAACCTGGACTTCGTGACCCTCCAGGGCTACGACTTCCACGTCAGCGGCGAGCCGGTCGCCAACCAGCAGTCGGCGCTGTTCGCGGACGACGACTTCAGCGTCCACGGCACCGTGGAGGCCTGGCTGGACCGCGGGGCCCCCGCCCGCAAGCTGGTGGTGGGCGTCCCCTTCTACGGCCAGGGCTGGACCGGCGTGACCGGCGGCGGTGACGGCCTGGGCCAGCCCGCGGCCGGGCCCGCCCCCGCCACCTGGGCCAACGGGTACGGCGACTACAAGGAGCTGAAGGCCCTCGTGGAGTCCGGTGACTTCACCGTGCACCGCGACCGGCGGAACGGCCACGCCTGGATCTTCGACGGCACCACGCTGTGGACCTACGACGACCCGCAGGTGCTCGCCCGCAAGGCCGAGTACGTGAAGGACCGCCGGCTCGGCGGCGCCATGATCTGGTCGCTGGACGGCGACACCGCCGACGGCGAGCTGATCAAGGCACTGGACGCCGGCCTCAACGGCTGACCGGCCGACGCGGCAGGGCCGCCCACGACCCCCTCGGCAGGGGCGCGGGCGGCCCTGTCCGCGTTCCGCGGGCGGCCCTGACCGCGTTCCGCGGGGCGTTCGCGACCGCGGGAGGGCGGAACATCACCCGCCGCTCACGGCGCGGTCACGGGTCCGGCGCGGTGTGTCCGGTCCGATACCGAAGCGCAACAGACCGTCACGCACGTTCCCCGCCGCCCGGGCGTCACAGTGGCGCCAGGAAGGAACCGGCGCCGTCCGCGCCGAACATCCGAGGGGGAAACGGCAGATGACGTTCGCGGCAAGGACGACGACAAGTACAGGGACGAGGACAGGGACGAGGACAGGGACAAGGACCGGTGACAGGGCCAAGGGCAGGTCCGGCAGGACGGGCGGCAGGTCCGGCGACGTGACCGCGCCCAGGAACACGCCCAGGACCGCCGGGCGGCGGCGGGGGCTCGGCGCCCTCCTCGCGGGGACGGCCGCCGCGGGGCTGCTGCTCACCGGCTGCGGCGCGAGCGGCGACAGCTCCTCCGGGAAGGCCGCCGACGCCCCCGCCACCCGGGAGGACGGGCCGGCGCCCGCCCCGTCGGAGCGCGGCGGGGACCGGCTCTCCACCTTCGCGCTGGACGTGGACACCGCGTCCTACGGCTACGCCCGGCGCGTCCTGAGCGAGGGCGGCCTGCCCGAGCCGTCGACCGTCCGGCCGGAGGAGTTCGTCAACAGCTTCCGCCAGGACTACGACCGTCCCGACGGCGACGGCTTCACGGTCACCGTCGACGGGGCGCGGGCCGGGGACGGCGACTGGGCGCTGATGCGGGTGGGCCTCGCCACCCGCCCGGAGCCCGCCGACGACGACGCCGGACGACCGCCGGCCGCGCTCACCTTCGTCGTGGACGTCTCCGGCTCGATGGCCGACGAGGGCCGCCTGGACCTGGTGCGGCAGGGGCTGCGCACGATGACCGGGCGGCTGCGCGACGACGACTCCGTCGCCCTCGTCTCGTTCAGCGACGAGGCGGAGACCATCCTGCCGGCGACCCGGCTCGGCGGGAACCGCGACCGGGTGCGCGAGGCCGTCGACCGGCTGGAGGTGGACGCCTCCACCAACCTGGGCGCGGGCGTGCGGGCCGGGTACACCGCGGCGCTGGACGGACTGCGGGACGGCGCGACCAACCGGGTGGTGCTGATGTCGGACGCGCTGGCCAACACCGGGGAGACGGACGCCGACGCGATCCTCGAGGAGGTGTCGCACGCCCGCCGTGACCACGGCATCACGCTCTTCGGCGTGGGCGTCGGCAGCGAGTACGGCGACGACCTGATGGAGCGCCTCACCAACCGCGGCGACGGCCACACCGTGTACGTCTCCACCGCCGAGGAGGCGGACCGGGTGTTCTCCGAGGACCTGCCGCGCAACGTCGACCTCACGGCGCGGGACGCGAAGGCGCAGGTGCGGTTCGACCCGCGGACGGTGGCCGAGCACCGGCTGATCGGTTACGAGAACCGGAGGATCGCCGACGAGGACTTCCGCGTCGACCGGGTCGACGGGGGCGAGGTCGGGCCGGGGCACACCGTCACGGCCCTGTACGCGGTGCGGCTCGAGGACGGGGCGTCCGGGCGGCTCGCCACGGCCACGGTGCGGTGGCTGGACCCCGCGTCGCGCGAGCCGCACGAGGCGTCGCGCTCGCTGAGCACCGAGCGGCTGCACGGCTCGGTGCGGGAGGCGTCCGCGCGGTTCCAGGTCACGGCGGTGGCGGCGCACTTCGCGGCGGCGCTGCGCGAGAACGGGTTCGGGCCCGAGACGCCGACCCTGCGGGGGCTCGCGGAGCACGCCGACACGCTGGCCTCCCGGACGGAGGACCCCCAGGTCGAGGAGCTGGCCCAGGCGATCCACCGTGCGGCGGAGCTCCGCGGGGACGAGTGACGGCGGCGAGTGACGGCGGCGAGTGACGGCGGCCCGTGACGGGCGACGGGCGGCGCGCGCCCGGGACGGGGCTGGACGGGAGCGGGGCCGGCGGCGAGGGCGGGGGCTGCGCAGGCGTCGCCCCGGCCCTGCTGGGTGCGCGGGGCCCGCGCGGACGCCCGGCCCCGCCCGGCGGGGCCGGGGCTCCACCCCCGTGCACACGGGACCCGCGCCTCGGCGGGTGTGCGCCGTGGCGGACCTGCACCTCGGCGGGTGTGCGCCGCGGCGGACCCGCACCTCGGCGGGTGTGCGCCGCGGCGGACCCGCACCTCGGCGGACCCGCGCCCCCGGCCGACCCGCGCCGTGGCGGGACCGCGCCCCGGCGGGCCCGCGGCTCGGCGGGCGTGCGGCGCGTCGCGTGCCCCGCGACGGGGGTCACTTCCCGGGGCGGGTCCACTCGTACGGCGTGGTCGTGGTGACGCGGAGGAACCCGTAGCGTTCCAGGATCGGGCGGCTGTACTCCGTGGAGTCGCTGTGGACGAACCGCTTGCCCAGCGCGATCGCGGACCTGGCCCGCGCCGCCGTGAGGGCCCGGTAGATGCCCCGCCCCCGCCACTCGGGCAGGGTGACCCCGCCCCAGATGCCGGCGAACTCGGTCCCGGCGACGGGCTCGAGGCGCCCGGCGGTGACCACCCGCCCGTCCGTCTCGGCGACCCACAGTTCCAGGTCCTCGCCGGCGGCCAGCCTCCGCAGCAGCTCCGCGGCGGACCGGTCGGCGTCGCCGTGCCCGAACCCCCGCGCCTGCATCGCGCACATGGCCCGCACGTCCGCCTCCGCCGTGACCCGCCGCAGCGTCACCCCCTCGGGCAGCGGCGGCTCCTGCCCGGCCAACGCCCGGACGTCGCCGATCATGACCGACTCGGGCTCGTCCGGCACGAACCCGTGCTCCAGCAGCGCCTCGTGCAGACCGGGCGCGTGGTCGTGTCCCCGCGTCTTCCACTCCGCCTCGCGCACCGCCGGGTCCGCGCGGAAGTGCTCGACCGCCCCCGCGACCAGGCGCCGCACCTCCGCGGCGTCGGCCCCGCCGAGGTCCTGGTAGGTGACGAAACCGCGGCCGCCCTCGTAGAGGGCGAGGTGCAGCGGGCCCAGCCGGGTCACGGCGAGGGCGGCGGCGGTCTCCGCCTCGGTACGCAGCTGGGTGTCGTAGGCCCGCAGGGCCGTGGTGTGATCCATGGGGCCCGACTCTGGGGGGCCGGGTCCCGCCCCGGCAACCGAATTGTCAGGGCCGCATCGACCGGTTGGGCCACCACACCCGCGCCCCCAGGTCCCGGGCCAGCGCCGGAACCAGCAGCGAGCGCACCACCAGCGTGTCCAGCAGCACGCCGAAGGCGACGATGAACGCGATGAACGCCATGAAGGCCAGCGGGATCACGGTCAGCGCGGCGAAGGTCGCGGCGAGCACCACGCCGGCCGAGGTGATGACCCCGCCGGTGGCGGCGAGCCCGGTGCGGATGCCCTCGCGGGTGCCGTGCCGCAGCGACTCCTCGCGCACCCGGGTCATCAGGAAGATGTTGTAGTCCACGCCCAGCGCCACCAGGAACACGAATCCGTACAGCGGCACCGAGGCGTCCGTGCCGGTGAAGCCGAACCCGTACCGGAAGACCAGCGCGGTGATGCCCAGGGTGGCCAGGTAGTTGAGCCCCACGGTCAGCACCAGCAGCACCGGGAGCAGCAGGCCCCGCAGCAGGACGACCAGGATGAGCAGGATGATCGCCAGCACCACCGGGACGATCAGCGTGCGGTCCCGGGCGGCGGTGGCCTGGGTGTCGTACTGCTGGGCGGTGTAGCCGCCGACCAGTGCGTCGGCGCCCTCGACCGCGTGCACGGCCTCGCGCAGCCGGGGGACGGTCTGCTTCGCGGCGTCGCTGTCCGCGGCGTCGTCCAGCGTGGCGTCGATCCGCACCTTGCCGTCGACCACCAGCGGCTCGCCGCGTCCGGGGCCCTCCGTGGTGACCGGCACGGCCCGGCTGACGCCCTCGGTCGCCGCGGCGGCGCGGACCACCTCCTCGGTCCGGTCGGCGCGGGCGACGATGACCGCGGGGTTGCCGGAGCCGGCCGGGAAGTGCTCGGCGAGCGCCTGCTGTCCGGAGACGGAGGGGGCGTCGTTGACGAAGATCTCGTCCAGCGGCGTCCCCTTGGCGTCGAGCAGCGGCGAGAAGGCGGCGCAGGCGGCGAGGCCGACCAGGGCGGTGACCCAGATGCGGCGCGGGCGCCGGTCGACGAGGTCGGCGACCTTGTGCCACAGCCCGTGCTCCCGACGCGCCTTCTGCTTGGCCGAGGCGGGGCGGGTGGGCCAGTAGGCGGCGTTGCCGAGCAGCACCAGCACGGCCGGCAGGAAGGTGAGCGCCGCGGCGATCGCGCAGACCACGCCGATCGCGCCGACCGGGCCGAGCGCCCGGTTGTTGGAGAGGTCGCTGATCATCAGGGCCAGCAGGCCGAGGGCGACGGTGAGGCCGCTCGCGGTGACCGCGCCGGCGGTCTGCCGCCAGGCGGTGCGCATCGCGGCGTACTTCTCGTGCCCGAGGGCGAGTTCCTCCCGGAAGCGGGCGGTGAGCAGCAGGGCGTAGTCGGTGGCCGCGCCGATGACCAGGATGAACAGGATGCCCTGCACCTGCCCGTCGACCGTCACCACGTCCCGCCGGGCCAGGGCGTACACCACCGCGCAGGCCAGGGCGAGGGCGAACACCGCGGTGACGATCACGACCAGCGGCAGCAGCACGCTGCGGTAGACGACCAGCAGGATCAGCAGCACCACGACGAGGGCCACCAGGAGCAGGATGCCGTCGATCCCGGCGAAGGCGTCGGCGAGGTCGGCCTGGGTGGCGGCGGGCCCGGTGACGTACGACCGCAGCCCCTCCGCCTCTCCCGCCGCCTCGCGGATGGTGGCGACCGCCTCCTCGGTCCGGTCCTCGCCGGCCGACTCCAGCGGCAGCACGGCGGAGAGCGCCCGCCCGTCCTCGGAGGGGATCAGCCGCGCCTCGCCGGGGGTGCCGGACACCACGCCGGGGGTCCGTGCGGCCTCGGCGAGCGCCTGGTCCGCCTCCTGGCGCTGCCGCGGGGTGACCCGGCCGTCCTCCGCGACCCACACCAGGATCGCCGGGACGGTCCGGTCCCGCTCGAACTCGCGCTGGAGCTCGGCGACCTGGGTCGACTCGGCGCTCTCCGGGAGGAACGCGCCCTGTTCGTTGGTGGCGACGCCGCTGAGCTTGCCGGCGTACGGGCCGAGGAACCCACCCGCCAGCAGCCAGACGACCACCACCAGCAGAACCGGGACGAGCCGGCGCCACCGGCGGGTTGCTTGCATGATTCGTTGCCTCCGCTGAGCCGTGCGGCCTTCCGCCCTGCGCGGAGCCTACGGTCCGAGGTGCCCGGTGCCCCGGTGGGCGCGCCCCATCCCCCCGATTCCGCCCCCGGGCACCCGGCCCCGGCCCGCGGGCGCGTTCACCTTCCGGAAGTACCCCCTGAACACGCGTTCGGTGAAACGGCGTCACCTGGGTAGACGCCCGACGACGAGCACCGACCGGCGGCACCGGTGCACACCGGACGGCAGGAGGAGGGGACCGGATGACCACGACGCCCGGTGAACGGGTCCCGGCGGCACGCCGCCGGCGGCGCCGCCGTTTCGATCTCCATTCGACGGCGATGCAGTTCGGCCTGCTCGCGGTGCTGGTCCTGATGATCGGGCTGGCCGCCCGGGTGGCCGCCGGGGCGGTGGGGCGGCGACCGGGATGGATCGCGGTGCTGGCCCTGCTGGCGGTCTTCGTGTTCCTCGCGGTGCGCCGCCGACGGCGCCGGGCCTCGGTGGCGCGGCTGGCCCGGACCACCGTCCACGCGCTGGACCGCGCGACGGAGACGGCGCTCGAGGAACTGGAGCCGGAGCCCGTGCCCGCGGCGGCCTCCGCGGCGGCCTCGGGGACGGCGGCGTCTTCGAGGTCCACCGTGACGTCGTCCACGGCGACCGGGCCCACCGTGGTCCTTCCGCCAGACCCGCGGGACACTCCCGTCCCCGACTACGACGCGCTGGACGGCGACGAGTTCGAGCAGGCCGTGGCCGCCCTGTGCGAGCGGGACGGCTGCACGGGGGTCGAGGTGGTGGGCGGCGCCGGGGACCTGGGCGCCGACGTCCTCGCCGTCACCCCCGACGGCCGCCGGATGGTCCTGCAGTGCAAGCGCTACTGCGCCACCAACAAGGTCGGCAGCCAGGACCTCCAGCGCTTCGGCGGCACCTGCTTCACCGTCCACGAGGCGCACCTGGCCGCCCTGGTGACCACCAGCGACTTCACCGCCCCGGCGCTGGAGTACGCCGAGCAGTGCGGGATCCTCTGCGTGGACCGGGAGGCCCTGCTGGCCTGGACGCTGGGCAGCGGACCGCCGCCGTGGGGCGCGGTCGCGCCCTGACGCCGGCGCACACCACCACCACCGGCGCACACCACCACCGACGCACGCCGGTGCCGTCGCCGTCGCCGTCCCGCACCCGTGCCGCCGGCAGGCCCGCGCCGCCGTGCGGCCCCCGCCGCCGTCAGGCCCGCACCCGTTGGGTCGCGGCGATGCAGGCGAGGACGACCAGGGCCGTCGCGGGGGCGAGCGGCGGCAGGTCCTCGCCGAGCAGCGCGACCGCCCATCCCAGGGTCAGCAGCGGCTGGGCCAGTTGGAGCTGGCTGGCGCGGGGGACCCCGATCACGGCCATCCCCCGGTACCAGACCACGAAGCCGCCGAACTGGGACACGGCGGCGACATAGGCCAGCCCCACCAGCGCCTCGGCGGTCGGCCGCACCGGTTCCACCGGCAGCGCGCACACGGTGACCAGCGCCGAGACCGGGAGCGCGACGACCAGGCCCCAGGCGATGACCTGCCAGCCGGGCATGTGCGCCGCCAGCCGCCCGCCCTGCGCGTAGCCGGCGGCGCAGACCAGCAGCGCGCCGAAGAGGTGGAGGTCCCCCACCGTGGGCAGGCCGCCGCTCCGCGCCAGCGTGAAGACCAGCACGGCGGCGGCGCCGGCCCCGGCGGCCGTCCAGAAGGCACGGGAGGGACGCCGCCCGGTGAGGGCGGAGGAGATCACGGCGGTGGCCAGCGGCAGCACGCCGATGACCACGGCGGAGTGGGCGGTGGACGTGGTCTCCAGCGCCAGCGTGGTCAGCAGGGGGAAGCCCACCACACAGCCCCCGGCCACGGTGAGCAGCGCCGCCCGGTGTTCCCGGGCGGGCACCGGCACCCGGCCCAGACGGAGGCAGAGGGCGGCGAGCAGTCCGGCCAGCAGTCCGCGCACACCGGTGGCCGTCCAGGGGCCGAAACCGTCCAGCGCCCACACCGTGGCCGGGAAGCTCAGGGAGAACGAGACCACGCCGAGGGCGGCGGGGAGAGTACCGCTGCGGAAGTCCGCCGCGGAGATCCGAGTAGCGCTATCCTGTGCTGTCATGAACAACGGTAGCAGTGTCGAACGGCTGGCCGCGCTCCTCCGGGCCGAGCTGGAACACTGCCCGCCCGGCCGCAAGCTCCCCTCCAGCCGCACTCTGACCGCCCGCCACCAGGTGAGTCCGGTGACGGTGTCCCGGGCGATCGCCGTGCTGACGGCCGAGGGGCTGGTGGTCGCCCGGCCGGGCGCCGGGGTGTTCAAGGCCGTCGATCCGCCCACCGCTACTCCGCTCGGCGACGTGTCGTGGCAGGAGGTGGCGCTGAGCGCCGCTCCGCCGCACCCCGCCGTGGACGCCGGACCGCGTGCCGCCGACGCCTCGGGGGTGCTGGCCACGCTGTCCGCGCCGCCGCCCGAGGTGGTGGACCTCAGCGGCGGCTATCCGCACGCCTCGCTGCAGCCGGAGCGCGCCCTCGCCGCGGCCCTGGCCCGGGCGGGGCGGCGGCCCGGCACCTGGTCGCGTCCCCCGGTGGAGGGGCTGCCCGAGCTGCGCGAGTGGTTCGCCCGGGACATCGGCGGCCCCTCCGGCCCGCTGGGCGCCTCCGACGTGCTGATCACCTCCGGCGGCCAGAGCGCGCTGACCTGCGCGCTGCGGGCGCTGGCCGCCCCGGGGTCGCCCGTGCTGGTCGAGTCCCCGACGTATCCGGGCACCCTGGCCGTGGCGCGGGCGGCGGGGCTGCGGCCGGTGCCGGTCCCGGTGGACGCCGACGGGATCCGCACCGACCTGCTGGCCGACGCCTTCGCCGCCACCCGCGCCCGTCTGCTGGTGTGCCAGCCCCTCTTCCACAACCCCACGGGCGCGGTGCTGTCCGGGCCCCGCCGGGCCGAGGTGCTGCGGGTCGCGCGCCGGGCCGGCGCCTTCGTGGTGGAGGACGACTTCGCCCGCCGCCTGGTGCACGCCGGTTCGCCCGTGCCGGCGCCGCCGCTGGCCGCGGAGGACCCGGACGGGGTGGTCGTCCACATCCGTTCCCTCACCAAGTCGTCCGCGCCCAGCCTGCGGGTCGCCGCCCTGACCGCGCGCGGCCCCGCGCTGGAGCGGCTGCGCGCGGTGCACGCCGTGGACAGCCTGTTCGTGCCCCGGCCGCTGCAGGAGACCGCCCTGGAACTGGTCGGCTCCTCCGCCTGGGCGCGCCATCTGCGCGCGCTGGCCGCCGCGCTGCGCGACCGGCGCGCGGCCCTGCTGGCCGCCCTCACCGCCCGGCTCCCCGCCCTGCTGCCGGCGCGCCCGCCCCAGGGCGGGTACCACCTGTGGCTGCGCCTTCCGGAGGGCGTCGACGAGCGCGCCGTCGCGGCGGGCGCCCTCCGCCTCGGCGTGGCCGTCACCCCGGGCGCCGCCTACTTCGCCGCCGAGCCTCCCGCGCCGCACCTGCGGCTCAGCTACGTCAGCACCCCGGGCACGGCCCAACTGGAGGAGGGCGTCCAGCGGTTGGCCCGGGCGGCGGACGCGTGGGTCAGGCGGTGAGGTAGGCCATGTCGGCGGCCACCCAGTCGCCGCCGGTGCCGTACTGCGTGGAGATCATCACCTTGGTGCCCTCCGGCAGGTCGCCGGTCCTCCAGGAGGTGCAGTGACCGGCGGTGTGGCCGGAGGTGTTCACCTCGCGGGAGTGGGTCACGTGCGAGTAGGTGGTGAGCGTGGCCCGCACGGCATACCCGTCGGCCCTGGTGTCGCAGACGCGCAGCGCGTCGCCCGGGATGCCGCCGCTCGGGTCGGCCTGCCAGTACGCCGTTCCGCGGCCGTCGATCGGGATCGCCGTCGCGGCCGACGCCGACGTGGTGCCGCCCAGCGTCAGGGCGAGACCCGCCACCACGGTCACCGCGGCCTTCGGCCTCCGGTCGGTCCTCATGCGCTGTTCCCCCTTCCGGTCGCGAGTGCGGTAGGCACTCGTACGCGGGCGGCAGCCTTCCCGGCCGGCGCGTGGGGGGCCCACCGCTTTTCCGCCGACCGGCGCGATGTGGTCACCTGCCGGCCAGGGCTCGGAGGCCGTCGGCGGGGCCGTCGGCCGTCCCGCCGACGGTCTCCGGACCGCCCCGGACCCCGGTCCGGCCGGGGCCGGGACGACCGGGAATCGCCCCTCGGGAAGGGTACGCCCGCGCCGGTGCGGAACGCCCGTTCCCGTACCGCCACCGCACCGGCGCACCACCGCCGGCCACCCGCACCCCCACCGCGCCCTGCCGCGGTCAGAGCCCGATGCGCGCGCCCCACCGCATCGCGGCCGGTGCGAGCCGGCTGGTGACGCGGGCCAGTTTGGACTCCACGGTGACCGGGACGACCGGGCGCCGGCGCCGGACCGCCCGCAGGATCTGCGCGGCCACCTTGTGCGGCGGGTAGCCGCGGCGGGCGTACAGGCCCGTGAACCGGTCCTGCCGGGCGGCCTGGGCGTCGGCGTCGAGGCCGGAGAAGGTCGCGGTGCGGGTGATGTCGGTCTGCACGACGCCGGGGCAGATCGTGCTGACGCCGATCCGCTCGGCGGCGAGCTCGGCCCGCAGGCAGTCGGAGAGCATGAAGACCGCGGCCTTGCTGGTCGCGTAGGCGGCCAGCATCTTGGACGGCAGGTAGGCGGCGGCCGAGGAGACGTTGACGATGTGTCCGCCCTGGCCGCGCCGCCGCATCATCGCGCCGAACACCCGGCAGCCGTGGATGACGCCCCACAGGTTGACGTCGAGGACGCGCTGCCACTCCTCCTCGGTGGTCTCCAGGAAGGTGCCGGAGTGGCCGACGCCCGCGTTGTTCACCACGATGTCCGGCACGCCCTGTTCGGCGGCGACCTTCTCGGCGAAGGCGCTCATCGCCGGGCCGTCCGAGACGTCGACGCGGTGGGCCGTGACCTCGGCCCCGAGCAGGCGGGCGAGTTCGGCGGTGCGCTCCAGCCCGTCCGGGGCGACGTCGCACAGGGCGAGGGAGGCGCCGCGTTCCGCGAAGGCGAGGGCGGTGGCCCGGCCGATGCCGCTGCCGGCGCCGGTGACGACGACCAGGCGGTCGGCGAACTCGCCCGTGCGGGCGTCGGGGCGGCCCTGCCGGGCCTTGGCGAGTGCGGGGGTGGCGGGCGCGCCTTCGTGGTGGGCGGCGAACTCGCGGATCATGCCGGCCACGACGGGGCCCTTCCCGAGCAGCGCCGACCAGTGCGTGGCGGGCAGTTCGCGGCGCCACAGGGACGGGGCCCACTGCTCGAGCCCTTCGGTGAGGGCCGGGCTGACGTAGTTGTCCCGGGTGAGGGTGACCACCTGGACCGGGACGGAGGTGGGGCGCCGCCGCGGCTTCGACAGCCGGGGCAGCATGTTGGCGCGGTAGAGCTGGATGCCGCGCACGGCGTCGGCGGCGAGCGTGCCGTGCGGATGGCCGGGGCGCGGCGGGACGCCCTCGAGGACCCGCAGCACGGTGCCCCAGTTGCGGGCCAGCCCGAACCGCCAGGCGGCGGGCGCGACCACCGGCAGGTGGAAGAGGTAGATGTACCAGGAGTGCAGTGCCTGCGAGGAGAGCTGCCGCAGGTGGCGCGGGGTGGGCCTGCGCATCCGGTCGCGGAGCCAGTGGCCCATGTGGTCCAGGCTGGGCCCGGAGAGGGTGGTGTAGGAGGCGATGCGCTCGGCGGCCCGGGGGTCGGTCACGGCCTCCCAGGACTGGATGGACCCCCAGTCGTGGGCGACGACGTGCACCGGCCGGTCCGGGCTGACCGCGTCGGCCACCGCGAACAGGTCCTGCGCGAGCAGCGCGAGCCGGTACCCGTCCCGGCGGGCGGGGGCGTCGGAGTCGCCCGCGCCGCGGACGTCGTAGCGCACCACGTGGTGGTCGGCGGCGAGGTCGGCGGCCACGTCGTCCCACACGCGGTGGGTGTCCGGGTAGCCGTGGACCAGCAGCACGGTCGGCGCGGCGGGGTCGCCCTGCTCGTGGACCGCGAGGGAGAGGTCGCCGGACCGGACCCGGGTGACGCGCGGCTCGTGGACGGCGCTCATCGGCCCACCGCCCCGGCCGCCGCGGCGGTGAGGGCCGGGGTTCCGGCGAGGGACGCGCGGGGCCGTGCTTCGATCCTGCTCATGGAGAGAAGTCTCGCCTTCGTCACGGGAACGGCGGTGTTTCGGACGTCGATGTCGCAGCAGGCGCCCTCGTCGGCGCGGCGCGGACGGCAGCTCCTGGAGGGCGCAGGAGGCCGGTGATCCGCCCATTGACGGTTACTCAACAGTAGATTTCTTTGATTTCCTGTCAATAGTCCGGACGAACGGCTCCACTGCGGGGCGGTGGGGTGACCGGGCCGCGGCCGTCACCGCGGCGTCGATCGCGAGCGGCGGCCGTGACGACGTGGCGCCGCCGTCACGGGCCCTGCTGCTCGGCTCCTCGGTCACTCCGCCGTCGTGAGGCTCCCGCCGGCCGCGCCCAGCCGGGCCTGTTCCTCCTCGACGATCCGCCGGGCCAGCTCGGTGTCGGAGACGTCCACCGCGTCCGGGGTGGCCTCGGCGACGGCGGAGCGCCGGGCGTAGGCGTCGAACAGCCGGGTCTTGCGTTCCAGCATCCGCACCATCCGCTCGTCCACTCCCCCGGCGGCCAGCAGGCGGTACACGCGAACCGGCCTGACCTGGCCCATCCGGTGCGCGCGGGCCACCGCCTGGTGTTCGACGGTCGGCTTGACCTGCGGCTCGCAGATGATCACCACCGAGGCGGCCTGCAGGTTGAGGCCGACCCCGGCGGCCTGGATCTGCGCCAGCAGCACCGCGGGACCCTCGACGGCCGCGAAGCCGTCGACGATCCGCTGCCGCCGCTCCGCCGGGACGCTGCCCGTGAGCGGGCCGAACACGGGCGCGGCGGTGTCCGGCCGGGGGGCCTCCCGTCCGCCGTCTCGTGGGGCGAGCGCGCCCTCCACCACGCCCAGCACGTCCCGGAAGTGGGAGAACACCACCGTCTTGTGGCCGTTCTCCGCGGCCTCCTGGACGATCTCCCGCAGCCGGCCCAGCTTGGCCGACTTCTCGGGACGCGCGTACGCCGCCCGGCGCATCGCCATGAAGTTGCCCGCCAGCACGGCCTCCTGGTACGCCTCCTCGTCGGAGGCGCTCAACTCCTCCCATTCGTCCGTCTGTTGCAGGCTGGGCAGCTCGGCGAGGACGTCCTCCTGGTTGCGCCGCAGGTAGACGGGGGCGACGGCCTCGCGGAAGGCGACCGACCCGGCCGGGGCGTCCCGTCCGCCCAGGGCGTCGGCGATCCCGGGGTCCAGCATGCCGACCAGGTTCCGGAACTCCGCGACCCGGTTCTCCATCGGCGTCCCGGTCATGAACAGGGCCCGCTCGCACCGCTCCACCCACCGCGCGACCGCCTGCGACCTTTTCGCCAGGGGGTTCTTCACGGAGTGCGCCTCGTCGACGACGAGCAGTCCGACCTCGCCGCTGCCGTCACCGCCGTCGTCGCCGTCGCTGCCGCCGTCACCGGGCGCGGGGAAGCCGCGCAGCGCGTCGAAGGTGGTCACCGCGACCCCGCCGCGTTCCCGCCAGTCGGCGAACGCCTCGTGCCGGTCGGGTCCGTGGAGCACGGTGACCCGCAGGGCGCTGCGGGCCTCGATCTCCCGGGTCCAGTTGACCAGCACGCTCGCCGGGCAGACCACCAGGAAGCGGTTCCGCCCCTCGGCGGCCAGGTGGGCCAGCACGGCGATGGCCTGGACGGTCTTGCCGAGACCCATCTCGTCGCCGAGGATCACCTTGCGCTGCGCCAGCGCGAACCGGGCGCCGAACGCCTGGTAGCCGCGCAGCGAGACCCTGCGGTGGGTGTCGTCGAGGCGCTGGGCGCGCACCCGTTCGGCGATCTCGTCGGGCAGGAAGCCCTCGGCGGCGGCCCTGGGCGGCTGCCGCCCGGAGACCTCGGCGAGCAGGCCGTAGTACTCGGCGGACCTGAGGGCGAAGTCGACCCACGCGGCGGCCTCGGTGGCCGGCCCCCGCAGCAGGTCCACGGAGGCCTGGGCGAGCAGTTCGGGCACGCCCTCCCGTTCCGCCTCCTCGGTCAGCGAGCGGACGCCGGCCACCGCCGAGAGCGCGCGGGTCCGCGCCTCCCGGCCCGCCACCAGCATCCGCAGCCGCCCGGTCGCGGGTCCGGCCTCCGCCAGCAGCGGGCCGAGCCGTCGTTCCAGGCCGGCGGCCCGGTCCACCGCGCGCCGGACCTCCGGACCGGCCTCCACCAGGACGTGCAGCGCCGCGACCAGCGCGGTGGTGCGCGGCTCCGGCCGGTCGACGTCGAGGTGGACGGCGACCGTCTCCTGCGCGGCCTCCGCGAGCCGGCGGGCGGCGGCCAGCATCCGGTCCACGGTGCGCTGCCCGACCCCGGGTATCTGCCGCAGCCGGTAGGGGCCCGCGTCGAGCACCTCCCCCACCGTGCGCAGGCCGCTGCCGCCCACGCTGCCGAGCCGGAGCCGTCCCTCCGTCACGTCCTGCAGCCGGGACACGGGGATGGCGTCGAGTTCGCGCCGCACCGCCGCGTCCCGCAGCGGTTCCAGGGCGGCCCGGACCGCCTCGACCGCCCGTTCGTGGTCGGCGGTCAGGGCCCGCGCCGCCTCGTACAGCCGCGCGCCCCGCGCGACCGTGTCCCGTTCGTCCCGCCCCACGCTCCCCGCCCCTCCCACCGTTCCGGCTCCGTCCATCGTCCACCACCGGCGGCGCGGGCGGCCCCGGATCCGCGGCGGGCGGGGCCTGCCGGCGAGCCCCCCTGTCAGGACGGAAGAGCTTGAAGTAAGGTAAGGCTTACCTGACCTGAGTACGCCGAGGGCTGCGGATTCGGCCCGTACCGCCTGGAGTTGTCTTGCGCCCCTACACGACAGACGCCCTGCCCGGCCCGAGCGCCGCGGAGCGCGTGCGGACGGTCCTGGCCCGCGCCTCCTCGCTCTCCCTCACCACGACCGGGCAGGACTACGACCTGCTGGGCATGCACACCGTGGACCGGGACGGCCGGATCAGCCTGCACCCGCCGGCCGGGGACCCGTTGACCCGCCAGGTGGCCGAGGCCCCGCACGGCACCCTGGCCTGCCTGCTGGAGTTCACCGACATCGCCCCCACCGCCGCCCGCGAGCGGGTCCGCGCCCGGGTCACCGTCTCCGGCGTCCTCTCGGCCGCCGCCGTCCGCGACACGGACCGCCACGACCACGGCTGCGACCACGGCCACGGTGGCGGGACTTCCGGAGACGGTGACGGCGGCGCACTGCGCCTCGACGCCGGCTGGGTCCAGCTCCGCACCGCCACCGGCTCGGTGGACGTCCCCCTCGACGCCTACGCCCGCGCCGAGGCCGACCCGCTCGCCGTCGAGGAGGCGGCGATGCTGACCCATCTCGCGGACGCCCACGGCGATCTGGTCGGCGGCCTGGTCGAGGCGGCCGGCCTCCGGCTGCCCCGGGACATCGTCCGGACCGTCCCCTACGCGCTCGACAGCCGGTCCGTCACCCTGCGGTGCGAGCACGCCCACGGCCACTGCGACCTCCGCCTGCTCTTCCCCGCGCCGGCCCGCGACGGCGCCGAAGTGGGCGAGCGCATCCGCCAGTTGCTCACCGCTCCCCGCACCTGCGCGCACCGGCACCACACGACCGGCACGCACTGACCCCGGCCCCGGCCCCCGGCCCTTCGCCTCCGGCTCCGCCCCCGGCTCCGGCTCCGGCTCCGCCTCCGGCTCAGCCGCGTTCTTCGGCCTCCAGCAGCTCCGCGGCCCGGGCGCGCGCCTGGCGCAGCCACGCCTCGCGGGTCGCCCGGTCGGAGCCGGCGACGGTCCGGAACACGGTCCGGCGGACGTCACGGACCCCCACGTAGGGCAGCACGCACGCCGACCAGACGGAGTGCAACGGGTCGCCGAACTCGGTCTCCTCACGCTCGGAGGGGGTGTCGGAGGTGTTGAGCACCAGCGCCCGCCGGGCCTTCAGCAGCCCTTCGGGCCGGCCTTCCCCGGTCCCCAGCTTGTAGGCGACGCCGGGCGTCAGCACCCGCTGCACCCACCCCGTGAGGACGGCGGGCGGCATGCCCCACCAGTTGGGGTGGACGAACACGAGGACGTCCAGGGTGGCCACCTCCGCCCGGTGCAGCGCGACCTGCGCGTCCGCCGTGCCTTCCCCGCCCCCGACGGTGTCCGTCTCCTCGGCCCGCAGCACGGGCGCGAACCCCTCGGCACACAGGTCGTGCGCCCGGACCTCGCAGCCGCGGCCGCTCAACTCCTCCACCACGGCGTCGAACACCGCGTGGTTGAAGCTGCCGGCCCGCGGATGCGCGAGATACACCCCCGCACGCGTCATGCGTCCCCGTCCCCCTTCCGCCGCGGCGGAGCGCCGTCCCGCGACCGCCGGGTCCCATCATGCCGACACGGAGCCGCCCTTGCATCCCACACGTCGATCCCCTCCAGCAGCGGGAACGGCCCACCAACTCCCCGTGAGGGCACGCTTCCGGACGTCCCGTCACAGCAGACGCCCATGACGGCGGGGGACGGCGGGGGACGGCGGGGGACGTCACCTCACCCGCCGGACCACGCACAGCGCCCACACCACGAACCCGGCGAGCGCGATCACCACCAGCGACCACAGCGGGGCGTACGGCAGGGAGAGGAAGCCGGCGAGGACCAGGAAGACGGCGACGGCCACCCCGGCCACCCTCGCCCAGCGCGCGGACCGGAGCACCGCCGCGCCGACGAGCACGGCGAGCACGCCGAGCGCGAGGTGGATCCACGACCACGCCGTCAGGTCGAACCGGAACGCGTACTCGGGCGTCCGGAGGAACACGTCGTCCCCGGCGATGCCCATGATCCCCCGGAGGGCGTCCAGCAGACCGGCCAGGACCAGCATCACGGCGGCGAAGACGCGCAGGCCCCCTGCCCGCCCGGGCTTCACCGTGTACGCCGGTCCGTCGTGTGTCGCGGTCATCGTGCGCCTCCTCACGCGCCCACCGGGCGTTCCCGGCCTCCCCGGGTCCCGCGCGGGGGCGGGGCTCCGAGGGCGTTCCCGCGGTGGTGTCCGTCCGTTCAGCCTGCGCGGGGCGGACGTCACCGTGCCTCACCCGGCGCGGGTGAACCGGCGGGGCCGCTCCGGCGTGGTCACTCCGGCAGCTGCCGCATCTCCACCACCCGCAGTCCCAGCGACTGGCACCGCGCCAGGAGCCCGTACAGGTGCGCCTCGTCCACCACCGGGCCGTACAGCACGGTGTGCCCGGCCATGACCACGTGGTCCAGCTCCCGGAAGGTCTGGGCGAGCGTTTCCGACAGGTGGCCCTCGATCCGGATCTCGTAGCGCACGAGGTGTCCTCCCAGGAACGGCGTCGGCGACGGGTGGACGGTCCGCCCTCCCCCGCGATCCTCCGCCCCCCGTCCCGCGCGGGCCTCACCCGTCGGAGGTGACCGCCACGGAGGACCGCCACGGAGGACCGTCACCCGTGGCCGTCACCCGTGGCCGTCACAGGGTGGCCGTCACAGGGCTTCCCGCACGCCCGGGTCGGCGGGCGGGCGGCCGGTCGCCAGCCGCAGCACGCGCCGCCAGTCCGCGACGGCCGCCCGCGGCCGGCGGAGGCCGCCGTGCCGCACCGGGATCCGGACCCGCAGCGCCCTGGGGACGATGCGGCACACCACGGGGGACGGCAGGACGACGTGTTCGCCGTCGATGCCGACCGGCAGGGTGTCCGTGCCGGAGGTGACGAGGACCTGCGGGGCGGTCAGCCGGGTGAGGCCCTCGGCGTGCGGGCCGCGGGCCAGGCCCGCCGCCTGGGCGGCGTTGGCGACCCGCACGCCCACCACGCCGAGCAGCCCGGAGTCCAGCCGCTCCCGGCGTCCGGGATGGGACGCGTCGACGGCACGGCCGTAGGGGTTGTTGCTGACCAGCAGGGCCTGGAGCCCTTCCACCTCCGTCCCGTCGGCGCGCATCCCGAGCCGGGGCGCGTCCGGGCCGGTGAGCAGCGCGGGCAGGTTGCGCAGGGCGGTGCCGGCCTTGGCGTCGCGGTAGGCGGGGTCGGTGACGACGAAGGCGTACACGCCGAACGAGGCGTTGTTGACGAAGACCCGGCCGGCGGCGTAGCCGAGGTCGACGCGGCGCTCGGTGCCGTGGGCCAGGGCGTCCAGGGCCGCCGCCGGGTCGTCACGGTCCAGACCGAGGTCGAGGGCGAAGTGGTTGCGGGTGCCCGCGGGGATCACCAGGAACGGCAGGTCGTGTTCGGCGGCGACCTCCGCCACCAGCGCCTGCGTGCCGTCCCCGCCCGCCACCGCCAGCAGGTCGGCGCCCCGGGCGACCGCGTCCCGGGCCAGGGCGGTGACGTCCTGGCCCCCGTCCAGCAGGGTCACCCGGCAGCCCGCGGCCTCGGCCTTCTCCACCAGGCGGAACCGCTCCACCTTCCCGCCGCCGGAGCGCGGGTTCATCACCACCCACGGCGCCCGGGGCGCCTCGGCCACGGTGCGCCCGAGCCCCTTCGCGGAGTCCAGCGGGACCACGGCCGAACGGGCCGCCGTGACCGCCAGCACCCACAGCGCCAGGGCGACCAGCGCCGGCCCCAGCATCCCGAAGGCCGCGTACAGGGCGAGGACGGTCGCGGGCGCGGCCACGGCCAGGACGAGCCCGGCGGCGCGCACCGCGCCCGTGTAGGCCAGGAACCACCACAGCCCGACGGCGCCCAGCGCCAGTCCGGCGATGCCGACCAGCGCCCACAGCACGCTCCGCAGGCCCGCGGCGACCAGCGGCACCACCACGCAGGCCGCCAGGGCGAGCACGGCGACGCGCGCCCAGCCCGCGGAACCCGCGTGCGGCGGGGCCGCGGGACGCGCCGTCCCGGGCCCCGTCCCGCCGCCGCCCCGTGCCCTCGCCCCGTGTCGCTCCTTCACCGGCCGGTCCTTCCCTCGGGGGCGGCTGTCACGGACGCCCGGCTCAGACGCCCCAGCGTTCCTCGTGGTCGTCGCGCCGGACGACGCACAGCGCCCAGATCACGAAGCCGGAGATCGCGATCATCACCACCGACCAGATCGGGTAGTACGGCAGCGACAGGAAGTTCGCGATGACGACCAGCGAGGCGATGGCCACGCCGGCGACCCGGGCCCACGTCGCCGCCTTGAACAGCCCCATGCTGAGCAGCACGGCGACCGCGCCGAGGATGAGGTGGATCCAGCCCCAGCTGGTCAGGTCGAACTGGAACACGTAGTTGGGCGTCGTGACGAAGACGTCGTCCTCCGCGACGGCCATGATGCCGCGGAAGATGTTGAGCAGACCGAGGAGGAGCAGCATCACCGCGGCGAAGGCCGTCAGCCCGCTCGCCCATCCCTGCTTCGCCGAGTGGCCCGACCGGTCGTGCGGGGCGGGCGCGGAGTGCGCGGAATCTGTCGCGGCCATCGTGTGCCTCGTTTCTTGCGGTCCGGGGGCGCGGGCGCCCGGACGTCGGTCCGTGCCACGACCAGCCTGCTCCGGGCGCGGCCCCGTCGCCTCACCCGGCAGGGGTGAGCCCGGGGGGCCGTCCGGGTGGTGTCATGAAGGCGGTGGGACGGCCGGAGGGACCGCCCCGCCCGGGGCCACGGGCGGCCCCACGCCGTAGGCGGCGCCCCCCGCACGCCGACTCCGCACGACGCACACGCCGCACACCCCGACGCCGACGCCGCACGCTCCGCACGACGCACACGGCGCGCCCCGCACGCCGATGCCGGCCGCTCCGCACTCCGTACGCCGCACTCCGCACGCCCGACCAGGAGGCCGCCGCGATGACCGAGCCCAGCGCATTCACCCCCGCCCTGTCCCCCGCCGAGCGCGCGGCGTACGGCCGGGAGGCACGCCGCCGGGTGCCGCGTTCGAGCCACGGCCGGTACGAACCGGCGCGGGACCGCCCCGACCCGGTCCGGACGCTCGAGGAGCAGTCCGCGACCCGTGTGCCGGAGCTGGTGCCGATCCGCTACGGCCGCATGCTCGAGTCGCCGTTCCGCTTCTACCGGGGCGCCGCGGCGATCATGGCGGCGGATCTGGGGCCCTGGCCCGACACCGGGCTGCGGGTCCAGCTCTGCGGGGACGCCCATCCGCTGAACTTCCGGCTGCTCGCCTCGCCGGAGCGGCGTCTGGTCTTCGACATCAACGACTTCGACGAGACCCTGCAGGGACCGTTCGAATGGGACGTGAAGCGTCTGGCGGCCGGCTTCGTGATCGCGGCCCGGGCGAACGGCCTGTCCGTCAAGGAGCAGGAGCGCGTCGTGCGGGCCTGCGTGCGGGCGTACCGCGAGCGGATGCGCCGGTTCGCCGGCATGCCGGCCCTCGACGTCTGGTACGCCCAGGACGACGCCGACCACCTGCGGGAACTGGCCTCCTCGCTGGACGGCGAGGCGGGCCGCCGGACGGCGAAGGCGGCGGAGCGCGCCCGCACCCGCACCCACCTGCGGGCCTTCGCCAAGCTGACCCGGATGACCCCGGAGGGCCGACGGATCGCCGCCGATCCGCCCCTGGTCACGCCGCTCGGCCAACTGCGGGAGCCGTCGCCGGAGGGCGTGCGCGAGGAGGAGATCCGGAGCCTGCTGGAGGGGTACGCGCGGAGCCTGCCGCCCGAGCGCGCGCACCTGCTGCGGCACTACCGCCCGGTGGACATGGCCCGCAAGGTGGTGGGCGTCGGCAGCGTCGGTACCCGCTGCTGGATCGTGCTCCTGCTCGGCCGTGACGACGACGACCCGCTGCTCCTGCAGGCCAAGGAGGCCCAGGAGTCGGTGCTGGCCGCCCACGCGGGCGGGGCCCGCTTCGACAACCAGGGCCGGCGGGTGGTCACCGGGCAGCGCCTGATGCAGACGTCCAGCGACATCTTCCTCGGCTGGACCCGGGTGCGCGGCTTCGACGGGCGGTCACGGGACTTCTACGTCCGTCAGCTGTGGGACTGGAAGGGCATCCCCCGGCCGGAGACCATGGGCCCCGGCCTGCTGGCCCTGTTCGCCCGGCTGTGCGGGGCCGGGCTGGCGCGGGCCCACGCCCGCTCCGGCGATCCCGTCGCCATCGCCGCCTACCTGGGCGGCGGCGACGGCTTCGACCGGGCCCTCACGGTCTTCGCCCAGACCTACGCCGACCGCAACGAACAGGACCTCGCGGCCCTCCGCACCGCCCACGACTCCGGCCGCATCCACTCCGAACACCACTGAACCCGCGCGCCGCGCCCCCGACGGCCTCCCGTGCCGCACCGCCGGCGGCCGTCCGCGCCGCCCACCCACCGCCCGTGCCGCCGGTGAGGCCCCGCCGCCCGCACCGCACCGCCGTGCCCGACGGCACCCGCCCCCTCGCCGATGCCGCCCCCGCTCGATCGCGCCGCCGCCCGGGCTGCGACCGGGGCCGCCGTCCCCGCCGCCCACGCCTCACCGCCGTGCCGCCGCGCGGACAGCACCGGCCGCGCCGACCCCACCCCCGCACCCCGCAACTCCCTCGCCCGGGCCGCCCCCGCGGGCCCGCGCCGTCACCGCCCGGGCCCGCCCGGGCCCGCCCGGGCCGCAGGCGACGCCGTGGTGACGGCCGCAGTGACTGTCGCAGTGACGGTCGCAGTGACGGCCGCGGCCGGCGGCCACGGAGGCGGTGGCCGTGGTCAGAGGAGGCCGAGGGCGCGCGCACGGCGCACCGCGTCGCCCCGCCGGTTCACCGCCAGCTTCCGGTACGCGCTCTTGAGGTGGGACTTCACCGTGTTCACCGACACGTGCAGGTCCGCGGCGATCTCCTCGGCCGACATCATCCCGGCCAGCCGTTCCAGGACGTCGCGCTCCCGCCCGCTGAGCTCCGCCGCGGCGAGCTCCACGGGGGTCGTCGGCACGGTCCGGCCATCGGGTCGCGGCGCGTCGGGGGTGAGCCAGCCGGCCGCCAGCTCCCGCAGCGGGGGCGCGGCGAGAAGGGGCCGGAGCCATGCCCCCGCGTCGCGGAACGGTCCCCGCAGCCGCTCGCGCCGGGCGTCCAGCAGCGCCCGTTCCACCAGTTTCCGCGCGGCGTGCTCGTCCCCCGCGCGCCGTGCGGCCCCGGCCCTGACCAGCAGCGCGCGCACGGCCACCGCCGGCCCCGCCCCGCTTCCGGCCCGCACGGTGTCCAGCAGCGCGACGGCGTCCTCCGGGCGTCCCGCGGCGAGGTGGACCCCCGCCGCCTCCGTCGCGCACAGCGGCCGGTCGCCGGTGAGGTCCCGGACCGCTTCGGCAGCCGCGTCCGCCCGCCCCTCCGCGAGCCGGGCGGCGGCGACGACCAGGGCGGCGTGCCCCTCCGCCCAGGGCGAGGGCGCCTCGGCGGGGACCGGCCGCCGGGCGGCCTCGGCGGCGGCCCGCGGCTTGCCGTCCGCCAGCAGCAGGCGGGCGGTGACCAGCGCACGGAGTGCCTCCGGCACCGGGTCGGGCGGCCCCTCCGCACCGGCCCGCGCGCCCCCGTCGAGCAGGTGCCGCGCCCGCTCCGTCTCCCGGCGGTCCAGCGCCACGGCCGCCAGCACCAGCCGCCCCAGGCCGGAACCGGACTCCCGCGGCAGTCCCGCCCGTTCCTCCTCCGACACCGCGGCCAGCGCCTTCTGCTCCGCCCGTCCGAGCCATCCCGTGAGGTGGTCGAGGAGCGCCAGGTGGGCCAGCGCCTCCTCCTTGGCCACGGCGGCGCACGGGCTGCCCTGCGCGGCCCGCGCCACCGGTGTCAGGGCGGCCCGCGCCTCCTCGAAGCGCCCGGCCCACAGGTACGCCGCCCCGGCGTGGGCCCGCAGGAGGGCCAGGACCTCGGGGCGCTCCTCCAGCAGCCGCGCCGGCACGTCCCGTGCCGCCCGCTCCGCCGCGTCGAGCGCGGCCCCGGCACGCGAGGGGTCGCCGGTCCGCCGGGCGGCGAGCGCCTCGACCGCGGCGCGGCTCAGCCGGGCGGCCGCGGAGGCCCGGTCGCCGTCCGGCTGCCGTTCCCCGGCCCGGCGGAGGTGGAGCAGCGCGTCGTCGAGGTCGTGCCGGGACAGGTCGTTCCGGGCGAGCCGGAGAGCGGCCCGCACGAGGTCCCGCGCCGGGCTCCCCCGCTCCGGCCCCATCCCGGCGAACGGCCCGTCCGGGTCGCCGGCCCGCGGGCCGGCCATCAGCCGTCCGATCGCCAGGTCGTCGACGACGGCGTCCGCGGCGAAGTCCCACGCGCCGGCGGCGGCGCCGTGCGCGACGGCCTCCGCCGTGTGGCCGGACCGGCGCAGCCACCGGGCCGCCCGCAGGTGCAGCTCCGGTTCCAGACCGGGCAGCCGCACCCGCAGGTGCGCCCGGAGGATCTCCCGGAACAGCGGGTGGAGCCGGTACCACGTGTGCCCGAGGTCCTCGACGAACGCGTTGGCGCGGTGCAGTGTGACGAGGAGGGGCTCGGCGTCCCCCCGGCCGGTGAGCGCGTTGGCCAGCTCCGGGCAGAACCGCTCCAGGACGCTCACCCGCAGCAGGAGGTCCTGCGTCCGCTCCGCGCACCCTTCGAGGACCTCGGCCAGCAGGAAGTCCGCGATGGCGCTGTGGCCCGCCTCGAACTCCTTGAGGTAGACCTCCGGGTCGGCGCTGCGGGTGGCGGCCAGCGCGGACAGGCGCAGCCCCGCCGCCCAGCCCCGGGTGCGGTCCACGAGGGCGCGGGCGGCGGCGACCGGCAGGGTCAGCCCGTGCAGGTGCAGCAGGTCGACGGTCTCCTCCGGGGTGAACGCCAGCTCCGCGGCGCGGATCTCCGTCACCTCGCCGGCCGCGCGGTAGCGGTGCAGGGGGAGCAGCGGCTCGGTCCGGGTGACGAGGACCAGGCGCAGGCCCCGGCCGGCGTGGCGCAGCACGAACTCCAGTTGCTCCGCGACCTCCGGCGCGCCCACGCGGTCGAAGTCGTCCAGCACCAGGACCACGGGCCGCTCCCGCGCCTCGAGCGCGGCGGCGAGCCGGGCCGGCAGTCCCCCGGTCATCCGGGACGCGTCCGCCGGAAGGTCACCGGACCGCAGCGCGCCGCAGGAGCCGAGGGCCTTGAGGACGTACGACCAGAACACGCCGGGCCGGTTGTCGCCCGGCTCGACGGTGAGCCAGGCGACGGGCCCGTCCAGGCCGGCCACCCAGTCGGCCGTCAGCAGCGTCTTGCCGCCGCCGGCCGGCCCTTCGACCAGGGTGAGGGGCGTCCGCAGGGCCCCGTCGAGGCGGTGGAGCAGGCGCGGGCGGCGGAGGTAGGTGCCGGGGGTGACCGGCACCGCGATCCGGGTCCGCAGGAAGGGGTCCGGCAGAGGGTCCGGCAAGGGGTCCGGCAAGGGGTCCGGGCCGGTTGCGGCGGCCGTCTCGGCGCGTCCCGTCCCTCCACCGTCGGTCTCCGCCACGACGCTCACCACCGCTGTCCGCAGGTCCAGTGCCGCCCCGCCCTCCTGCCTCCAGCATCCCAGCCCCCTCCGCCCTCCGCAGGCCGGACCGGTCCGGCCGGGTGGCCCGACCCGGCCGGAACGGTACGCCCGGGTGGCCCGACCCGGCCGGGCTCCCGGTGCGCCGACCGTCCCGCCGGGCTCCTGCGCGGCGCGGGCGGCGTTGCCTGGCGGCCCACCTCGGCTACGGCCCGCCGAAGCTGCGGCTGCCGCCGCCGGGCGGGACCGCTGACGCCCGCCTCACCGCACCGCGCCGGGCCGCGCCGGGCCGCACCGCACTGCGCCGCACCGCACCGCGCCGCACCGGGAGGCGAGGGCCCGCGCTACCGCTCCGGCCGGTCCTGGGGGGCGAGGGCCGCCAGGAAGCGCTCGACCTCCTTCGGCGTCCTCAGCCGGTGGAAGACGAGGTGCGCGTTCCGCGGATCGCGCATGGCCGCCTCGTAGCGCTCCTGGACGCCCGGGTACGAGGTCCAGGCCCACCACAGGATCGATTCCTCGCCGCGCCAGAACAGCAGCCCGCGCCAGCTCTCACGGTTGCCGCTCCACAGCTCCTGCCCGGTCGCCGCCCTCCGCACCGTGCGGGTGAGGGAGCGCCACATCACCCGCCACCGGGGCGGGTTCACCCACACCACGGTGTCCGCGCGTTCCCACACGAGGGTGCCGATCTTGCTCTGGTAGTTGCCGTCCACGATCCACGCGTCGGCGGCCGTCGCCCTCCGCACCCGCGCGCTCAACTCCTCGGCCGAGGCGGCGGCCCAGTCGGGCCCCCAGTGCAACGCGTCGAGTTCGACGTACGGGGCGCCGAGGACGCCGGAGAGCCTCCGGGCGAGCGTCGACTTGCTCGACCCCGAACACCCCACCACCGAGACCCGCCGCACCCCGCCGCACCCCCTCCGACCGGACCGCCCGGCCGCCCAGGAGTATCCCACCGCCGGCCAACCGGCGGGCGGGAAACCCCTGGCAGCTCACCACGCCCCGCGCCGAGAATGCACGGAACCGCACCACGAGACGTCACCCCGGACCGCGCTGATGGCCCGGACCGCACCGACCGCACCGACCGCACGAACCGACCCCGAGAGGTGCCCCATGCCGTTCCAGGACCCCGAGGAGATCGGCTACGGCTACGTGATCGCGCGCTACGTGACCGGGAAGGAGACGGGCCGTCCGCGCTACCGCGAGCTGAAGAGCGGCCGCTTCCTGGAGTTCGACCGGCCCCTCGCCGACCGCTTCGTCCGCCACCTCGTGGACGACGCGGCCGCGGTCACCGACGACGAACTGGACGCCCTCCTCGGCTTCGAGTGGCGCTCACGCTTCACCACCGCCTGGCTGATCGGCGTGGACCGGCGCGACGAGTACCGCGAACGCCTCGGCGAACTGCTCCTGGCCGGCGAGTTCTGCTTGTCCGGCGGCGCCTACTGCTTCGCCCTGGCCCGCTTCGGCACCCCCGCGGACGCCGAGATCCTCACGGCCTACCTCGACCGCTACCTCCCCCGCACCGATCTCCGCCACGACCAGGCCGCGGCCCTGGGCGCCCTCCTCCGCCTCGACGCCCACCTCGGCACCCACCACGCCGACCGCTTCACCGCCCCCGGTGGCCTGTGGGACCGCTGGGTCGACGCCCTCCCCCACCTCCGCGACTCCCCCACCCACACCCTCGCCGCACTCCGCCGCCGGACCGACGCCCTCTGCGACTTCGCCAACGGCTGGACCCTCCCCTGACCGTCCCCCATGCCCACCGCCGTACGAGGCCCAACTGCCCCCGCGAGCCCGCGGATCGAAAGCCCTGCCCCGACACCGCCGGAGCACGACATCGCCCTCCCGGGCCGCAAGCCCTCGACCTTTCGACCCCCGTCGAATCAATGGGACGCCGCCCCACCCGATGCCAGTCTGATCCCGGCAACCGCAGGAAGCACACCCTCCCGAGACCAGGAGCAGTCACCGCCATGATCTTCGTCAACCTCACCACGACCGACCTCGAGCGCAGCAAGGCCTTCTACACGGCGCTCGGCTGCGCCATCAACCCGATGTTCACCGACGAGAACGCCGCCTGCGTCGTCTGGGACGAGCACACCAACTTCATGGTGCTCACCCACGGGCACTTCTCCCGGTTCACCGACAAGGAGATCGCCGACCCGCACAAGGTCGCCCAGGTCCTGGTGTCGTTCTCGCGCGACTCGCGGGAGCACGTGGACACCACCGTCGACGCCGGCGTCGCCGCGGGCGGCCGCGAGCCGCGGCCCGCGCAGGACCACGGGTTCATGTACGGCCGCTCCCTCGAGGACCCGGACGGCAACATCCTGGAGTTCCTGTACATGGAGCCCCAGGCCGCCCAGCAGGGCCCGGAGGCGTACGTCGCCGAGCACGGCACGGGACCGGACCCCGTCCCCGGGCAGTGACCGCCACGCCACGCGGCCCGGTCCCGGTCACGGTCACGGTCGCCCTCGTCCGCCGCGCCGGACCCGCCGGACCCGCCGGGCCCGTCAGACGCGGTGGACGAGGGCGTCGCCGAGCGGCGTACGCGCGTGCAGCACGCGCCGCCCGGCCCGCCGGGACGCTATGAGCCCCGCGGCGCGCAGGGCGTCGAGGTGGTGGGACGCGGTGGACGCCGCGACCCTCACCTCCGCCGCGGTCTCCGTCGTCGACAGCGGCACGCCGAGCGCGAGGAGCACCGCGGCACGGCTCTCCCCGAGCAGCCCCGCCAGCGCGTCCGCCGCATCGGCACGGTGCCACGCCTCGGACACGCCGAGGGCGGGGTAGAACAGCGTCGGCTGGGCCGGCGGCTCCGTGAGCACCGCGCAGTGCCGCCCGAAGAACGACGGCACCAGCACGAGGCCCCGCCCGTGGCAGTCGACGACCTCCTCGTGCCGCTCCATCCGCACGCGCACGGTGTCGAACCCGGTGGCGGGGCTCCACTCCACGGCTTCGCCGAGATCGGCCGCCACCCCGGCCAGACCGTCCGCGGTCATCCGCCGCACCCGGGAACCGATGTCCGCGTGCAGGATGCGTTCGATCTGCGCCCAGTACGGCGCCAGCGCGGTCTCCCAGAGCGCCTCGACGTGGCGCACGATCATGGCGCGGACCCTCTCGGGTTCGGCCGCCATCCTCTCCAGCGCGGCCCGGGCGACGCCGGCGCTGCGGATCGCGCGCTTGCGCAGGTCGACCGAGATCGGCTCGAGCGGCGCCTGCCTCAGCCGCGCGATCTCGTCCGCGGGCGTGAGATCCCACGACGGGGCCGACGTGAACAGATCGGGCGCGTACCCGGCCTCCCCCACCACGAGCCGCAGCAACTCCAGCGACTCCCGCGGCACATCGCCACGCACCGCACGCAACCACCCCCACTGCAGCGGCTGTTCCTGCGGCCTGCTGAGGGTCCGCACCGCGTGGACGATCTCGTGCCCCGGCGAAACACCGAAGCGGACGGTGGAGATGTCCTCCGAAGCAAGGCGGAACTCGACATACTTCTGCGGCACGCCGAGCAGGCTACCCCCGCCGCGACCGCTCCGCTGGAGCCCGCACGTGCGGGGACGACCGCTAGTCAGCCCGTCCTGCACCGTGGGGAACCGGAGCTACGTCCAAGTCCGGTCATGTCGTTCGGCAAGATGCGGCAATTTGGACCGCGCTCGGATTTCTGGTCGGCTTCCGGGAGGACGACGCGCTTGGACACCACCGTGCTCTGCTGGTGGCTGGGCCCTGACCTCGTCGGACTACCGGACAGCGACAACCCCACCGTCCGCGGATGGCCCTCCAGGGCCCTGGCGAGCCTGAGGATCGATGGCGCCGTGGAGGCCCTGCGCCGCGCCCACCGAGCCTGCCTGCGATGCGCGACCACACCCGACGAGACCGGCTCCAGCGACAACCGTCGAGCCCTGTCCGCGAAACCGCTGCGGATCTCACTTCGTGACGAGTCGCTCGGCCACGAGAGCGAGCCAGCCGCCAGATCCACACGTCACTGGCGGATCGACCTCCATGCCCAGTTCCGCCAAGGCCAGGGCAGATGCGGGCTCGTCGAGACCGAGCGCGAGCAGTTCGTGCAATTCGCCGACAAGCACGGTCACGAGGTGCGGGTGGGTGGCCGTGCGGTAGTCGTCCACGGCCGCGTCATGGTCGTCGAACTCGTCCGGCATGCCCTGGGAGAACCAGCCGGCAAGGAACCGGCCGAGCTCCGGGTAACGGGCGTTCCACTCCCAGTGGGTGGCAGGCGTGGCCGGCGGCGGGACGTCACCTTCCATGACACTGCTGCGGATGAAATCGGCGACCAGCGTCAACCAGTCGAGGATCTCCGCGTCGGGGACCGGCGTCCGGCAGGGCGAAGAACTCGCCGAGCCGGATCCGCAGCCGTCCCGGCGGGTTGCGGGCGTACCCCCGTAGTCGCGTCTGGGCTGTGGCGAGGGCCCATAGGCGGGTGTGCCAGGTGTGCCGTAGATACGCGGTGAGGGCCTCGCTCGGCTTTCCCTCGGCGTCGTCCGCCCGCTGGCCAATGTAGGCACGCAGGACCTGGTCAACCTCACCGTGACTGCGATCATGTTCGAGACGGGTGAGCGGCAGGATGCTATCACTTTCGTCAGATAGACGGGAAATGTGGCGTGCACCGTGAACCCGTTCGGGGTGGACGGTTCCCGGCGCAGGGTGACCCTGGCGGCGCGGGCATCGACCGCGCCGCGGCCGGCCAGTGCCATCGCCTGCAGCAACACGCGGCCGACAGGGGCCTCACCCGAAGGCCAGGCGGCCTCGAGGGAAAACTCCGGACACAGAGACCTCATCGCCTTCACCGGCCCCGGCCTGCTTGGCCTCGCCAGCTGGCACGGCACCATCGAGCCCTCGCGCCCCTTGCGCCTGCGTGTTCCTGGAGCAGTACGTCACCGCTGGCGACACCCCCGACGCCCTCGCCCAACGCGGCGTACTGACCGCTGAAACTGGGCCCTGGGCTGGCATCGCATGTGGCCGTCGAGTGGTTCATGGATCAGTCCATCCGGTGGGTCGACGACCCGGCCACCGACCCCGCCTACATCAAGGCCGTTCGCCGCCACCTCACCGACGTCCTCCGACTCCTGGAGATCTGGCCTGCTCGCCCAGGCATCCCCCTGGCACACCCACGCCCACCAGTGCACCGCCGCCCAGCCTCGCCGAACTCCTTTCGTATCCGCCCGGATGGAACGGACCACGAGACCCGGCCAAGGTCCCGGAGCCGATGCCCTCGGCCCCGGCCTGCGCAGCAAGCGCACGAGCCTTGTGCACTGGTGTGGCTGAGAGGTGTGGCGTGTGGATGATGTGCCCGTGATGGCGCTTCGCCTGCGTGCTGCCTGAGTACGCTTGCGGCGTCCCGCCCGTCGCCGGCCGCCCGGGCCGACCCCGCCGCCGCCCCGAGGCCCTCCTCGGAGGGAGACAAGGGCTACGACCCCGACCCCAACCGCCGCGAACTACGCAGACGCCGGATCCTCCCGGTCATCTCCCGCAGGCAGCCCGAACATCAAGGACCTCGGCAAGCTCCGCTACGTCGTCGAGCAGACCGTCGCCCTCCTCCACCAGGTCAAGCGCGTCGCCGTCCGCTGGGAACGCCGCACCGAACTCCACGACGCCCTCGTCTCCCTCGCCTGCAGCCTCATCTGCTGGAGACGCCTGATGAAGCCCAACTCGTGATGGTGTTACGAGCTCCAGGCAGGCGGGCGGGCGGCTCAGGGCTCAGGCGAGGTGCGCCTGCAGGAGTGCCGCGATAGCCGGCCGGTCCTCTTCGTCGTCGTCCCAGCCGTCCGCCCAGTCGAGCGCCGATCCGCCGTTGGTCTCCGGCAGGCGTGGATCTGCGCCATACCGCAGGAGCAGTTCGACCAAGGGCCGGTCCGCCTTGACGACGGCGGCGACGAGTGGGAGGCCCCGGCGCCAGCCGGTGGATTCCTGTGCGGGTGACGCGCCGGCGGCGAGGAGCAGTTCGGCGCAGCGGGTTTCGCCCTGCACGGAGGCAAGGTAGAGCGGGGTAGCTCCGTCCGGGCTGGGGGCGTTGGGGTCGGCGCCCTTGGCCAGCAGGTGCTTGACGGTTCCCGTCTTCCCGTCGGCTGCTGCCGCGGCCAGGCGCAGGGGGAGTTTTTTGCGTTGGCGGTTGTTCACGTGGTTCCTACGGGTGTCGCGGGTTACCGCTTGGCGCTGCGGAAGGTGCAGTGGTGGGTGCGGTAGCCCTTGCCGTACTTCTTGGCGACCTGTTCCTGGACGTTGCGCTGGGCTGCCCTCCCGGCCTCACCCTTGCTCTTGCCCTTGCCGGTCCCCTTGAGCTGCGTCTTGCCGTGGTCTCCAGTGCCGATCTTCTCGACGCCGCAGGTGGCGGTGGAGTGCCAGTACTTCGGCTTGGCGGCTTCCGTGTCAGCGGCGTGAGTGGTGCCGGTCAGGGTCAGCAGCGCGCATGCTGCGGCGGCGGCCCAGGTGGCGAAGATCTTCTTCATGCTGTCCGCCTTTCGTTGCGGTCGAATGACCGGAACGGTGGGATCCGCGAACGAGGCTGGCACATCCTGCGACGCAGCTCACCGTGGACGCGGGGAGCCACACGAACGAGCGACGGAAGATCTGGTGCGCCAGCTGGCGGCAGGACGCCACCACCCTGATCGGACCGCTCCTCGGCCTCCCGCCCCTGCCTCACGTCGTCCTGCCGCGCCCCAGGATCACCACCAGCCACTCCCACGGCTACCTGTGGAAACGCCACCACTTCGACACCTGGCTGGGCCACGCCCCCGCCGTCCGGATCGACGACGACTTCACCGCCCTCGACCACACCTGGGCGACGGAGCGGACAGCCGGAGGAACGCCGACCCTCCTCATTCAGCCAGACCCGCGCCTCGGTCTGCACCCCGAGCACCTGACCGAGATCACGAGGTGGGTCGCGCAGTTACCCACAGCCCGCGTCGCCTGACGACTGATGCCCTCGCTGCCACGAGCAGCGAGGGCATCAGAGTGTTGCCTGAGCGTGAGCCGTCTGCGGTCTGTGGCACGTATCGGCGGCGCTGATGTCGGAGTCGGCTGGAACACTGCGGCCGTGATCAACGAGATGGCCCCAGACCTTCCTGATGCTCCCGCCGGCTCCCTGCCTCCCGGAGCACAGGCAGAGCTTGCCGGCACCGCCTGGGAGGAGCTGCCGCACGTCTGTACGAGCCAGCACAGTGTGCCTGACACACCGGACATCCTCGGCGCTGTGCTTGCCACCGACCCGGCCCGCCGGGTGAGGGCGGTGGGGGATCTGTATCGGCTGCTCCTCAATCGGGAGCAGGTGTTTCCGGCGACCGCTCCGGCGGCCTTGGTCCTCGCTTGTCTTCTCGACGATCCGCGCACCCTCGCCGAAGACCGGTGGGAACGCAGGGCCGGCCGGCGATCACTTCGCGCCGAACTGTTGAACTGGCTGGCTTCGTTCGCCGACATTGCCCGCCTGGACGTCGAGGACGGCGTCGGCACGGCGCAGGATCTGGCTGCCGCTCGTGCGGCAAGGCCAATACTCCACGACCGCATCGCGGGTTTCCGCGACGACGACGATCCACTGGTGAGGGAGGCCGCGCTCGTGGCCACCGCCCTGCTCCTGGCCGACCCCGCCCTCGCCTCGTCCGTACCCCGGTACGCGGCTGCCGTTCGCGAGGTCCTTGCCGTGAGCGCGGACTCGTACTACCGATGGGTCGCCCGGGAACGGCTGGCTGCCTGGGGCGAGGATGTCACTGGTCTCGTCACCGCGGAGAAGGAGCGCCGCGCGGCCCTGGACCGGGCACACGTTTTGGCGGAGGACCCGTTCGGGGAGGGGCAGGAACAGGCGATCCGCTGGCTGGAAGAACAACCCGAGGACACCGCGGCTCCGGAACGACTCGGCCACCGGTGTAAGGACCGGACCGCGCCCAGCCCAGCCGCCCCGCAGGAGTCGGCACCCGAGCCGCCCGTGGCCGCTCCGGGTAGCGGGTCGGGGTACTGCGGCCCGTGGCGGATCGCCCGGGAGGAGGAGCGCGCCGAGTGGACGTTCACGCCGTATGCAGGAGTCGGCCCCCTGCACTTCGGGATGACCTTGGAAGAGATCACCCGCGTCCTCGGCGAAGGACCGGCCGCCTCGTCCTACTCCCACCACGGCGAAGGCCAGCAGCTCAACTACGCCGACTTCACTGAGAGTGGGATCAGGGCCCTCTTCCTCGACGGCCGCCTGGGGTGCGTCGCCGCAGACGCCCTCACCGGCCCCCAGGTGAGACTGGACGCAGCCCCGCTGACCGGCTGCGCACCTTCCCACGTGGAGGACTGGCTCGTCCACCGCACAACGCGGCCCGGCAGCCTGGCGTACAGCGTCGCCGGTGATCCGGTCTTCGCCGACCTCGGCCTGGCGATCCGATCCCAGCGAGCCGGCGACGTCGTCCTGACCCGCCCCCTCTTCCTGCTCCACGACTGGCTCGACCTGTGGCACGCGCTGCCCAGCGAGGAGTGGAACTGCCCCTGAAGCGTGTTCCGCCGGTCGGCCTCATCTGAGTGCGAGGCCGACCGGAGCGACATCTCGTCCACTCGAGCAATATCGGGTCGTAGATCACCGGCGGGGTGGGGAATCAACGTGAGCAGCTCTGCGGCCGACCGGGGTTAGGTTCTGTCCGGCGGATCATGGTGGCGTTACGGAATTAGAGTCATCGGCACCGTATCGATATGACCGTCGGAAGGGGCTGCTTGACGTGTGGTCGGACCTATGGTCTGTGGTGGCCGAATCCGACCGAGAGCAGTGGGACTACACGCCGCTGGAGCGCGTTGGCCCACTGCGGTTCGGTATGAGTGTGGAGGAGGCAACCGGTGCAATGCTGACGCGCGGCTTCACGGCCGACGCTGTTGCAGAGCTCGGCACGTTCGGTCCGTTCAAGCAGCTGCGCACGAGATTCCGCCGGGCGGATGCCCCGTGGTACCGCGCGGACGTGGTGACCTACTACGTCGGCCCGATGGGCTTGACCTGCATCGCGGTCGACGCCCTGAGTGGCCCCCAAGTCATATACGAGGGGATACGACTGATCGGTCGGCCTCCGTCCGAGCTCTCGGATGAACTTACCGCCCACCTGACGAGCACTGACAGGAGCGTCGAAATTACACCCGGCGGCGACATCGGGTCACAGGACCTGGGCATAATGCCGCGCGCCCAGCGAGCCGGAGATGTGCTGCTGACGCGTCTGGTTTTCGGTAGGCCCAACGACTGGGCCAACACCATGAGCGACTGCGTTCCGGCTGACGAAATGCTCGGGCACTACTGAGTGCTCAGGGCCTGAGCCAGAGCCGGATCGCTGCGGCGGTGACGGTGCCGTGGAAGACACAGGCCCGCTTGTCGTAGCGGGTGGCGACCGCGCGGGAGTTCTTGAGCCGGTTGATGGTCCGTTCGACCTCGTTGCGGCGGCGGTAGCGGTCGGGGTCGAAGCCGGTTGGCCTTCCGCCGTCTTTGCCTCGGCGCCGGCGGTTGGCCCGCTGGTCCTTCGGTTCGGGGATCGTGTGCTGGATGTGGCGTCTTCGCAGGTAGCGGCGGTTTCGGCGGGAGCTGTATGCCTTGTCGCCGCTGACGTGGTCGGGCCGGGTCCGGGGGCGTCCGCCCAGCGGCCGGGGCACCCGGATCCGGTCCAGGACCTCGATCAGTTGCGGGGCGTCGCCCCACTGGCCCGGTGTGAGCAGGAGGGCCATGGGGCGGCAGCCTCCTTCACCGGCGAGGTGGATCTTGCAGGTCAGACCGCCCCGGGACCGTCCGAGTCCCTCGTCGGGGCGGTGGTGCCGGGGCGTCGTCCTTTTTTCGGGACCCGCGGCCGGGCCTTGCGGGCACCGGCCGCGTGCTGATGGGCCCGGCAGGACGTCGAGTCGACGCCGACCATGGACCAGTCGATCCGCCCGGCGAGGTCGGCGTCGGCCTGGACCGCGTGCAGGATCCGGTCCCAGGTGCCGTCCGCCGACCAGCGGCGATGCCGTTCGTAGACGGTCTTCCACGAGCCGTAGCGTTCCGGCAGGTCACGCCACGGGACGCCGGTCCGGACCCGGAACAGGATCCCGTTGACCACGGTGCGGTGGTCGTTCCACCTCCCGCCCCGGCCACCCGAAGGCGGCAGATGGGGCTCCAACAATGACCACTCGCGATTCGTCAGATCCCCCCGACCCATGACCGATCCAACGAGTGACCGGTCAGAAGGTCACATGATCCGCCGGACAGAACCTAGTCGGCCCGTACGACGAGGGCGAGTGATGCACAGACTCGCCGAAAGGTCTGATGTCCAGCCCTGCCCGTGTGGCGCATGCACTCAAGGTCCACGGCTGCCCCGTCCTCCGAAGCCTTGGCCTTCCAGTTGCAGCTCAGGCACTCCGCTTCGAACGTCACATCCGTGTCCGGATGCTGTGCGATCCGATGCTCGACGTAACGCAGAATCGCTCTGCTCACTCGTCGCCCCCGTGTTCGTCGCGGAGGTGCGCTCGAAGGGCCACGTTTACGTCTGTCGCTTTGGAGTGGTCGCCGGAGGAGACGGCGTTCGTTCGCCTCACCGCGAGGTCCAGGCAGTGCCGGCAACCGGAGACCGGTTCAGGCCGTGCGATGGGCAGTGGCAGGTACACGGGTCCCGACTGGGTGCTGGCGCTTGTCCGCATGGCTCTCCCAACTGTGATCTCCTCTGGTCTCACATCGTCGGGCTGCCTGCATGGCGGGCCTAGTGTCTTTCCTGTTGCTGCAAGAACTCATCCCGGATGGCCTCTACGAGGCTGCGCATGTCATCCCCATAGACCGACACCGCGGCGAATCTGTCGAACGTGTCGACGTACGTCTGGACATCCCGGGGATCCCGTGTCGTGACCTCCGAGTGGAAGGTCTCGACGATGACCAGGCTGTCGTCGTGGATGCTGAAACAGGTCATGGGGAAGTCCGGCTTCCGGCCTGCTTGAGGTACGACGCCGATGGAGACGGCGGGCAGTCTGGACAGGGACACAAGGCGGTCGAGCTGTACAGCCATGACGGTGGGCTCGCAGATCAGCCACCGCAGTACGTGCTCGCAGATGACGAAGTGGAACGACCGCCCCTGCTCGTACATGGCGGCTTGCCGTTCCAGCCTGGCCGCGACCGTCCGCGCCTTGGTCTCGTCCGGCAGAGCCGGCGGGAGGGAGAACACCGCGGTGGCGTACTCAGGAGTCTGAAGAAGTCCAGGGATGAGCTGCCCCTGGAACAGCCTGAGTAGCTTGGTGTTGGCCTCGATGCCCTTGATCGTGTTCTGGTGCTTCCACGCCCCCATACGGCGCAGCAGGCGCCACGCTGTGGCTTCCGTGGCCTCGACTCGGGCCGCCGCGAGGAACTGTTCCTTGGCTTCCTCGGACACTCCGAGGGCGGACAGGACGAGGTCGACGTCCTGCACTGTGGGCATGGTCCGACCGTTCTCGATCTTCGAGAGCTTGGCTGCGGACATGGAAGCCCTACGGGCCACTGCGCTGCCGGTCAGTCCCGATGCCTCGCGCAGTGTCCGCAGTGCTTTTCCGAGGGATTCCGTGGTCAGTGGTGCCGCTCCCAGTAGGTCGCGAACGGCACGGCTCGGGAGAGTGCCAGGTCCCGGTATCCCCGGTACTCCGGCAGGCGGTCGGCGGGGAGGAGTTCACCGCCGAGGAACCGGCCCTGGGGGGTGTAGTGCATCCGGTACACGTCACGGTCATCGAAGAGCCAGAAGTCATGGTCGGGCAGACCGCGCACGTCCTGCTCGGCCAGGTCGATGATGCCGATCAACTCACCGGCCTTGAGGTTGCCGGGGTACGCCGCCAGCTCGTAGCGCAGGTAGTCGGTCAATGGTGAGCGCAGGACGTGGACTCGGGAGACCTGCTTGCCTTTGTCAGTCATGGACCGCACCCACGGGTTGTCGTCCCACTCCGGCCCCATGTCCTCGCCGGCCAAGAAGCGTGCGATCTCCTCTCGCTCCTCCTCCACGTCGTACTCAGCCAGCGTCTCCAGCCGGAACGCGGTCCGCTCGAACGTTTGGAAGAGGTGCCCGAACTGCTCACCGGTGAGCACGGAAGTACTCCTCCAGCACGGCCGCGGGGATCACGACCGCTGTCTCGCCCTCGGGCAGGTCGAGCTGCGCCAGCCGCTCGGGGTCGTTGATCACGTATCCCTGGACGACGTACTCCTTGCCGTCGGCCGTGCCCCACAGGGTGGGGCAAGTGCCGTTCTTGCAGTCCGGGTCTCCCGAGAGCTTCCGCAGCGGTGCGCTCACGGCTTTCCCCCTCCTGTCGACAGGCTTGGTCAAGCCGATGGTTCCGACCTGCCAACTTCCGGGTCAAGCTCCCCGGCTTTCCAGAACAGGAAACCCGGCAGACACCCGTTCATCAGGGACCCTGCATCTCGGGAGCAGCACTGGCCGAGGGGCGTTCGCGGGCACTCGCCCTGTTCTCACAGCTCTGTCGTAACCCCAGGTCAGCGCCGTCGTCATGCCCCTCAGCGCGTCAGCACCAAGTCAGCACAGGACCCGGAAACAGCCGGAAACAGCCGGAGAAAACAGGAAGGGGCCAGACCTCGCGATCTGGCCCCTGACCTGGGGTTTCACGCTCCGACCAGCGGTTCAGCCGATCAAGGAATCACCCGTCACACGTTGAAGCGGAACTCCACCACGTCCCCGTCCTGCATGACGTACTCCTTGCCCTCCATGCGGGCGCGGCCCTTCGCGCGGGCCTCGGCGACGGAGCCGGCCTCGACGAGGTCGTCGAAGGAGATGACCTCGGCCTTGATGAAGCCCTTCTGGAAGTCCGTGTGGATCACGCCGGCCGCCTCGGGGGCGGTGGCGCCCTTCTTGATGGTCCAGGCGCGGGTCTCCTTGGGACCGGCGGTCAGGTAGGTCTGCAGGCCGAGGGTGTCGAAGCCGACGCGGGCCAGCGTGGCCAGGCCGGGCTCCTCGGCGCCGACGGACTGGAGGAGCTCCATGGCGTCCTCCTCGTCGAGCTCGGCGAGGTCCGCCTCCAGCTTGGCGTTGAGGAAGATCGCCTCGGCCGGGGCGACCAGCGCGCGCTGCTCGTCCTTGAAGGTGTCGTCGGTCAGCTCGTCCTCGTCGACGTTGAAGACGTAGAGGAAGGGCTTGGTCGTGAGCAGGTGCAGGTCGTGCAGCAGCTCGTTGCGCTCGGTGCCCTGGACGATGCCCTGGGAGAAGAGCGTGTCGCCGCGCTCCAGGATCTCCTTGGCCTCCTCGACGGCCTTGACCTTCGGGGCGATGTCCTTCTTGATCCGCGACTCCTTCTGCAGGCGCGGCAGGACCTTCTCGATGGTCTGGAGGTCGGCGAGGATCAGCTCGGTGTTGATCGTCTCGATGTCGTCCTTCGGCGAGACCTTGCCGTCGACGTGCACGACGTTCTCGTCCTGGAACGCGCGGATGACCTGGCAGATCGCGTCGGACTCGCGGATGTTCGCGAGGAACTTGTTGCCCAGGCCCTCGCCCTCGCTGGCGCCGCGGACGATGCCGGCGATGTCCACGAAGTCGACCGTCGCCGGGAGGATCTTGGCCGAGCCGAAGATCTCGGCCAGCTTCGCCAGGCGCGGGTCGGGGACGCCGACGACGCCCACGTTGGGCTCGATCGTGGCGAACGGGTAGTTGGCCGCCAGCACGTCGTTCTTGGTCAGGGCGTTGAACAGGGTCGACTTGCCGACATTGGGCAGGCCGACGATTCCGATCGTGAGCGACACGTTGCGACTTCCCGTTACGTGAGGTGAAGAGGGCGGGCGGCCTGAAGGGGACCGATCCCCCAGTCTACGGCGTGCCGGACGGGGCACCCGTTGCCCGTCGAACATCAGACCAGTGCCGCCCCTGGGCGTGTCATTAGGGCTATTCAGCACATAAACAGACCTAGGTTGTGCGAGTGGAGCATCACAGGACGACGGGAACCTCACGGTCGGCCGCCCGGCCCGGAGCGGTGCCGCGGCGTGACACGCGCACGGCACTGCCTCCGCAGGCCCGCGGCGCCGGCTCCGGAAACGATCGAACGGGACGGGACGACCGACGGCCTCCCCGGCCGCGGCGCCCGCACGGCGGCCAGGCGGCCCCGGCGGGCGCCGGGCAGGCCGCGGCGCTGCCCGCGGGAGCGTCGATGGCCGGCGCGGCGGGCGCACGCGGAGGCGCCGCGGTGGACCGGGCGGGCCAGGCGATGGCGGGGCTGACCCGGTGGGCCGGGCGGACGGCCGAGTCGGCCCGCGACTCGCGGGTGCCGTGGATCGCCGCCACGGCGTCCCGGGGCTCGGCGGCCGCGCGGACGGTGCGCCGCTTCCCCAACCCCCGCCTCACGGGTCTCGGCTGCGGGTTGTTCTGCGCCGCCGCGATGGTGGTACTGGGGCTGCTGAGCATGCTGGTCGGCGGCTCGGTGACCGTGTACGGGCTGCTGTTCCTGCCGGTGAGCCTTCTCACGGCGCTCTGGGTGCGGCCCGGTGACCTGCTGACCGCGCCGATCATCGGACCGATCGCCTACGCCCTCGGGCTGCTGTTCGTCGCCGACGGCAGCGGGGTCGGCGGCCAGGCCATGGGCTACTTCACGGCGCTGGCCACGGGGGCGGGGTGGCTGTACGGCGGCACGCTGATCACCGGCCTCACGGCCACGGTCCGCTGGATCCACCTCACGTCCTCGCCGCAGCGCGCGGGATAACCAGGGACAGCCAGGGCGCGAGGGTGCGTCCGGCCCTCGTTCCCGTAGCGCTCCGCGGGGCGGCTGAAGCGGGCGCGGGCACCTCCCGGAGGCCGCCCCCGAGGCCCGGGCCCGCCCCCGCCGGGCCGCGCCGCCGAGCCGTTGCTGGGCCGCCGCGCTGGGCCGCGCTGGGCCAAGCCAAGCCAAGCCAGGCGGAGCTGAACCGATCCGGAAGAGGCCAGGCCCAACCAGGTCGGGCCCAGCCGATCCCTGCCGAGCCACTGCCGGGCCGATCAGGGCCAAGCCGAGCCACGTGGGGCTGAGCCGATCCGGACCGGGCCAGATCGAGCGCAGAGCCAGGCCGGGCCGGGCCGACCGGGCCGGCACGGCACAGCACGGCAGGGCCAAGCAGAGCTGCTGCCGGGCCGATCCGGACCAGGCGGAGCCGAGCTGATCCGAACCGAGCCGAGCCGAACCAGGCCGCGCTGGGCCCATCCCGCCCAGGTCAAGCCAAGACGATCCGGGGCCCAAGACGACCCGGGGCGCAAGTCGATCCGGGGCCAGGGCAAGCCGGGCCACGCCGAGCCAGGCCGGCCCGAGCCGACCCGAGGGGCGGGCCCCCGGGGTCAGCCCCGCCGCTGCGCCGCGTACATCGCCGCCCCCACGATGCCCGCGTTGTTCTGCAGCCGCGCCGGCACGATCTCCGCCCTGACCTTCGTGATCAGCGGCAGGAACTTGTCCGCCTTGCGGCTCACCCCGCCGCCCACGATGAACAGCTCCGGCGAGAACAGCATCTCGACGTGGCGGAGGTACTTCTCGACCCGCCGCGCCCAGTGCTCCCAGGACAGGTCGCCGTCCTCGCGGGCCTTGTGGGAGGCGCGCTTCTCCGCGTCGTGGCCGTGCAGCTCGAGGTGGCCGAGTTCCGTGTTGGGGACCAGGAGGCCGTCGGTGAAGACCGCGCTGCCGATGCCGGTGCCGAAGGTCAGCACGATGACCGTGCCCCGGCGTCCCATGCCCGCGCCGAAGTTCATCTCGGCCACGCCCGCCGCGTCGGCGTCGTTGACCACGGTGACGGGGATGTCGCCCAGGCGCCCGCCCAGCAGCGCGGCGGCGTCCGTGTCGATCCACGTCTTGTCGACGTTGGCCGCGGTGCGGATGGTGGAAGCGTCGGTGACCACGCCCGGGAAGGTCACCCCGACCGGGCCGTGCCAGTTGAAGTGGTCGACGACCTGCTTCACGCACTCCGCCACGTCGTCAGGGGTCGAGGGCTGCGGAGTCAGCACCTTGTGCCGCTCGGCGGCCAGATCGCCCCTCGCAAGGTCCACGGGCGCGCCCTTGATGCCGGAGCCGCCGATGTCCACACCGAAGATCTGCATGGCACCACGCTACGACGCCCGGTGGCACGTCACCGCCGGAAGGGTCCGCGCCCGTCCGGAACGCCCGGGAACGCCGGACCAGCACGCCCCGGAACGCCGGACCGGAACGCCGCCCCGAACAGCGGCGGCCCGCGCCCAGGACCGGGCACGGGCCGCCGGACGCGACGGGGACCGCCTCAGGCCTCGGCTCCGCCGGTCCGCTCGGCGACCAGCGCCGCCGCCTCGTCACGCAGGTCGCGGCGCAGCTCCTTGGGCAGCGAGAAGGTGATGGACTCCTCGGCCGCCTTCACGATCTCGACGTCCTCGAAGCCGCGCTGCGAGAGCCACTCCAGCACCTGCTCGACCAGCACGTCCGGGACCGAGGCGCCGGAGGTGACGCCCACCGTGGTGACGCCCTCCAGCCAGCCCTCCTCGATCTCGTCGGCGAAGTCGACCAGGTAGGCGGCGGAGGCGCCGGCCAGCTTGGCGACCTCGACCAGGCGCTTGGAGTTGGAGGAGTTGCGGGAGCCGACCACGATGACCAGCTCGGCCTGGGCGCCCATCTCCTTGACCGCGAGCTGGCGGTTCTGCGTGGCGTAGCAGATGTCGTCGCTCGGCGGGGAGATGAGCTGCGGGAACTTCTCCTTGAGCGCGCCGACCGTCTCCATCGTCTCGTCGACCGAGAGCGTGGTCTGGGAGAGCCAGACGACCTTGGACGGGTCGCGGACCTCGACCTTGGCGACGTCCTCGGGGCCGTCGACGAGCTGGATGTGGTCGGGGGCCTCGCCGGAGGTGCCGATGACCTCCTCGTGGCCCTCGTGGCCGATCAGGAGGATGTCGTAGTCCTCGCTCGCGAAGCGGACGGCCTCCTTGTGCACCTTGGTCACCAGGGGGCAGGTGGCGTCGATGGTGGCGAGCCGGCCGGCCTTGGCCTCGTCGTGCACCGTCGGGGCGACGCCGTGGGCGGAGAACATCACGATGTTGCCGGGCGGCACCTCGTCCGTCTGCTCGACGAAGATCGCGCCCTTCTTCTCGAGGGTCTGCACGACGTACTTGTTGTGGACGATCTCGTGACGGACGTAGATCGGGGCCCCGTACTGTTCGAGGGCCTTCTCCACGGCGATCACTGCGCGGTCGACACCGGCGCAGTAGCCGCGGGGAGAGGCGAGCAGGACACGGCGGCGGCCAGGAGAGTCGGTCATGCGCCCCATCGTACGGGCCGTATCCGGTGCGGGCCCGTGGCCGCCCCTCCACCGGGGAACGCGCGGGCCCCGTGTCCGACGCGGCGGCTACGCTCGGGCGCATGGCTGTGAACACGACCCCCGAGACGGCCCTGCCCGTCGGCCAGGTGTCCCGGATGATCGGGGGCTGGATCGACCGGCTCGGCGCGGTCTGGGTGGAGGGGCAGATCACCCAGCTCTCCCGCCGCCCCGGCGCGGGCGTGGTGTTCATGACGCTGCGCGATCCGTCGCACGACATCTCGGTCAAGGTCACCTGCTACCGGCAGGTCTTCGACGCGGTGGCCGACGTCGTCGGCGAGGGCGCCCGCGTGCTCGTGCACGCCAAGCCGGAGTGGTACGCGCCGCGCGGCGAGCTGTCGCTGCGGGCGGCGGAGATCCGGCCGGTGGGCGTCGGTGAGCTGCTGGCCCGGCTGGAGCAGCTGAAGAAGACCCTGGCCGCGGAGGGGCTGTTCGCGGCGGACCGCAAGAAGCCGCTGCCGTTCCTGCCGCAGTTGGTCGGCCTGGTCTGCGGCCGGGCCTCGGCGGCCGAGCGGGACGTCCTGGAGAACGCGCGCCGCCGCTGGCCGGCCGTGCGCTTCGAGGTCCGCAACGTCGCCGTGCAGGGGGTGCACGCCGTGCCGCAGGTGGTGCGGGCGGTGCGGGAACTGGACGCGATGGAGGACGTCGACGTCATCGTGGTGGCGCGCGGCGGCGGCAGCGTGGAGGACCTGCTGCCGTTCTCCGACGAGGAACTGGTCCGCACGGTCGCCGACTGCCGCACCCCGGTGGTCTCCGCGATCGGCCACGAACCCGACACGCCGCTGCTGGACCACGTCGCGGACCTGCGCGCCTCGACGCCGACCGACGCCGCCAAGAAGGTGGTGCCGGACGTCGGCGAGGAGGCGGAGCGGGTGCGGCTGCTGCGCGACCGGGCGCGGCGGTGCGTGGACGCGCTGGTCTCCCGTGAGGAGCGCGGCCTGCAGAACGCCCTGGCCCGCCCGGTGATGCAGGACCCGCACCGGATGATCGACGACCGTGCCGAGCAGGTCGCCGCGCTGGCCGACCGGGCCCGGCGCACGCTGGGGCACCTGCTGGACCGCGCGGAGTCGGAGCTGACCCACACCCACGCCCGGGTGGTGGCCCTCTCCCCCGCCCGGACGCTGCGCCGCGGTTACGCGGTGCTCCAGCGGCCCGACGGGCAGGTGGTCCGCGACCCGGCCGAGGTGGCGGCGGGCGAGCCGCTGCGGGCCCGGGTCGCCGAGGGCTCCTTCACGGTCGTGCGCGGCGACGACATCACCAACGACAGCGAAGCGTGAGGACGGACGGAATGAGCAGCATGGCCGACGAGCAGTCCGCCGGGGCGACCGAGGCGGGCAAGGCGATGCTCGGTTACGAGCAGGCGCGGGACGAGCTGATCGAGGTGGTCCGGCGGCTGGAGGCCGGCGGGACCTCGCTGGAGGAGTCGCTGGCCCTCTGGGAGCGCGGTGAGGAGCTCGCCAAGGTGTGCCGCCGCTGGCTCGAGGGCGCCCGCAAGCGGCTCGACGCCGCCCTCGCCGAGGAACCGGCCCCCGACCACCCCGAGTCCTGACCCTCCGCCCTCCCCGGCGCGGGCGTGGGGCCACCCCGGGCGGCACCACGGCCCCGGCCCCGCCCGGAGCCACCGGCAGCACCACGCCCCGAGCGTCCTGGGCACCCCGAGCACCCCGAGCACCGCGAGCACCGTGACACCCCGTCCCAGGCCGGCCGGGCCTGGGGTCCGGGCCCGGTCCCCGGGCCTGGGGTCCGGGCCCGGTCGGCACCACCCCCAGGGCAGACCAGGGGCACCCCCGGCAACCTCCCCTGCCCCGGCCCACCGGGCCCAGAGCCGGGCCCGCCCCGCCTGCGCCCGCCGACACCGCACCCCACGCAGCCCAGGGACCACCCCCGGAAACCCCCTGGAGACCACCCACCCTCGGGCCCACGGGCCTGGGGGCGTCGGGCCCGCCCCGCCTGCGCTCGTCGACACGGCGCACCCCACGCGCACACGCACACTCCCGGCAGCCGCCCCGCCCTGGGCCCGGGGTCTGGCCACCCCGCCCCGCCCCGCCCCGAGCCTGCCGAACACCCCCGCCCGCGCGCCCCCGGGTGGGGCGGAACCAGCGCCGGTCGTGCCCCGCAGCCACCCGCCCGTGCCCCGCGCCCTCCCGGAGCCCCCGGCCGGGAAGAAACCCCCAACGACTGTTTGAACTTTCAACCTCTTGGGATCTAGACTGACCGCGCCGTCCCACCGGATCACCGAAAAGGCTGACGCATGTCTCTCGCTCTTGACCCCGCCGCCCAGGACCTGCTGTTCCGCGAGGCGCACACCGCCCAGAAGTTCTCCTCCGAGCCGGTGACCGAGGAGCAGCTCAGGGCGATCTACGACCTGGTCAAGTTCGGCCCGACCGCCTTCAACCAGTCGCCGCTGCGGATCACGCTGGTCCAGTCCCCCGAGGCCCGTGAGCGTCTGGTCGCGCTGCTGTCCGACGGCAACAAGGCGAAGACCGCCACCGCCCCGGTGACCGCGATCCTCTCCGCCGACGTCGAGTTCCACGAGGAGCTCGACACGCTGCTCCCGGCGATCCCGAACGCCAAGCACCTGTTCTTCAGCGAGCGCCCGGTGCGTGAGCGTTCCGCCCTCGCCAACGCGCACCTCCAGGCCGCGTACTTCATCGTCGGCGTCCGCGCCGCCGGCCTGGCCGCGGGCCCGATGACCGGGGGCGACCTGGAGGGCATCCGCAAGGAGTTCCTCGACGACGACCACCTGCCGCTGATGGTCGTCAACATCGGCCGGATCGCCGACGAGGAGGGCGCCCACTACCCGCGCGCCCCGCGCCTGACCTACGAGCAGGTCGTCAGCACCGTCTGACCCCGCCTCCCGGCAGCCCGGCGGCCCGACGGCGGGCAGCAGCCCCGCGGCCGCCCGCCCGGGAACGCCGAAGGCCCCCCGCACCTCGCGGGGGGCCTTCGGCGTACTCACGCGCGGTCGCGTCGCGCCGTCGCGCGGCCGGTCACCCGGCCGGCTTCTCCTCCGTGCGCAGCGCCCCGGCCATGGCGGCGAGGTCGTCCAGGCCGCCGCTGCCGGTCACCACCGTGGTGACGCCCTCCTCCCGGAGGACCAGGGCGTCGTAGCGCTCACCCTCGTAGCGGTCCCAGTCGCGTCCGCCGACGCTCCGCGTTCCGGCCTTCCTGGCGCCCTGGGTGGCCGAGTCGACGAACTTGTCCGGCTCCTCGGTGGACTGCTCCAGCGCCACGTAGCCGCCGTCCGGGTCGGCGAAGCCGAGGTGCCAGCGCGCGTTCTCGGCGCGGTAGCGCACGGACGTCGCGGTCCAGCTCTCCGGCAGGCCCTCGGGCGCCGCGACCGGGTACGGCGCGGCGCGGCGTGCCGTCAGGAGCTCCACCCGGTAGTCCACCCGCTTCGGCTCCGGCGCGGTGTCGTCGTGCGGGACGAAGAGGTAGATCACGCCCGCCGCGAGGAGAATGAGGCCCAGGGAGAGAACCATGTCCCGGACCGACTGCTTGCCTTTCATACCTGCCACGCCCCCTATCGTCGCAGGTGCCCTTCGCGCTCATCCGTGGGGTCCTCTGCTCATAATTTCAGTCGGAGGCTAGAGTCAAGGGCGAACGACCCTCATCCGGCCGTCGTCGTACAGGGAAGGTGCGCTCCGATGACCGAGCACAATCTGCTGCCGTCCGAACTCGAGGTCCCCTCCGAGGCCCCCGACCGCAACCTGGCCCTGGAACTGGTCCGGGTCACCGAGGCCGCCGCGCTGGCGGCGGGCCGCTGGGTGGGCCGCGGTGACAAGAACGGCGCCGACGGCGCCGCGGTGCGCGCCATGCGCACGCTCGTCTCGACCGTCTCGATGAACGGCGTCGTCGTCATCGGCGAGGGCGAGAAGGACGAGGCCCCGATGCTGTTCAACGGGGAGCAGGTGGGCGACGGAACCGGGCCCGACTGCGACATCGCCGTCGACCCCATCGACGGCACCACCCTCACCGCCAAGGGCATGACCAACGCGATCTCCGTGCTGGCCGCCGCCGACCGGGGCTCGATGTTCGACCCGTCGGCGGTGTTCTACATGGACAAGCTGGTCACCGGCCCGGAGGCCGCCGACTTCGTCGACATCAACGCGCCGGTGTCGGTGAACATCCGCCGCATCGCCAAGGCCAAGCGCTCCACGCCCGAGAGCGTCACGGTGGTCATCCTGGACCGGCCGCGGCACCAGCAGCTCATCCAGGAGGTCCGGGAGACCGGCGCGCGGATAAAGCTGATCTCCGACGGCGACGTGGCCGGCTCCATCCTCGCCCTGCGCGAGGGCACCGGCATCGACCTGCTGCTGGGCGTCGGCGGCACGCCGGAGGGCATCATCTCGGCCTGTGCGGTGAAGTGCCTGGGCGGCACCATCCAGGGCAAGCTCTGGCCGAAGGACGACGAGGAGCGCGAGCGGGCGATCGAGGCGGGCCACGACCTGGACCGCGTCCTCACCACGGACGACCTGGTCTCCGGCGACAACGTCTTCTTCGTCGCCACCGGCATCACCGACGGCGAACTGCTGCGGGGTGTGCGGTACCGCTCGGAGACGGCGACGACCTCGTCGATCGTGATGCGCTCGAAGTCCGGAACGGTGCGGGAGATCCACTCCGAGCACCGCCTGAGCAAGCTGCGCGCCTACAGCAACATCGACTTCGACCGGGCCAAGTAACCGGCTCCGGACGGCCACGCGGGGCGCGGGGCCCGGGCGGGCCCGTGCACCCGTGACCTCGTGACCGTGGCCTTGTGACCGTGACCTCGTGGCCCCGTGACCTCGTGGACCCGTGACCTCGTGGACCATGACCCCGCGACCGGCGGTGGCCCTGCGGGTCGAGCGGCGGCGGACGAAGGGCGTGCCCGGTGCGGCGGGTGCGCCCTTCGGCGTCCTGCGGGAGTCGGCGGGCGTGCCCGGTGCGGCGGGTGCGCCCTTCGGCGTCCTGCGGGAGTCGGCGTCGCGCGCCCTTCGGCGTCCTGCGGCCGTCGGCCCTCGATGCGGCGATACGCCCGCTGCCCGCGAGGTGCGGGAGGTGCGGGAGGCCCGGGGCAACCAGGGAAACCCGGGCGCCGCCGTGCGGAGGAGCCGCGCGAAGGCCCGTCGCGGAGGTCAGCCCGCCGCGGCTATGCGGCCGCCGGCCGAGGCGTGCGCCGCCTTCTTCAACTCGATGTCCCGCCGCCGGCGGCGGGCCAGCACCAGGCGCCGCTCCGCGGCGGTCAGGCCGCCCCAGACGCCGTAGGGCTCCGGCTGCAGCAGGGCGTGCTCCCGGCACTCGACCATCACCGGACAGCCGGCGCAGACCCGCTTCGCCGCCTCCTCACGGGACAGGCGGGCGGCCGTGGGCTCCTTGGACGGGGCGAAGAACAGCCCCGCCTCGTCCCTGCGGCAGACGGCCTCGTTGTGCCAGGGCGCGTCCTGGTCGCGGTCCCTGCGGGCGCTCCGCGGGCCCGGGACCGGGGGGACCTGTGCGACCTTGGTGACCTGCAGGGACGAACGCGTGTGCTGCGGCACGGTCTACTCCTGACGAAGGCTTCGCGAGCGAGCGGCGATGCGTCAAGCACTACCCCTCGAGCACGCCGCGTATGCACCTCCTATACGCCCGGCGACCGAGTGCCGCGTGTCACAACTCCTTTGTGCCGCCCCCGAGATGGCCGCCTCCGAGGTGCTTGGAGAGCGACCGGTCCACGCTCCGCTGGACCCGGTGCAGGATGTCCGCCACCAGGCGTCCGCGACGCGGCCGCGCCTCGACGTTCCCCAGCACCGCCCAGCCGTCCACGTACACCACGGGCGCGTTGGAGTCCTCGGCGTCCGCCGTGTCCACCTCGAAGTTGCCGAGCACGCCGCCACCGGTGCCGCGCAGGGTGACGTTCTCCGGCACGAGGACCTCGACGTTGCCGAAGACCGAGACGGCCTTCACGGTGACCTGCTGGTGCTCGAAGACGGCCTGGCTGAGGTCGATCTCCACGCTGCCGAAGATGGCGTACGCGTTGATCCGGCGGCCGGCGCGCCAGCGGCCCTTCCGGGTGGAGGCGCTGAATATCGCCGTCACGTTCTCGTCGGCGACGGGAAGGGACTCGAGGTCCAGCGGCGCGCGCGACGGCGCGACCTGCTCGCCGGGCAGGTCCCGCACGTACCCCTCCAGCTCGCCGAGGGTGCGGGCGGCCAGCGCGCCCTCGACCCGCTCGACGTGCTCCTCCGGCGTGATCCGGCCCTCGGCGACGGCCTCGCGCAGCTGGTCCACGACGCGGTCCCGGTCGGCGTCCGAGGCCCGCAGCTCCTGCTTCTTGTGAAGGTCCACCCACGCAGCGTAGCAGTCGCGATGTATCGCGAACAGTCCTCGCACGGGCGAACTTCCGGAAGGACGCGGCGGACCCGAAGCGGCGGACCCGAGGCGGCAGGCCCACCCCCGGGGGCCGGGCCAGGGCCGGACCGTTGCTCACATGCGGGGCACACCCGTCAAGTGAGCCTTACCTCACAGCGGACGCCGTTCCGGCAGGTTCTACGCTGTTAGACGCCGGCAATGCTTCGAGTGAGGAATGGGCGACATGCCTGAGTTCGCGTACACCGATCTGCTCCCCGCAGGAGAGGACACCACCCCCTACCGGCTGGTGACCTCCGAGGGCGTGTCGACCTTCGAGGCCGACGGCCGCACGTTCCTCAAGGTGGAGCCGGAGGCGCTGCGCAAGCTCGCCGAGGAGGCCGTGCACGACATCCAGCACTACCTGCGCCCCGACCACCTCGCCCAGCTCCGCAAGATCATCGACGACCCCGAGGCGTCCGCCAACGACAAGTTCGTCGCCCTGGACCTGCTGAAGAACGCGAACATCGCCGCCGCCGGCGTCCTGCCCATGTGCCAGGACACCGGGACCGCGATCGTCATGGGCAAGCGCGGCCAGAACGTGCTGACCGAGGGCGGCGACGAGGAAGCCCTCTCCCGCGGCATCTACGACGCGTACCGGAACCTCAACCTGCGCTACTCGCAGATGGCTCCGCTCACCATGTGGGAGGAGAAGAACACCGGCTCCAACCTCCCCGCGCAGATCGAGCTCTACGCGACCGACGGCGGCGCGTACAAGTTCCTCTTCATGGCCAAGGGCGGCGGCTCGGCCAACAAGTCGTTCCTCTACCAGGAGACCAAGGCGGTCCTCAACGAGGCCTCCATGATGAAGTTCCTGGAGGAGAAGATCCGCAGCCTGGGCACGGCGGCCTGCCCGCCGTACCACCTGGCGATCGTGGTCGGCGGCACCTCCGCCGAGTTCGCGCTGAAGACCGCCAAGTACGCCTCGGCGCACTACCTGGACAACATGCCCACCGAGGGCTCCGAGCTGGGCCACGGCTTCCGCGACACCGAGCTGGAGGAGAAGGTCTTCGAGCTCACCCGCGAGCTCGGCATCGGCGCCCAGTTCGGCGGCAAGTACTTCTGCCACGACGTCCGCGTCATCCGTCTCCCCCGGCACGGCGCGTCCTGCCCGGTGGCGCTCGCGGTGTCCTGCTCCGCCGACCGCCAGGCCGTCGCGAAGATCACCGCCGAGGGCGTCTTCCTGGAGCAGCTCGAGAAGGACCCGGCGCGCTTCCTGCCGGACACCACCGAGGCCGACCTCATCCAGGCCGGCGACGTCGTCAAGATCGACCTCAACCGGCCGATGGACGAGGTCCTCGCCGAGCTCACCAAGCACCCGGTGAAGACCCGGCTCTCCCTGACCGGTCCGCTGGTCGTGGCCCGCGACATCGCGCACGCCAAGATCAAGGAGCGCCTGGACGCCGGCGAGGGCATGCCGCAGTACCTGAAGGACCACCCGGTGTACTACGCCGGTCCCGCGAAGACCCCCGAGGGCATGCCCTCCGGCTCCTTCGGCCCGACCACGGCCGGCCGCATGGACTCCTACGTCGAGCAGTTCCAGGCGGCGGGCGGCTCCAAGGTGATGCTGGCCAAGGGCAACCGCTCCCAGCAGGTCACCGACGCGTGCGCCGCGCACGGCGGCTTCTACCTGGGCTCCATCGGCGGCCCGGCCGCCCGCCTGGCGCAGGACTGCATCAAGAAGGTCGAGGTCCTGGAGTACGAGGAGCTCGGCATGGAGGCGGTCTGGCGGATCGAGGTCGAGGACTTCCCGGCGTTCATCGTGGTGGACGACAAGGGCAACGACTTCTTCCAGAACCCGGCGCCCGCCCCCACGTTCACCTCCATCCCGGTCCGCGGCCCCGGCCTCTGACCCCACCGGAGCCGGCGCACCCGGCGCATCCGGCGCGGCGTGACCACGGACGGCCCGTGGTCACGCCGCGCCGGCGTCTCAGGCGCCGGCCACCCCGGTGCTCGCGCGAGCACCGCCCGCGCGGGCACCGCCCGTCCGGGCGCCGGTCACGCGAACCCGCCGGTCACGCGAACCGCTGCTCGGCCGCCCCGGTGCAGGCGCGCAGCACCAGGCCGGCGGTGGCCGAGGGCAGCGTCACGCACAGCCCGGTGGACGAGGCGGGGCGCAGGGTCCCGCCCTGCCGGACGAACTGCTGGTTGGCGTTGCCGTGGCAGTCCCACAGCACCAGCCGTGCCCCGGCCGTGAGCGAGCCCCCGCGGACGTCGAGGCAGCGGTCGTGGGAGAGGGCGGAGTGCAGGGTCCTGCGGGTGCCGTCGTACCACCAGTCCTGGTTGCGCCCGCCGTGGCAGGCGTACCCCTGGGCGGCGGTGTCGTTGGCGGTGGACTCGCCGTCCGCGTCCACGCAGGTGCCGGTGGCCTCGTTGCGCAGCGGACGGAACTTGTCGTCCCAGGCGCCGTCGATCACCTGCACCCCGGCCGTGCCCGCCGGGTCGGCGCAGCTGCCCTCACGGGAGGCGGAGGCGTAGAACTGCCGGAAGCACTCGGCGAACGCCGTGTGGCCGCGGTAGTTGGGGTGGAAGGACTGCCGGACCGCGTTCTCGTCCGGCGGGAACGGGTTGGCGGCGACCGTCAGGCCGCGGACCCAGGTGTCGTCCATGCAGACCTCGTGGCCGTGGAACAGCCGCGAGTTGTCCAGGTAGTGGGCGCCGCTGAGCCGCGCCGCCTCCCGGATGCCGCGTTCGAACGACGGCACCGCCTCGTTCCGCGCCCAGGCGAGGTCCTGGTCGGCGAGGGTGCAGCCGCCGGCCAGCTTGCCGGGGAAGTCGGGGTTGTCGTGGATGTCGGGGCCGCCCGGGCTGGGGTAGCCCATCACGACCAGCTTGTAGGCGCCGTCGGCGTAGCCGGCGCCGCGCATCACGGTCCTGAGGTCGTTCACCGTCGCGGTGACCTTGGGCACCAGGCCGTCGATGCGGGCCTGCCAGCCGGCCTCCAGCTCGGGCGAGCAGGGGCCCTGGAGCAGGAACCAGTCGAGCGTGCAGTCGGTGACCACCGGCCCGAACCGCAGGTCGTCGTTGGCGCCCACCACCAGCGCGATCATCTTGATCCTGGTGTTGCGCGCCTTCACGGCCAGGCTGTCGCTCTGGACCAGCTCGTCGGCGTACTGCGCGGAGCCGCCGATCCGCACGTTGACGGTGCTCGCGCCGGAGCAGGAGACGTTGTACGTGACGTCGGCCGGGATGCCCGTGCGGTGGATCGCCGCGTCCTTGGAGCGGTGGCACCAGTTGTCCGGGCCGTCGGTGGGCGACTCGTAGTTGCCGACGCCCTCGCCGGAGATCTCGCTGTCGCCCAGCGAGATCAGCGAGGTCTTGCGCTGATCGAGGGGCCGCTCGGCGGGGTCGCCGTACAGCTTGAGCGCCTCGGCCGCCCGGACCGCCTCCAGCGGGGCCGGCAGCGGGGTGGACGCGGCCGTCACCCGTTGCCCGTCCCGCGCGTCCGGGGCGGCGCCCGCTCCGGGGGCCGCGAGCCCCAGCAGCGCGGTGGCGGTCACCGCGACCAGGGCGGCCGCCCTCCGGAAGGCCGGCCGTCCCGCCGGCCGGCCGGATCTCCTCGTGCCGCCGCCCCGTCCGGGCGTGAGTCCTGCGTGGTGCACGACGCCTCCTGAATGGTCCGATGTCCCGTTCGGATGTCCCCTTGGGTGTGTACTGGCGAGTAGGCGGGGTTGGGAAGAGGGCGAACCGGTCAAGCGGTTGAGGGGGACGTGAGGCGGACCGGCCGGCGCCCGGCCGGGCAGCGGTCCGGACGAGGAGAGGGACGACGATGACGAGCGGGACGGAACGGGAAGTCGCGGCCGACGGGCCGGGGCAGGACGCCCTGGACGGGGCCGGACAGTGGCGCCTGGAGCACGACTCGATGGGCGAGGTACGGGTTCCGGCCACCGCCAGGTGGCGGGCGCAGACGCAGCGCGCGGTGGAGAACTTCCCGTTGTCGGGACAGCGCCTCGAGCGGGCCCACATCGAAGCCCTGGCCCGTATCAAGGGCGCGGCGGCCAAGGTGAACGCCGAACTCGGCGTGCTGGACCCCGGCGTCGCGGAGGCGATCCGCTCGGCGGCGGCCGAGGTCGCCGAGGGCCGGTGGGACGAGCACTTCCCGGTGGACGTCTTCCAGACCGGCTCGGGGACCTCGTCCAACATGAACATGAACGAGGTGCTCGCCACCCTGGCGACCGAGCGGCTCGGCCGGGACGTCCACCCCAACGACCACGTGAACGCCTCCCAGTCCTCCAACGACGTCTTCCCCTCGTCGCTGCACATCGCGGCCACCGCGGCGGTCACCCGCGACCTGGTCCCGGCGCTGGAGCACCTGGCGGAGGCCCTGGAGCGGAAGGCGGAGGAGTTCGCCGACGTGGTGAAGGCGGGCCGCACCCACCTGATGGACGCCACCCCGGTGACCCTGGGCCAGGAGTTCGGCGGTTACGCGGCGCAGGTCCGGTACGGCGTGGAACGGCTGACGGCCTCGCTGCCGCGGCTGGCCGAACTGCCGTTGGGCGGCACTGCGGTCGGCACCGGGATCAACACCCCGCCGGGCTTCTCGGCGGCGGTGATCGCGGAGGTGGCGCGGGGCACCGGGCTGCCGCTGACCGAGGCGCGCAACCACTTCGAGGCGCAGAGCGCCCGCGACGGCGTGGTGGAGACCAGCGGTCAGCTGCGCACGATCGCGGTCGGCCTCACCAAGATCTGCAACGACCTGCGCTGGATGTCCTCCGGGCCGCGCACCGGCCTCGCGGAGATCAGCCTGCCCGACCTCCAGCCCGGCTCCTCGATCATGCCCGGGAAGGTCAACCCGGTGGTGCCGGAGGCGGTGCTGATGGTGGCCGCGCAGGTGGTCGGCAACGACGCCACGGTGGCCTGGGCGGGCGCGGCCGGCAACTTCGAGCTCAACGTGATGCTGCCGGTGATCGCCAAGAACGTGCTGGAGTCGGTGCGGCTGCTCGCCGGCGCCTCCCGGCTGCTGGCCGACCGCACGGTGGACGGGATCGTCGCCCACCGCGAGCGGGCGCTGGAGTACGCCGAGTCCTCGCCGTCGGTGGTGACGCCGCTCAACCGGCACATCGGCTACGAGGAGGCGGCCAAGGTGGCCAAGCGGGCGCTGGCGGAGCGCAGGACCATCCGTGAGGTGGTCCTGGAGTCCGGTTACGTGGACCGCGGCGACCTCACCCTGGAGCAGTTGGACGAGGCGCTGGACGTGCTGCGGATGACCCGTCCGTAGCACGCGCCGCGAGCACCCGGCCCCGCGCGGGCCACCCCCCGGCCGGCCGCCGTGCCGGCCCCGGCCCCGCGCGGGCCACGCCCAGGCCGCCCGCCACGCCCAGGCCGCCCGCCGCCGCCCGCCCCGGTGGCCGCGGGCGGCCGGTGCCGTTCCGCCGCCGTGCCGCGCGTGATCCGTACCGCAGCGGTTGCGGCGGGCCGCCGCCTAGGATCACCCCATGACAGCAGACTGCGGAGCGGCACGGCGGGGCGGAAGCGGGGCGACGGAGTACTGGGCCCCCGGCAGCCGGATCCTGTGGCGGTACCGGGAGAACGGCGGGCCGCGCTTCCACATCTGCCGCCCCGTCACCGTGGTCCGTGACGACGCCGATCTGCTGGCGGTCTGGCTGGCGCCCGGCACCGAGTGCGTCAGACCGGTGCTGGCCGACGGGACCCTCCCGCACCAGGAGCCGCTGGAGTCCCGCTACACCAAGCCCCGAGTCGTGCGCCGGGGCGGCTGGTTCGGCACCGGCGTGCTGAAGCTGGCCCAGCCGGGCCGGCCGTGGTCGGTGTGGCTGTTCTGGGAATCGGGCTGGCGGTTCAAGAACTGGTACGTCAACCTGGAGGAACCGCTGGCCCGTTGGGCGGGCGGCGTGGACTCCGAGGACCACTTCCTGGACGTCGTGGTGAACCCGGACCGCAGCTGGGGCTGGCGGGACGAGGACGAGTTCGCCGAGGCGCAGCGGGTGGGGCTGATGGACGCGGAGACCGCCGCGCGGGTGCGCGAGGCCGGACAGCAGGCGGTGGAGGTGGTGCGGGCCTGGGGCGCGCCCTTCTCCGACGGCTGGGAGGACTGGCGGCCGGACCCGTCCTGGCCGCTCCCGCCCCTGCCCGATGACTGGGACCGCACGCCCGCGCACGTCTCCTCGTGAGACCCTTGATGTGCCCTGGGAACCGAACCGTAGGATCGTCCTCCGGTACACGCCCGGCCGACAACGACAGCTCGCCGCACGAGGCTTGACGTCCTGTCAGTGCGGTGCGCCGATGTAACCGGAACAGAAGGAGGAAGGTTCGCGAGGGCAGCGCCGGCGAGCGCCGGCGAGCACGGGATTGGCCTTTGGCGGCCCCGGACGGATGGATTCGACACGCGTGACGGAGCACTCCACACCCGACACCCCGGCCTCCGTGCGCCCCGACGCCGACCCCGGCGCGGCCGCGGGGCGGCCCGGCACGGCCCGGTCCGCGGCGCCGCGCGAGCGGCGCCCGGCGCCCTCCGGCCCGCGTTCCGAGCACAGTCAGCCGGACGCGGCGGCCGGCCCGTCCGACGCCCCGCGTCCGCGTCCCGCGCCCGACTCCATCCCCGCGCAGCCCAAGCCGCCGCGGCGGCGGGGCGCGAAGCAGGCGTCCGGCGGCAAGGGCAAGGGCGGCCGCGGCAACGGCCGCTCCGCCCCCGCCGTGAAGACCGCTCCCCCGGCGAAGACGTCCGCGGCTTCCAAGACGTCCGCGGCTTCCAAGACGTCCGCGGCTTCGAAGACGTCCGCGGCCGCGAAGACCCCGCCGGGCAGGACGGCGGCCGGGGTGCCGGGCGCGCCCGGCGGCAAGGACCGCCGCAGCGCGCGGACGGCCGGACCGGCCTCCGGGCCGGTGCCGATGCGGCGTGACGGCGAGCGGCTGCGGTTCGTCGGGGCCGCCACCCGGCGCATCGCCCGCGGCATGGACCTGGACGAGATCGTCATGGGCCTGTGCCGGGCCACGGTCCCGGCCTTCGCCGACGCCATCCTGGTCCACCTGCGCGACCCGCTGCCGGTCGGCGACGAGCGCCCGGCGGGCCCCGTGATGCTGCGGCTGCGGCGCACCGACCGCATCCCGCCGGACCGGGTGTCCGGCGCCCCCGACCCGCTGCCGCCGCTGCCCGCGCTGACCACCGGTGAGGCGTCGCCCGCCGAGGTGCGGCCGGGCGGTCCGCTGGACGAGGTGCTGCGCGGCGTCCGCCCGGTCTTCTGCGACGCGCCGACCGCCCGGGAGGCCCTGGTCGACCTGCTCGGCGAGGGCGCCGACACCTCGGTGGCCACCGGCCAGCACGCCATCCTCGCCCCGCTGCGCGGCCGCCGCCGGGTGATCGGCGCGGCGGTGTTCCTGCGCGGCCCGGACCGCATCCCGTTCGAGGGCGACGACCTGCTGGTGGCCGCGCAGCTCGCCACCCACAGCGCGCTGGGCATCGACAAGGCGGTGCTCTACGGCCGCGAGGCGTACATCGCCGACGAACTCCAGCGCACCATGCTCCCGGAGACCCTGCCGCGCCCCACCGGCGTGCGGCTGGCCTCCCGCTACCTGCCGGCCGCCCAGACCGCGCGGGTGGGCGGCGACTGGTACGACGCCATCCCGCTGCCCGGGAGCCGGGTCGCCCTGGTGGTCGGCGACGTGATGGGCCACTCGATGACCTCGGCCGCGATCATGGGCCAGCTCCGCACGACGGCGCAGACCCTGGCCGGCCTGGACCTGCCGCCGCAGGAGGTGCTGCACCACCTCGACGAGCAGGCGCAGCGGCTGGGCACCGACCGGATGGCGACCTGCCTCTACGCCGTGTACGACCCGGTCGCGCACCGCATCACCGTCGCCAACGCCGGGCACCCGCCGCCGGTGCTGCTGCACCTGGGCGGTCACGCCGAGGTGCTGGAGGTTCCGGCGGGCGCGCCGATCGGGGTCGGCGGCGTCGACTTCGAGGCCGTGGAGCTGGACGCCCCGGCGGGGGCGACGCTGCTGCTCTACACCGACGGCCTGGTCGAGTCGCGGCTGCGGGACGTGTGGACGGGCATAGAGCAGCTGAAGGACCGGCTGGAGGCGACCGCCCGGCTCACCGGCCCGGACCACTCCCCGCCGCTGGAGGCGCTCTGCGACGAGGTGCTGGACATGCTGGGCCCGGGCGACCGCGACGACGACATCGCGCTGCTCGCGGCGCGGTTCGACGGCATCGCGCCGAGCGACGTGGCGTCCTGGGAGCTGTACCCGGAGAACGCGGCGCCCGGCCGGGCCCGGCGGCTGGCGCGCACGGCGCTGGAGGACTGGGGCCTGGAGGGGCTCACCGACGCGGTGCAGCTCCTGGTCAGCGAGGTCGTCACCAACGCGGTGCGGTACTCGACGCGGCCGATCACGCTGCGGCTGCTGCGCACCGACGTGCTGCGGTGCGAGGTGGTCGACGACGTGCCGCAGCTGCCCCGGCTGCGGCAGGCCCGGGCCACCGACGAGGGCGGCCGGGGCCTGTACCTGGTGAACCGGCTGGCCCGCCGCTGGGGCGCCACCCGGCTCTCCACCGGCAAGGCCGTCTGGTTCGAGCTCAACCACCCCTGACGCCACCCGGCGCCCGGCTCCGGACGCCCCGCGCCTGACGCCCTACGCCCGACGCGTGACGCCCGACGGGGAAGGGGCCGTACCGCCGGCGTCGGCGGTACGGCCCCTTCCCCGTTCCGTGCGGACGGGCCCGCGGGGCGGGCTCCCCGGGCTACCGGAGGAAGCCGCCCTCGTCCTCGACGACCGGGTCCCCGTCGTCACCGGGCCGGCCCGGCCTCGGGTCCGTGGTGGTCTCCTCCTCGGTCGGACGGCCCGGCAGCGACGGGGTCACCGACTCGGTGGGCGTCTCGGTCGGGGTCTCGCTGGGCGACTGGGTGGGCGTCTCGCTCGGCGTCGGGGAGGAGGGCTCCTCGGTCGGCGTCGGCGACGGCGTCTCGGTGGGCGTCGGGGTCACCGCGGCGCCCTGGTCGGTCCGCAGGTCGAACCGGGCGGTGCCGTCGGTCACGCCGAAGGTGTAGTCGGCCCAGATCTGCGCCGGGTAGCCACCGCCGTTGACGCGGCCCTTGCCGGGCAGGAGACCCGTGGCGCCGGTGAGCGAGGCCTGCTTGTTGGCCTCGGTGTCCTCGCCGAACATGCCCACGGCGGTCACCAGGTCCGGGGTGTAGCCGACGAACCAGGCCGACTTGTTGTTGTCGGAGGTGCCGGTCTTGCCCGCCACCTGCTGCCCGGCCCGAGCCGGGTTGTCGCGCACCGAGGCGCGGGCGGTTCCGTCGTCGACGACGCCGGTCAGCACGGAGGTGACCGTGTCGGCGGTGTTCCGGCTGACGGCCTGCTCACCGATCGGGTCGGGCATCTCGACCTCGGTGTTGTCCTTCTCGGCCTTCTTGACCAGGGTCGGCGTGACCTGGACGCCGTGGTTGGCGAGCGTGGCGTAGGCGCTCGCCATCTCCAGCGGGCTGGAGGTCATGGTGCCCAGCGCGTTGGCGGGGTCCGGATCGTCGTCACCGGTGTCCATGCCGACCCGCTCGGCCGTCTCCAGCACGTCGCGCATCCCCACGTCCACGCCCATCTGCGCGAACACCGAGTTGACCGACCTGTTCATGGCCGTCTGCACGGGGATGTCGCCGTAGTCGACGTCGTCCTGGTTGGGCGGGGCGAAGGGGATGTCGCTGCCGACCACGGGCCGCTTGCTGGTGCCGTCGTAGATGGTGCCGGCGTTGATCGGCCGCCCGTCCTGGGTGGTCGCGCCCTCCTCCAGCGCCGCCGCGAAGACGAGCGGCTTGAAGGTGGAGGCGGGCTGGTAGTCGGCGCGGGTCGCGTTGCTGAAGTAGTGCTCGAGGTAGTCCTGGCCGCCGTAGAGCGCCACGATCCGCCCGGTCTCCGGGTCCACGGACACCGCGCCCGCCTGCACCCTGCCGTCGACCTTCCGCTTCTCGGGGTCCAGCTTGCTGGTGAGCTGCTCCTTGACGGACGCCTCCAGCGCCTTCTGCTTCTTCTTGTCGATGTTGAGGGTGAGGTCCCAGCCCTGGCCCTCCACCTTGGCCTCCGCCTCGGCGGCGGAGATGCCCTCGACGTCCATCAGCTGCCGCTGGAGCTCCGTGTTCGCGAGCTGCACCAGGTAGCCGGCCTGTCCCTGGAGCCCGGCCGCGGGGCGCGGCTCCTTGGGCACCGGGAACTCCATGCCGGCGCGCTCGGAGGCGCCCAGCCACTTCATCTCGACCATGTTGTCGAGCGCGTAGTCCCAGCGCTCCTTCGCGAGCCGCTTGCCGGTCTCGGAGGCGATCGCCCAGTCGTACTGGTTGGGGGCCTGCAGGAGGGCCGCCAGGTAGGCGCCCTGCTCGACGGTGAGCTTCTCGGCGTCGGTGTGGTAGTAGGCCTGGGCGGCGGCCTGGATGCCGTAGGCGCCCCGGCCGTAGTAGCTGGTGTTGATGTACCCGGCGAGGATCTCGTCCTTGGTCATCTGCCGGTCCACCTTCAGGGCGATGACCACTTCCCGCATCTTGCGGGTCACGGTCTGCTCCTGGGTGAGGTAGTAGTTCTTCACGTACTGCTGGGTGATCGTCGACCCGCCCTGCTTGCCCTCGCCGCGGAGGGTGTTGAACAGGCCGCGGGCGGTGCCCTTGATGTCGACGCCGGGGTCCTTGTAGAACGTCTTGTTCTCCGCCGCGACGAAGGTCTTCTGGACGTCCCGCGGCACCTCGTCGAGTGCGACGATCTCCCGGTTCACCTCGCCGCGGCGGGCGAGGACGCTGCCGTCGCTGTAGCGGTAGACGTTGCTCTCGCTCTGCGCCAGGGCGTTGCCCTCGTCCGGCACGTCCACGATGACGTACAGCGCGATGAAGGAGCCGATGCCGAGCAGGCAGATCCCGAGGAACGTCCCGAGCAGCTTCCGCCAGGTGAAGAACCTGCGTATGCCCCGTCGGCGGCGCGCGTGTCGTAGGTCGGCTCGCCCCATGGTCCTCTTTCGCCCCGCTTCGTGTCGTTCGTACTCCCGCACACCGGCCGTCACCCGAATGCGCGGCCGGTCCCGAAAGTTAACACCGCACCCTGTGACAAACAGGGGTCGATCCGGTCTTTTACGGACGTGAGAATCAGCACCCCAAACTTTCGGCTTCTACCGCATCGGACGTCCCACGAGGTCGAAGGGTTGCCCGGTTACGCGCCGCGGGGGTTACGTCACGCCAAAAAAGTGATATCACTTAGCTAGGCCGAAGCTAAGGTTCGGCCTCATCGCCACACGAAACGGGGGCCTCCTGTGTCCACTCCTTCCAGCCCGTCCACCCCTCCCGCTCCGCCCTCCTCCCCGGCAGGCGCGGCCGACGTGCCGGAGATGCCGCGTCCGAGCGTGCGGGAGTTCCCGGCCCGCTCCGTCGGCGGCGGCCTGGCGCTGCTGCTCGGGCTGCTCGGCGTGCTGCTCGCGGTCGGCCTCGGTTACCTGGGCGCCACCCGGACCTCCGGCGGGGCCGCGGCCGCCCTGATCGTGGGCGCGGTGCTGCTGGCGCTGCTCTCGCTGGCCGCGATGGCGGGGCTGAACATGGTCGCGCCCGGCGAGGCCCGCGTGGTCCAGCTCTTCGGCCGCTACCGGGGCACGGTCCGCGAGGACGGCCTGCGCTGGGTGAACCCGCTCACCACCCGCTCCCGCATCTCCACCCGGGTCCGCAACCACGAGACCGCGATCCTCAAGGTCAACGACGCCTACGGCAACCCGATCGAGCTCGCCGCCGTGGTCGTCTGGCGGGTGGAGGACACCGCGCAGGCCAAGTTCGAGGTCGACGACTTCCTGGAGTTCGTCTCCACCCAGACCGAGGCGGCCGTCCGGCACATCGCGATCGAGTACCCGTACGACGCGCACGGCGAGGACGAGCTGTCGCTGCGCGGCAACGCCGAGGAGATCACCGAGAAGCTGGCCGTGGAACTGCACGCGCGGGTCGAGGCGGCGGGCGTCCAGATCATCGAGTCCCGCTTCACCCACCTCGCCTACGCCCCGGAGATCGCCTCCGCGATGCTCCAGCGCCAGCAGGCCGGCGCGGTGGTCGCCGCCCGGCGGCAGATCGTCGACGGGGCGGTCGGCATGGTCGAGTCGGCGCTCGAGCGGATCGCCGAGCAGGACATCGTGGAACTGGACGAGGAGCGCAAGGCCGCCATGGTCTCCAACCTGATGGTGGTCCTCTGCGGACACGGCTCGGTGCAGCCGGTGCTCAACACGGGAACGCTGTACCAGTGAGCGAGGACGACGAGAACCCCGCGCCGGCGCCCGACGCGGAACCCCCCGCGCGGCGTCGGCGCACCGCGGAGCGCAAGCAGGTCCTGCTGCGGCTGGACCCGCTGGTGCACGACGCGCTCGCGCGGTGGGCGGGGGAGGAACTGCGCTCCACCAACGCGCAGATCGAGTTCCTGCTGCGCCGCGCGCTGGGCGAGGCGGGCCGGCTGCCGAAGGGCGCCGGCCCGATGCCCCGACGGGGCCGGCCGCGCGGGGAGTGACCGCGCTCCCGGCCCCCTCGGGGCCCACCCGGGCGCCGGTGAACTCCCCGCCCTCGCACACCTGCCCGGCACGTCGCCCTCAGGGGGCGAGGTCCCGCAGCGGTCCGGCGCCTACCGGCCGCGGGTGAGCGAAACTGTCGCCGGCTGACGGACGACGACCGGTCCCGGGGCCCAACCCCCCTCGCGGGACACGCGGGTGACCGATCGGGGGCCGGTACCGCCGCACCGCCCCCGCACCCCTCCCCCGCCCCGAAAGCCACGAGTTGGCGTATTTCCGGAAACACCCCCCTCTGTGCCACGATCACGGGGAACGTCCACCCCCCTGCAAGGGAGAGCCCGTGCTCACTGTCGGTGACAAGTTCCCGGAATTCGAACTCACCGCCTGCGTCTCGCTGGAGAAGGGCAGGGAGTTCCAGCGGATCGACCACAAGACCCACGAGGGCCAGTGGAAGGTCGTCTTCTCCTACCCGAAGGACTTCACCTTCGTCTGCCCCACCGAGATCGCCGCCTTCGCCCGGCTGAACGACGAGTTCACCGACCGTGACGCCGTGGTCCTCGGCTTCTCCGGCGACTCGGAGTTCGTCCACCACGCCTGGCGCAAGGACCACCCGGACCTGCGCGAGCTGCCGTTCCCGCTGCTGGCCGACCCCCGGCACGAGCTGATGCGGGCGCTCGGCATCGAGGACGAGGACGGCTACGCCCAGCGGGCGGTCTTCGTCGTCGACCCCAACAACGACATCCAGTTCACCATGGTGACGGCCGGGTCGGTGGGCCGGAACCCGCAGGAGGTGCTGCGGGTGCTCGACGCCCTGCAGACCGACGAGCTCTGCCCGTGCAACTGGAACAAGGGCGACGCCACCCTGGACGCGGCCACCCTGCTGGCGGGTGGGTGACCGATGGCGCTCGCGGAACTGAAGTCGGCCATACCGGACTACGCCAAGGACCTCCGGCTCAACCTGGGCACCGTGATCGGGAACTCCCTGCTGCCCTCGCAGGCGCTGTGGGGGACGGTGCTGGCCTGCGCCATCGCCAGCCGGTCCCCCTTGGTCCTGCGGGAGCTGGAGCCGGAGGCCCGGGAGAACCTGAAGCCGGAGGCGTACCGCGCGGCGAAGACGGCGGCGGCCGTCATGGCGATGAACAACGTCTTCTACCGGACCCGCCACCTGCTCTCCGACCCCGAGTACGGGTCGCTGCGCGCCGGGCTGCGGATGAACGTGCTCGGCGACCCGGGCGTGGAGCGGGCGGACTTCGAGCTGTGGGCGTTCGCGGTCTCCGCGGTGAACGCCTGCGGCGCCTGCCTGGACGCGCACGAGCACAAGCTGCGGGAGGCGGGCGTCTCCCGCGAGGTGGTGCAGGAGGCGACCAAGATCGCCGCCGTCCTCCAGGCGGTGGCCGTCACCCTCGACGCGGAGGCCGTCCTGGCCTCCTCCTGATTCCCCGGGAACCGAAGGGAGGGGCGGGCGCCGCACGGCGTCCGCCCCTCCCTTCGCGCCGGACCGGCCCGGCCCGCCCCGGCGTCAGACCGCCGTGGCCCCGCCCGGCGGCACGCTCGCCCGGTGCGCGTGCCGGTGCAGGTAGGTGACCACCGTGTTGATGACGGCGACCAGCGGGACGGCCACCACCGCGCCGCCGATGCCCGCGATCATGCCGCCCGCCGAGACGGAGAGCACCACCGCCAGCGGATGCACCCGCACGGCCCGTCCGAGGATGAACGGCTGCAGGATGTGGCCCTCGATCTGCTGGACCGCGAGCACCACCACCAGCGTCATCACCGCCACGAACACGCCCTGGGTGACCAGCGCGACCAGCACCGCCAGCGCGCCGGAGACGAACGCGCCGACGAGCGGGATGAAGGAGAACAGGAAGATGACGACGGCCAGCGGCACGGCCATCGGCACGTCCAGGAAGTAGATGCCGAGGCCGATGAAGACGGCGTCGATGAGCGCCACCACCACCGTGCCCCGCACGTAGGAGGTGAGCGTCCGCCAGGCCATCGGACCGGCGCCCGCGACGCCGGGGCGGGCCGCCATCGGGACCAGCTTCAGGGTCCACCGCCAGATCTTCTTGCCGTCGTGCAGCAGGAACAGCGTGCAGAAGATCATCAGCAGCAGCATGGTCAGCGCCTCGACGACCACCGTGACGCCGGTGAGGCCCGCCGAGGTGATGGACTCGGTGTTGGAGCCGACCGCCTCGCGCAGGTTCTCGGCGATGCCGTTGATCTGGCTCTCCGTCACATGGAGCGGGGAGTTGAGGAGCCAGCGCCGCAGGTCGTCGATGCCGCCCTGCACCTGGCGCGACAGGTTCTCGACGTTCTCCATGATCTGCCAGGTCACGAACCAGCCCAGCAGGCCCAGCACGGCGAAGCCGAGCACCGCGGTGAGGGCCGTGGCGGCGCCGCGCGGCAGTCCCCTGCGGTGCAGGCGGGCGGCGAGCGGCTGGAGCAGCGCGGTCACCAGGAGGGCGCCCGCGAAGGAGAGCACGATCAGCCGGACCGAGCTGATGACTCTCATCAGCACCCAGACCGTGCCGGCCAGCACCAGCAGCCGCCAGCCGGCCTCCGCGGCCACCCGCAGGCCCCACGGCACCACCTGTGCGGGGTCGGGGCGCACCACCACCTGCTGGACGAGGATCGGCTCGTGGTCGGAGTCGTTCCCCTCCTCGTGGCGCGCCTCGGCCCGCCGTTCCTCCCACCGCTTGCCCGCGGCGTTGAGTCCGGCGCCGAGCCGGCCCGCCCAGTCAGGAAGTCGCGCCATGGTCGTCCTCTGCCCCCGTCTCACCCCGTCACTCCGGGCGTGTCGTTCACGTACCGGACGACCGTACATGGCGGCAGCCCCTCACCGTAGGACGGTGAGGGGCTGCCACACGAACGCGGGGTGTCCCCGGGGCGAACCCCGGGTCACGGTGGTACGGACCTGGTCAGTACCAGTGGTTGGCCTGCCAGAAGTCCCAGGCGCCGCAGGGGCTGCCGTAGCGGGACTCCATGTAGTTGAGGCCCCACTTGATCTGGGTGGCCGGGTTGGTCTGCCAGTCGGCGCCGGCGGACGCCATCTTGCCGGCCGGAAGGGCCTGGAAGAGACCGTAGGCGCCCGAGGACGGGTTGACGGCCTTGTAGTTCCAGTCCGACTCGTGGTCGACGATGTTGCTGAAGCACTGCCACTGGTCGGCGGCGACCATGGAACGCGCCATCGCCTGGATCTGCGCGACCGTGTAGGAGGACTGCGCGGCGAAGGTCGTGGTGGTGGCCTCGCGGGCGGCGCGGTCGGCCTTCTTCTTCTCGGCCTCGCGCTCGGCGGCGGCCTTCTTGGCCACGGCCTGCTGGGCGGCGGCCTTGCGGGCCTCCGCCTCGGCGTCCTTGCGGGCCTCGTAGTCGGCGGCGATCGCCTGTGCGTCGGCCTGGGCCTCCAGGTGCGCGACCTGGACGTCGGCCTGCTGGCCGGCCGGGATGTCCGCGAGGAGCAGCGTGGTGCCCTCGGTGGCAGCCTGGGTGTCGTTGGGCTGGGCGGTGCTGCCCGTCGCGACGCCGACCACACTGCCGACAGCGGTGACCGCAGTGGCCGAAGCCACCGCGAATCCCCGGACCGAGATCCGGCTCACACGATTTCCTTCCAGCATCGCCCGCATCGGTGACCCTGGCGGACGCGTTCGTGCCCCTGGCGCTGGCCTCCCAACAACGGGGTCACGGAGGCGCGGACCCGGTGGGCGACTCCCGGTGCGGGAGAGCCACGTGTAGCTCGGGCGGCATACGGCTGCGCTATGCAGTTGGCCTTGAAACTCATGGGGGGCGGGACCGCTGGGGGTACCGATGAGCCGTATGCGGGGCCTGACAGGAGTGAGACTCTGCCGCAACCGGACACCGCAAGGCAATTCCCAGTGCCGTGTGAAAGCTCACATGGCCCCCGCGCAGGCGAATTTCACCGATCCGGAGGACGTGCGAACGCCGCCCGGCTAGGCTCTCCTGCCTTTGCCGGGCGGCGTCCGAGTTCCCTGCGGTGGGGGCGAGTTGGCCGGAGGTTGTCGGACGATCCGATGACCGTCAGGCTTTCCGAGCGTCCCGCCTTCCGGGGCGTCACATGGCGCTCTCCTCGAGCATCTCCGTGACCAGCGCGGCGATCTGGGACCGTTCGGACCGGTTGAGGGTGACATGGGCGAAGAGCGGGTGGCCCTTGAGCCGCTCCACCACGGCGACCACGCCGTCGTACCGCCCCACCCGCAGGTTGTCGCGCTGGGCGACGTCATGGGTCAGCACGACCCGCGAGTTGGCGCCGATCCGGGAGAGCACGGTCAGGAGCACGTTGCGCTCCAGGGACTGCGCCTCGTCGACGATCACGAACGCGTCGTGCAGCGAGCGGCCGCGGATGTGGGTCAGCGGCAGGACCTCCAGCATCCCGCGGGAGGTGACCTCCTCGATGACCTCGCGACCGGTGACCGCGGAGAGCGTGTCGAAGACCGCCTGCGCCCAGGGGTTCATCTTCTCGCTCTCGGACCCCGGCAGGTAGCCGAGGTCCTGGCCGCCCACCGCGTACAGGGGCCGGAACACCATGATCTTCTTGTGCTGGCGCCGCTCCATCACCGCCTCCAGGCCGGCGCAGAGCGCCAGCGCGGACTTGCCGGTGCCGGCCCGGCCGCCCAGCGAGACGATGCCGATGTCCGGGTCGAGCAGCAGGTCCAGGGCGACCCGCTGTTCGGCGCTGCGCCCCTTCACGCCGAACGCCTCGCGGTCCCCGCGCACCAGGCGGACGTCACCGTCGGCGGTGACCCGGCCGAGCGCCTTGCCGCGCTCCGAGCTGATCCGCAGCCCGGTGTGCACCGGCAGGTCGTTCGCCTCGGGGACGTGGACCACGCCCTCCTCGAAGAGCAGGTCCACCTGCTCCGCCGAAAGGGTGAGTTCGGACATTCCGGTCCACCCGGAGGAGTCCGTGATGGCAAGCTCGGCGCGGTACTCCTCGGCGAGGAGCCCCACCGACGACGCCTTGATCCTGAGCGGGAGGTCCTTCGAGACGACGGTGACGTCGTGCCCCTCGGCCTGGAGGTTGCGGGCGACGGCGAGGATGCGGGAGTCGTTGTCGCCCAGCCGGTAGCCGGACGGCAGCACGCTGGGGTCCGAGTGGTTGAGCTCGACCCTGAGGGTCCCGCCCAGGTCTCCGATCGGGATGGGCGCGTCCAGCCGCCCGTGCCGCACCCGCTGGTCGTCGAGCAGGCGGAGCGCCTGCCGTGCGAAGTAGCCCAGCTCGGGATGGTGCCGCTTGGCCTCCAGCTCCGTCACCACCACGACGGGGAGCACCACTTCGTGCTCGTCGAAGCGGTGGACGGCGTTGGGATCGGCCAGCAGGACGCTGGTGTCGAGAACGTAGGTGCGCCGGTCGGGCTTGTGGCGCTGTGCGCTGGTCACCACGGAAGGACGTACCCCCTCGGGGAAGGTCGGGGAGCGACGACGGGTCTCGGGCCGGTCTCGGGCGCCGTTGCGCGGGCCGAGAGCCGGCCCCCCGCTTCGTCCGTGACCGCCGCTGCGGCACGCTCGGGCTGGTGCAAAGGGCCTCCCGGACGGACGGCCCCTGTGCCGCCCGCTGAGGTGTGACGCCCGGGGTTCGGGCGTCGACCTGCTGGGGTTATGCCCGTCCGCGACCCTCACCATGCCGTCGCCGCGCCTCGTCGTACGACTGCTCCCGCGCACGCCACGACGGGTACGGCAACTCGCGCTTGGTACAGGGGAGTTGAGGAATCCGGCCCGTCAGGGAGGTTGGTGCGCCCGGCGTACGCGGGTCCGCACGGGGGTCGCGCGGCGGTCCCGCGGTGGTCCTGCGGCGGTCCCCGCGGTGACCCGGCGGCGGCTCCGCGGCGGTCCCGCGGTGGTCGTCAGCCGCCGAAGCGGCGGTGGCGGGCGGCGTAGTCCCGCAGCGCGCGGAGGAAGTCGACCTTGCGGAAGGCGGGCCAGAAGACCTCGCAGAAGTAGTACTCCGAGTGGGCCGTCTGCCAGAGCATGAAGCCGGACAGCCGCTGCTCCCCGCTGGTGCGGATCACCAGGTCGGGGTCCGGCTGGTCCCCGGTGTAGAGGTGACGCCCGATCAGCTCGACGTCCAGGGTCTCGGCGACCTGGTCCAGGGTCACGCCGCGCGCGGAGGCGTCCTGGAGCACCGACCGCACCGCGTCGACGATCTCCTGCCGCCCGCCGTAGCCGATGGCAACGTTGACGAGTATCCCCTGGTTGCCCGCGGTGGCCTCCTCGGCCTCCTTGAGCGTGCGCCGCATCCCGTCCGGCAGCAGGTCCGTGGTGCCGACGTGGTGGATGCGCCAGCGCCCGTCCGCGGCCAGCGAGGTCACCACGCCCTCGATGATGCCGAGCAGCGGGACGAGTTCCTCCTGCGGACGGTCGAAGTTGTCCGTGGAGAGCAGCCAGAGGGTGACGACCTCGACGTCGGTCTCGGCGCACCAGCCGAGGAACTCCTCGATCTTCTCCGCGCCGGCCTGGTGACCCTCGACGGTGGTGCCGCCGGCCGCCTTCGCCCAGCGCCGGTTGCCGTCCATGATCACGCCGATGTGCTTGGGCACCTGGTCGTGGTCGAGGTGGCCCTCGACGCGGCGTGCGTAGACCCTGACAAGCAGGCGGCGAAGGTTGTCGCGCAGCTTCACGTGAATGTCAGCCCCTCCGTGCGGGATCCCCCGGGAAGCGTACCCCTGTCATGCACCGCCCCGGCCCGCCCCCTGGGGCCCGAGGCCCTGCGCGCACCGGACGGCCGGGGCAAAGAAAAACGGGCCGGTCCGTGGGGGGGAGACGGACCGGCCCGAGGGGGGGAGTTCCACCATAACCCTTCGTAAGGGATGGCGCGTACATTGGCGGCAAACAACTACTCTCCGAAGTCGCACGACGACGCGGCGCGTAGCGCAAAACGCGCATTTCCTCCTCTCCGCTTGGCAGTGGAAGGCTGATTGTCCATCCCTGAGGCCGACATCACATTTCATTCTAAGGCTTCACCCTCCCCCCACCCGTTGATTCCCAGACCACCGTCCCATCAGGCCCCACGCGTCCCACATCCCCCGTCCGGGGGATGCCCGACACGCCGGGGCTGACGTGTTCCGCGTGTCAGAGCCGGATCCGCGCCCGGAGCGGGAGGTGGTCGCTCGCGGTGGGGGGCAGGGGCTCGACGGCGATGCCCCGGGCGCCGCGGGCGAGGACCTGGTCGATGCGGGCGACGGGGAGGTCGGCGGGCCAGGTGAAGGAGAGCCCGTGGACGGGGGCGGGGAGGCGGGAGGTGAGGGGGTCGAGGCCGCGGTCGTCGAGGGTGGCGTTGAGGTCGCCGAGGAGGAGGACGCGCGGGGAGCGCTCCGCGTCGAGGGCGGCGGCGAGCAGGCGGGCGCTCTCGTCGCGGCGGGCGGAGGTCAGGCCGGCGGTCGGGGAGACCCGGACGGACGGGAGGTGGGCGACGTGCACGGCGATCCCGCCGTGTGCCGGGAGCCGCACGGTGGCGCGCAGGGCCCGCTGCCAGGACGGGTCGACGCCGGAGGGGCGGATGTCGACCGGGCGGACGTCGGTGAGCGCGTGGCGGGAGAACAGGGCGACCGTGCCGTGGACGGCGTGGTGCGGGTGGTCCGCGGCCAGGGCGGTCCGGAGCGCGGGCAGTGCCGCCGGGGTGACCTCCTGCAGGGCGATCAGGTCGGGCCGGGGCTCGGACGTGGCGAGGGCGCGGGCCGTGGCGGCCGGGTCGGGGTTCTCGTCGCTCATGTTGTGCTGGACGACGACGAGGTCCTGGCCGCTCTCCCGCCACGGGAGCAGGTGCGGGCCGAAGAGCCACGCCCAGGCCACGGCGGGGAGCAGTACCGCGGTCACGGCGGCCGCGGTGCGGCGGCGGAGCAGGACCAGGAGCAGCAGCGGCGGGACGGCCGGTCCCAGCCAGGGCAGGAAGGTCTCGAGCAGGCTGCCGAGTCGGGGACCGGCGTTGGGTACCAGCGCGTGCCCCGTGAGCAGGGCGAACACCAGCAGGGCGAGCGCGGCGGGGGCGTGCCGCCGTATCGGGATGCGGGCCATGTGGGGGCAGGACGCGTGCGGGAGCGGTGCGGTTCCACCGGGCCGCCCTGGCCGCGTTGGCCGGCTCGGCCGCGTTGGCCGGCTCGGCCGCGTTGGCCGGCTCGGCCGCACCGGCCACCCGGGCCGCCCTGGCCGCACCGGCCGCCCGGCCCGTGGTCAGTCCTTGCGGTGGTGGAGGAGGACGACGCCGTTGGAGAAGGTGCGGGTGTCGACGAGGGTGAGGCCGGTGCGGAGGGAGTCCAGCTCGGGGAAGAGCCGGCGGCCCCCGCCGACGAGCACCGGGTTGACGTAGAGGTGGAACTCGTCGACCAGCCCGTGCCGGAGGAACGACTCGGCGAGCACGGCGCCGCCGACGAAGAGCGGTCCGCCGGGCTGCTCCTTGAGGGCGCGCACCTCCTCGGGGACGACCTCGCGGACCAGGGTGGCGTTCGGGCCGACCTCGTCCAGGGTGCGCGAGTAGACGACCTTGGGGGTGTCCCGCCAGAGGGCGGCGAACTCGCGGGTCACCGCGTCGCTGTCCGGGTCCTGGTCGGCGTGCGGCCAGTAGCCCTCCATCAGCCGGTAGTTGTGGCGGCCGCAGAGGAAGCCTCCGGCGGGGGCGAGGTAGGCGTTGACCTGCCGGTGCACCTCCTCGTCGACCAGGTGCCAGGAGATGTCCCGGCCCGGCGCCTCCATGTAGCCGTCGAGCGACACGGACATGTTCAGGACCACGTTCCTCATGACCTCACGGACGCCTTTCGCTCGCCGCCAGCAGGTCGGCGGTCACCGCGGCGGGGTCCGGGTCCGGCTCACCGGTGGGCCACCACGCCCCGCCCTGTCGCAGGTATCCGTACCACCGCCCGTCGCGTCCCAGGCGCAGTTGCGGCCCCTGTGCCCCGAAGGTGAAGCGGTTGTCCTCCACGGTGAGCGCCGGTTCCTCGTCCGGCGACCACGCCTCGGCCAGCGCCGTCCTGGCCCGCGCGGTCTCCCGCCGGCCGGGCGTCCAGGGGCGTTCCAGCACCTCCAGGCCCGCCGCGCCGCCCGTGCGCCACGCCTCGGCCAGCAGGTCGGGGTCCAGGCCGAGGCCTCGGCGCGCCGCCCGGTCGGCCACGGCCTGCCGCAGCCGTTCCCGGGCCCGCGGGTCCGGGTGGGTGGCGGCGAGCCGGACGGTGTCCTGCCAGTCGTCCCACGGGGGCGGCGGCTCGGCGTCCCCGGCTCCGTGCAGATGGGCCAGGAGTTCCCGCGCGCGGACCGCCGCGTCGGCGACCAGGCGGTCCAGCGGGTCGGCCTCGATGCCGGTGGCGGGCGGATCTTCCATGTCGGCGGGGGGCGGCGGGAGCGGGGGGAGGTCCGGCAGCGGCAGCCGTTCGCGGGTGTACAGGGCCCGGCTGCCGCGGGGGGCCCGGGCGTCGGGCTCGGGCGGGCCGGCGGCGAAGGGGTCGTCGTGCTCCTCCTCGTCCTCCTCGGTTCCGCCCGGCTCCCCGGCGTCCCAGGGCTCCGTTTGCTCCGTGGGCTCCGTGTGGTCCGCGCCGTGCGTGCCGCCCGCGCCGTGCGTGCCGTCCCCGTCGTGCGCGTCGTCTTCGGCGTCCGACGGCTGCGACGGCTCCGCCTGGTCCTCCGGCTCCTCCGACTCACCCGGCTCCCAGGCGCGGTCGTCGCCGTGGGCCGTGACCTCCGTCATCGCCCGGAGCAGCAGCTCGGCCTTGAGGTCGTCCACCACCGCCTCGCGGGTCCGCCCGAGCAGCAGCGGCAGCAGCCAGGGGTCCTGGTCCAGCAGCCACGCCGTCTGGACGGCCAGCCCCGTCGCGTGCGGGCACGGGTGCTCCGGCGCGTCGCAGCCGCAGTGCGTCGCGAGGTCGCCGTGGCCGGGCAGCAGCGGCGCACCGGCCTCCTCCGCCGCCTCGGCGAACTCCGCGGGCAGTTCCTCCTCCAGCAGCGCCGCGGTCAACCGGGGCCGCGCCGCCGCCACTTCGAGCAGCCGCTCCCAGTCGGCTTCGTCGAGGACGGGCACGGTGAGTTCGGTCGGGTACGCGGCGGCGCCGGTGTAGCTGACGGCACGGACCCGGCCGGGGGCGACGGTGACGGCTCCGAGGCGTCCGGTGCGGGCGAAGGCGCGGCCCCGCTTGAGCGGTTCGGGCTCCGGCCAGATCTCCTCCACGGCGGCCGACCAGGCCCGCGCCCAGACGGTGCGGCCCCGGACGGGTCCGCCGCGCCGGGCGGGGAAGGCGGGGAGGGTCCGGGCGCCCGGTGTCCCGGACGGCGGTTCTGCCGGGTGGCTCATGCGGTGCTCCTCAGCGCGACCAGGTCGGCGAGTTCGTCGTCGGACAGCCGGGCGAGCACCTGCTCCCCGGAGCCGAGGACGGCGTCGGCGAGTTCCTTCTTGGCCTCCAGCAGGGCGGCGATGCGGTCCTCGACCGTGCCCTCCACGATCATGCGGTGCACCTGGACCGGCCGGGTCTGGCCGATGCGGTGGGCGCGGTCGGTGGCCTGCGCCTCGACGGCCGGGTTCCACCAGCGGTCGTAGTGGACGACGTGCTCGGCGCGGGTGAGGTTGAGTCCGGTGCCGGCCGCCTTGAGGGAGAGCAGGAAGACCGGGGCCTCGCCGTCCTGGAACCGCCGTACCAGCCGCTCCCGTTCGGCGACCGGTGTGCCGCCGTGGAGGAGCAGCGCGGGGATCCCGCGCGCGGTGAGGTGGCGTTCCAGGAGCCGGGCCATGGTGACGTACTGGGTGAAGACCAGGGCCGCGCCGTCCTCGGCGATGATCGTGCCGAGCAGTTCGTCCAGCAGCTCCAGCTTGCCCGACCTGCCCGCCAGCCGGGCCGCGTCCGGGTCCTCCTTGAGGAACTGCGCGGGGTGGTTGCAGATCTGCTTGAGCGAGGTGAGCAGCCGCAGCACCATTCCGGCGCGGGCGAACGCCCCTTCGCCGCGCTCCGGTTCACCCGCGGCGCGGATCCGGGCCATGGCCCGGTCAACCTGGGCGCGGTAGAGCGCGGCCTGCTCGGCGGTGAGCGGAACGGGGCGGTCGGTCTCGGTCTTGGGCGGCAGCTCGGGGGCGATGCCGGGGTCGCTCTTGCGGCGCCGCAGGAGGAACGGGCTGACCAGCGCCGCCAGTTGCTCGGCGGCGGGCAGCTCGCCCGCGCCGGCGCCGGCCGGCGGGGCGGTTCCGGCGCGTTCGGCGTCGATGCGGGCGATCCAGCGGCGGCGGAAGCGGGCGTGGCCGCCCAGCAGGCCGGGGGTGGTCCAGTCGAGGATCGCCCAGAGTTCGGAGAGGTTGTTCTCGACCGGGGTGCCGGTGAGGGCGATCCGGACGGCGTCCTGGCCGATGCGGCGCAGCGCCTTCGCCGTGGAGGAGTACGCGTTCTTGACGTGCTGGGCCTCGTCGGCGACGACCAGGTCCCAGCCCACCTCGGCCAGGCGCGGCGCGTCCAGGCGCATGGTGCCGTAGGTGGTGAGGACGAAACCGTCCTCGACGCCCTCCAGGGTGCGGCCGGGGCCGTGGTGGCGGCGGACCGGGACGCCCGGGGCGAAACGCTTCACCTCCCGCTCCCAGTTGCCGAGCAGGGAGGCGGGGCAGACCACCAGGGTGGGTCCGCCGGTGGCCTCGCCTCGCTCGCGGCGCAGCAGGTGGAGGGCGATGAGCTGCACGGTCTTGCCGAGGCCCATGTCGTCGGCGAGGCAGCCGCCGAGTCCGAGCGAGGTGAGCCGGTGCAGCCAGGTCAGGCCGCGGAGCTGGTAGTCGCGCAGGGTGGCGTCGAGCGCGGCCGGGGGGTCGAGGAGGTCCGTGTCGTCGCCCCGGCCGGGTGCGGTGAGGCGGCGGGCGATCTCCACCAGCCGGTCGTCGGGCAGCACGGGCACCTCGGCGCCGTGCACCTCGGTGCCGCCGGTGAGCGCGGCGGCCAGCGCCTCGACGGCGGTCAGGGGGCGCAGGCCGCCCCGGTCGCGGACGGTGCGGGCGGGGGCGTCGCCGATCAGCACCCACCGGCCGCGCAGCCGGACGGCGGAGCCCCCCGCCTCCACCACGGCGGTGACCTCGGCCGCCTCCTCCTCGGTGAGCGGGTCGTCGTCCAGGCAGAGCTGCCAGCTCAGGTGGACGGGGCCGGCCTGCCGGGCCTCAAGGGCCTGCCGGGCTTCCTGGGCCTCCTGACCCTCCCCGTCCTTGTTCTCCTCCCCGGCCCCGGCCGTGCCCGGGCGGCCGAAGAAGGGCCCGGCGTCCCCGGCGCCGCCGGGCACGGGGCCGGCCACCGCGCGGGCGGTGAGGGCGCCGGCCTGCGCGCCCGCCGGGCGGACGACCTCGACGCCGTGCGCCGCCAGCCGGTCACCGACCGGGCCCAGCAGCTCGCGCAGTTCGCGGGGGGTGAGGTCGAGGGCGCGGGGCACCGGCAGCAGGCGCTCCAGCGGCGGCCACACGTCGGCGGCGCGGCGCAGGGCGCGGACCATGTCCGTCTGCGCGGCGGGTCCCAGCGCGTGGTCGGCGCCGGCGAACAGGGCGTCGGCGTCCATCGCGACGGTGGGGTCGGCGAGGCTGTGGGCGCGCGGGACCAGGCGGGTGGCGGGAGCGTTGCGGGAGGCGTCGCCCGGACCGGGCTGCTCGACGATCTCGATCCGCAGCGAGACCCGTACCCCGGAGTCGACGCCGGAGGAGATCTCGTCGGCCCAGGCCCGTAGTTGCGGCACGTACTGCGGCTCGACGGCGGCGAAGGCGGCGCGTCCGGTGGCGGTCCGGGCGGCGGGGGTGCGGGGCAGGGTGTCGGCGACGGCGTCCAGGAAACCGCGCACCAGGGCCGTCACGTCCGCGTCGGGCCCGGCGACCGCCTCCGGCGGGACGGCGCGCACCAGTTCCCGCAGCCGCTCCACGTCCTCCGCGTCGAAGGGGCCGGCCCGCCAGGTGTCGTACCCGCCCGGCGAGACGCCGGGCAACGCCCGCTCCCTGGCGAGGAGTTGCAGGCCGAGGGCGAGGACTCCGCCCCAGAAGGCGGCGGCGGGGTGCGGGGCGTCCGCGGCCTCCCCGTCGGGTCCGCCGACCGGGTGTCCGCCCGGAGGTGTGCCGCGGTCCGGTCCGCCGCCGCCGGACGTGCGGGCGGGTGTGCGGGCGGGTGTGCCGGTGCCCGCGGTGGCGGACGGGGCGGGGGTGGCGGTCGGCCCGGCGGCGGACGGGCCGGTGGTGGCCTCGCGCCGGGCGAGGGCGAGGACGGGGATCGCCTCGCCGACGGTGAGCCGCAGGACCGGGACGGAGCGCAGGACCGGGGCCGCCGTGCCGTCCCGCACGACCAGCCGGGCCCAGCCGCGCTCCCCCACCGGGGCTTTCGGCGGCGGGGAGCCGTCGGGGCGGCGGAAGGCGACGCGCCCGGTGCGGGCCGGGTCCCCCGGTTCGAAGACCGCGGCACACCGCGCCAGCTCCGCCGCCAGGCCACGCGTCAACCACACCATGCGCACAGTCTCCCTCAGGGTGAACGGCGCGCCCGGCGCGTCGGCGTCGGCGGGCCTGCCGGATGCTCCACCGGGTGGGGGACGGCCGGGTTCCGCGGGGCAGGAGAGGACGTCGAACGGGCCGGCTGGTGTCGCCGTCCCCCTCGTCATGCGCACGACCTTAATGACGGCTTCCGCGGCCGGGGCGGGTTTTCCCGGAGTACCGCGACCGGGCCGCTCCGCGGGAGCGGGGGGCCCGGTCGTGCGGCGTGCCGGTTCAGCGGGCGAAGTGACCGCGGCAGTGCCGGTCCAGCCAGTCCGTCCAGCCGGGGGCGAGGATCTGGGCGGGGGTGAAGACATGGGTCTCCACCGCGCCGGTGACGACCTCGACGGTGTCCGGGCCCGGGGTGATCACGGCGACCTCCAGCTGGGCCTCCGTGCCGCTCCCCCAGTTGTAGGCCGGCGGGAACCAGTGCTCGTTCTCCTGCCAGAACGGCAGCGTCTGGGTCTTCTGGTTGCCCAGCATCCCGGCCTTCACCTCCGCCTCCTCCATGCGGAACCCGAGCTCGGCGAAGGCCTGCAGCACGGCGTCCTGCGCCGGCAGGGCGTGCACCTCCACCTCGTCGAAGTCGCCGCGGTCCACGGCGTTGTCGATCTCCAGGCGGGTGCGGACCGCGCAGCGCGGGCCCTTGACGCGCAGGCCGCGGGAGTGGGTGAACGGCATCTCCCACGGCAGGCGGAACGTTCCGTCGAGCCGGCGCACCTCACCGGCCTCGAGGGTGTAGGGGCCGGCGAGGACGTTCTCCAGCAGGACGTGCGGGTCGGTCCAGCCGCTCTCCGTCTCCTCCTTGTCCTCGAGACGGATGATCAGCTCGACGGCGAGCCGTTCGAGCTCCACGTCCGCGCCACCGCCGTGCAAGGTGACCGTGTACGGCAGTTCCTCCCCCGGGCGGACCCGGTCGCCGCCGAGCACGGTCTCGACCTTGGGCGCGTCGGCGCCCAGCGTCCGCAGGAACGTGCGCAATGCCATGGTGTCGTCTCCCCTCCCGGCGCCCCCCTTCGGTCCGCCGCGGGGCGACCCTAACGAGGCCTGCCGGTCCCCGTGACGGGCGGGAGAGGGCCTGTGGCGATCCTGCGACGATCTTCGGACGCGGTCGTCGCAGCCGCACCGCGACGCGGACAATCGCCCGCCGCGACGCGAGCGGTCCCGCGGTGGCCGCGCACGACGCCGCCCCGTCGTTCCCGCCCCGTCGTTCCCGTCCCGTCGTTCCCGCCGCGTCGTTCCCGCCGCGTCGGACGTACCGGCGGTGACGACGAGGCGGCGTGCTGCCGAGCGGTCCCCGGCGCGGGTCGGCGCCGTAGGCGGGCCGTCAGCGCGGGGAGACCACCGTGCTGTTGGCCGCCGTGCCGTCCGGCCGCTGGCGCACCAGCGCGTCGCGGATCTCCTGCAGGACCTCCAGCTCGGTCACGGTCACCGGCTCCGCCGCCAGCGCCTGCTGCGCCTCCTTGGCCTTGCGCCGCGCCGCCTGACGGGCCAGCACGCGGGACATCGGCAGGACCATCAGGAAGTAGACGACCGCGGCGGTGATCAGGAAGGTCAGGGTGGCGCTGAGCACCAGGCCCCACATGATCTCGACGCCCTGCCCCTCCTTGGTGCAGTCGCCCTTGACGCAACTGCTGTACCGCGCCAGGTCCATGGTGCCGAAGGCGCCGACGAGCGGATTGATCACGCCCTCGACGATCTTGTTCACGATGTTGGTGAACGCCGCGCCGATCACGACCGCGACGGCCATGTCGATGACGTTGCCCCGCATCAGGAAGGCCTTGAAGCCCTCCAGCACACTGACCTTCTCCTCGCTCACCCGAGGCCCCTTCCGTACCGAGAAGCGCCGGCACGCGTGCCGCCGTCCAGAACACAACGATCCCGAACCCTAGGCGGCGGGCGTCAGCCCACCACAATCCGGTTCGCTCGATCGAGTGGGCCGCGCGCGGCCTGGCGCCCTGCCGCGCATGCGCTTCCCGGGCCGGTTCTCCGCGGCTGTGTGGTGGGGCGTTCCCCCGCGAACCCGGCGTCCGTGCCGGGTTGCCGGGAAGGCGGGCCGCGCCCTGAAGGGGGTCCACCGCCGAGGGGGGAGAGGGGGTCGTCGGGGCCGGGGCGCAGAAGGGGACGTCGCCGTCGTGCGGCACGGGGCCGCACACGCCCCGTTCGGCGCACCCGGCCGCGACGTTCTCCCCTAATTGCCCGGACCCGCCGGATCATGCGCCGGAACGGAGGAAATCTTCCCGGTTCGGGCGAAGCCCCTGGTTGTCACCCGTTCGGCCGACCGCTGGAACTCACGCATTTTCACGCTCGTTCCCGGAACAAGCGTCGAACTCCTGTGGACGGCAGGGTGCCGGACAGGGGCTCTGCGAGAGGTGCGGGGCCGGCAGGCCCCGCCTGCGTGGAGGGAGTACCGACCGTGACGGACCTCAGCGACCATCCGCTCGCCCACCGATCCGTACTGACCGTTCCCGATGCCGACACCCTTTTCCAGGACGTGCGCCGGACCAGCGCCCGATGGCTGGAGAGCAGGTTCGGCGCCGCTCCCCTGGAACCCGGCCGGCACCGCCTGGACGCGACCACGGTGCTGACCAACCACACGGCCTGCCTCCCCGACGGCACCGAACGCGCGATACGCCTGCAACTGCGCGAGGAGCGGGACGAGGCGGTGTGGCGCACCACCATCACCGCCCTGGCCTCGGAGGACGTGGCCGCGGTGTCGGTGGGCCTCGAGGTGTTCCCCGACCGGCTCCGCGCCGCGGGCGCGCACCTCGGACCCGGCCGCCCCGAGCTGGTCCGGGACCTGGTGGCGGCGCTGCGGCCCGAGGACGGCTCGGCCCGGCTGACGCCGGACGCCCAGTGCGTGGAGGCCGGCGGGGTGGAGACGCTGATGGACGTGCTCTGCGACCCGGACCGCAGGCTGCCGGTCGTGGTGGCGGCGCAGCCGGTCCGGCCCGCCGCCGAGGGCGTCTGGTCGGAGCGGCTGGAGCGGATCGTGCGGCAGGCCGCGGGGGCGGCCTCCCTGTACCGGCTGGCCGACCTGGAGGCGGTGGACGCCTTCCGGGAGGCGATAGGCGAGGACCACGGGGTGGCGCCGGGCGCGGTGCGGACCTACCTCACCGACGTGGACCCGGCCTGGGGCAGGGACGCGTCACGGCACCGCTTCCTCAGCGCGGCGCGGATGTGCGACGCCGAGGACCGGGCCTGGTTCGGCATGGTGCGGGCCGTGCAGCGGCTGTCCACCGAGGCGCCGGTGCCGCGGCCGCTGCGGACGGTGCTGTTCCCGCACGAGACGGCGCCGCGCCCCCGCGCCGGCGCGGACCGCGGCTCCGCCGCCCCCGCGGCCCTCCTCCCGCCCGGCCCCGACGAGGCGTCGCGCCTGCGCCGGGAGAACGAGGAGCTGCGGGCCGAGCTCGACCGGGTCCGCGAGGACCTGCGCCGGGCCCAGGAGGACGCGGAGCTGTCGGCGCGCGCCATGGCGTCGCTGGAGGACCGGTACGCCGAGGCCGTCGTCCGGGCCGAGGAGGACATGGAGACGGCCCTGCGGGCGATGGACGGCGAGGAGGCCGCCCGGTCCGAGCTGTACGTCCTGCGCGAGCGGCTCTGCGAGGAGGGCCGTTACGAGGAGACGGTCGTCAAGGACCCGGCCGGCGCCCCCGAGTCCTTCCGCACCGTGTGGGAGCGCCTGGACACCCTCGACGGCGTCCTGGTCACGGCCGACCTCCAGCGCGCGCTGGAACTCGACGACGCCCAGCGCGGCCACATCTGGGCGGCCAAGGCGTGGAAGGGCCTCCGGGCGCTGAACTCGTATGCCCGGGCGGCCAAGGACGGTTTCAAGGGCGGCTTCTACCAGTACTGCTCCTCCCCCCGGTCGGGCGGCGAGTGGCCGCGCAAGCAGGTCGCCCTGGTGGAGTCGGAGACCACCATGAACCGGTGGGGCGAGGAGCGGATCTTCCCGGTGCCGGAGGCCGTGGACGCGTCGGGCACGGCGGAGATGCAGTCCCACCTGAAGATCGACAGCAAGGGGAGCACCTCGCCCCGGGTCTACTTCCTCGACGACACCAAGGGCATCACCGGCCGGGTCATCGTCGGCTACATAGGCGCCCACCTGACCAACACGCGCACCAACTGACACCCGGCGCGAGGCCCGGGCCCGCGCCTCACACGGAGTGAGCCTGATCACTCGGAAGCAGGGCAGACGGACAGCACGGGCGGGCGGCGGCCACGGCTCGGGGACGCAAGGCCGCCGCCCCCCGTCCGAGACGACGGAGACAACCGAACAAGGAGTCAGCCCATGCTCGCGATAGCCGGTGCCGTGCTGTTCGTCATCGCCTTCCTGATCAACGTCACCGAACTGGACACCAACGCCGTGTTCAGCTCCGGCAACCTCACCCTGCTGGGCCTCGCGGCCGTCGCCCTCCACCTCGCCGGTCTGGGCGGCCGCCGCACGCGCCACTGATCTCCGGGGCCGCCGGCTCCGGGCTGCCGGCGGCCCGCCCCGCACCACCGGCGCCGCACACCCCTGGCGTCGCACGACCGGCGCCGCGGACGCGGCGCCGCGCGTCCTGCCCCCGTAATGGACCGGACGCCATGCGGACAATCTGAGAAACTTCTGCACGGACGACCGATACCTGCCGACGACGTTCGCCCGCACCCGGGCGTCGGCCGGCACCCCGCCCATCCCGCCCGCCCGCCTCCGCGTGACACCTGTCACCCGGAGGCGGGCGGAGGAATGCCCCCGCTCCCGCGCGGGTTGCACGCGCGGGAGCACGGCACACGGTCGCCCAGTCACCAGCAGCAGCCCGGAGGTTTCATGGACACCGCGTCCGCCCGCCCGAACACACCGTCGCCCGAGGTCAACGGGGAACACGCCCCGCCGGTGACGACGGATCCGCCGGCGGCGCCCGCGGCCCCCGTGGACCCCGCGGCCCCCGTGGACGGCAAGCTGGCCCGCAACCACTTCACGGTGATCGCGCTGCTGCTCGTCGCGGCGTTCGTGGTGATCCTCAACGAGACCACCATGGGCGTGGCGCTGCCGCCGATCATGGACCACTTCGGCGTCTCGGCCGGCGTCGGCCAGTGGCTGACCACCATCTTCATGCTGATGATGGCCGTGGTCATCCCCATGACCGGCTTCCTGCTGCAGCGCCTCGGCACCCGCGGCTCCTTCCTCATAGCCATGGGCCTCTTCACGGCGGGCACCGCCCTGGCCGCCCTGGCCCCGACCTTCGGCGTCCTGGTCGTCGCCCGCGCCGTCCAGGCCAGCGGCACGGCCGTGATGATGCCGCTGCTGATGACCACCGTGATGAACCTGGTCCCGCCCGCCCGGCGCGGACGCTTCATGGGCAACGTCTCGCTGGTGATCGCCGCCGCCCCCGCCCTGGGCCCCACCATGTCCGGCGCGCTCGTCGGCCCCCTCGGCTGGCGCGGCGTCTTCGGCGTGATGCTGCCCATCTCGGTGGCCGCGCTGGTCCTGGGCGCGGTCATGGTCAAGGACGTCTCCGAGCGCAAGCGGCAGAAGCTGGACCTGCCCTCGCTCCCGCTCAGCGCCCTCGGCTTCGGCGGCCTGGTCTACGGCCTCTCCGCCATGGGCGAGGGCGGTGGCGCCCCCGTCCACCCGGCGATCCCGGTCGTCGGCGGCCTCGCGGTGCTGACCGTCTTCGCCTTCCGCCAGGTCCGCCTGCAGCGCACGGACGACGCCCTGATGGACATGCGCGCCTTCCGCGCGCCCGGTTTCTCCAAGTCCCTGGCCGCGATGTCCGTGGCCGCCCTGGGCATGTTCGGCTCGCTGATCCTGCTGCCGCTGGTCCTGCAGGAGGCCATGCACCTCGACCCCCTGTCCACCGGCCTGATCGTCCTGCCCGGCGCGATCCTGATGGGCCTGCTCGGCCCGGTGGTGGGCGGCTGGTACGACCGCGTGGGCCCGCGCCCGCTGGTCGTCCCCGGTTCGGTCCTGACCATCCTGTCCATGCTCGGCATGTCGACCGTGCAGCCGGACAGCACCTGGGTCCTGATCCTCTTCTCCCACATCGCGCTCTGCCTCGGCCTGTCGATGATGTTCACCCCGCTCTTCACCACCGCCCTGGCCGGCCTCACCCCGGCGCTGTACTCCCACGGCTCGGCGGCCCTGAACACCGTCCAGCAGGTCGCGGGCGCCGCCGGCACCGCCCTGTTCGTGGCCCTCTTCTCGGCCCGCTCCGAGTCGCTGGCCGACGAGGGCGTCAAGGGCGCGGCGGCCCTCACCGGCGGCGCGCAGCTCTCCTTCCTGGTCGGCGCCGGCGTCCTCGTCACCGCCCTCCTCATCGGCATCACCCTGCGCCGGCCCGCCCCCGTGGGCGGCGACGTGAAGGGCGCGATGCCCGCCGGTCACTGACCCCGTCCGGCAGACCTCCGCGCCCGCCTCCGCGAGCGCCGCTGCTGGAGCCGCCCGCCTGCCCCGCACCCCGGGCGGCGGGCGGCTCGTTCTTTTCGCCGTGGCCGATTCCCGCGCTTTCCTTCCGCGGCCCCGCCCCCGCGTGTTACGTCTGGTCACGTCCGGGCCGGTGACGTGAGGCGAACGAGGGGGACACATGGTCGCGGAGGCAGCGGCGCTGCGCCTGGGGAGCACGGTGGCGACCGCCGCCGCCCGGCTGTGGCTCGGCGGCAGACGCCGCGAGCAGGAGCGGCACCTCTCGATGGACGAGCTGGTCCGCACGAAGGTCGGCGGGCTCCGCCTCCAGCGCGAGGTCCGCAACCAGTTCGAGCAGATCACCGACGCCGTCTTCGACCGCCTCGAGCCCTACCTCGACCACGAGTTCCGCCGCCTGGAGGAGAGCTCCCGCGAGGCCGTCGTCGACGCCGTCTGCGACACCCTCGCCGCCGCCGACCTGTCCGACGACGCCATCCTCGCCGCCGACGCGAAACCGGCCGAGCTCACCCGCCGCATCACCTCCGCCGCCCGGCCACCGGTCGGCCTCGGCGAGGCGGAGTCCCGCCTCCACGCGGTCCTCTTCGCCGAGTGCGTCGAGTACTACGTCCACGTCGTCCGCAGCCTGCCCGTCTTCGAGGAGCGCGCCGCCGCCGAACTCCTGGAGCGGACCACCACCCTCGGGCGCGAGGTCGCCCAGCTCCTGCGCCGGCTCCCGGACCGTTCCCTGCTCGCCCCCGAGGGCACCGACCAGGACACCGCGTTCCGCCGCCGCTACCTGGAACTGGTGAGCTCGCAGCTCGACGAGATCGAACTCTTCCGCAGCTCCCCCGGCCGGACCGAAGCCTCCCGCGTCCGCCTGTCCGTCGCCTACGTCAGCCTCCGCGCCAGCGGCGACGACGGCCGCGGCGGTGGCCGCCGCCGCTCCCTGCCCCTGCTCCGGCCCGACATGAGCCAGTGGGACCCGGGCGCCGAGGACTCCGGTGCCGGCGCGGGCATGCACATGGAAACCGCGCTCGGCGGCGCGACCCGCGTCCTGCTCCGCGGCGAGGCCGGCTGCGGCAAGACGACGCTGCTGCGCCGGCTGGCCGTCACCGCCGCCCGCGGCGCGTTCACCGGCGACCTGGCCGCCTGGAACGGCCTGACCCCCGTCTTCGTCAAACTCCGCGAGTACAGCGGGCGCGCCCTGCCCCGCCCCGAGGAGATGCTGGACGGCGTCGCCGCGCCCATCACCGGCATCATGCCGCGCGGCTGGGTCGAACGGCAGCTCGACAGCGGCAACGCCCTCCTCCTCATCGACGGCGTCGACGAACTCCTCGACCGCGAGCGCCGCCGCGTCCGCGACTGGCTGCGCACGCTGCTGGCCGCGTACGACCGGGTCCACGTGGTCGTCACCTCACGCCCCGCCGCCGCCACCGCGGACTGGCTCGCCGAGGAGGACTTCACCCACCTCCAGGTGGACCGCATGACCCCGCCCGACCTCGCCGCCTTCGTCCGCCAGTGGCACCGGGCGGTGCGCGAGCTGGGCGGGGCGCTGCCCTGCCCCGTCGAGGAACTCCCGCAGTACGAGCAGTCGCTCCTCACCAGCCTCATGGACCGCCCCCACCTGCAGTCCCTCGCCGGCACGCCGCTGCTCGCCGCGATGCTCTGCTCCATGCACCTCAACCGCGGCCGCCGGCTCCCGCGCGACCGCATGGAGCTGTACCGCAACGCCCTCCACACCCTCGTCCACGACCGCGACGCCGAACGCAACGTCCCCAGCGCCGTCGACGGCAGGCTCAGCCTCGGCGACAAGCTGATCCTGCTCCGCGACCTCGCGTGGCGCCTCTCCGACAACAACCGCACGGAGATCGACGTGGCCCGCGCCGCCGGATACGTCGACGCGCGGCTGCGCGCCATGCGCCACCTCGATCCGATGGACGGTACGCAGGTCCTGGACCACCTCCGCGACCGCTCCGGCCTCCTGCGCGCACCCGCCCTCGACCGTCTGGACTTCGTCCACCGCACGTTCCAGGAGTACCTGGCGGCGGAGGAGGCCGCCGAGGAGGACCGCATCGGCAACCTCGTCGGCCGCGCCCACCTCGACGTGTGGCGCGAGACGATCGTCATGGCCGCCGGCCACGCCAACCGGGGCCAGCGCGAGGAGCTGATCAACGGCATCCTCGACCGCGCCGAGACGGAGCCCCGCCACGCCCGGGCCCTGCGACTGCTCGCGGCGGCCTGCCGGGAGACGATGCCGACCGTGTCGGACGCGTTGGCGGCCCGGCTGGAGTCGGCCGTGGACCTGCTCCTGCCGCCCCGGCGCAAGACGGACCCGCCGGCCCTGGCCGCGGTGGGCCCGAGCCTGCTGCGGAGGATGCCGACGTCCCTGGAGGGGCTGTCGGACGCGGCCGCGGTGCAGACGGTGCGCACGGTGGGGCTCATCGGCGGGGAGGAGGGGCTGCGGCTGTTGGAGGGATACGCGGCGCAGGACGCGCGGAGCGCGGTGGTGGGCGAGCTCATCACCGTCTGGCGGTACTTCGAGGCGCACCGTTACGTGGACCGGGTCCTCGCCGGTCTGCCGCTGGAGAACCACCACGTTTCCCTGGCTCACGCCGGCCAGGTGACTGCCGCTCGACGCCTGCCCCGACTGCGCCGCATCGACGTCACCTTCCCGTTGCACGACCTCCGCGAACTCGGGGACCGTCCCGCCCTCAACTGGCTCGGATTCGTCGGGCTCCGGGGCGAGATCGACCTCGCCCCGCTCGCCGCCTACCCCGCCCTGGACGCTCTCCTGCTGTGGTCGCCCACATCCTTTCGGGGCGCCCACGCGCTGGACCGTCTGCAGCACCTCGAGTACATGGGCATGCCGGCGGAGGCCATCTCCTCCCTCGGCGGGTCCTCCGTGTTCTCGCGTCTCCGCAACCTGTACGTCCTGTCGAACGACCCCGGGTCGGACCTCTCGCCGCTCAGCGCCTGCACGGAACTCGGCCTCCTCTCCCTCTCCTCGGTGGAGGACGGCGACCGCCTCCCGATCCCGGCCGGAGGCGGCCTCCTCGCCGCGATGTCCCGCCTGAGCACCCTCAGGTGCGCCTTCGCGGACGTCTCCGACTGGCTCGGGACGACCCCGCTGCCACCGCGGCTCCAGCGGTTGGAGCTCGACCGGTGCACACTTCCCGAGAACGCGTCGGCGCTGCTCGACCTCCCCGGCGTGGACGTCACGATCACGTGACTCCCGCACCGGCTGCCGCGGGGGCGCCTAGGTGCCCGCGGGGGTGGAGGCGGCGGCCAGGTCGGGGTCGGGGGCCTTCTGGAAGGTGATCTCCACGCGGCGGTTCTTGCGGCGTCCCTCCTCGGTGGAGTTGTCGGCGATGGGGTAGTCCTCGCTGTAGCCGCGGACCTCGTAGGAGACGTCCCCGCCCAGGTGGGCGGCGAGTTCGCGCTGGACCTGGTTGGCGCGGTCCTTGGACAGCTTCTCGCCGTGCGCGTAGCTGCCGAGGTTGTCGGTGAAGCCGAAGACGCGGACGGTGGTGGCGTCGTGGCCCTTGATCTCCTCCGCGATCGCGGCGATGCGGGACTTCGCCTCCGGGTTCAGGCGGGAGCTGTTCTTGGGGAACAGGACCTCCGCCTGGAGGGCGAGGGTGACGGTCGCGGGGGTGTCCTCGCGGCGTTCCTCGCCGCCGAGGTCCTCGACGACGGACTTGATGTCCAGCACCTTCGCGGGGGCGAGCTGGGCGCCCGGCTCCAGCCGCAGGCCGGATGCCCCGCCGTCCACCTCCGGCGGCGCGACGGACCTCACCGACCCGGGGGGTTCGCTCGGCCCGCCGTCGTCGGCGTGCGCGGGGGCGCCGGCGAGGGTGAGGGTGACGAAGACGGCGAGGGTGGTGAGGGCGGTGGGGGTGGGGCGAGGGGTGGGCGGCATGGCTACTCCCCCGTTGACAGGGCGACGGTGGCGGGCGGCATCGAGCCGACCTGGAACTTGACCTCGGTGGTGTCCTCGGGCGGTGCGGGGAACTGGGCGTACCAGTCCTTTGACTCGCCGGGGCTTACGCGGCTGAACTTCGTGCACAGACAGCGGCCGTTGGTGTCCCGCAGGACCAGATAGCGCTTCTTGCCCTTGTCATCCACCAGACTCGCGCCTGCCATCGAGACACCGTTTCCGGCAAGCTCCGTCTCTGCGCTCTGCCAGTCCTCGGCGTACCAGGCCCTGGATCCGTTGTTGGTGAGCGAGCCCGTAAGCGTGATGAAGCCCCCTGCATCACGGTTCGCGGAGGTGACTGTCACGGTGACGTCGCCGTCCTTGGACGTAGCCAGGACGGCCCCCTCCGACGGCGCAGAGGACTCAGGCGGGGCTTCCTCCGATGCGCCGGCTGCGCTCTTCGAGGGCTTCCCCTTTTCATCACCCCCGTCATCCGAGCCGCTGCAACCGGCCAGAGCGATGGCGCAGCTGGAGGCCACGACAATCAGGCCACGCCTGACTTTGCGGTTCATGTTGCTGGTGATCCTTTCAATCGGCCAAGTAGACGGAGAACAGCACTGCGGCGTCGGGCAGGTCGGCCGGGTCGAAGTCGTTCGGGTCCAGGGTCACGAGCCCTCCCTCACAATCCAGCTCAACCATCTCGGACTCTTGCGCATCGGCGTCGACTTGGCAGCGTGGTTGCAGAACAGCGGTTGCGGACGCCTCCGCGCTGGCACTCTCGGTGCCGGGAATGACCGACTCCCCCGCGGTGAAGTTGGTGCGAACGGCAACCCGATAGCCGAGGAATCCGTTCTGGACCACTGGTTCGGCTCCGCCTTGCAGCGTCGCGTCGTTCTCTGCAGCCAACTCCTGCGCTGCGGCGGTCGCCCCACTGCCCGTCGCCTGCTGCGGATCCAGCCAATCGAGCCAGTCCCCGTCGCCCGCCAAGGCAGCCTCAAGGCCGTCGATCAGCTCGTCGCGTGTCTCTTGGGCAGCGGCGAGAGCGGCAGCGTCCGCAGCGGTCTGGGCCTGATTCCGCACGGACGCTGCCTGAGCCCACGCGAAGAACGCTAGACCAGCGAACAGCAGGATCGAGGTGAGCCAGATGTAGAGCGGGAGTGTCTGTCCACGATCGCCGCGGACAACAGGAAGACGGCTCAGCCACCGCCGACCACACGCTGCACCGCGTCGCCGATGGCGTTGGAGATCATCCCGTCGAGACCCAAGCCGTCGATCAGCACGAAGATCCCCGCGACGATGATAAGGAGTCCGGCGTACTCGATGAAGCTCGCCCCCCGGTCCCCCCGTAGGCGGGTGAACGTGGTCCTGGTCCAGGTGTGGAGTCGGGTCATGGTGGGCCTCCCGTTGGGTGGGTGGGGTGGGGGTTCCTGTGGGCGGGGGCGTGGTCATTCGCCCCCCAGGATGGAACCGATACCCGTGGACGTGCCGAGGAACATGCCCGTGGCGATGAGGATCAGCGTCGCGGGGAGCATGAACAGCAGGGTCACGAGCGTGGCCTTGGGGATCGTCTTGGCGGCGCGCCGCCGCGCGTTCTGGGCGTCCGTGCGCCGCATGTCGGTGGCGATCTGGATGAGGGTCTCGGCGATGGGCGAGCCGAGCTCCTCCCCCTGCTGCAGCGCGGAGACGAACTGGGCGACCTGTTCGCTGTCGTTGCGGCGCCGCAGCTCGTCGAAGGCCTGGCGGCGGGGGACGCCCATGTCCATCTGGCGCAGCGTGATGCGGAGTTCGTCGGCCCACGGCCCCTCGTACCGTTCGGCGACGCGGTCCAGGGCCTGGCGGAAGGCGAGGCCCGCGGAGACCACGACGGCGAGGACGTCGAGGAAGTCCGGCAGCGTGCGGTCGATGACCTCGCGGCGTTCGCGGACCGCCTGCCAGATCTGCGCGTCGGCGGCGAGGAGGCCGAAGGCCAGCGACACCAGGGCCATGGGCCAGGACCGCGCGCTCGCGAAGACGAGGAACATGAACGCGCCGAAGAGGCCGTAGACGGCGCGGCGCGCGGCGTAGCGCTGCAGCGTCAGCCCTCCGGGGTTGCCGGCCATGTCGATGCGGCGGCGTTTGGCGTCGGCGCGGCGGGGACCCATGAGCCGCAGGACGGTGGGGGCGAAGCGCATGCCGAGGCGGTCGACGGCGGAGTCGCGGCGCCCGACGCGGGTGGCGCCGACCTCGAGGGCGAGGGCGAGGTCGTCGGGGAGCTTGGCCTCGGCGCGGATCAGGCGGATGCCGAGGAGGGCCCCGGCGACGGCCAGGCCCATGACGGTGGCGAGGAGGAGGGGCAGCAGCGGCGTGGTCGTCATCGGGTCACACCTCGATCCGTCCGAGGCGGCGGATGGCGAGGAAGCCGACGACGTACAGGCCGAGGGCGATCAGGACGAGGACCTGTCCCACGGGGGAGCCGGTCACCCGGGCGAGCGCGCCCTCGTTGGAGGTGTCGATCAGGAGCAGGGAGCCGATGCCGAGCAGCGGCACGGTCAGGGCGGTGGCGTTGACCTCGGAGAGCATGGTGCGAACCTCGCGCCGGGTCTCCTTGCGTTCCTCGAGGGTCTTGGTGAGGTTGCGGAGGGAGGAGACGACGGAGCCGCCGGCCTTGTTGGAGAGGACGAGGGTGGTGACGAGGACGACCAGTTCGCGGGAGGGGAGGCGCTCGGCGAGCTCGCCGAGGGCGTCGTCGATGGTGCGGCCGAGGGTGAGCTGGTCGGCGACGCGGGCGAGTTCGGAGCCGGCCGGGTCGTCCAGCTCCTCCGCGGCCATGGCGAGGGCGGTGCGCAGGGCGAGACCGGCCGCGGTGGCGTTGGCGATCAGGCGGGCGACGTCGGGGAGTTGGTTGATGAACGCCTCGATGCGGCGCTGCCGCTGCCAGTTGAGGTAGACGCCCGCGGACCAGAGGGCGACGAAGGCGGCGATGGGCCCGAAGAAGGGCGCCAGGACGGTGGAGGCGATGAGCCACAGCGCGACGGCCGCCCCGGTGGCGTACGCGGCGAACTCGCCGACGGTGACGTCCAGTCCGGTGGCGGCGAGGCGGAGCTGCATCGCGCGGCCGAGGCGGGTGCGGCGCAGGCGGCGGTCGACGGCGGTGAAGCGGCGGGGGCGGCCGCCGACCAGGCCGACGGCGCCCTGCTCGGCCTCCAGCCGGTCGACCAGGGCCTGCCGCTGGGCGCGGCCGGAGGCGTAGACGTGGACGCCGCCGACGGCGAGGAGGCAGGCGAGGAGCGTGGCCCCGAGGGCGAGGAGCGACCAGTTCACGTCAGCGCCTCCCGGGTGTTGCGCGCGTCGAGCGCGTCGGTGACGCCGTAGGCGGGCGGGACGGCCTCGTCGGCGAGGAACAGTTTGTCGGCGGCCTCCCGCGGGAGGGGCAGGTGCTGGTAGTGGCCGCGGACGACGCGGTCGGGCGTCATCGGCTGCGGGACGAACCGGGAGACGGTGGCGATGCGGTACGGCTGCCGGCCGCGTGAGACCAGCAGCGCGATCTCGACGACGCGGCGGGTGCCGTCGGCCTGCCGGGCGAGCTGGACGACGACGTCGACGGCGGAGTTGATCTGGTCGGTGAGGGCCTCGAAGGGGATGCCGACCTCGGACATCGAGCCGAGGGTCTGGAGCCGCATCAGGGCGTCCTCGGCGGTGTTGGCGTGGACGGTGGCGAGGGAGCCGTCGTGGCCGGTGGACATGGCCTGGAGCATGTCGAGGGTCTCGCCGCCGCGGACCTCGCCGACGATGATCCGGTCCGGGCGCATGCGCAGGGAGTTGCGGACCAGGTCGCGGATGGTGACCTGGCCCTTGCCCTCGATGTTGGGCGGGCGGGACTCCAGGCGGATCACGTGCTGCTGCTGGAGCTGGAGTTCGGCGGAGTCCTCGATGGTGATGATGCGCTCGTGGGAGGGGATCAGGCCGGAGAGCGCGTTGAGCAGGGTGGTCTTCCCGGAGCCGGTGCCGCCGCTGACGATGATGTTGAAGCGGGCGCGGACGAACGCGGCGAGGAGGAGCAGCATCTGCTCGTCGAGGGAGCCGAGGCCGATCAGCTCGGGGAGCGTGTAGGAGCGCGGGAAGCGGCGGATCGTGAGGGTGGGGCCGGTCAGGGCGAGCGGCGGGATGATCACGTTGACGCGTTCGCCGGTGGGGAGGCGGGCGTCGACCATGGGGTTGGACTCGTCCACGCGCCGGTTGACCGTGGAGACGATGCGTTCGATGGTCTGCATCAGCTGGTCGGCCGAGGCGAAGCGGAGCGGGAGGTGTTCGACGCGGCCGGCGCGCTCCACGAAGATCGAGTCGGGTCCGTTGACCATGATCTCGGTGATGGACGGGTCGGCGAGGAGCGGTTCGAGGACGCCGAGGCCGAGGGCCTCGTCGACGACGCGGCGGATCAGGCGGGCGCGCTCGGTGGAGGAGAGGACGGGGCCCTCGCGGCTGATGATGTGGCCCAGCACGCGTTCCAGGCGCGTGCGGCGCTCGGTGGCGCCGAGGGCGGACATCTCGGCGAGGTCGATCTCCTCGAGCAGCTTGGCCCGGTAGACGGCGACGAGGTGGTTCTCCTCGCGGTGGCCGGCGGCGCCGTCCTGGCCGGGCGCGGCGGACGGGGCGCCCTCGGGGCCGGTGGCGGCGAGGCGGGAGCGCAGGCTCATGGGCGGTCTCCTTTCCCGTCAGCCGGCGGCGGCCGTGCGGTCGGTGGGCATGGTGGCCTCGCGGACGACGTCCCAGCCGTCTCCGAAGAGGGGGATCACGGACGGGACGTGCACGGTCACCCGGGCGGTCGTGGTCTCGGGTCCGGGGGCGGTGCTGACGGCGGGGTCGAGCCAGTCGCTCACGGCGGCGGTGCCGGCGGCCGCGCCGTCGCCGTCCTGGGAGGCCGCGCGGGCCGCGGCGCGGGCGGCGGTGCCTGCCTGGTTGGCGCCGTAGCCGACGAGGCCGAGCTGCAGGGCGGCCATGGCGATGACGATCAGGACGGGCAGGTAGCCGGCGAGCTCGAGCGACGACACGCCGCGGTCGCCGAGGGCCCGGCGGCGCCGCCCGCCCGGCCCCGCCGCACGCGCGCACGCCTCCTCCCCCGCCGTGCGGGGGCCCGCCCCACGCGCCGTGGCGCAGCGGGCCTCAGCCGCCGCGCGGGGGCCCGCGGTCGTCGTCACCCCAGGTCACCCCCTTCGAGCGCCGCCCCCGCCGTGCCGTTCACGGACCAGCCCGCGTCGACGCCGGGGAAGAACAGCGGGACGTCCGCGCGGACCGTGGCGCGCATCAGGTCGCCGTCGGGGGCGCAGCTGATGTCGGCGCCGCTCCAGGCGTCGGGCAGGTTGCGCGTGCCCGCGGCGGAACAGGCTCCGGCCACGTCGCCGTGGACGGCGTGGGCGGCGGTGGCGGCGCGGGCGGCCTCGTCGGCGGCGTTGCCGGCCAGGGAGAAGGTGTAGCCCCAGAGCACGGCCTGCCAGAGCAGCCCCATCACGACCAGCAGGATGGGGAAGATCCCGGCGAACTCCAGGGTCACGGAGCCCCGGTCGCCCGCGCCCCGGCGCAGGGCGAGCCCGCTGCCGGGTTTGCGGCGGCGGCCCCGTCCGCCGGTGTCGTCGTCGGGCGCGGCGGCGACCAGGCCGAGTTCGCCCGCCAGCGTCCACAGGGCGCGTTTGACGGAGGACTTGGCGTCGAGGTCCTGGAGCCGCCCGGCGTCCACCACGGCGGAGAGTTCCTTGTACGCGGCGGGCACGTGGGTGGCGGCGGTGCGGGTGCCGGTGACCCGCTGGACGAGCTGCGGGTTGATCTCGGAGCCGCGGGCGTGCCGGTTGACGACGGTGAGGGTGTCCTCGGCCTTGCGGATCTGGAGGCGGTCCCAGAGGCGGACCATGCGCTTGGCGGCGCGCACCGCGATGACGTCGGGGGTGACGACCAGCAGCGCGTGGTCGGCGGACTCCACGGCCGCGGCGGTGGCGGCGTCCATCCGCGCCCCGCAGTCCAGGACGACGACGTCGTAGCGGGAGCGCAGGACGGAGAGGATCTGGCGGGCCGTGCGGTCGGCGACCTCCTCGCCGCGTTCGCCCTCGGCGGGGGCGAGGAGCAGCGCGATGCCGCTGTCGTGGGTGTAGACGGCGTCCTGGAGGACCCGCGGGTTGATGTCGTGGATGCCGGCCAGGTCGGCGATCGAACGCCGGTACTGGACGTCGAGGTAGGAGGCGACGTCGCCGGCCTGGAGGTCGAGGTCGACGAGCGCGACGGTGCGGCCGGAGGCGCGGGCGGCGAGGGCGAGCTGCACGGCGGTGACGGTGGCGCCGACGCCGCCCTTGGCCCCGGTGACGGTGACCACGGTGCCGCCCGCCCCTCGGCCGTACGGGTCGCCGCCGGTCCCGGCGGAGAGGTGGCGGCGCATCCCGGCGGCCCAGGCGGCGGCGGCGTGGACGCGTTCGGCGAGGCCCTCGGGGCTCAGCGGGAGGGTGACGATGCCGCGGGCGCCGGAGTCCATGGCGGCGGTGAGGGTGGTGGAGGAGGAGTCGGCGGTGATGAGGACGACGCCGACGGCGGGGTGACGCAGGACGATCTCGCGGATCAGCTCCAGCGCGGGCACCGGGCCGATCCGCTCGTGCACCAGCACCACCTCGGGCAGCTCGTCCACCGACTCGGCCGCACCCGCGCCGAGGGCGTCGAGCAGGGTGGCGGAGTCGTGCACGGGTGGCGCGGGGACGACGTCGGGGAGCTGGTCGAGGAGCGCCGCGAGGGCGCGGGCGGAGTCGACGTCTCCCACGGCGGGGAGGATGCGGACGGTCATCGGCGGCCCCTCACTGCTTGTCCTGCTGGAGGGTGTACGTCCGGTCGGCGGACGGCACGGAGCCGTCGTCGCCGCCGGCCACCAGGGCGAGGCGCACGTGTTCCGCGAACGACTCGGCATAGGCGACGCGCTGGGCGTCGGCGGCGGAGAGGGCGAAGGTGATCGGCACGGCCTCGGTGGCGGCGCGGCGGTTCGCGCCGCTGCCGTCGGGCTGGAGGGCGGTCAGTTTGCCGACGTCGATGACGCGGGCGTTCTGCACGATGAGGCGGGACTGGTCCTGGGTCTTCTCCTCGCCCTCGAAGGTGGCGTAGATGTTGACCCGCGCGCCCGCGGTGATCTTGCCGGCGACGCCGGTGGAGGCGTCGATCATGATGGCGATCTCCTGTTCCCCGGACCGGAGTTCGGGGCGGTCGACCACCATGTCGGACTGGAGCAGGGAGCCCTTGCGGAGCTGGGTGACGGCGATCTTCCCGCGTATCCCGGACAGGTCGGTGACGGCGGTCGCGGACAGCCAGCGCTCCGGCATGCTGATCCTCTCGAACTGGCCGGGGTCCAGTTCCTGGTACGGCGCGACGTCCGCCTTCAGCCGGTAGGCGGTCACCTCGGGGCCGACCTTGGAGTTCACGTCGCGGACCACCGCGAGCACTCCGGCGAACGCCGCGAGGGCGGCGGCCACCGAGAGGACCAGCAGCAGGACGCCGCGGCGCTGGCGGGAGTTCACGGTCTGTCTCACCTCGAGGATCGGGGGCGGTGCGGTTCTGTTCTGTTCTGTCGGTTCTGTTCTGTCGGGCCCGTCGGACCCGTCGGACCCGTCGTTCGCGCGTCGGGCCCGTCGGACCCGTCGTTCGCGTCGTTCGCGTCGTTCGCGTCGTTCGCGTCGGGCTCAGGGTGCGGGGGGCGGGGGTACCGGTCCTCCGGGAGCGGGCGGCCCCTCCGTCCGGCCCTCACCGGGCGCGGGCCCGCGTGGGTCGTGCCCCCTCCGCGCCTCGCCGCCCGGCACGGACCCGCTCCAGTCGTACCCCTCCGGCGTGCCGGGACGCCGGACGGCCCCGGCGACGCCGCCGGCCCCGTGGTCCCCGGAGGCTTCGGCGGCCGCGGCGGCACCCGCGCCCGGCCGCTGCGCGGGCACCGGGGCGGGCCCGGCCGCCGTGGTGCCCGAGCCCGGCCGGGTCGCGGGGCCCGCGGCAGCCGGGCGCGGGGCGGGGATCGGGCGGAGCCCGTCGGCGCCGGTGCGGGGCCCGCCGCCCGGCCCTATGGCGGCGGCGGGCCCCGGCGCCCGGGTGAGCCCGGCCGGGGCGGCGGCACGGGCGGACACGGCACCGGTGGCGTGGGAGGTGGCGGTGGCGGCCGGGAACTCCGGCGGCGGGGCCAGCGGCGAGGAGCAGAACGCGCAGCGGTCACCGATGATCTCGAGCCGGCACCACCGGCAGAGGTCCCGCCGCACGGAGGACACCAGCTGGTACAGCACGGAGACGTCCGGCAGCCCCGCGGCGAACTCGACCAGCTTGGGCGTCCCCCACCAGGACGCGGACTCGGCCGGCGCCGGCACCGTGGAGAAGTGCTGGACCCGCCAGCCGGGCGCGAGCGTCGCGCTCACCCAGTCCGGCGGGGTGGCGCCGCCGAACCCCGGGCCGGTGGCGGAGACCATGCGCGTGGCGAACTCCGGCCCCGGCAGCCGGTCCTCGCCGCCCAGCCGCACCAGCGCGGGCCGCGGCGTGGCCAGGACCGCGAACTGGGCGCCGGGCATCCAGGACTTGGCGTGCGCGGTCAGCGTCACGGGCACGTGGTCCAGCTTGGCCACGGAGTTGAGCAGCGCCCCGGAGTAGATGTAGTGCGCGAGCAGCCGCGCCGCCGAGGCGAGCACGCCCGGCCCGAAGTCGCAGACGCTCAACTGCCGCAGCTGGCGCACCAGTACGGCGACGCCGAGCGGCGGGAGGTCGGCGGGCACGATGGCGACGCGGTCGGTCTCCAGCAGTGAGCGGGCGGTGTGGAGCCGGCGGACGACCGCGGGGTCCGTCACCGCCGGGTGCACCGCGACGACGTAACCCTGCTGCTCCACGAGCGCGTTGAGCTCGTAGACGGTCTCCTCGACGGTGGCCCGGGGCTGGAGGACGGCGGGCGGGGTGTGCCGGTCGTCGGAGGGGAGCACCAGGCCGGGACCGGACACGCTGATGGCAGTCGGCACCGCTCCACCCTCCCCGTCGGCCCCCGTCTTCACGTGCGCAGCGCATTCACCAGCACGATATCCCCGGGTTCCGGCCTCCGACACCTGATTGGTCGAGATCGTCTCAACCGCGACCTGTCCGATGATCACGCCGTGTCGGCATATGCGACAACTGGCGTTCGCCGCACGCCGGTTGCCGTGGACGCACCACTCTTGACACCGGCATTGGTCTGGACCAAGTTGGTCTAGACCGGCTTGAACCCGCCGTCGGAGGAGCGGCCTCCCGGCCGCCCCGCCTCCTCGGCGACCCCGCACCTCCCACCCCTCATCCGCAGGGAGCCCCCATGCAGCTCACGCGCTCCACCACCACTCCTCCCCCGGCGAGACCCCGAGTACTCGCGACGGCCCTGACCGCCGCTCTGGCCCTGGCCGGCACCGCCCTGGGGGTCACCCCGGCCGCGGCGGCCGACGTGAACAACGTGCGCAACGGCGGCTTCGAGTCGGGTCTCACCGACTGGACCTGTTCGGCGGGCAGCGGCGCGGCCGTCACCTCCCCGGTGCACGGCGGCTCACGCGCCCTCAAGGCCACCCCGGCCGGGCAGGACAACGCCCGGTGCACCCAGGTGGTCGCCGTGCGGCCCAACTCCACGTACACGCTGAGCACCTGGGTGCAGGGCGGCTACGCCTACCTGGGCGTGACCGGCACCGGCACCACCGACACCTCCACCTGGACCCCGGACTCGGCGTCCTGGAAGCAGCTGCGGACCACCTTCACGACGGGTGCCAACACCACCTCGGTGACGGTCTACACCCACGGCTGGTACGGCCAGGCCGCCTACCACGTCGACGACTTCTCGGTCCTCGGCCCCGACGGCGGGGGCGGCGGGGGCGGCGAGCCCGAGCAGCCGGCCGTGCCCGCGGCCCCGGCCGGTCTGACGGTCGCCGGGACGACGTCCTCCTCCGTCTCCCTCACCTGGAACACCGTCCAGGGCGCCACCGGCTACACCGTCTACCGCAACGGCACCCGGGTGGCGACCTCCACCGGCACCTCGGCCACGGTCACCGGGCTGACGGCGTCCACCGCGTACGCGTTCCAGGTCACCGCCACCAACGCGGCCGGCGAGTCCGCCAGGTCGGCGACCGTGAACGCCACCACCCAGGCCACCGGCGGCGGTGGCGGCGGCGGGGACCTGCCCAAGCACGTGGTCACCGGGTACTGGCAGAACTTCAACAACGGCGCGGCCGTGCAGACCCTGGCCCAGGTGCAGAACCAGTACGACATCATCGCGGTGGCCTTCGCCGACGCCACGGCCACGCCGGGCACCGTCGACTTCACCCTCGACTCGGCCGGCCTGAACGGCTACACCGAGGCGCAGTTCAAGGCCGACGTCAAGGCCAAGCAGGCGGCGGGCAAGAAGGTCATCATCTCGGTCGGCGGCGAGCTCGGCTCGGTCCGCGTGGCCGACTCCGCCTCCGCCACCAACTTCGCCAACTCGGTGTACGCGCTGATGCAGGAGTACGGCTTCGACGGCGTCGACATCGACCTGGAGAACGGCCTCAACGCCACCTACATGACGCAGGCGCTCCGCTCCCTGTCGGCGAAGGCCGGGCCGGACCTGATCATCACCATGGCGCCGCAGACCATCGACATGCAGTCGACGTCCAACTCGTACTTCCAGACGGCGCTCAACGTCAAGGACATCCTGACCGTCGTCAACATGCAGTACTACAACAGTGGTTCCATGCTGGGCTGCGACGGCAAGGTCTACTCGCAGGGCTCGGTGGACTTCCTCACCGCGCTCGCCTGCATCCAGCTCGAGGGCGGGCTCGCGCCCTCCCAGGTCGGCATCGGCGTCCCCGCCTCCACCCGGGGCGCGGGCAGCGGCTACGTCTCGCCGACCATCGTCAACAACGCCCTGGACTGCCTGACCAAGCTCACCAACTGCGGCTCCTTCAAGCCGTCCAAGGCCTACCCGGACCTGCGCGGCGCGATGACCTGGTCGACCAACTGGGACGCCACCGCCGGCAACGCCTGGTCCAACGCCGTCGGCCCGCACGTCCACGCCCTCGGCTGAGCCGCCCGGCTCCTCCGCCCCGCCTCCGCACCGTCCCCCCGCCACGGAGGCGGGGCCCGCCCCCGCGGCCTTCCCGGCCCCGGGGGCGGGTCTGTCCGCGGGACCCGCGCCATGGCAGGCTCCCGCCGCCCCGACGTGCGCGATCTCGCCAGGGCGGTCGGATAGCCTGCGGCCCATGACCGACGACCCGCGGTACACCGCCGCGTTCTGGGACGACCGCTACTCCTCCGCCGACCGTCTGTGGAGCGGCAACCCCAACCCCGCCCTGGTGGACGAGGTGGCCGGCCTGACGCCCGGCCGGGCGCTGGAGGCCGGGTGCGGGGAGGGCGCGGACTCCCTCTGGCTGGCGCGCCAGGGGTGGACGGTCACCGGTACCGACGTCTCGGAGGTGGCCCTGGAGCGGGCCGCCGCGCACACGCCGCCGGAGCTGGCCGCCCGGGTCACCTGGCGGCGCGCCGACGTGCTCGACTGGCTTCCGGAGGCGGGCGCCTACGACCTGGTGGTCACCGCGTTCCTGCACCTGCCGTCCGCCACCCGCCGCCCGGTCTTCGCGGGGCTCGCCCAGGCCGTCGCCCCGGGCGGCAGCCTGGTGGTGATCGCCCACCACCCCCGCGACCTCACGGACGGCGTGGTCCCGCGGCCCCCGGAGCCGGACCTGTTCTTCACGGCCGAGGAGCTGGCCGGCGACCTGCTGCCGGCCGGCGGCTGGACCGTCCGCACCCAGGACGCCCGGCCGAGGACGGCGACCCACGAGGGACGCGAGGTCACCGTCCACGACACCGTGCTGCGCGCGGAGCGCCACACCTCCTGACCGGGCGGCCGGGGCCTCGGCTCCGGCCGCCGCCCGGAAGGGCCCGGACGAGGGGCCTAGAAGAACGCGGCCCAGTCCTGGTCCCACACCTGCTTGACGCACAGCACCAGGAAGAGCAGGCCGGCGACGGCGAGCATCACGTTGCTCAGGGTGCCGTTGCGCCACTCCGCGGGCGTGCGCGAGGAGTTGAGCAGCCAGATCAGGGTGAGCGCGAGGAACGGCATGAAGGCCGCGCCGAGGACGCCGTAGATGATGATCAGGCGGAACGGCTGGCCCTGGAAGAGCAGCACGATCGGCGGGAAGGTCAGCCAGAGCAGGTAGCCGCGGAAGGCCCAGGACGTCTCGCGGCGGCCCTCGGCGACCTCCTCACCGGTGGCGGCCCGCTTGCTGCGGTAGCGGGCGACGAAGTCGGCGAACATCAGGCTCACGCCGTGCCAGACGCCGATCAGGGAGGTGAAGGAGGTCGCGAAGAAGCCGATCAGGAAGAACTTCGCGGTGGCCGTGCCGTACTCCTCCTCCAGGATGTCGCCGAGCTGGATCAGCCCCTTGTCGCCGGAGGCGATCGCGACGCCCGAGGAGTGCAGCAGTTCGGCGCCGACGACGAGCATGGCGACGACGAAGACGCCGGTGGTGATGTACGCGACCCGGTTGTCCAGGCGCATGACCTTCATCCAGCCGGTGTCGGTCCAGCCCTTGGCGTTGACCCAGTAGCCGTAGGCGGCGAGCGTGATGGTGCCGCCGACGCCGCCGATCAGGCCCAGGGTGTTGAGGATGGAGTCCTGCCCGTCGGGCAGCACCGGCAGCAGGCCGGCGAGAAGACCACCCAGATTGGGGACGACGCGGATCGCCAGGTAGACGGTCACCAGGAACATGACACCCACGAGGACGGTCATGACCTTCTCGAACACCGCGTACCGGTTGAACCAGACGAAGACCAGCCCGACCAGACCGGTCGCGACGGCCCACCACTCCAGGTCCATCACGCCGGGGAACAGCGCCTGCAGCGGCAGTCCGCTCGACGACATGGCGGCGGCCCCGTAGACGAAGCCCCAGATGACGACGTAGACGACGAAGAAGGCGGTGGTCCACCTGCCCAGGGATGCCCAGCCGTCGAACAGCGTGCGGCCGGTGGACAAGTGCCACCGGCCGGCCGCCTCGGCGAGGGCGATCTTGACCACGCAGCCGATGACGGCGGCCCAGAGCAGCGTGTAGCCGAAGTTGGCGCCGGCCACCAGGGTCGCCACCAGGTCACCCGCCCCGACGCCGGTCGCCGCGACCACGATGCCCGGGCCGATGTACTTCCAACTCGATTTGCGCGGTGGGGTGTTGCTCGTGTTGTCAGCCATGGTGATCACCTAACGGACAACACCGCCCCCGGGCAAGGGTCCCGGCAGGACGGAACCCTTCACCCGCCCCGGTCAGGCCTGCTTCTTGTCCCCGTCGGCGACGCCCTCCGCCTCGGCGGCCCCGGCGGCCCCGGCCTCGGCGGCCCCGGCGGCTTCGGCCGGCTCCGCGGGCTCCTCGCTCGCGTCCTCGAAGTAGGCGTCGAGGACGGCGTCCAGCTCGGTCTCCCACCGGGCGACGTCCGCGCGGGACTTGGCATCGATCTCGATCCAGTACCACCGCCGTTCCGGGGTGTGGACGACGACCGTGTACCGCCTGCCGAAACGCGAGGTCGACGTCTCCACGGCGCCGATCTCGTCCCAGCGGAAGTCGCACTCCTGGTCGTCCAGGCTCAGGCGGACGCCCGCGTGGTCGGCGACCATGCGCGCGCGGAAGTCCTTGGCCTCGAAGACCGGGCCGTCCGGCACGGCCCCGGAGTCCTCGGCCGGCTCCTCGGCCGCCTCCTCCGCGGCATCCTCGGCGGCGTCGGCGGCGGCGCCGCTCTCCGCGGCCTCCTCCGGCTCCGGCGCGGCGTCCTCCACGACGGCGGCCTCGTCCGCCGCCGCGTCGCGCGCGGGGTCCTCGGGCGTGCCGTCGGCCGCCACCGGCACCGTCAGCCCCGGAATGAGGGCCGGGTCCACGGCGGCGGGCGGGGTCAGGGGCTTGGTGTTCGAACCGATGCTCTGCTCCACAGCCCGCAGTATGGTCCACGACGGCACCCCGCGGAAAACCCGTCGTCGCATCGTTACGAGGAACAGGTGAGGCCGGCGGGGGACTTACATGGCATCCGCGGCGAAACGGATGGACCGCTCCAGCGCCTCCTCGGGCGGCGTCCCCGCCCCCTCCTCCCAGGCCCGGGCGTAGCCCTCCTCGCCCAGCACGGCCCGCAGGTCCGCCACGCACTCCTCGGTGCCCAGCGGATCCGTCCGGTAGGCGACGAGCGTGGTCTCCTCACGCGGCCAGCAGGCCTGCGAGGCCCCGAACAGGCGGGCGGCGTCCTCGTGCCGGCCGAGCAGCCAGGCGCTGTGGGCGAGGGCGTCGTGGCCGAGGGCGAGGGCGCGCGGGTCGGCGAAGACGCGCTGGGGCTCCAGGACCGCGCGGGCGTGCGCCAGCGCGCCGTCCGGCCCGGTGAGCCTCCGCTCGGTGACCCGGTTCAGGGACAGCACCCAGCTCAGGTAGGGCCGGTGCCAGGTCTCGCCCAGCGTGCTCGCGAGGCGCATGCCGCGGTGCACGTACGCCGCCGACTCCTCCCGCCGTCCCACCGCCCACAGCGTGCTCGCCAGGATGCTGAGCAGCTGCTGCTCGCCGTAGCGGTCGTCGCTCGCCTCGAAGTGCCCCAGTCCCGCCCGCAGGTGGGCGAGCGCGGAGTCCGGGCGGCCACTGACCTCGGCGGACAGGCCCAGGACCAACTCGCCCCAGCCGACCGAGGCGGCGTCGCCCTCGGCGAGGCCCCGTTCGACGGCCGCGTGGGCGAACTCCCCGGCCGCCTCCAGGCGCGCGGGGAACACGCACAGGAACGCGCAGGCCGCCATGGCCCGGGTGCGGGCGGCGCGGACCTCCGGTTCGTGGTCGGCGGGCGCGGTGGCGGCCAGGGCGCGGCGCACCCAGTCGGTGCCCTCGCCGGCCGTCCCGGTGGCCGTCCAGTACCACTGCATGCAGCGGGCGATGTCGAGGGCGGCGAGCGCCTGCCCCGGTCCGGCTGCCGCGCGCAGGCCGTACTCCATCGCGTGGCGGATGTTGGGCAGCTTGTGGCGCAGCAGGTTCAGCCGTTCCGGCTGCCCGGGGCCCGCCCAGTGCTCGTGGGCGTCGCGCACCCGGTCGCGGAACCACCGCAGGTGCCGGTCGCGTGCCTCGTCGAGGTCCCCGGCACGGGCCAGCCGGTCGCGGCCGTACTCGCGGACCGTCTCGAGCATGGTGTAGCGCAGGCCGTCGCCGCCGCCGGGCTCGGTGAGCAGCAGGGAGTGGTCGATCAGACCGCCGAGGGCGTCCAGCAGCTCCTCCGGGTCCTCCGGGTCCTCCGGGTCCTCCGGGTCCTCCGGGTCCTCCTGGCCCTCCGGGTCGTCAGGGGCCTCCTGCCCGTCCGTCCCGTGCCCCCGGCGGGCGGCGGCGCCCCCGCGGGCCGCGCGGCTCCCGGTGTCCTCCCACAGGGCGTGCGCGGCCTCCAGCGACACCGGGCCGGCGAAGACCGACAGCAGGGCCCAGAGCCTCTGCTGGGCGGGCGTGCAGAGCTGGTGGCTCCAGTCGAGCATGGCGCGCAGCGACCGGTGCCGTTCGGGGGCCACCGGGTCGCCCTTGCTGAGCAGGGGCAGGCGCTCGTCGAGGCGGTCGAGGAGCTGGCCCGGCGAGAGGGCGCGCAGCCGCCGGGCGGCGAACTCGATGGCCAGCGGCAGGCCGTCCAGACGGTGGATGACGGCGCGGGCGTGTTCCAGATCGTCCGCCGACCAGCAGGCGCCGGACAGCAGGGCGGCGCGGTCGGTGAGGAGGGCGAGCGCGGCGTCCTCGGGCAACGGCGGCACCACGTACAGGCGTTCGGCGGCCAGGCCGAGCGGCAGCCGGCTGGTGGTGAGGAGGCGGACGCCGGTGGTGCCGGCGAGCAGCCGGTGCGCGAGCCGGGCGCAGGCGGCGGCCAGGTGCTCGCAGTTGTCCAGCACCAGCAGCAGTTCGCGGTCGCGCAGCGCGTCGACCAGGTGGTCCGCCGGGGTGGACTGCGGCGGCACGGGCGCCAGCCCGAGGCCCTCGACGAGGACGTACGGCAGGACGTCCGGGCTGGTGACCTCGGCGAGCTCCACCCAGCAGGCGCCGTCCCTCAGCAGCAGCCCGGCGGTGCGGGCGGCGCGCTGGGCGAGGCGCGTCTTGCCGACGCCGCCGACGCCCGTGAGGGTGAGCAGCCGGTGGTCGTCCAGCAGCCGGCAGACCTCGTCGACCTCGCGTCCGCGGCCGACGAACCGGGTGGGCGGGTCGGGCACGCCGCGTGGTGCGCGGCCCTCGCCGAAGCCGCCCGTCCCGGCGCCCGCCCCGTCCGGCGCGCGGGCTCCCGGCGCTCGGGCTCCCGGTCCGCGGGATCCCGGGGCGCGGGCTCCCGGTCCGTGGGATCCCGGGGCGGAGGCCACCCGGGGCCGGGGGCCCGCCGCCGGTCCGGGCGGGCCCCCGTGGCCGTGCGGCGGCACGCCCGGCGCCCCGTCGGGCGCGGGCGCGTGCGGCGCCGTCGCGGCGGGTCCGGGGGCGGGTTCCGGCGGCAGGCCGGCGGCGTCCCGCCAGCGGCGGTACCACTCGGCGGTGCCGGCGACGCCGCAGGCCGCGAGGTAGGCGGCGACCACCGGCCAGGCCGGCAGCCGGTGCCCCGAGGCGGCGGCGGAGAGGCTGGAGGCCGAGTAGGGGACGCGGGAGGCGAGTTCGCGGTAGGGCACGTTGCCGGTGCGGCGCCGCAGCGCGCGGAGGTCCGCCGCGAAGTCGGCGGCCTTTCCCTGCCCGGGCTCGATCGGCTTCTCCCGGCGTCCCATGACGTGTGCCCCCCGGCCGTTCGGCGATGCTCGCTTTGATCTCACGTTGACCCGGAATTGTCCAGTGGCGCCCGGGCGCCGGGTGGTCAACGCGTCGGAGGGTCAGGATGGGTCCGGCCGCGCTCTCCGGGACCCGGGGGACCGTCGAGCGCGGTCCTCCTTCGCGGGCGCCGGGGAACATGGGGGCCATCATGTGGGCCCCCGCGAAGGAGAGGTCCCCGCCGGGCCTCGTCGGCGTGGCCCGGCGGGGACCGCGGACCGGGCGGATCAGCCCAGGACGGCCAGCGCGTCGATCTCGATCAGCAGCCCGGGCGGCAGGCCCACGTAGACGGTGGTCCGGCAGGCCGGGGGCTGGGTGAGGTGCTCGGCGAAGTAGGCGTTCCAGATCTCGTTCATCTCCGCGAAGTGGTCCACGTCGGTCAGGTAGACGCGGAGCATCATCACGTCGTCCCAGCCGGCGCCGCCCTCGTCGAGCACGGCCTTGACGTTGGCGAGGGTCTGCAGGGTCTGCTCGCGCAGGGTGGGGCCGGCCGGCGTCGGCGGCCGGCCCTCCTCGGCGGGCAGGAAGCCGACCTGTCCGGCGACCTGCAGGATGTTGCCCTTGCGCAGCCCGTGCGAGAAGGCCGCGGGCGGCGCGGTGTGGGTGGCGGGGGTCAGCGCGGTCTTCTCGGTCATGCGGGAATCCTCCGGGTGCTCGTGGGCGGCGTTCCGATCATGGGAGAGTGAACCAGCCCCGCACCCCCCAGCGCACAGGAGGCCGTATGTCCGCGGATGCCGTCGCCCGTCTCGCCGAGGAGCGGATCGACCACCGCTTCAGGGGCCTGCCGCCGGACGCGGACGGTCTGACCGTGGGCGAACTGGCCGCGCAGCGGCGGAACCTGTTCACCGGCGGCTTCACCACCCCGGTGCTCACCCTCTCCGCGGAGCGGCTGCGGCACAACCTGCGGCTGATGAAGGAGTACACCGAGCGCCACGGCCTGGCGTTCGCCCCGCACGGCAAGACGACCATGGCCCCGCGCCTCTTCCGGGACCAGCTCGACCACGGCGCCTGGGGCATCACCCTGGCCGTGCCGCACCAGGTGCGGGTGGCGCGGGCCTTCGGGGTGCGGCGGATCTTCCTCGCCAACGAGCTGGTCGACCCGGCGGCGCTGCGCTGGGCCGCGGCCGAGCTGCGCGCCGACCCCTCCTTCCGCCTCGTCTGCTACGCCGACTCGGTGCGCGGGGTGGAGCTGATGAGCGCCGCCCTGGGCCCGGACGCCGGGCGGCCCCTCGACGTGGTGGTGGAGCTGGCCGCCGGGGACGGTGCCCGGACCGGGGCGCGCACCGAGGCGGAGTGCCTGGCCGTCGCCGAGGCGGTGTCGGCGGCGCCCTCGCTGCGGCTGGCGGGCGTGGCCGGTTACGAGGGCGAGGTCCCGGACGCCACGCCGGAGCGGGTCCGCGCCTGGCTGGTGCGGCTGGTGGAGCTGGCCGCGAAGCTGGACGGGGCGGGGCTGTTCGCCGGCACGGGCCTGGAGGAGATCGTGGTGAGCGCGGGCGGCAGCGCCTGGTTCGACACGGTCGCCGAGGTCTTCGCCGAGCTGCCCGGCCTCAGCCTGCCCGCACTGAAGCTGCTGCGCTCCGGCGCCTACGTCTCGCACGACGACGGCCACTACCGGACGGTCACGCCGTTCACCCGGATCCCCGAGGAGGGCGCCCTGGAGCCCGCCTTCCGGCTGTGGGCGCAGGTGGTCTCCCGCCCGGCCGGAGGGCAGGCCTTCCTCAACGCCGGCAAGCGGGACGCCGCCTACGACCTGGGGATGCCCGAGGCGCAGGTGGTGCGCCGCGGCGGGGCCGAGCGGGCGGCGGAGGGCGTCACCGTCACCAAGCTCTCCGACCAGCACGCCTGGCTGGAGACCGCCCCGGGCGCGGACCTGGAGGTCGGCGACTGGGTGGGCATGGGGCTCTCGCACCCGTGCACCGTCTTCGACAAGTGGCAGCTGATCCCCCTGGTGGAGGCGGACGGCACGGTGGTGGACTACATCCGCACCTTCTTCTGACCGACAGCCGGTCCTCGCGACCGGCAGCCCTTCTGGAGCCGCCATGCACCTCGCCGATCTGGTCGTCCGGGACGCCGAGGTCGTGGACGGCTCGGGAGGGCCGTCCTACCGGGCCGACGTGGCGGTGAAGGACGGCCGCGTCGTGCAGGTCGTCCGCGAGGCCGCGGCGGCCGGCTGCCAGCGCCCCGCCGGCACCCGGACGCTGGACGCCGAAGGGCTCGCCCTGGCGCCCGGGTTCGTGGACATGCACGCCCACAGCGACCTGGCGCTGCTCACCGATCCCGACCACTCGGCCAAGCTGGCGCAGGGCGTCACCCTGGAGGTCCTGGGCCAGGACGGCCTCTCCTACGCCCCCGTCGACGACCGCACCCTCGCCGAGGTGCGGCAGGCGGTGGCCGGCTGGAACGGCCCGGGCGACGACATCGACGTCGACTGGCGTTCGGTCGGCGGGTACCTGGACCGGCTGGACCGGGGCTTCGACGGCGAGGGCATCGCCCTCAACGCCGCCTACCTGGTGCCGCAGGGCTCGGTGCGCATGCTGGCGATGGGCTGGGAGAAGCGCCCGCCGACCGCCGCCGAGCTGGACCGGATGCGGGAGCTGGTGGCGGACGGGCTGCACGAGGGCGCGGTGGGCCTGTCCTCCGGGCTGACCTACGCGCCCGGCATGTACGCCGACCGTGAGGAGCTGACCGAACTCTGCCGCGTGGTCGCGGAGTTCGGCGGTTACTACTGCCCGCACCACCGGTCCTACGGCGCGGGCGCGCTGGACGCCTACCGTGAGGTGATCGGCATCGCCCAGGACGCGGGCTGCGCCCTCCACCTGGCCCACGCGACGCTCAACTTCGCGGAGAACAAGGGCCGTTCCGGCGAACTGCTGACCCTGCTCGACCAGGCGCTGGACGCGGGCCGCGACCTGACCTTCGACACCTACCCCTACACCCCGGGCGCCACCACCCTGGCCGCGCTGCTGCCCGGCTGGGCGAGCGAGGGCGGACCGGGGGCGATCCTGGAGCGGCTGCGGGACGACGCGGTCGCCGAGCGGATCCGGCACGACCTGGAGGTGACCGGCTCGGACGGCTGCCACGGGGTGCCCGTCGAGTGGGAGACGGTGGAGATCTCCGGGGTGGTCGACCCCTCCCTCGCGGACCACGTCGGACGGACCGTCGCCGCCGCGGCGGCCGCGGCGGGGACCTCCGCGTGGGAGACCGCCCGCCGCCTGCTGCTGGCCGACCGGCTCGGCACGGCGATCCTCCAGCACGTCGGCCACGAGGAGAACGTCCGCGCGCTGATGCGGCACCGGGCGCACACCGGCGGCTCGGACGGCATCCTGCGGGGCGCCAAGCCGCACCCGCGCGCGTACGGCACCTTCCCCCGCTACCTCGGCACGTACGTGCGGGAGCAGGGGGTGCTGACCCTGGAGGAGTGCGTCGCCCACCTCACCTCACGGCCGGCCGCGCGGCTGGGGCTCGCCGACCGGGGCCTGGTCCGCGAGGGCTACCGGGCCGACCTGGTCCTCTTCGACCCCGCCACGGTGGCCGAGGGCGCGACCTTCGCCGCGCCCCGGACCGGGCCGCTGGGCATCCCGTACGTCCTGGTCGACGGGCGGTTCGCCGTCGAGGACGGGCGCCGCACCGACGTCCTGGCGGGGCGGGCGGTGCGGCGGGGCCGGTGACGCGTCAGCGGGGGCGGCGGCTGCCGTTGCCCCAGCCGTTGCCGCGGCCGTCGTCGTCCTCGTCCTCGCCCCACCCGTCCTCGTCGTCGTCCCAGGGCCGGTCGGCGGGCGCCGACGGGGAGGGGGAGGCATCCTGGGCCGGGGTCCTGCTCGGCGAGGGCGGGGCGGACGTCCCGCGGGTGGCCGACGGGGAGGCGCTCGCGCTGCGGGTCGGCCGGGGGTCGGGCGTGGGTGCGCCCGACGCCTCCCGCGGCGCCTCGGCGGACGGCATCGGCGAGGGATCGGTCAGGTCGCCCACCGACAGCCCCGGCCCGGTGGGCGCGGCGCCGCCGCCGCGCCGGACCGGTTCCTCGGAGCCGGAGGACAGGGCGACGCCGAGCACCGTCAGCGCGCCCAGCCCCACCAGGCCGACGCCGGACGCCAGCAGCGTCTGCCGGCTCCGCGTCCACCGCTGCCGCGTCGCCTGCCGTTCCGCCGCCCGTCCGGCCGCCCGCGCCGCGGCCCGTCCACCCGGCGCCCCCACGACGCCCCCCGGCTGCGGCGCCCCGTACGGCACGGGGTCGGCGTGGACGCGGGCCGCGTAGGCGCCGGCCCCACGGTCCCCGGCAGCGTAGGACCCGGGTCCCCCCGCCCCGGGCGCATGGCCGCCGCCGGGGGCCGCGTGGCCGCCGAGGGCCGCGTGCGCGCCAGGTGCCGCGTGCGCACCGTGGCCCTCAGGAGCACCGTGGCCCTCGTACGCGCCGGGGGCCGCGTGGCCGCCGAGGCCCGCGTGCGAGACAGGCTCAGGCGCCGCGTGCCCCTGCGGCCCGGTGTGCGGGTACGCCCCGGTGGCGGGCGGCCCGGGGTGTGCCCCGTGGCCCGCGTGGCGCGCGGGACCGGCGGCCGCCGCGTACGGGTCGCCCGGTGTCACCGGCAGCTCGCGCGTCGGCTCCTCCCCCCGCGGCGGCCCCCCGTACCCCTCCGCGCCCCCGGACGGCCCGGGCGGCACCGGCGGCACCGGCGGCAGGACGCGTGTGGCCTCCGCGTCACCCGCTCCCGGCCACGCGGCGGACGGCGCGGGTCCCGCGGACGGGGGACGCGCCGGTGGCTCCGGGACCCCGTACGTGCCGGGCCCGTGATCAGGGGTGGTGGACATGGGTGCGAATTGTAAGGACCCGCGTGGCGCAGGCCACACCCGGAGCCCCGGTCCGCCGCGCCGCGACGTGTCGGAGAACACGAGGCGGCCGTCGCCGTCTCCCCGTAGGCTCACGTCATGCAGGTGATCCAGTCGTCCAAGCTCGCCAACGTCTGTTACGAGATCCGGGGCCCGGTGCTCGAGGAGGCGACCCGGCTGGAGGCCGCAGGTCACCGCATCCTCAAGCTGAACACCGGCAACCCCGCCGCCTTCGGGTTCGAGTGCCCGCCGGAGATCCTCGAGGACATACTGCGCAACGTCGGCTCGGCGCACGGCTACGGCGACGCCAAGGGCCTGCTGGCCGCCCGCCGCGCGGTGGTGATGCACAACCAGACGCTGGGCGTGGAGACCGACGTCGAGCACGTCTTCGTCGGCAACGGCGTGTCCGAGCTGATCGTGATGGCCATGCAGGGCCTGCTGGACAACGGCGACGAGGTGCTCGTCCCCGCCCCGGACTACCCGCTGTGGACGGCGGCCGTGGCGCTCTCCGGCGGGACCCCGGTCCACTACGTCTGCGACGAGCAGGCGGACTGGATGCCGGACCTCGCCGACATAGAGGCCAAAATCACCGACCGCACCAAGGCGATCGTGATCATCAACCCGAACAACCCGACCGGCGCCGTCTACAGCGACGACCTGCTGCGCGGGCTCACGGACATCGCGCGCCGCCACAACCTGCTGGTCTGCTCGGACGAGATCTACGACAAGATCCTCTACGAGGACGCCACCCACACCCCCACCGCGGCGATCGCCCCCGACCTGCTGACCCTCACCTTCAACGGCATGTCCAAGTCGTACCGGGTGGCGGGCTACCGGGTGGGCTGGATGTCCATCTCGGGCCCGAAGGCGCACGCGGACTCCTACATCGAGGGCCTCAACATCCTCGCCAACATGCGGCTGTGCGCGAACATGCCGGGCCAGCACGGCGTGGTCGCCGCCCTCAGCGGGCGGCAGTCGATCCAGGACCTGGTCCTGCCGGGCGGGCGGCTGCGCGAGCAGCGGGACGTCGCGCACGAGATGCTCACGCGCATCCCCGGCGTCACCTGCGTCAAGCCCAAGGGCGCCCTCTACCTCTTCCCGCGGCTGGACCCCAAGGTCTACCCGGTGAAGGACGACCGGCAGATGGTCCTCGACCTGCTCCGCCGCGAGAAGATCATGGTCGTCCAGGGCACCGGCTTCAACTGGCCCGAACCGGACCACTTCCGCATCGTCACGCTGCCCTCGGTGACCGATCTGCGGGACGCCATCGGCCGCATCGGACGCTTCCTGGAGGGGTACCGGCAGGGCTGAGAGACCGCACGGCACGTCACGTCCGGACCCGGCGTCCACGCTTCACGACTCCGGACAACTTTAGACTCATTCCAATGTAGGATGGTTTCCTGCCAGAGCACAGGAGGCCATCCCATGTACGAACCGATCCGCGGCAAGTCGGTGCACACCATGGCCGCCGAGGGCTCGGACGTCCCCCGCCGGTCCCGTGAGGCGGAGCTGGAGTTCCAGCTCGCCGGGCACCTGGCCGCGCTGCTCGCCCTGACCGACGAGCTCCGCTCCCAGGCGCCCTGCGAGGACCTCGACGAGGCCGCCGAGCAGCTGGCCCAGCAGGTGGCACGCCTGCGGGGCGGCGCTCTGCCGGCCCGCGCGGCCCTCCCGGTCACGGCGCGGGAGGACGACCCGCAGACCCGGGTCGCCGCCCTGCACCGCCGGGCGCACGACCTGGCCGGACGCGCGCTCGTGGTCGCCGCGTCCCGCGCCGACACCCGGGCGGCGATCCTCGCCGCCCAGCGCATGGAGGCCCACGCCGAGGCCCTCGCGCGCCCCCTGAGCCCCTGCTGAGGCTCCCCCGATCGGCCCCGGTCCGCGCCTGCCACGAAGCGGCGCGGACCGGGCGCCACGAGCCCCGACCGGGCGCCGCGGCGGTCAGCGGCGCACGCGCACCGTGGCGGAGGCCTCGGCCCCCTCGTGCAGGGCGTCACCCGGCCAGCCGACCGTGTACGTGACGTTCCCCCGGCTCGGCGCGGTGTCCCGGACGGTGAAGGAGCCGTCGGCGGCCACGGTCACCGGGGCGAGTTCCACCGTGCCGTCCCGGCCGGTCGCGCGCACGGTGAGCACCGCCGGGTCGTCCAGCGGCACGCCCCCGACGCGGAGGACGCCGGTGATCTCGACGCCGGCGGCCCGGGAGGCCTCCGCCGGCACGGTCAGCGAGATCCCGGACGCGGCCCTGGCCACGTCCACCGTGAGGACGGCGTCCTCGGCCGGGCGGACCCGCAGGTCACCGGCGTAGGTGATCCGGTAGGTGGCCCGGCCCGCCCGCTCCGGCTCGTCGTAGACGACGAACGTCCCGTCGTCGCGGACCGTCGCCCCGAGGATCCGCTGCCGGCCCCCCGCGTCCTCGCGTACGGCGGTGAGCCGCGGGGTCTCCACCGGCTCGGAGCCGCCCAGGTCCAGCCGCCCGTGGAGCGCGACCGGCTCGCCCGCGACCACCCGGCCGGGGCGGTGGGTGAGCCCGCCCACGAAGGCGGAGCCGGTCTGCTGGACGGCATGCACGGCGTGGACGATGTGCAGCCAGAACTCGTCGCCCTCCGCGTCGGTGGTGACGACGTGCAGGTCGCGGCCGTCGGCGGAGAAGCGCACCCCGCGGGGTGCCACCCGGTCCCCGGTCCCCGTGCCCTCGAAGGCGAACTCCAGCGGCGCCCCCTCCCATGCGGGGTTCCAGGACTGCACGGTGAGGTCGGGCGTCCCCCCGGAGGCCGCGCCGCCCAGGGCGAGGTTGCCGCTCGGGTCGAGGTCGACCGCGGTCGTCCCCACGCCCTCCGGCAGCCCCTCGTAGTGGGTGGCGGCGTCGCCCAGTGTCGCGGCGTCCAGCATCCGCAGGCCCTGCCGGGCGTCGGCCACGGCCAGCAGGCCGCCGTCCTCGGACCACGCGGCGTCGCGGAAGTCCAGCCCCGCGTCGCCCTCCCCGCCGAAGCGGCGTTCCGCCACGGCGGGCGACACGTCCCCGTCGGCGACCCGGTGGTACGCCAGGACGGGATCGGGCTCCGCCTCGCCGCGCGCCTGCGCCAGCAGGACCCGGTCGCCAGGCCCGGGCTCCAGGTGGACCCTCCCGCCCGGTGCGGAACCGGCGTCGTGCCAGCCCTCGTCGGTGAGGACGCCGAGCGTGGTCCCCGCGGTGGCGCAGTCGCCGGACCCGGAGGTGTGCTGGGTGAACAGCAGGCGTCCGCCGACATGGGCGAGCTCGCGACCGCAGACGTCCCGCTCCAGGTCCACCTGACCGAGGCCGGGCGACGACGCCTCCAGGCGCCTGATCCGGGAGGGCTCACCCGAGTACACCGCCTCACCGGACGGATCGACGGCCACGCCCGAGACCTCGTCCGCCTTCAGGTGGTAGGCGGCCCGCGGGGAGCCGTCGGAGGACGCGTAGGCCAGCAGCCGGCCGGGCTCCGGCTCGTCCTGCCAGGTTCCCTTCGCCCCCGCGATCCAGACGGTGCCGCGCACCGGATCGGCCACCATCTGCGTGAACGCGGTGATCGGCAGCTTGACCACCGTGTGCCGCGGCTGCACCTCGGCGGCGGCCGGTCCCGCCCCGGCCACCAGCCCGCCGGCCGCCAGCGCGGCCACCAGGCCGAGCGCGGCCGGTCCCTGTGCGCGTAAGGCTCTTCTTCTCATCCGTGCCTCCATGACTGGCCTCCACCGGGCACCGCACACCACGGCACCCACGAGCCACCATGAAAGCGGCGTCAACAGGATTACACAAGGGCCTTTCGTCACTGCCGTGCAACAGTCCGTGGTGAGGAACCCGCCGCCTTCGAGGAGGCCCGCCGCCGGGACGTCCCGGTGCTGCCCAGCGTGGGGTACAGCAGTCGTCACTGGTGCCAGTGCACACACGGACCGAGGCCGCGGCCGACGTGTCTGTTTGATGCGCGGGGCGACACGCTCAAGAGCAGGTGACTACCTGACGGCAGGGAAGCCTGAGCCGAACGGGCCGCAAGTTGACGGGACGTGGCAAGGCATCCGGCACCATTGCCGATGAAAGAAACGGAGTTGCTGCTGGCCGCAGATGAGGTCGACCGTGCCCTTACCAGGTGGTCCAAGGGGCGAGGCCTGGCCTCAGCCCTGTTGAGCTGAACGGCTGCCCTTCCTGATACACAGGCCCACAGCCGCGGAGTCCTTCGCCTCCCAGGGGTGCGGAGGCTGACGTCGGGCATCTCCGCAGCTTGAAGTGCAAAAATCGGGTGCCGGATTCCACCGTCTGCGAGTATTGCTGCGGCTAAGCCGGCGCGCCGCTGGAGCGGTGTCGCTGAGGTCGACACGGCCTCGCCAGACATGCTTTGACCGAACGGGAGCCCAGGTGTCGTTGGAACGGTTCTCGCTGGAGAACTATCGCTGCTTCAGGGAGATACAGGAGGTGGAGCTTGGAAAGATCACCGTGGTGCTGGGACGCAACAACTCCGGCAAGAGCGCGGTCGTGCGAGCGCTCCCGCTCATTTCCCTCGGTATCCGCGGCGACTCCTCGTACCCTCTTGACCTGGACCTGATCCAAGGCTTCACCCCTTCGTTCGCCGATCTGGTCCACGGCTCTTCACCCCATGGGCACATTCGCCTGGGAGCGTCGATCGGGCGCGAGGACGGCGAGACCGTCAGTGCCACCGCCGAGGTCCAGAACATCGCCAATCAAGGAATGCAGCTGGTCTCCTCGGTGCAGATCTCCTGCGGGACGGAGGTCGCGGACCTCTCCTGGATCCCCGGCATCGACGCCTACTCCCCCGAGAAGCGCGCATATCTTGTCGACGGCCAAGAGGCCAAGGTGGGATTTCGCGGGCTGCTGCCCGATCCGGCCGACTGGCCGGACTCCGTCGGCGGTGTCAGCGGAGTCACTGGGCTCATTCGGGAAGGTCTCGACGAGATCCGGTATCTCGGTCCGTTCAGGAAGAGCCCGGAACGCATCTTCCGGGCTCCGGCCAGAACCCTGGGCAGCGTCGGCTATCGAGGCGAGAGAGCGCTCAGCATGCTCGCCGCGGACGAGGTCTACGGGCGCGGTCTGATCGGCCGTGAGGTGAACGCCCTGCTGGAAGGCATCCTGCCTGGGTGGCGACTCGAAGTCACCGATGTCGGCTCCGGGATGTACATCCCCAAGCTGCGTTCCCTGCGCGACCCCGATCTCGTCGTCCACATCGACGAGGTCGGCACCGGTGTGGTCCAGTTCCTGCCGATCGTGATCCAGCGGGCTGCGGACCGCGCGGAACCGCCCGCAGGCCCGGTGATCGAGATCGTGGAGGAGCCCGAGCTGCATCTCCACCCTTCGGCTCACGCCGCAATCGCCGATCTCTACGTTGACGCGGTGCAGGAGTCGCAGGTGCGCTTCCTGGTAGAGACACACAGCGAGAACTTTCTCCTCAGGCTGCGCCGACGGGTCGCTGAGCGGAAGTTGGCACCGGAGGATGTGAGGATGTACTTCGTCGAGCAGATCGAGGGGGCCTCCACCCTGCGGAAGATCGAGATGGACGCCCTCGGCAATCTCGACTACTGGCCGCGGGGGGTTTTCGCGGAGGACTTCGAAGAGGTGCGCGCCCTCGCGGACGCGCAGGCGAATCGGATCGACGATGCGCGTTGAGATTCCCGTCGACTTGCTGAAGGGCCATCAGGGCGACGAGAACGCAGAGCTCATATTGAAGCTGATCGCGTTCTTCAGGGAGGCGCGGCATGAATGGGCAATTACCCCACGTGACGTGGATGCCGTCCATGCGTTCTTGGAGCGCCACCTCCCGATCCTGGCGCAGAGCTACATGTTGCTCGCACAGAAGGCGAGCATGGCGCAGGCCTGGGCGCCGCAAGGAGGGACCCGGGGCGTGGTCAGAGTGGCCGGCGCGACGCTCGCGGCGGACATCCGCGACCTGGAACGGCCGGCCGTGTTGGTCGTGGAGAACGCGATCTACGACTGGCAGATGATCGAGGCGCTCGCGCGCCTGCTCGGCTGCGAGGACGTCATCGACGCCAAGGAGGGCGGCCGCCTCGGCGTGTACAACGGCGGCGGCAAGGACGGGGCGACCAGGCACGCCGTCGACCAGGCCGCGCAGTTCTCCCGAACCAAGCGTGTGGTCCTCGTCATCGACAGCGACAGCTTCCACCCAGCGGACCGGACCGGCAATCACGAGAAGGCCGAAGCCGCAGCCCGCGATGGCGTGAGTGCGCACGTCCTGGCATTCCGAGAAATGGAAAACTACATTCCCAACCGGGTCCTGGCCCGGCAGCCAAAGAATGGCGTTGGCATGTCCTCCATGGCCAAGCGCTTGGAGTCCCTCAAGACCTTCTCGCCCGAGCAGCGCGCTCACTTCGACATGAAGCACGGATTCAAGGGGAAGCCACAGAAGAGCGCCGGCCAGAGGAGGCGCCACTCCGGGAAGGCTGGGACCACTTACGTCATCCCGCAGCGCCACGGTAATTTGTACAACGAAGTGGCGGAGCGGGACCTCATCACTCTACAGGAAGGATTTGGAACGGACTTGCCGGGTCTGTTCCTCCAAGAGGTGCTGCGCGGCGGCATATCGGAGCGGGACTTGGACAGCCTGGGCCCCGGAGCAAAACAGGAATTGCGAACGATGTTCAAAATAATTCAGGGCGTGATCTGAGCATGGGAGACATCGAGGTGGTCAAGGATATCTCCGTGGTTCCGGAGGTCCATTTCCTGGAACAGGTCCTGGAGCTTATTGCGCAGGGTGAGCTGCGGGTGCCCAAGTTCCAGCGCCCCTTCCTGTGGCGCCCCGAGCAAATGCTCCAGCTTTTCGACAGCATGGAGCGCGGATACCCGATGGGCAGCCTGCTCATCTGGGAGACCAACATGCCGCTCGAGAGCCTCGACACCATCGGTGGGCGCAAAATTCCGCCGACACCGGGAGGGGCGAAGGTCGCCTACGTCCTGGACGGTCACCAGCGACTATCGACGCTCTTCGGCGTCCTCCACCGCTCGGCTGACGCCCCGCGGTCCACGCGCCAGGAGGACTGGATGTGGTGGGTCTACCGGCCGCTCGTTCGGTCGGAACAGGACGGCGTGCGCTACCGCCACTGGAAGAGTGGCGAGCCCGTGCCCAGCCACTTCCTGCCCATGCGGTCCGTACTGGGGACCCTGGACTTCCTCGAATACGCACGGACACTGTCCGACGTTTCCCACTCCCGTGAGGAGGCCGACCGCCTCACCAAGGAGAGCGAGCGCATCGCCAAGCGGGTGAAGAACTACAAGGTCTCCGTAGTGCGCATGGAGGGCGGCACTCTTCAGCAGGCCATCGAGGTCTTCTCCAGGATCAACAGCAGCGGCCAGAAGATGCGTCCCGACCAGATGGTCTCCGCACTGACCTACGGGACCATCGGCTCGGAGACGCTCAGCGACAAGATGGAGGAGATCAAGGGGCGGATCGCGGCTTCGGGCTTCGGCGAGATCCCGATCATGACGATCTTCCAGACCGTCCTCGCGCTGTCCGGCGAGGAGGACGTGCAGCGGGACACTTCCTGGGAGACGATGGCCCGCAAGGTGCAAGGCCAGCTCATGACCGCGGTGACGGACACCGACCTGATCCTCCAGCAGGTGGTCGAGTTCCTGCGGGAGGAGGTCCGGGTCCCGCTGGCTCGTCTAGTGCCCTACAACATCCAGATCCTGCTGCTCGCCGTGTTCTTCCACTTCTCCGACCAGGTCGAAGCGGAGCAGCGGGTCAAGCTCCGGCACTGGTTCTGGACCACATCCCTGGCGGGCACCTTCGCCGGGTCCACCACCACGCAGGTCCGGAACTTCATCACGGAGATGAAGGCCTTCGCCCGGGGCGAAGGTGGGCTCAGCTACTCCGCCGAGCGTGCCCGTTCCTTCCCTGCACGCTTCGACCTGCGCAGCGCGCGCGTGCGCGCCTACCTCCTCTGGGACCTGCAGACGTTCCCGGACCGGAAGACCCTCGACGGCGGCACCGTCAACGTGTTGGAACAGCTGGCAACGGCGCACAGCGAGACCTATCGACACGTCATCACCCAGAGCGGGGTCCCCGGGGCTTCCAGTCCCGCCAACCGGATCGTCATGACGACGCCGCCGGGGGTGTCGATTCGGCAGGCGCTCATCAGGCTCGCGGAGGAAGGGCGGACCGACATCCTGGACTCGCATGGAGTCAGCCTCGCGTCTATCGAGCACCTCAAGGCCGACGAGTTCACCGAGTTCATCCTCGCCCGGCAGCACGAACTGGCGGCGCGAGAGCGACAGTTCATCGAAAGCCTGGGCATCAAGTCGGCCGACAAGGAGGTCGGCGAGGCCGACATCGACACCGAGTGAGTGGCTGCGCGTCCAGGCTTGTACGGCCTCGAAGGGGCAATGCAGCTGTTTCAGCATGGCCGTGCGGGGTGCTTCTCCCGCACGGCCTACGCACGACTCGTGCGAATAGTCCTGCCCTCCTGTATCGCTACCGACGGCTGGCGTCAGCCCGTGCGTATTGACGCGCCTGTAACTAAACAGGCGAGCTTGGCTCGCTCATTGGAGGGCTGCCCCGTTGCCGCGGCCGTCCGACCATGTCCCTTTGGGGCAGCCTCTCATCAGGCACTACTGCACGATTGCGTACGAGCTCGAGTTCGCACCGGCACGTAGCGCATTGCTCCGTAGCGGGAACATGTACTGATCGATCCGTGAAGCCCCGTGATACGGAAGCTGGCGGTCAAGCGTCGATAGCGGGGCGGCTTCCAGGCGCCTTATACGAGTGCAGGATCCACCGTGACAGACAATGGCACGGTGGCCTTCACGGTCCCGGTGAACATTTCGCCGTCCCGGTAGACCTTCGTGGCGGGGTCGTGGACGTAGGTGTAGACGATCGGGACCCCAGTGGCGGCCTGCTCGAGCCTCCGGTAGAAGGTAATGCCGGCCTTGGCGTACTGGTCCACCTACACGATCCGGTCGGTGGTCTCCGCCCGGCAGACGATGACGTCCGGGCGGCGGTTGGTCAGCGGAACGTCCTGCAGGCGGACGTCGAAGGCCGTGTCCGCGTTCCAGTCCGGTCCCGCGGCGGCGTCCAGGGCATTGGCCAGGACCCGCGCCAGCCGGTTGAGTCGCTTGGAGGCGCTCGGGCCTACGACGACCATCGCCCGGCGTACTGTTCCAGAACCCTGGAGGGCAGCCGCGATGCGGGCCCGTGCGGGCTTCGGCCCGCGGGTCGGGTGGCGTGAGAGGCTGGGGCGTATGAACCGTCTCGCCGATGCGACCTCGCCGTATCTGCTCCAGCACGCGGACAACCCCGTCGACTGGTGGGAGTGGGAACCCGCCGCCTTCGAGGAGGCCCGCCGCCGGGACGTCCCGGTGCTGCTCAGCGTGGGATACAGCAGTTGTCACTGGTGTCACGTGATGGCGCACGAGTCGTTCGAGGACGGGACGGTCGCCGCGTACCTCAACGAGCACTTCGTCTCCGTCAAGGTGGACCGCGAGGAGCGGCCGGACGTGGACGCCGTGTACATGGAGGCGGTGCAGGCGGCGACCGGTCAGGGCGGCTGGCCGATGACGGTGTTCCTGACGCCGGACGCCGAGCCGTTCTACTTCGGCACCTACTTCCCGCCCTCCCCCCGGCACGGCCAGCCCGGCTTCCTCCAGGTGCTGCAGGGCGTGCGGGCGGCCTGGGCGGACCGGCGGGACGAGGTCACGGAGGTCGCCGGCACGATCGTGCGGGACCTGTCCGGCCGGACGGCGCCGTTCGGCGACGCGGGCGACACCGCGCCGGGCGAGGAGGACATGGCGGCGGCCCTGCTGGGCCTGACCCGCGAGTACGACCCGGCCCGCGGCGGCTTCGGCGGCGCGCCCAAGTTCCCGCCGTCCATGGTGCTGGAGTTCCTGCTCCGCCACCACGCCCGCACCGGGTCGGAGGGGGCCCTGCAGATGGCCGCCGACACCTGCGGGCGGATGGCCCGCGGCGGCCTCTACGACCAGCTCGGCGGCGGCTTCGCCCGGTACTCCGTCGACCGGGACTGGGTGGTGCCGCACTTCGAGAAGATGCTCTACGACAACGCCCTGCTCTGCCGCGTCTACGCCCACCTGTGGCGCTCCACCGGCTCGGAGTCCGCCCGCCGGGTCGCGCTGGAGACGGCCGACTTCATGGTCCGTGAACTGCGCACCGCCGAGGGCGGTTTCGCCTCCGCGCTGGATGCCGACAGCGACGACGGCAACGGCAGGCACGTCGAGGGCGCGTACTACGTCTGGACGCCGGAGCAGCTCACCGAGGTGCTCGGCGAGGAGGACGGCGACCTGGCCGCCCGCTGGTTCGGGGTGACGGAGGAGGGCACCTTCGAGGAGGGCGCCTCGGTGCTGCGGCTCCCGCAGGTGGAGGGCGTGTTCGACGCCGCGCGGATCGACGGCATCCGGCAGCGGCTCCTCGCGGCCCGCGCCCGGCGGCCCGCGCCGGGCCGGGACGACAAGGTGGTCGCCGCCTGGAACGGCCTGGCGATCGCCGCGCTGGCGGAGACCGGCGCGTACTTCGACCGGCCGGACCTGGTGGAGGCTGCGGTGGCCGCCGCGGACCTGCTGGTGCGCGTCCACATGGACGAGCACGCCGCGCTCACCCGGACCAGCCGGGACGGCCGGGCCGGCGCCAACGCGGGCGTGCTGGAGGACTACGGCGACGTCGCCGAGGGGCTGATCACGCTCGCCGGGGTCACCGGGGAAGGCGTCTGGCTGGACTTCGCGGGACTGCTCCTCGGACACGTTCGGGAGCGGTTCACCGACGCGGAGTCCGGGGCGCTGTACGACACGGCGTCCGACGCCGAGCGGCTGTTCCGCCGCCCGCAGGACCCCACGGACAACGCGGCCCCGTCGGGCTGGACGGCGGCGGCCGGGGCGCTGCTGTCGTACGCGGCGCACACCGGGTCCGAGGAGCACCGGACGGCGGCCGAGCGGGCGCTGGGCGTCGTGAAGCTGCTGGCCCGCCGTGTCCCGCGGTTCGTGGGGTGGGGGCTCGCCGTGGCCGAGGCGTGGATCGACGGTCCCCGCGAGGTCGCGGTGGTCGGCCCGCGCGACGCGGACGCCACCCGGGCCCTGCACCGCACGGCGCTGCTCGGCACGGCACCCGGCGCGGTCGTCGCCACGGGTCCCGAGGGCGGTGAGGAGTTCCCCCTCCTCGCCGACCGGCCCCTGACCGACGGCGCCCCCACCGCCTACGTGTGCCGGAACTTCACCTGCGACGCCCCGACCACCGACCCGGGCCGCCTCGCCGCCGCGGTCCTGGTCCAGACCCCGTAACGACGCCTGCCCGCCGCAAGGGCACCACGCCCGCGGCGGCGGCCACTGCCACCGGGGGCGGCGGGGGGTGCCGTGAGGCAGCAGGACCGGGTCCGGCGGCACGGGTACGCGCCGGCCCCGGAAGCCGCCGGGCGGGCGCGGCGTCAGCGCCGCCGTCCGCGGCGGGCACTGCCGTGCGGCGGCGGGCACCGCTGCCCGGCACCACGCACCGGTACCGCCCGGCCCCGGAAGCCGCCGCCGGGGCGAAGGGTGCCGCCCGAGGCGAAGGGTGCCGCCCGGCGGCGGACCCGGTACGGGCGCCGGGGGGGGTCAGGACGTGCCGGTGCCGTACTCCGTGACGGCGCGGTCGACGATGGCGACCAGTTGCTCGTGATGGGCGCCCCTCCAGTACACGCGCCCGCAGTCCCCGCACTCGGCGAACACCTCGTAGTTCCGCGAGGTCCCCGCCTCCAGGCGGTCGGCGACGTCCGCCTTGGACGCCTCCCGGAGCTCGCCGTTGCAGGCGGTGCAGCGCGTCCACGGCCGCAGCCGGGGCGTGAACCGGCGCAGCACCTCGCCGAGCTGCTCGTCGGGCCGGGTGCTGTAGACGTACGCCCCGGCCCAGATCTCGCGCCGCCGCAGCAGCCCGCGGTCGCGGCTCAGCAGGACCCGCCGCTCGGCCGCGGACCGGGCGGCCAGCGCGGGGTCCCCGATGTCGGTCGACTCGTAGGCGACGTCGACCCCCAGCAGCCGCAGCCGCCGCGCCAGGGTGCCCAGGTGGACGTCGAGCAGGAACCGCAGCGGCACCTCGGGGGCGCCGGGCGTGAGCTGCGGCGGCGCCACCGGCCGGACCTCGACCGACTCCCCCGCCGACGGCGTGTGCGACACCGGCACCGTCCGGCCGTCGACCAGGAGCTCGCCGACCTCGGTGAGCGGCACCCCCAGCGACTCCACGACGTGGCCCAGCGTCGACACCCCGTCGACCGCCGCCGTCGCCTCTCCCCCGCGCACGAAGAGCCGCAGCTCCGGCGCGACCCTCACGTGGATTCCCGTTGACCCCGTAGCACTCGCACTGCCGACCATGCGGCCAGAATGACACGCCCGGCCCGCCGGACCGGCGGAATTTCCCCACCGGCACCCACCGGCACCACCGGCACCTCCGGGACCCCGCCGGCACCCACCGGCCCGCCCCGGCGCCCCTCGGCCCCGGTCCCCGGCCCGGCCCGCCCCTACGCGCGGGTGTACGCCACCAGCGAGATCCCGACGTAGTGCACGATGAACGCCGCCAGCGTGAACGCGTGGAACACCTCGTGGAACCCGAAGTACCGCGGCGACGGGTTCGGCTTCCGGAGCGCGTAGATTACGCCGCCCACGCTGTAGAGCACCCCGCCGACCACCACGCACACCAGGACCGCGACCCCGCCCGTGCGCAGGAAGTCCGGCAGGAAGAAGACCGCGGCCCATCCCATGGCGATGTAGCAGGGCGTGTAGAGCCACCGCGGGGCGCCGACCCAGAAGACGCGGAACAGGATGCCGGCCACCGCGGCGGCCCAGATCCCCCACAGCAGCCACTCCCCCTGCGCCCCCGGCAGGAGCAGGATCGTCAGCGGCGTGTAGGTGCCGGCGATGATCAGGAAGATGTTGGAGTGGTCCAGCCGGCGGAGCACGCCGTCCATTCGGGGGGACCAGGTGCCGCGGTGGTAGAGAGCGCTCACGCCGAAGAGAAGACATGCCGTGAGCGTGTATATCCCGCAGGCGATGCGTCCCCTGGTGGAGTCGGCGAGGGCGGTGAGGACGAGTCCGGCGATCAGAGCTGTCGGGAACATCCCGAGGTGCAGCCAGCCGCGCAGCCGGGGCTTGATCTGCTCCGGAAGTGAGGGTGCGGTCATATCGGCCATCGTACCTACGCAACCGTAAGTTACAGGTGAGTCCAAGGTCGGCGGGCGCCTGCGACCAGCCAACTTCGCCTTGCCCCGAAAGCAAACCCTCCAATCAGTGAGGTTGCTCACTCCGCTCAGGTGTGCGGCCCCCTGGACAGATGGGCACTCGTCATCGAAGATCATATGAGTAAGGTCCGCTCCGAATGAGCACCCGAAATCGACCGGGGCGGCCGACATGCACCAAAAGGGCACCACCCCGCACCACTCACGTCCCGGGCAACAGCACACCGGCAGCAACCCTGATTAGGAGCAATTCGTGGCGCGCGACATCGAGGCTCCCCCGGCCGTCTCCACCGACGCGGCGGAAGAACCCCCCACACAGCACCGACAGCTGATCTCGTGGGTCGACGAGATCGCCGCACTGACGCAGCCCGACAGGGTGGTCTGGTGCGACGGCTCGGAGGCCGAGTACGACCGGCTGTGCGAGGAGCTCGTCAGCAAGGGCACCTTCACGAAGCTGGACCCGATCAAGCGCCCGAACTCCTACTACGCCGCCTCCGACCCGACGGACGTCGCCCGGGTCGAGGACCGGACGTTCATCTGCTCCGAGCGCGAGGAGGACGCGGGCCCGACCAACCACTGGATGGCCCCCGCCGAGATGCGGGAGACCTTCGAGGGCAAGGACGGCAAGGGCGGCATCTTCCGCGGCTCGATGCGCGGCCGGACGATGTACGTCGTCCCGTTCTGCATGGGCCCGCTGGGCTCCGACCTCTCCGCCATCGGCGTCGAGATCACCGACTCGGCCTACGTGGCCGTCTCCATGCGCACCATGACCCGCATGGGCCGCCCGGTCCTGGACGAGCTCGGCGAGGACGGCTTCTTCGTGAAGGCCGTCCACACCCTGGGCGCTCCGCTGGAGCCGGGCCAGGAGGACGTGCCGTGGCCCTGCAACTCCACCAAGTACATCTCGCACTTCCCCGAGTCCCGTGAGATCTGGTCCTACGGCTCGGGCTACGGCGGCAACGCGCTGCTCGGCAAGAAGTGCTACGCGCTGCGCATCGCCTCGGTGATGGCCCGCGACGAGGGCTGGCTCGCCGAGCACATGCTGATCCTCAAGCTGACGCCGCCGCAGGGCGAGTCCAAGTACGTCGCCGCCGCGTTCCCGAGCGCCTGCGGCAAGACCAACCTCGCCATGCTGGAGCCGACGGTCCGCGGCTGGACGGTCGAGACCATCGGCGACGACATCGCCTGGATGCGCTTCGGCGAGGACGGCCGCCTGTACGCCATCAACCCGGAGGCCGGCTTCTTCGGCGTCGCCCCGGGCACCGGCGAGCACACCAACGCCAACGCCATGAAGACCCTGTGGGGCAACGCGGTCTTCACCAACGTGGCGCTCACCGACGACGGCGACGTGTGGTGGGAGGGCATGACGGAGGAGCCCCCGGCCCACCTCACGGACTGGAAGGGCAACGACTGGACGCCGGAGTCCGGCACGCCCGCCGCGCACCCCAACGCCCGCTTCACCGTCCCCGCCGCCCAGTGCCCGATCATCGCGCCCGAGTGGGAGGACCCGAAGGGCGTGCCGATCTCGGCGATCCTCTTCGGCGGCCGCCGCGCCAGCGCGGTGCCGCTGGTCACCGAGTCCTTCGACTGGAACCACGGCGTCTTCCTGGGCGCCAACGTGGCCAGCGAGAAGACGGCCGCCGCCGAGGGCAAGGTCGGCGAGCTGCGGCGCGACCCGTTCGCCATGCTGCCGTTCTGCGGCTACAACATGGGCGACTACATGGCCCACTGGGTCGAGGTCGGCAAGGCCGCCGGCGAGGACGGCCAGGCCAAGCTGCCGAAGATCTACTACGTCAACTGGTTCCGGAAGGACGAGTCCGGCCGCTTCGTGTGGCCCGGGTTCGGCGAGAACAGCCGGGTCCTGAAGTGGATCGTCGACCGCCTCGACGGCCGGGCGGAGGGCGTGGAGACGGCGATCGGCATCCTGCCGGCCAAGTCCTCCTTCGACACCGACGGCCTCGACATGCCCGAGAAGGACCTCGACCTGCTCCTGTCCGTCGACAAGGACGTCTGGAAGCAGGAGGCGGCGCTGATTCCCGAGCACTTCAACACCTTCGGCGACCACACCCCCAAGGAGCTCTGGGACCAGTACGAGTCCCTGGTCCGCCGCCTCGGCTGACCCTCCCGACCCCGCGGCCGGCCCCGACGTATGCCCTGACCTGCGACGTCCCTCGGCCGGCCGCGGAACCGCCGTCCCCGCGGAGCACACCGCGGGGTTCCGCCGTCCCGGGCGGGCCCGCCCCGCCCACCGCGCCCGGTCGCCGCACCGGGCGCACGCCCGGGCGGTGGACGGTTTCGGAACGGGGGAGGGCGGGGGAGGAACACTGGGCGGCGCCTCGGGCGCCCGGGCGGCGAACCCCGCCCCGGACCCCGCCGCAGGCGCACGGCATCGCCACCGGAGGGGGACCGGACATGCGCGACCCGCACCGCCAGGACGCCCTGAACCTGCTCCAGCGCACCGTCACGGAGGAGGCCCGGCGCACCGGCGCCGATCCCGCCGCGCTGCTCTCCCGGGCCCGCGCCGCCCTGGACGGCATGGCCCGCGCCGCCCAGCCGGAGTACGAGGCCTACCTCCGCGCCCTGGACGCGGCGAACCCCCCGCGTCCGACCTTCGCCCAGCGCTTCGCCCGCGACGGCGGAGGCCCCACCACCCTGCTGGTCGCCGGCGTCGCCGCGGCCACCGCCACCGTCGCCGACCTCGCCCTGGGCACCGGCGGCGCGATCGCCCTCGGCGCGGGCCTGTCCGTGGGGGTGACCGCCTCCGCCACCGCCGTCGTCCGGGCCGCCGTCTCCCACCTGCCCGCCGCGCACCACCACGCGGGGGCGGTCGGGCAGCCCGGCGGACCCGAGGCCCTGCGCCTCACCTGGCTCACCGCCCTGGAGCTGCGCGGCGTCCGCCCCTGGCTGGAGCAGCAGCGCCGCCTGCTGCGTCCCGCCTCGGCGCCGCCCCGGCTGCGCGGCGCCGACAAGAGCGCCGCGGCCCGCCGCCGCGCCGTACTGGAGCGCTCGTTCGAACAGTTACCCCCGGCCGACGCCCCCTTCGCGGGCCGCCGCGAGGAACTGGCCGCCATCCGCCGCTGGGCCCGCGCCGCCCGCGCGGACGCCGACAGCCGCCCCACCGTGGTGGTGCTGCACGGCTCCCCCGGCGCCGGCCGCACCGCGCTGGCCGCCCGCGCCGCCCACGACCTGCGGGACGAGTACCGCGGCGCCTGCCTGGTCGACCTGCGCGGCGACTCCCCCTCGGACCCGCCGCCGCCCACCCGCCCCCAAGCTCTCGGCTCCGCTCGAGCAGGGGGCACCCCCATGGCGCTGCTCCACCTCCTGAACCGCCTCGGCGCACCCCGCGAACAGCTCCTGTTCCGCGAGGGATCCACCCCCGAGCAGCAGCTCACCCGCCTCACCGAGCTGTACCGCCGCCACCTGGCCGGCCTGCCGGTCATCGTCCTGCTGGACGACGCCTCCGACCCCGAGCAGGTGCGCGCCCTGCTGCCGGAGCGCTCGGAGAGCCTGCTGCTGGTCACCTCCCGCACACCGCTCGTCCTGCCGCGCGACCTGCCCGCCCGCGTCCACCAGCTCGCCGTGGAGCCGCTGCCGGCGGACGCCGCCCAGGAGGCCCTGGCCGCCTACACCCCGCCCGGCGCCGACCGGCCGCAGGACGACGCGGCCCTCGAACGGGTCCACCGGCTGTGCGGGGGCCTCCCGCTGGCCCTGCGCGTGGCGGGCACCGCCCTCGGCGCCCGCACGCCCGCCCGGCTCGCCGACGACCTCGGCGCCTACGGCCCGGTCACGCCGGTGCAGCGCGCCCTGTGGCTGCGCTACACCGACCAGTCGGAGCAGGCCCGTCGGCTGCTGCGCCGGCTGGCCCTGGCCGGCCGCGCCTCGCTGGGCGCGGCGGCGGCCGCCTCGCTGCTGGACACCGACGAGCAGGACGCCTGGCGGCACCTGGCCTCCCTGGCCCGCGCGGGCCTGGTCGAGCCGGTCCGCGGCACCCGCTGCCGGCTGCACGACGTGGTCCGCGCCTTCGCGCAGGAACGCCTCCAGGAGGAGGAGACCCCGGCCGAACGCACCGCCGCGCAGGAGCGGCTGATCAGCACCTACGCCCGGCTCGCCGACTCGGTGCTGCGCCTGATCGACGGCAACACCTCCACCCGCACCGGCCTGTCCGCGCCGGCCGGCGCCGCCCCGCAGGGCTTCTCCTCCCTGAAGGAGGCGCTGCGCTGGCTGGACGACGAGTCCGCGTTCATCACCGCCGCGCTGCGCCACGCCGAGGGCGTGGACAGCTCGGCCGTGCACGCCCTGCTGGGCGCGCTCTGCGACTACTGCCTGCTGCGCGGCGACCTGTACCGGCTGGGCGAGATCAACGAGCTGGCCAGGTCCGTCGACGAGGGCCTGATGCTCCGCTCGGTGACCTGGCGCACCGGGATCGCCGCCCGCCAGATCGGCGACCTCGACAAGGCAAGGACCACGCTCTCCACCCTCGTCGACGACTTCCGCGCCTCCGAGCAGGAGGCCGACGCGGCGCGGGCGCTGGGTTCCCTCGGCATCACCCTGCACCACCAGGGCAACCTCCCGGAGGCCGCCGCGAAGCTGCGGGAGGCGGTGCAGCTGCAGTCCGCGCCGGAACTGGCCGCGGACCGGGCGTGGACGCTGCACGCGCTCGGCGCGGTGGAACGCGACCGCGGCGACCTCGCGGAGGCCCGGCAGCTCCTGCGGCAGTCGCTGGCGCTGCACCGGGCGGCGGAGGCGGTGCACGGCGAGGCATGGGCCCGGTACCAGTTCGGCCAGCTGGCGCTGCGCACCGGTGACGTGGAGCGGGGCCGGCAGGAGCTGCGGACCGCGCTGGACCTGTACCGGCGCACCCGGGACACGCGGGGCCAGGCGTGGACGCGGACCCAGCTGGAGCGGGCCCGGCTGGCGGACGGCGAGGCGGCGGCCGCGGTGGAGGGGCTGCGCAAGGCGGTCGCGCTGCACCGGGAGGTCGAGGACCTGCGCGGCGAGGCGTGGACGCTGCACTACCTGGGGCAGGCGCTGGAGGAGGCGGGCGACCTCGACGAGGCCGGCCGTGAGCTGGAGCGCTCCCGGGCGCTGTTCTCCCGCATGCGGGACGTCTACGGCCTGGGCTGGGCCCGGCACCACCTCGCCCGGGTCACCCGCGACCAGCGCGCGGCGCGGGCCGGGTCGCTGCGCAACTCCGGGTTCGCCCGGCAGCTCCTGGTGGACGCCCGGGCCGACTTCCGGCGCGCGGGGGTGGTGCACGGCGAGGCGTGGACCTGCCTGGAGCTGGCGGTGATCGACGCGGGCAACTCCCGCGAGGAGCGGGCCCTGAGCCTGTGCGACGAGGCGATCGAGCTGGCGGCGTCCTGCGGCGACACCCGCGCGGAGGCCTGGGGCCGGTTCCTGCGCTGCACGCTGCTGCCGTGCACGTCACCGGACGGGGCGGAGGCGGCCCAGCGGGAGCTCACCGCGCTGGCCCCGGACGTGAAGGACCCCCGCCTGGCGGACTGCGTCACCACCTGGGAGCTCTACCTCCGCCGCGGGCTCCCCCCGGCGGACCCCTGGCCCGCCTGGCGCCTCGGCCTCACCCCCACCAGGGCCGCCCGCGAGATCCTCGGCTGACCGCCACGGCACGGGCACCGCACCGGGCGCCCGCGTGCCGCGCGGTGCCGTGCCGGACGGGCGCGTGCCGCGCGGTCTCGTGCCGCGCGGTCTCGTGCCGCGCGGGCAGCACGACGACCCGCGCCTCGCGTCCCGGCGCATCACGCCGGAGCGGCGGTGCGGGGACCGGGCACGGGCACGCCGTGCGGGCGGGGACTACTTCTCGGCGGTGGTCGGCGCGGAGGACGCCGCGTCCGCCCGGGCCGACGCGTCCGCGCCGCCCGTGCCGTCCGCGGGCTCCTCCTCGCGGCCGACCATCTTGGCCCGCTCCATGTGCTTGCTCATGGACTTCATGAGCCCCCACACCGCCAGCGCCATCACGGCGAAGACGATGAAGCCGAGGACACCCGGGGTGACCTTGTCCTTGTCGAATTCCTCCGCGGCCAGAACCAGGAGGCTTGCGCTTGCGCTCATGTCAGCCATTGTCCCGGATGCCCGCGAAGAGGTCCGACTCGGGGAGGTCGGTGGTGACCAACGACTTCGCCAGCTCGTAGTCCTCGGTGGGCCAGACCTCCCTCTGGAGGTCCAGCGGGATCCGGAACCAGCCGCCGTCGGGGTCGATCTGGGTGGCGTGCGCGATCAGCGCCCGGTCCCGGGTCTCGAAGAAGTCGCCGCAGGGCACGAACGTGGTGAGGGTGCGCTCGACCCGCTCGAACTCGTCCCACCGCTTGAGCCAGTCGCCGTAGGGGGAGTCCAGGCCGCGCTCGATCATCGCCTCGTGCAGCGCGACCGTGCGCGGGCGGTTGAAGCCCTGGTTGTAGTAGACCTTCAGCGGCTGGAAGGCCGGCCCGTACTCGGACTCGGGGTACTTCTCCAGGTCGGTCGCGCCCTCGAAGGCCACCATCGTGATCTTGTGGGTCATGATGTGGTCGGGGTGCGGGTAACCGCCGTTCTCGTCGTAGGTGGTGATCACCTGCGGCCGGAAGGACCGGATCTGCCGCACCAGCTCGCCGGCCGCCTTGTCGACGTCCTCCAGCGCGAAGCAGCCCTCGGGCAGCGGCGGCAGCGGGTCGCCCTCCGGGAGGCCCGAGTCGACGAAACCGAGCCAGGCCTGCCGCACGCCCAGGATCTCGCGTGCCGCGTCCATCTCCTTGCGGCGGACCTCGTGGATGTTCTCCTCGATGTACGCGTCGCCCTGGAGCTTCGGGTTCAGGATCGAACCGCGCTCACCGCCGGTGCAGGTCACCACGAGGACGTCGACGCCCTCGGACACGTACTTGGCCATGGTGGCGGCGCCCTTGCTCGACTCGTCGTCGGGGTGGGCGTGGACTGCCATCAGTCGCAGCTGCTCGGTCAAGGCTCAATCCTCAGAGATCGGTCGGCGCCCGGGCGGCGCACACGCGTGGGCGGCGGTCCCCCGTGCGGAGGGGCGACAGCCGCGCCTTCTATAGTGACGGAATCGGGGGACGATTGATTCCGGGGTCCGGACACCGCTCCCCGGCCCCGCCCGAGAGGACCAGCATGAGCACGGCCAGCCCGCAGCCCCCGGCGCCCCAGCCGCCCGCCGGCCGCTACGGCCGTGCCGCGGACACCGCGGACGACCGCCGCGCCGACCGCACGCTGAAGATCGTCGGCTCGGTCCTGGGCGCCCTGCTGCTCGCGCTCGTCGTCTGGTTCGGCGTCCACCACGTGGGCGGCAAGGAGATCAGCGGCCAGATGATCACCTTCCGGACCGCCGAGGACTCGGTCCGGGTGGAGCTGGAGGTCTTCAAGGACACCGGCGTCACCGGCTACTGCACGGTCCGCTCCCAGGCCGAGAACGGCGCCGAGGTCGGCCGCGCCGACTTCCGGTTCGACGAGGACACCGACCGGGTGCACAAGACGGTCACCCTGCGCACCACCAGCCGCGGCACCACCGCCGAGCTGCTGGGCTGCCACACCGACTGAGCCCCGCGGGGGCTCCCCCGACCGGCGGGCATTTCTTCTCCCACTTTCCCGGCCTGATTGTTAGGCTCGTGGTTTCGCCCACCCATGAGGGACCATTCTTCTGGGTAGGGCGTTGCTTTGTATTCCCAGTACGGACGAGGAGCACCTGTGACCCAGACCAGCGAGAACGTCACCTGGCTCACCCAGGAGGCGTACAACAAGCTCAAGGACGAGCTTGCGTACCTTACTGGTCCTGCGCGCACCGAAATCGCCGCCAAGATCGCGGCCGCGCGCGAAGAGGGCGATCTGCGGGAGAACGGTGGCTACCACGCCGCCAAGGAGGAGCAGGGCAAGCAGGAGCTCCGGGTGCGGCAACTCCAGCAGCTGCTGGAGACGGCGAAGGTCGGCGAGGCGCCGGCCGCCGACGGCGAGGTCGCTCCGGGCATGCTCGTCACGGTCGCCTTCGACGGCGACGAGGACGACACCCTGACCTTCCTGCTCGCCTCCAGGGAGTACGCCAGCGAGGAGATCGAGACGTACTCCCCGCAGTCCCCCCTCGGCCGGGGCGTGACCGGCCACAAGGTCGGTGAGGACGCGGAGTACGAGCTGCCGAACGGCAAGAAGGCCTCCGTGCGCATCCTGAAGGCGGAGCCCTACAAGGGCTGAGCCGCGGGGCGCGGACGCGCAGGCACCGCACGCGAGACGGAACCCCCGGGCGTCGGCCCGGGGGTTCCGGTGCGTCCGCGTCCTGGGCGGCGCCTCACACCGTGGCGTTCCGGTACTTCCGCACCGACAGCGTCCGGAAGATCACGATGATCGCCACCGAGTAGATCAGCGACGCCCACACCGGGTGCTGCATCGGCCAGGCGGTCGAGGTGGACTGCCCGGGGTTGGCGAACAGCACCCGGCAGGCCTGCACGATGGCGCTGAACGGGTTCCACTCGGCGATGTGCCGCAGCCACGGCGTCATGTTGGCCGGGTCGACGAACGCGTTGGAGATGAAGGTCACCGGGAACAGCCAGATCAGCCCGCCGTTGGTGGCGGCCTCGGGGCTGCGCACCGAGAGGCCGATCAGCGCGCCGATCCAGGTGAACGCGTAGCCGCAGAGCAGCAGCAGCCCGAACCCGGCGGCCACCCGGAACGGGCCGGTGTCGCCGTCGGTGCCCACCCGCCAGCCCAGCAGCAGGGCGACGGCCGCCAGGATCAGCACGGTCAGCGCCGTCTGCACCAGGTCGGCCAGGGTCCGTCCGGTCAGGACCGCCCCGCGCGCCATCGGCAGGGCGCGGAACCGGTCGATCAGTCCCTTGTGCATGTCCTCCGCGATGCCCGCCCCGGCGCCGGCGGTGGCGAAGGTGACGGTCTGGGCGAAGATGCCGGCCATCAGGAAGTTCCGGTAGTCCGCGGCGCTGGTCGACCCGCCGACCATCAGCGACCCGCCGAAGACGTAGGTGAACAGCACCACGAACATCACCGGCTGGATCAGCCCGAACAGCACGATCTCGGGGATCCGGGTCATGCGGATGAGGTTGCGCCGCGCCACGATCAGCGAGTCGCGCAACGACTGCCGCACCTTTCCCCCGCGGCCTTCCACGGGGCGGCGCTCCCGGGTCCCGGCGACGACACTCATGCGGAGCCCTCCTCCTCGGCCGCGGCGGACTCGGCCATGTGGCCGGTGAGCGAGAGGAACACGTCGTCCAGCGTCGGACGCCGCAACCCGACGTCGTCGAGTTCGATCCCGCGCTCGTCCAGTTCCCGGATCACCGACGCCAGCAGCCGCGGGCCGCCGCTCACCGGCACGGTCATCTTGCGGGTGTGCTCCTCCACGGAGACCTCGCCGACGCCGACCCGGGCCAGCACGGCCCCGGCGTCCGGCATCAGCTCCCGGGCGCGGACGATCACCTCCACCCGCTCCCCGCCGGTTCGGGCCTTCAGCTCGTCCGAGGTGCCGCGGGCGATGACCTTGCCGTGGTCGACGACCGCGATGTCGTGGGCGAGGTGGTCGGCCTCCTCCAGGTACTGGGTGGTCAGCAGCAGCGTCGTGCCGCCGGAGACCAGGTCCTTGATCACGTCCCAGAGCTGGAGCCGGTTGCGGGGGTCCAGGCCGGTGGTCGGCTCGTCCATGAACATCACCGGGGGCCGCACCACCAGCGCGGCGGCCAGGTCCAGCCTGCGGCGCATGCCGCCGGAGTAGTTCTTGGTGATGCGGTCCGCCGCGTCGGTGAGGTGGAACTGCTCCAGCAGCTCGGCCGCGCGGGTCTTCGCCTCGCGGCGGCCCCGCTGGTACAGCCGCCCCACCATCACCAGGTTCTCCCGCCCGGTGAGGTACTCGTCCACGGCGGCGAACTGGCCGGACAGCCCGATGTTGTGCCGCACGGCGTCGGGGTCCTTCAGCACGTCGATCCCGGCCACGACGGCGTGCCCCGCGTCCGGCCGCAGCAGCGTGGTCAGGCACCGCACCGCCGTGGTCTTCCCCGCGCCGTTCGGGCCGAGCAGCCCCAGCACGGTCCCCTCCGGGACGTCCAGGTCGACGCCGTCCAGCGCCCGCACGTCCCCGAAGGTCTTGACCAGCCCTTCAGCCCGAATGGCCCCCGGCATCTCGCCTCCGGCCCGCATCGACAACGATCCGCCTCCGAGCCTAGGTTTCCCGCGCCGGTTCCGCCCGTCGGGAGCCGCCCGCGGCGGCGGGGTCCGGGGCGGCGCGGGGTCCGGGGCGGCGCGGGGTCCGGGGCGGCGCGGGGTTCCCGTCCGACCCGTTACGCTCGGTGCGCATGAGCGACACCCACTTCAGCGAGCACTTCGAGACGCTGGCGATCCACGCGGGCAACACCGCCGATCCCCTGACCGGCGCCGTCGTCCCGCCCATCTACCAGGTCTCCACGTACAAGCAGGACGGCGTCGGCGGGCTCCGCGGCGGCTACGAGTACAGCCGCAGCGCCAACCCCACCCGGACGGCCCTGGAGGAGAACCTCGCCGCCCTCGAGGGCGGCCGCCGAGGTCTCGCGTTCGCCTCCGGCCTGGCCGCCGAGGACTGCCTGCTGCGCACGCTGCTCGCGCCGGGCGACCACGTGGTCATCCCCAACGACGCCTACGGCGGCACGTTCCGCCTGTTCGCCAAGGTCGTCTCCCGCTGGGGCGTGGAGTGGTCCGTCGCGGACAGCGGCGACCCGGACGCCCTGCGCGCCGCGATGACCCCGAAGACCAAGGCGGTGTGGGTCGAGACGCCCTCCAACCCGCTCCTCGGCATCACCGACATCGCCGCCGCCGCGCAGATCGCCCACGAGGGCGGCGCCCGCCTGGTCGTCGACAACACCTTCGCCACGCCGTACCTCCAGCAGCCGCTGGCCCTCGGCGCGGACGTGGTGGTGCACTCGCTCACCAAGTACATGGGCGGCCACTCCGACGTGGTCGGCGGCGCCCTGATCACCGGCGACCAGGCCCTCGGCGAGGAGCTGGTCTTCCACCAGAACGCGATGGGCGCGGTGGCCGGGCCGTTCGACTCCTGGCTGGTGCTGCGCGGCACCAAGACGCTGGCCGTGCGGATGGACCGCCACTCGGAGAACGCCGCCAAGGTGGTCGACATGCTCAGCCGTCACCCCAAGGTGACGAAGGTGCTGTACCCGGGCCTGCCGGAGCACCCGGGCCACGAGGTCGCCGCCAAGCAGATGCGGGCCTTCGGCGGCATGGTGTCCTTCCAGGTGGCCGGCGGCGAGGAGGCCGCGGTGGCGGTCTGCGACCGCGCCAAGGTCTTCACGCTCGGCGAGTCCCTCGGCGGCGTGGAGTCCCTGATCGAGCACCCGGGCCGGATGACGCACGCCTCCGCGGCGGGCTCCGCGCTGGAGGTCCCCGCGGACCTGGTCCGCCTCTCCGTCGGCATCGAGAACGCCGACGACCTCGTCGAGGACCTCCGCCAGGCCCTCGGCTAGTCCCTCCGGTCGGTCCCTGCCTCCGCCCCGGCTTGCCCGTGCTCGCCCGGGTCGGCGGCCGGGGGCCGGGGGCCGGGGCTGTGGGGGTGGCTACCTCCACAGCCCCGTCGCGGCGGCCGCCGCGGCGCCGGCCCCGGTGAGGAAGGCCGCCGCGGCCAGCGCCCGCCTCCACGCCCTCGCGCGCCGCAGCCGCCGGCCGGCCCCGACCGCCGCGTCCGCGAGGCCCGCGGGGACCACCGGAACCGGGAGGGCGCCCAGCACGCGCCGGGCCTCCGCCTCGCACTGCGGCCCGGCCCCGGCCGCGAACCGTCGCGCCGCCCCCGCGGTGAGCGCCTCCACCCGGGCCGTGCCGCATCCCAGCAGCATCGCCGTGCGCTCGGTGTCGATCCCCTCGTGCAGCCGCAGCACCAGCGCCGCCCGGGCGAGCGGCCGCAGCTCGCCCAGTGGACCGCCGATGCCCGCGGCCTTCGCGGGGCCCAGGACGCGGCGCAGCCGCAGTGCCCGCAGGAAGCCCCGCACCAGCTCGGCCCGCGTGCGGTCGTAGGGGTCGTCACCCTCGCCGGAGACCCGGGCCCACACGGCGTACGTCCGGGCCAGCGCGTCCGTCAGCAGCCGCCGGGCCACCGGCCGGTTCCGCGGGCTCTCGCCGGTGAGCAGCGTGGCCGTGAGCAGCAGCCGGCCGCCGGCCGCCGCGGCGAACACCAGGAACTCCCGCTCCCCCGCACCGCTGCCGCGAGCCGCCACCGTTCCGCCACCCCCCTCCCCCTCGGTCCCGCCCCTTCCCCGTCCTCCGGGTCCCGCAGCTCGTACAGGTCTCGCGGGTCCTGCGGGTTCCTGCGGCTCGTACTGGGCCCGCGGCTCGCACGGGTCGCGCGGTTCGTACGGGTCGCGCGGTTCGTACTGGGCCCGCGGCTCGCACGGGTCACGCGGCTCGCACGGGTCGCGCGGCTCGTACGGGTCGCGCGGTCTTACGGGTCGCGCGGTCTTACGGGTCTTGCCGGTAGCGGCTCGTGCCGGTCGGGCGGGTGCCGGTCAGTCGTCCGCCGGCTCCCCCGACGCGCGGCCCCCCGCCTGCACGGACATCCGCTCCGACAACGCCTGGTTCATCCGCGTCAGCAGCGAGCAGAACGCGTCGCGTTCCTCCTGCGACCAGTCCTCGGTCAGCTCGGCCATCAACTGGCGGCGCGACGACCGGACCTCCTCCAGCCTCCCGCGCCCGCGCGCCGACAGGTCGAGCACCACGGCGCGGCCGTCCTCCGGGTGCGAGGTCCGCCGGACCAGGCCGGACTCGACCAGCGGCGCCACCTGGCGGGTGACCGTGGACGAGTCGATGCCCATGCCGGCGGCCAGCGCCTTCACGCCCATCGGGCCTTCCTGGTCGAGCCGGTTGAGGAGCAGGTACGCCGCGCGGTCCATCGAGAAGCGCAGCCGTCCGACCGCGCCGAGCCGGGTCTGCTCGGCGCGGCGCGCGAACAGGGCCATCTGGTACTGGAGCGACTCGAGGAGTCCGTCGTCGGTGGTCGTCACGTCCATCGACTCCGTCGACTTGTCGGGTGCAGTGGGCATGGCCGGAAGCTCACTTCGATCTGGGCCGGTAGTGGTGGACAGGCTACGCGGACTCGCACCCGTCCGTAACGAGCCTGTGGAAAACACGTTCGCCCTCCGGGGGCCCTGTGGACGGGCCGCGCGCGCGGCCCGCCGGGTTCTCCACAGGGCGGGTGAGCCGCCTCCGCTCCTGCGAGACTGAGGCCATGAACCACCGCACCACCGCGGCTTCGCATCCCGTCACGCTCGACGACGTGCGCGGCGCCCAGAAGATGCTCTCCGGGATCGCGCGGGTCACCGGACTCGAGGGCAGCAGACACCTGTCCCGGCTGGTGGGCGCGCCGGTACACCTGAAGTGCGAGAACCTGCAGCGCACGGGTTCCTTCAAGCTGCGCGGCGCCTACATCCGGATCGCCGGCCTCCTCCCGGAGGAGAGGGCGGCCGGCGTGGTCGCCGCCAGCGCGGGCAACCACGCGCAGGGCGTCGCCCTCGCCGCCTCGCTGCTCGGCGTGCGGGCGACGGTCTTCATGCCCAAGGGCGCGCCGCTGCCGAAGATCAGCGCCACCCGCGAGTACGGGGCGGAGGTCATACTCCACGGCCAGGTGGTCGACGAGACGATGTCCGCGGCGACGGCGTACGCGGAGGAGACCGGCGCGGTCTTCATCCACCCCTTCGACCACCCCGACGTGATCACCGGCCAGGGCACGGTCGGGCTGGAGATCCTCGAGCAGTGCCCCGAGGTCCGGACGATCGTGGTCGGCGTCGGTGGCGGCGGGCTGGCCGCCGGGGTGGCGGTGGCGGTGAAGGCGCTCCGGCCGGACGTCCGGATCGTGGGGGTGCAGGCGGAGGGGGCCGCCGCCTATCCGCCCTCGCTGGCCGCGGGCCGTCCGGTGGCGGTGCCCCGGCCGGTGACGATGGCCGACGGCATCAAGGTGGGCCGCCCCGGCGAGGTGCCGTTCGCCCTGGTCAGCGAGCTGGTCGACGAGGTGCGGACGGTCGGCGAGGACGACCTGTCGGCGGCGCTGCTGCTCTGCCTGGAGCGGGCCAAGCTGGTGGTGGAGCCGGCCGGGGCCAGCCCGGTCGCCGCGCTCCTCGCCGATCCGCGGGGGTTCCGGGGGCCGGTGGTGGCCGTGCTCTCCGGGGGCAACGTCGACCCGGTGCTGCTCCAGGGCGTGCTGCGGCACGGCATGGCGGTCCAGGGCCGGTACTTCGCGGTCCGCGTCCGCCTCACCGACCGCCCGGGCTCGCTGGCCACGCTGCTGTCCGTGCTCTCCGAGATGGACGCCAACGTCCTGGACATCAGCCACCGCAGGACGGCCCCGCGGCTGGGCCCCGCCGAGGCGGAGGTGGAGGTCCACCTGGAGACCAAGGGACCGGAGCACTGCGCGGAGGTGAGCCGGGCGCTGCGCGCGGCCGGGTACGCGACGACGGACTGACCGGCACCGGCACCAGGCACCGCCGGCCGCCACCGGCACCGGCACCGCCGTCCGGCACCGACCCCGGTCCCGGTGAGGCCGACGGCCGTGCCGGGGGCGGCGCGTCCTTCCTCCGACGGAGCGGCCCTCCGGGCCCAGGGGCCAGGACCGGGGGGGAGGGGCCGGGGGCCCGGACCGGAGGGCCCGGACCGGAGGGCCCGGACCGGAAGGCCAGGACCGGAAGGCCAGGACCGGAAGGCCAGGACCGGAAGGCCAGGACCGGAAGGCCAGGACCGGAAGGCCAGGACCGGAAGGCCAGGACCGGAAGGCCAGGACCGGAGGGCCCGGACCGGAAGGCCAGGACCGGAAGGCCAGGACCGGAAGGCCAGGACCGGGAGGCCCGGACCGGGCCTAGACCGGAGGGCCCGGACCGGGAGGCCCGGACCGGGCCTGGACCGGGGGCCCGGACCGGGCCTGGACCGGGGGCCCGGACCGGGCCCGGCCGGCCGAGCCCGATGCGGGCCCCCGCGGCCACGAAGACGGCCGTGAGCCCGAGCACGACCGGCCCCCGCCTCACCGACCGGTGCGGGCGCCCGGCGTCGGCACCGGCGCGCCCGGAGCGCAGGTGGGCCCCACATTGGCCCTTCCCCCACCCCGTCTGGTTCGCTGGTGGCATGGAGATTATCTGGGTGCTCTTCGCCGTCGCCTTCCTCGGCTTCGTCGTGGCGTCGATCTACCGCCGCAGGAACGCCGGGGGCGGCATAGCGCTGGCCCGTCCCGGTGACCCCGACGCGGCGGACCCGGCGGCCTACGGCTTCCTCCGCCAGGAGGACCTGGACATCAGGCTGCCGGGCCCCGACCAGGACCTGGTCGACGTGCTGGACCTGGTGCAGCGCACCCAGGACTACCGGGCAGCGGCGCAGCTCCTGGCCGGCACCGAGAAGGAGGGGGAGCGGCGCTGGCAGCGTGTGCAGGCCTTCGCGGGCGCGGCCTCGCTGGAGCTGCTGCGCAAGCCGGCCGGCGACCCGTCGCAGACCCCCGGCGGCCAATGGCTGCGGGTGTGGCGCAGCGAGCAGCCGAAGGACGCGGGCGGCGCGGCGGTGCACGCGGAGTTCCTGGTGCAGCAGGCCTGGCGCACCGCGACGCCGGGCAGCGACGAGTTCCGCATCATCATGGAGGAGGCCAAGGAGGCCTGCGCGCGGGCCGCGCTGCTCGCCCCGGGCGACCCGGTGCCGTACATCACCGAGCTGTCGGTGGCCCGCGGTCTCGGCTACTCCCGCGAGGAGTTCGAGCAGCTGTGGCTGAAGCTGCTGGACCGGGCCCCGCACCACATGGGCGCCCACCTCGCCGCGCTGCACTACTGGTGCGAGAAGTGGTACGGCTCCCGTGAGCTCGCCTACTCCTTCGCCGAGGCGGCCGCCGCCCGGGCGCCCCAGGGTTCCCTGCTCTCCTCGCTCCCGCTGTTCGCCGTCTTCGAGCACCTGCAGGACCTGACGCTGGTGGCGAACCTGTACGAGAGCGAGGTCGTCACCAAGGCGATGCACGGCGCGCTGTACGCCGCGAGCCAGGCCCGGCCGGACGACGCGGTGCTGCCGCACGTGCGGCACCTGCTGATCTGGTTCCTGGTCAACGGCTCCCGCTGGTCCGAGGCGATGGGTCAGCTGGTCCACGTCGACGGGCACGTCGGCGCGCTGCCCTGGACCCTCAGCCAGGACCCCGCCGCCGAGTACGCGGTCTACCGCGCGCTCGCGGTGGCCGGCTTCGAGGCCAACGGCGGCAGCCCGGCCTCGCTCCTGCGCTGACCCGTCACCACCGGCGCTGACCGGTCACCACCGCCGCTGACCCGCCGTCACCCCCCGGTACTGACCCGCCGTCACCCCCCGGTGCGCCGACCGGTCCTGACCGGCGCTTCTCCCGCCGGGCAGGGCGCCCGGCCCACCACCGTCCGCCGCCCCGAACACCTTTGCGGTTCGGGGCGGCGGTGCGTCATAATCCGCTTCCCCCCACCCGGCCCCGGCCGTGCCTTGTCATGCCCTTTTCCGTGATGTGTAGGGAAGCTCCATGAGTTCCACGCTGCGGGCCGTCCGGGCCCTGATCCTGCTCGCGGGATTCCAACTGCTCAGTCTGGTGCTGCTCGCGCTGCTGCTGGCCGTCGACTGGGCCGCCGTCCATGCCCCGAGCGGCGTCACCGGCAAGGTCTGGCTGGTGTCGGTGGTGCTCGCGATCCCGGTGGTCCGCGGCATGTTCATGCTCCGTCTGCCGAAGATCGAGGAGCCGCCGGGCGTGCCGCTCACCGAGGAGGCCGAGCCGCGCCTGTGGGCCATGGTCCGTGACCTGGCCGAGGCCGCCGGCACCCGCGCCCCGGACACCATCGTCCTGACCGCCGACGTCAACGCCTCCGTGATGGAGCGCCCCCGCCTCGGTGGCCTGCTTCCCGGCCGCCGCAGCCTGCACATCGGCCTGCCGCTGCTCACGGGCCTGAGCGAGGCCCAGTTCCGCTCGGTCCTCGCCCACGAGTACGGCCACTACATCGGCGGCGACACCCGCCTGGGGCCCGTCGTCGTCCGCGGCCGCCTGCAGATCGAGCGCACCATCGCCCACTTCCAGGAGAAGGCCGACAAGAAGGTCGCCAAGGAGCGCGCGGCGCAGGAGAAGAAGGCCGCCCGCCGGGTCGCCAAGGGCAGGAAGGCCAAGGAGGTCGACACCACCGGCGTCGGGATCACCTACCGGGCCATGGCCCGCGTCTACACCTGGTACGGCAGGTTCTTCCTGCGCGCCTCCCGGTCGACCGCCCGCGCCCAGGAGTTCGCCGCCGACCGCAACGCCGCCCGCCTGGCCGGGCGGGACGCCACCGCCTCGGCCCTCCGCGAGGTCCCGGTCCTCTCCTCCGCCTACGACTTCTACCTCGAGTCGTACGCGACGCTGGGACTCGACGCCCGCACCATGCCGCCGCACGGCGCCTTCTTCGGCGGTTTCGGCGACCTGCTGAGCGCCCGCGAGCTCCAGCTCGCCGAGATGCGCGTCCAGCTCCCCGAGCAGGAGCTCTCCCCCTACGACTCCCACCCGCCGATCGCCGAGCGGGTCCGCGCCGTCGAGGCGCTGCCCGACGACGGCCGGGCGGACGACGGCCGCGGCTCCGCCCTGGACCTGCTCGCCGACCCCCGCGGCGCGGCCGCCGCCCTGGAGCCGGCCGTCCTCGCCGGGGAACTCCTCGGCTTCCGCCGCGCCGAGGACTGGCACGAGCTGCTGGACACCGGCATGACCGCGCGCCTCGGCGAGCTGGACACCCCGCTGCACCGGGCCGTCGCCCTGCACACCAAGTCCGCCCCGACCCTGCGCGCCCTGCTCCAGGTGATCGACGACGGCCACCTCTGGCAGCTCGCCCGCCGTCTGCCCCTCTCCGAGGAGGCCTCCACCGCGCAGGGCCGCGCCTTCCGCGAGTTCGTCCGGCCCGCCCTGGAGGGGCTGCTGCGCACCTGGGCGATCTCGGAGCTGAGCCGGCACGGGCTGCTGAGCTGGGAGTTCTCCTGGTCCGAGTCGGCGACCGTGATCCTCCCCGGCGGCGACCCGGAGGCCGCGGGCGAGGCCCTGGACGCCGCGGTCACCGCCGCGCTCGCCGACCGTCCCGACACCGCGCCGCTGCGCGCCCTGCTGCCCCCGACGCCCGCCGAGACGGGCACCGGCACCGACATCGAAAGCGTGTGATGACCGTACTGCTCTGGATCCTGGGGATCCTCGCCCTGCCCCTGGTCGCCTTCGGCGTCTGGTGGGTGGCCGTCTTCGTCAAGGCGTTCGTCAAGGCCGACCCCGAGGCGGAGGAGGAGGCGGAGAAGAAGGAGGAGGCCGTCCGCGTCCTGGGGCTGCTGCCCGCCTCCGCCCAGAACACCTCCATGGCCCGCCCGGTGCCCGCCGAGTGGTCGGCCGCCCAGGCCGCCGCGCGGCAGGGCGAGTGGCAGCCGGCCGCGGCGCTGCTGCGGAGCATCGGCGAGGACTGGAACCTCCGCTCCGGCTTCGTCGGCGTGATCGGCGACGTCGCGGTCGACGACGACACCTGGCTCCTGGCCTGGGAGAACGCCCTCCCGGACGACCCCGACGCCGCGGTGGTCCGCGCCTGGAGCACCGTCGGGCTCGCCGGGAAGGTGCGCGGCGCCAAGCGGGCGCAGCACACCAGCCAGGAGCAGTTCGCCGGCTTCCACCGGACCCTCGCCCGGGCCCGCGAGGAGATCGCCCGGGCCGTCGAGCTCAACCCGGCCGATCCCACCCCGTTCGTCAGCGAGATCTCCGTGGCGCTCGGCCTGGGCTACCCGAACTCCGAGATGAACAAGCTGTGGGAGCAGATCGTCCTGCGCGCCCCGCACCACTACGACGCCCACTACTGGGCGCTCCAGTACTGGTGCGCCAAGTGGCGTGGGTCGAAGAAGCTGGCCATGGACTTCGCCGAGCGGGCGGCCCGTTCGGCGCCGCTGGGCAGCCTGCTCACCGTCCTGCCGCTGGTCGCCCACTTCGAGCACGACGACTCCGACAGCGCCGACGTCGACCGCACCCCCCGGATGATCGCCCGGGTCGACGCCGCCCTCGCCGACGCGGCGGCCTCGGACCCGGCCCACCCCCGGCTGCCCGCGGTCCGGCACGTCCTCGCCTACTTCCTGGCCCTCCAGGACCGGCACGAGGCCGCGATCGAGCAGTTCACGATGGTCGACGGCCACATCGGCGCCCTCCCGTGGTCCTACAAGGGCGACCCGGCGCACTACTACTGCCACCTCCGGGACATCTCCGCCGCGGCGGTCGTCGCCGCGAGGAACGGCACCGCGGCCTGACACCGCGGCGAGGACCGGGCGGGCGGCGGCGCGGGAGCGGGTCGCCCGCACCGCGGGGGCGGTCGCCGGAGGAATCCGGCGGCCGCCCCGCGCGTTGTAACGGCGACGCCCGCGGAACCTTCCGCCACGCGATCACGATCTGGAGGAACGCCATGCTGTTCGGCCGAACGACGCCCGTGATGGTCACCGCGGACCAGGCCCTGCCCGGCCGTCCCGCGCCGGTCCTCACGCCGCAGGCCGCCGGTGCCCACACCGTCCTCGGCACGCCGCTGCTGGACCACCCCGAGGGCATGGCGACGGCCGACTTCGCCCTCGGCTGCTTCTGGGGCGCGGAGCGGAAGTTCTGGCAGCTCCCGGCCGGGGTGTGGACGACGCTCGTCGGCTACCAGGGCGGCTTCACCGAGAACCCCACGTACGAAGAGGTCTGTTCCGGCCTCACCGGCCACACCGAGACCGTCCGCGTCGTGTACGACCCGGACGTCCTCTCCTACGAGGAGCTCCTGAAGACCTTCTGGGAGGCCCACGACCCCACCCAGGGGTACCGCCAGGGCAACGACGTCGGCACCCAGTACCGCTCCGCGATCTTCACCCACACCCCCGAGCAGGCCGCGGCGGCCGAGGCGTCCCGCGCCGCCTACCAGGAGGTGCTCACCGGGGCGGGCTACGGCGCCGTCACCACGGAGATCGCGCCCGCCGCCGCGCACCCCTTCTACCCGGCCGAGCTCTACCACCAGCAGTACCTGTCCGACGCCAAGAACCCGGGCGGCTACTGCGGCATCGGCGGCACCGGCCTGTCCTGCCCGGTCGGCGTGGCCCCGGCGCCGGACGCGGGCTGACGCGACGCACGCACGCACCGCCCGTTCGGCTCACCCGTCCGAGCGGTGCGGGCGGAGCGCCGCGCGCCCGCCCTACTCCCGCGTCGACTGGTCGGTGACCTCGCAGTCGACCGGCCGTTCCCGTTCGACGTCGCCGGGGCCCTCGTAGTCGGCGCTCACCGCCGACTTCAGGTAGCCCTCCGTGTTCATCGGGACGAGGTGGTCGACGGCCTTCCCGACGACCGTGCCCTCCTCCGTGAACTCCACCGTGACGGTGTACGACGCGTGCTCCCCCGCACGGTTGTCGACGATCACCGTGCCCCGGAGGCCTATCTCGTCGACGACGCAGTCCGTGACGGAGACCTTCCGGTCGGTCCCCCCGGCCGTGGGCGTGCTGGTGGCCGAGGAGCCGGAGCCGGTGCCTCCGGTCGAGCTCGCGTGGTAGTCGTCGTCGTAGTCGGTGCCGGTGTCGTGTTCGGTGCCGGTGTCGTGGTGGTACCCGGTGTCGTGGTCGCTGTCGTCCGATCCGCCGCCGTGGCTGCTGCTGCCGCTGCTGCCGCCGTCGCACCCACCGCCTCTCGATCCCCGGGCCCCGGTGAGCGCGAGGACCACGACGACGAGGACGGCGACGGCACGGACATGCCGGCTTCTCATACGGACTCCCCCCGTACTGCATGACAGGCGCGCGACACCCTACCGGGCGCGGGGGCCGCACAGGGCCGGAACTCAGTACCCCCGCTCGACCGGGACCCTCAGCGGCACGGGCTCACCCGCCGCGATCGCCCGCCAGCACGCCAGGAGGTCGGTGACGACGTCCTCGTCGGTGGTGGGCCCGGAGGTGTGGGAGGTCAGGACGGTGCGGGGCAGCGCCCAGGCGGGGTCCTCGGGCTCCGCCGGTTCGACGGCGAGGACGTCCAGGACGGCGGAGCGCAGACGGCCCGCGGTCAGCGCGGCCTCCAGCGCCGCCCGGTCGACGGTGGCGCCGCGGCCGACGTTGACGAAGGTCGCGCCGCGCACGGCTTCCAGGCGGCGCGGCCCGAAGAAGCCACGGGTGGCGGGGGTGAGGGGCAGCACGTCGACCACCCAGCGGGCCTCGGGGAGCAGGGCGTCCGCCTCCGGCACGGCGGCGCGGCCCGCCTCGACCACCCGGATGCCCGCCCCGCGCAGGTACCGCGCGACGCACGAGCCGATGCGCCCGGCACCGTAGACCAGGGCGAGCTGCCCGGCCGCCAGCTCCGTCTCCCGCCGTGACCACGCGCGGCGGTCGTGGGCGTCGAGGAAGTCGGGCACGCGCTGGCACTCGGCGAGGATCCACCCCAGCACGTACTGGGCGATCCGCTCCCCCATCCGGCCGACGGTGCGGGTCAGCAGCACCCCGGCGGGCCAGTCGCCGTCCCGCAGCAGGGCGTCGACACCGGCGTTGACGCTGTGGAACCAGACCAGCCGCTCCCCGGCCGCGAAGGACGGGCGACGGGCTCCCACGCGGACGACGGGCCGCCCCGCGGATCCGGGAGGGCCGTACCGGACGGGGCGCCCGAGCGCCCGGGCGAGGTCCTGCCGCAGGCCCTCCGGGAGCTGGTCGTCGGCCACCACGACCGCCTCGTCGAGTTCCGCCGGCGTCGGTGCCCGCATCGTTCCTCCCGCCGCATCACGCCGTCGGCCCGCCATGCGACCGCCAGCCGTCCGTCACTTTGAGGTACCGGCGCGTTACCTACCGCTCCCTACCGTCGTGAGCATGACCAGGGAAACGCGTAGCCGAACCCTCAGGCCCACGACCGTACTGGTGATCAGCCTCGTGCTCACCGCCGGGGCGTCCGCGCCGTCGGCGGTGGCCGCCGACGTGCCCCTGCGGCAGGGTTCCCCCGCCACCGCCGTGCCCGCCCCCGGCGCCACGGTGGTCAGCCAGACCTTCGGCGGCACCTCGCTCCCGTCCGGGTGGAAGGCGGTCAGCGGCACCTGGAAGGTGCAGAACGGCCGTCTGGTCGGCACCGGCGGAAGCCGCGCCCGGATCACCTTCGGCACCCCCCTCACCGACTACCGCTTCGAGGCGACCGCGCGGTTCGTGAAGGTGGACAACACCTCCCGCTGGTTCGCCCTCGGCCTGGACCTGCCGTCGAGCGGGGCCACGCCCTGGTGGATCGCCACCCTGCGCTCCGGCTCCACCGCCTCCAACGGCGTGGAGTTCGCCCGGCGCACCCCGTCGGACACCTGGAACGTCACCGACACCGCCGCTGCCGTGGGCGCGGCCGGCACCGGCAAGGACGTGCGGGTGCGGGTCGACGTCCGCGGCATGAGGGCGACCTGGTACCTCGACGGGCGGAAGGTGCTGACCACCGACAAGCTGCGGCGGTCGGCGAACGGCCGCCAGGCGCTGCTGGTGGACGGCGCGACGGTCTCCTTCGACAACGTGAAGGTCACCTCGCTGCCGTCGGCCAACCCCTTCCTGCGCGGCGCGGGCGAGCCCGCTCTGGCGGTGGCCCACCGCGGGGCGTCCGCCGCCGCGCCGGAGAACACGCTCGCCGCGCAGGAACTGGCGCGGCGCGCGGGCGCCGACTGGATCGAGACGGACGGTCAGATCAGCAAGGACGGCGTCCCGTACGTCATGCACGACAGCACCGTCGACCGCACCACCGACGGCACCGGGGACCTCACCACCCTCACGTCCCGGCAGCTCGACGCGCTGGACGCCGGCTCCTGGTTCTCCGCGCGGTACGCCGGGGAGCGGGTGCCGACCCTGCGCGCGCAGGGCGCCGACATCAAGGCGCGCGGCGGCCGGCTGCTGCTGGAGATCAAGCGGGCGGCCTCCAAGGACCAGGTCGCGCGGATGCTCGGCGTGCTCCGGGAGGCCGGGATCCTCACCCCCGACCGGGTCTTCGTGCAGAGCTTCAGCAAGCAGCACCTGATCTGGGCGCGCGAGCTGGCGCCCGAACTCCCCCGCGGCTACCTGACGTCCACCCTGGACGCCGACCCGGTGGCGGTCGCCCGCGAACTGGGCCTGACCGCGTACAACCCGAAGGCGACGGCGCTCACCGCCAGGCCGTCGGTGGTCGGCGACCTGCACCGGTCGGGCGTGGCCACGATGGCGTGGACGGTGGACACCACCGCGCAGTGGAAGACGCTGGACTCGCTCGGCGTCGACGCCGTCATCACCAACCGCCCGGCGGAGCTGGTCGCCTGGCAGGACGCGCAGGGCTGAGCGACGCGCGAAGGGCCCCGGCGTGCGAACACGCCGGGGCCCTTCGTCCCCGCGGGGCTCTCCGCCCCGTCACGGGCGGGTGCGGCCGTCCGTCAGATGGTCGCGGTGTCGATCACGAAGCGATAGCGCACGTCGGAGGCGATGACGCGCTCGTACGCCTCGTTGATCCGGTCGGCGGAGATCAGTTCGATCTCCGCGCCCAGCCCGTGCTCGGCGCAGAAGTCCAGCATCTCCTGCGTCTCGGCGATGCCGCCGATCATGGAGCCGGCCAGGTTCTTGTTGCCGCCGATGAGGGCGAAGAGCTGGAGCGAGATCGGGTTCTCGGGGGCGCCGACGTTGACGAGGGTGCCGCCGGTCTTCAGCAGGCCCAGGTAGGCGTTGAAGTCGACGTTGGCGGAGACCGTGGAGACGATCAGGTCGAAGGAGCCGCGCAGCTCCTCGAAGGTGCGCGGGTCGGCGGTCGCGTAGTAGTGGTCGGCGCCCAGCTTGAGGCCGTCCTCCTTCTTGCGCAGCGACTGCGACAGCACCGTGACCTCGGCGCCCATGGCGTGGGCGATCTTGACGGCCATGTGGCCGAGGCCGCCCAGGCCGACCACGGCGACCTTCTTGCCGGGGCCCGCGCCCCAGTTCTTCAGCGGCGAGTACGTGGTGATGCCCGCGCACAGCAGCGGGGCGGCGACGTCCAGGGAGAGGCCGTCGGGTATGCGGACGGTGTAGTTCTCGTCCACCACGATGTGGGTGGAGTAGCCGCCCTGGGTGATCTCGCCGTCACGGCCCACCGAGCCGTAGGTGCCGACGTTGCCCTTCAGGCAGTGCTGCTCCACTCCGGCCTTGCAGTTCTCGCACTCGCGGCAGGAGTCGACCATGCAGCCGACGCCCACGCGGTCGCCGACCTTGAACCTGGTGACACCGGGACCGACCTCGGTGACCACACCGGCGATCTCGTGGCCGGGGGTCAGGGGGAAGTGGGCCTGGCCCCACTCCTCGCGGACGGTGTGGATGTCGGAGTGGCAGATGCCGGCGTACTTGATGTCGATCAGGACGTCGTGCTCACCGACCTCCCGGCGCTCGACGGTGGTGCGCTCCAGGGGAGCCTTGGCGGCGGGGGCGGCGTAGGCGGCGACAGAAGTCATGCCGGTGGTTGCTCCGGTTTCCTCGGGGATCGTGCGTCGTGGCCGGACAGGCAGGCGTTCTCCGCCGCCGGTCCGATTCCGGTTCAACACCGGACCACCCCCGTCTATGCCCGTCCCGCCCCGCCAAACCTCCGGCCGCGCGACTTTCCGGGCGACCCACCGCGCGACTCCCGCGCGAGCCACCACGTGACTCGCCGCGTGATTCGCCGCGTGACTCGCCCCGCCTTCCGGCCGCACCGCCGCCCCGCGCGCGTCGGGGCGGGCGGGGCGGTGGTGCGGCGGCTCCGCGCCCGGGGGCGGTGCGGAGCCGCCGGGCCGGGACCGGGCGGGGGGGGTTCCTAGGCGGCGCGGCGTTCCGTGACGGTCAGGCGGCCGTTGCGGAGGGTCACCCGGCGCGGGGCCTGCGCGGCGAGGTGGGAGTCGTGGGTGACCATCACGAAGGTCAGCCCGTCCTCCTTCCACCGGGTCTCCAGCACGTCCATGATCTCGTCCCGCGTGGACTCGTCCAGGTTCCCCGTGGGTTCGTCGGCCAGCAGCACCCTCGGCTGCTTGACCAGGGCCCGGGCGATGGCGACCCGCTGCTGCTGGCCGCCCGACAGTTCGCCGGGCACGTGCGCCCGCCGCTCCGCGAGCCCCACCGAGGCGAGCGCCTCCGCGGCCCGCTCCCGCCGCTCCGCCGGTTTCACGCCCAGCGGGACCAGGGCGGTCTCGACGTTCTCCTGGGCGGTCAGGATGGGGATGAGGTTGAAGCTCTGGAAGACGAAGCCGATCTTCTCGCTGCGGATCCGGGTGAGGCGCGCCTCGGACAGCCGGGCGAGGTCCACGCCGTCGAGCACCACGCTGCCGGAGGTGGGCCGGTCGAGGCCGCCCAGCATCTGGAGGAGGGTCGACTTACCGCCTCCGGTGGGGCCCTGGACGACCAGGCGGTCGCCGTCGGCGATGGTGAGGTCGACTCCGGCGAGCGCGTCGACGACGTCCTTGCCCCGGGTGTGACGGCGGGTGACGCCGGTGAGTTCGTACATGGTGTGGTTGCTCCTGCTGAGAGGGGAGGGCGGCGGGCCGGTCAGGCCACGCGGGCGAGGGCGTCGGCGGGGCGGAGCCGGGAGGCGCGCCACCCTCCGAAGGCTCCGGCCACCAGGCCGCCCGCCACGGCCAGGCAGACCGCCAGCGCGATCGCGGAGAGGCTGACCGGCGCGGTGAGGGCGACGTCCAGGGTCCGGGACGCCGTCTCGCGCATCCCGCCCCCACCCCCGACGCCGGGTCCGCCCATGCCGCCCGCCATGCCGCCCGTGCCGCCGCCGGCGCCCGGCCCTCCGGCGCCCGCGGTGCCGCCGAGCTCCGCCGAGAGGGACGGCCCGAACGCGGTGATCGCCCACGCCGCGGCCACGCCGAGCGCGATGCCCAGGACGCCGCCGAACAGGCCGGTCACCACGGCCTCGCCGACCACCTGCCCGGTGACCCGGCGCGAACGCCAGCCGAGCGCCTTGAGGGTGCCGAACTCACGGACCCGGCGGGCGACGGCGGAGGAGGTGAGCAGCCCGGCCACCAGGAACGCCGCCGCCAGGACGACCACGGACAGCCACCGTCCGACCGTGACGGCCACGCCGGACGCGGTGGACAGGGAGCCGGAGACGGTGTCCGCGAGGTCCTCGGAGGTGGTCACGGTGGCGTCCGGAACGGCCTTCAGCACGGCCGCCTTCACCGTGCCCAACTGCTGGGCGTCGTCGGCCCGCACGTAGACGGTGGTGATCTCGCCCTTGGCGTCGGCCAGGGTCTGCGCCGGGCCGAGCGGCAGGTAGACGTCGGCGGAGGCGTCGCCGCTGGTCGCCGTGGCGAGGCCCACGATCTCGAACTTCGTGCCGCTCACGGTCAGCGTGTCACCGGTCTCCAGCTCCTGCTCCTTGGCGTAGGCGCTGTCCACCACGGCCACCTTCGCCGAGGCGTCGGCCTTCTCGAAGCCGCGGCCGTCGGTGATCTCGGAGGAGGTCAGCGGGCCCAGCGCGGGCCGGGTGACGTCGGTGCCGAAGACGCTGAAGCCGTCGATGGAGAAGTCGGCGCCGCCGCCCTCCACCTGGCCGCCGGGCGCCGTGCCCGGCCGGCCGCCACCGCCCTGCTGGAACTGACCGGGCGTGAACTCGCCGTCCACCGACACCACGTCGAGGCTCAGTCCACCGACGGCCGCGGCCACGCCGTCCGCCGCGGCCACCTCGGTGACGGTGCCGGCGTCGAGCGTCCGGAAGCCCTGGACCATCACCCGGTCGCTGCTCTGCCGCGTGCTCTCCCCGGCGCCCTCGCCGCCCTCGCCGTCCTCACCGTCCTCGCCGCCGCGGGCGTCGAAGCGGAAGCGGGGCCGGCCGCCGTCCTCCTCGCCCTCGGCGGGCGGCTCCGGCGCCTTGGTGACGGTCATGTCGGTGCCGAGTCCGTAGAGCGACTCCAGGACCCGGGCCTGGGCGCGTCCCATGCCGGTGGAGACGGCGTCGACGACGACGACCAGGGCGATGCCCAGCGCCAGGCCCGAGGCGACGACCAGCGCCGCCCTTCTGCGGCGGCGCAACTCGCGGCGCAAGTAGGTGAGGAACATGCCGCGCACGCTAGGGCGGCACGCTGGCAGCCCCCGGTGCGTTGTGTGAGAGAAACGGGAGTGCGGGCGGAACGGGAGAGGCGCCCGTGCTCCGCGGGTGCGGGTCACGGGCGCCTCGTCGGGCCTCCGCCGGATGCCGGCGGGACGTCAGGGGGTCAGGCGGCGGAGCCGGCCACCCACTGGTCCCACGCCATGTTCCAGCCGTTGAAGCCGTTGTCCGGGGCGACGGTCTTGTCGCCGGTGTTCTGGACCACCACGACGTCGCCGATCATCGAGTTCTCGTAGAACCAGGAGCCCGGCGTGTTCGGGTCGTCGGCGCCCTTGGCGTCCTCCAGGCCCACGCAGCCGTGGCTGGTGTTGACCTGGCCGAAGACGCCCTTGCCCCAGTAGTTGCCGTGGATGAAGGTGCCGGAGGTGGTCAGGCGCATGGCGTGCGGCACGTCCTTGATGTCGTACTCGCCCTTGCCGTCGTCGTCGGTGAAGCCGACGGTCGCGCCGTTCATCCGGGTCTCCTCGAACTTCTCGGAGATCACCATCTGGCCCTCGTAGGTCTTGGTCTCGGGGGCGCCGGCGGAGATGGGGATGGTGCGGACGGTCTTGCCGTTGCGGGTGACCGTCATCTGCTTGGTCTTGGCGTCGACGACGGAGACCTGGTTGCGGCCGATGTTGAAGCTGACGGTCTTCTGCTGGACGCCGTAGACGCCGGGGGCGCCCTCGACACCGTCCAGCGCGAGCTTCATGGTGACCGTGGACCCCTCCTTCCAGTACTCCTGGGGGCGGCAGTCCATGCGCACGGTGCTGAACCAGTGGCAGACGACCTCCTGGCCGCTGCTCACCGAGACGTCGATGCCCTCCTGGACCGCCTTCTTGTCGGCGATCTCCTTGTCGAACTTGATCGACACGGGCATCCCGACGCCGACGGTGGAACCGTCCTCGGGGGTGAAGTTGCCTATGAAGCTGTTGCTGGGCGAGACCGTGGTGAAGGTCGCGTTCTCGTGGGAGGCGCGGCCCTCGGAGTCCTCGGCGGTGACCGAGACCTGGTAGGTGGTGGCCCGCTCGAGCTGCACGGACGGCTTCCAGCTGGTCCGGTCGGCGGACATCTCGCCCTCGACCTTCTGGCCGTCCTTGGTCTCCACCGCGACCTCGGTCAGCTTGCCCTTCTTCACCGAGACGTGACCGGCGTTGTTGATGGACGCGTTGTCCGTGCCGTTCTTCGGTGTGATGGAGATCTCGGCGACCGAGGTCTTCTCGGCGGCCGCCTCGTCGACCTTCTCCTGGGCGTCGGGGCGGGTGGGTTCCTCGTCACCGTCACCGCTGCACCCCGACAGGACCATCACGCCGCCCAGAAGTGCGGACGCGACCGCAAGCCCCCTGCGGCGCCGCCGCCGCTCACCGACCGTCTTCACACGCTTCTCCATCGTCACTGGTCACCCGACCCCTTGGGGGAGGCCCTGCTTCCCGACCCGGTGGGGAGACTCCCCGTCAGCATTCTCAACGCCGAGACCGGGTGCTCCGGTTCCAGGTCATGGCGAATTGTGCAATGCGCCACGCCATGGACCGCCGCGGGATCCCCTGCTCGGGCGAGACCGAGCGGGGCCGCGGCGGACCGGAGCTCATCGTTCCGCAGGGATCGCCTTCCCCGCCAGGGCTCAGGCGATGCCGGTGCGTACCGGTTCGTCCTCGCCCTCGGCGAAGTCGTCGTCCCCGTCCCCCGCATCATCGCCGTACGGGTCCGCTTCGAGCGAATCCGTCCCGCCCCCGACGTGCTCCGCGCTCCAGGAGGTCTGGGTCAGTTCGATCCCCGGCAGCGCGCTGACCAGGTCGAAGGGGTCCACGAGATAGGCCAGGGCCTCCGCCGTGTCGTACGTCACCACGGCCTCGATCCGCTCCCGTTCGCCGTCTGGCAGGGAGCCGTCCTCGGCGACGCGGGCCCGGGCGGTCCGCCGCAGGGGCTCGGGGTCGGCCACCTCCACGATCAGCCGGACATCGAGACGGACATATCGGTTGTTCTGGGGTGAATTCATGACAGGGAGCGTAAGGCGGGGAGGGGCGCCGGGTTTCCCGCGACCCGCGCCTTTCACTAGCATCGGCTCACACGGTCAATTCGCCAGCGCCACAAGGGGATCGATATCCGTGTCCACCACGCGCCGCTCTCTGCTGACCGCCGCCGCCGCGGGCGCCCTGCTGGGCGCCCTCTCCTTCGTCCCGTCCGCCAACGCGTCGGTGACGCCGGAGCGGCCCGAGTCCCGGTCGGCCGACGTCCTCACCGCCGAGGGCGTCCCCGCGCACGACGTCCCGCGTGCCTCCGGCACCTTCGAGACGTCCGCCGAGACGTCCGGCGAGACGTCCGGCCTGCGGACGATGACCGGCGCGGCCTCCGACGACTCCGGCCCGGACTCCGCCCCGGGGGCCTCCGACGGCTCCGACCCCGCTCCGGTGACGGTCCCGGCCCGCACCGGCGACGTCGAGCTCGCCGACACCGGAGCCTTCGACACCACGCCGTACGTCCTGGGCGGCACCGCCTTCCTCGGCATCGGCGCGGGCTTCGTCGCGTACTCGGTGCGACGGGAACGGCTGGGGCTGTAGACGCACGGCGCCCCGCGGCGGGAACCGTGACCGTAATGTCGTTGACCCAGACATGACCGAGGGCCCATAGTCCGGCACATGATCATTTCTTCGCGGGCGCGCCTCAGCGCCCTCACGCTCGCCGGCGCGCTGTCCGTGACCCTGGTCGCGGGATGCAGCAGCGGCTCCGACGAGAAGTCGGACACGGCCGCCAAGCCGTCCGGCGCCTCCTCCTCCGCCGCCGAGGCCCCCGCGGCCGAGGCGCTCTCCGAGGAGGAGCTCACCAAGCTGATCGTCGCGTCCGGCGACGTCGAGGGCTTCAAGGTCGCCGAGCCCGGCAAGGGCGACATCTTCTCCGGCTCCTGGGACGACGTGAAGGTCGAGGGCGGCGACGGCTGCAAGCCGATCGTCCAGGCGCTCAGCGGCTCCCCGGTCGGCGAGGTGAAGGCGGACGTGTCCCGCCAGGTCACCCAGGAGAAGGCACCCGGCGCGTCGAAGGACGGCGAGATGCCCTCCTTCGAGGACGCCATGCGGATGGACGTCACGATGGTGACGCTGGCCACCTACGAGGGCGACGGCGCCCAGCAGGCCGTGAAGAGCGTGGCGGACGCCGTCGGGAAGTGCTCCGGCGGCTTCACCTTCACCGTGCCCGGCGAGGAGGCCGCCTCCTACAGCAAGGTCTCGACCGACAAGGGCGTCGCCGCCGACGGCTCCGACGAGACCGTCGCCTTCGGCCTGACCGGCGAGCCCTTCGAGGAGGGCGCCAAGCCGTCCACCGTGCACGGCCAGGTGGTCCGCCACGGCAACAACGTGGTGACCTACCTGACCGTCAACCTGGGCAACATGGCGGAGGGCAAGCCGTACGAGGTCTCCGCCCCGGTCGTCACGGCCCAGTCGAAGAAGCTCGGCTGACGCGCCGGCTCCCGAAGCCCGGCCGACGCCGAAGAAGCCCGGCCGACGCCGCCGTCCCGTGCCGCCGCCCCGGCGGCACGGGACGCACGCTCCACACCCACCGCCCGGCCGCCGTCCCGCGACCGGGCGGTGCGCCGTTCTACCGCAGCGGCCCGGTGACCGCCTCCGCCGCGCGGAGCGCGCCGCCGGAGCGGACGAACGCGGCCGCCGCCTCCAGGTCGGGGGCGAGGTAGCGGTCGGGGCCGGGGCCCTCGACTCCGGCGGCGCGGGCGGCCTCGACCACCGCCCGGGTGGCCGGGGCGGGGGCCAGGCCGGTCGCCGTGCGGCGCAGTTCCAGGGCGCGGGAGGCGGCGACCAGTTCGACGGCGACGACCCGCGCGAGGTGGTCCACGACGTGCCGCAGCTTGCGTGCCGCGGACCAGCCCATGGAGACGTGGTCCTCCTGCATCGCCGAGGTGGGGATGGAGTCCACCGAGGCCGGGACCGCCAGCCGCTTCATCTCACCGACCAGCGCCGCCTGGGTGTACTGGGCGATCATCAGCCCGGAGTCCACCCCGGGGTCGTCGGCGAGGAACGCGGGCAGGCCGTGCGAGCGGGTCCGGTCCAGCAGCCGGTCGGTGCGGCGCTCGGCGATGGAGGCCAGGTCGGCCGCGGCGACGGCGAGGAAGTCGAGGACGTAGGCGACCGGCGCCCCGTGGAAGTTGCCGTTGGACTCCACCCGGCCGTCGGGCAGCACCACCGGGTTGTCGACGGCGGCCGCCAGTTCCCGGCCCGCGACCAGCTCGGCGTGGGCGAGGGTGTCCCGGCCGGCACCCGCCACCTGCGGCGCGCACCGCACCGAGTAGGCGTCCTGGACCCGCGGCTCGTCGCCCTGGTGCCGGCCGGTCATCTCGGAGCCGCGCAGCACGGCCAGCATGTTGGCCGCGGAGTCCGCCTGCCCCGGGTGCGGCCGGACGGCCTGCAGCTCGGGCGCCAGCACCCGGTCGGTGCCCAGCAGCGCCTCCAGGGTCATCGCCGCGGTGACGTCCGCGGAGGCGTACAGCAGGCGCAGGTCGGCCAGGGCCGCCAGCAGCATGCCGAGCATGCCGTCGGTGCCGTTGAGGAGCGCCAGGCCCTCCTTCTCCTTGAGCTCCACCGGGCGCAGCCCGTGCGCCGCCAGCAGCTCGCGGACCGGGCGGAGGACGCCGTCGGGGCCCTCGGCCTCGCCCTCGCCCATCAGGGCCAGCGCGCAGTGCGACAGCGGCGCGAGGTCTCCGGAGCAGCCGAGCGAGCCGAACTCGTGCACCACGGGCGTGATGCCGGCGTTCAGCAGGTCCGCCATGGCCTGCGCGACCTCGGGGCGGACGCCGGTGCGGCCGGAGCAGACCGTCTTCAGCCGCAGGAACATCAGCGCGCGCACCACCTCGCGCTCCACCCGCGGGCCCATCCCGGCGGCGTGCGAGCGGACGATGTTCCGCTGCAGCCGGGTGCGCAGTTCCGGGCCGATGTGCCGGGTGGCCAGCGCCCCGAAGCCGGTGCTCACGCCGTACACCGGGTCGGGCTTGGCGGCGAGGGCGTCGACGACCTCGCGGGCGGCGGCGAGCGCGCGCACCGCCTCGTCGGACAGCTCGACCCGCGCGCCGTTCCGCGCCACGGCGAGCACCTGCTCCGGCGTGAGGCCGGAGGGGCCCACCACCACGGTTTCCGTCGACCCCTTGTGCATATCCATATTCAGGAGCCTAGGGCTTGAATTCTCCGCTGTCATCGGTGGGTTCGGCCGGATCGGAACCAAGGGTTCCGGGCGGGGTAGGTAGCTCGCGCCCGCGCAGCGCCCGCCGCTCCCCGCCGCCCTCCGGCGGAGGTGCGTCGGCGAGCCGGAGGACGGGATCCTGCGGCCCTTCGACGCCCGCCACCACGGGTCCGCGGGCCCGGCCCGCCTTGGCCCGGTACTGGGCCGCGTCAGCCAGCCGGAAGAGCCGCCGGGCCGAGGTCACCGGGCCGACCGGCTCCTCGGTGGTGGCGATCCCGCAGGCCACCCCCTCGCCCGGTTCGAGCTCCCGGGCCCGTCGGCAGAGCTCGTCGGCCACGCGGACCACCTCCTCGGTCGAGGGCCCGACCGCGAGCAGGCAGAACTCGTCCCCGCCGAGCCGGGCCGCCAGCGTGCCCGGCAGCATCGCCCCGCAGAGGGAGAGCACCGAGCCGAAGCGCTCCAGGAGGCGGTCCCCGGCCGCGTGCCCGTGGGAGTCGTTGACCTGCTTGAGCCCGTTGAGGTCGCAGACCACCAGGCTGACCACCGCGCCCTCGGTCCGGTGCCGTTCGACGGCCTCGTCCAGCCTGGCGTCGACCGCGCGGCGGTTGGCGAGGCCGGTGAGGGCGTCGGTGAAGGCCAGGCGCTCGGCCTCCTCCAGCCGCTTCATCTGGGCGAGCCCGGCCGCGACCACGGCGGCCAGCACGGTGGCGAAGTCGGCGTCGCGGCGGTCGAAGACCGGGGCGCCCAGCGGCCGGGCCACGTACAGCTCGCCCCAGGCGCGGCCGTGCAGCACGATCGGGGCGATCACGCAGCAGCCGCGACCGCGGCGGCGCAGCGCCGCGACCCGCTGGTGGCAGTACCCGGCGCGGTCCCGGGTGGGTCCGCCGCGCGGGCCGTCCGCGGTCTCCACCCAGGCGTCGGGTTCGCCCCCGTTGGCCCAGCGCTCGTGGAGGAACTCGGTGATCTCCGGGAACTGGTGCACCGGGTAGGACTCGGCCTCGGGGAACTCCTCCTCGTCCCGGGCGCGGTCGCCGACGTTCACCAGGACGCGCAGCCGGCCCATCTCGCGCTCCCACACCGACAGCGCGGCGAAGCTCCCGCCCAGCGCGTGGCTCGCGCCCAGGGCGGCGGCCCGCCAGGACTCCCTGGGCGTCCTGGCGGCGGCCATGCCCTGGGCCAGCGTGACGACCGCGCGCAGGCGGTTCTCCTCTGCCATGCGTTCAGGCTAGGGATGTTTCGCCCGGAACGTGACGTCGAACGATCTGAAGCGATCACTCACCGTGACGTAACGGTCGTCCGCGACGGGCTGTGCGACGTCCTTCGCCGGGGGGTCAGGCCCAGAGTTCCGTCACACTGACGTCCAGCTTGCCCAGCAGGCGGCGCAGGAGGGGGAGGCTGAGGCCGATCACGTTGCCGTGGTCGCCGTCGATGCCCTCGATGAACGGGGCGGAACGCCCGTCGAGGGTGAAGGCGCCCGCCACGTGCAGGGGCTCCCCGGTGGCGACGTAGGCGGCGATCTCCTCGTCGGTGGGGTCGCCGAAGCGGACCACGGTGGAGGCGGTGCCGGAGGAGTACCGGCCGGTGGTGGTGTCGTACACGCAGTGCCCGGTCTGGAGGACGCCGGCGCGGCCCCTCATGGCCTGCCAGCGGGCCGTCGCCTCGGCGGCGTCGGCGGGCTTGCCCAGCGGCTCGCCGTCCAGGTCGAGCACCGAGTCGCAGCCGATCACCAGGGCTCCGGACGCCTCGGGGCGGGCGGCGACGACGGAGGCCTTGGCCTCGGCCAGCGCGAGGGCCAGCTCCGCGGGGGTGGGGGCGGTCACCGCCTCCTCGTCCACCCCGCTGACGATCACCTCGGGGGCGAACCCGGCCTGCCGGAGCAGGCCGAGACGGGCGGGGGACTGGGAGGCCAGGACGAGCCGCCGCTGCGGTCGTCCGGCCCGGTCGTTGCGCTGATCGGTCATGGCGGAAGCGTATCGACGCCGAGCACCGCCATGGCGACGATCATGGCGAGGGCCATCAGCACGCCGAGCCGCCGGAGCATCACCTGCGTGCGCCGCAGGTCCTCGGGCGGCCCGGCCTCGGGATCGGGGTCGGGGTCGGACCAGAGCACACCACCGAGCATGCGTCCCCGACGGCGCCGCCGCCTGAGTACCCGTACTCAGGCGGCCTCCGGTGTCGCCCGCCTCACACCGGCCCGCCTGATCACACGGGCCAGTACGTGCGGCTCCAGGCCGCCGGCCCCGGCCGCGGGGTCCGCCGCCCGGCGAGCACCGCCGGGTCGCCCCAGGCGTCACGGACCGCGCCCGCGTCCTCCTCGGACCCGGCGGCGACGGCCGCCGCCCGCGCCCGCACCACCGCCAACGCCGCCGCCAGCTCCTCCGGCGTCGGATTCCCCCGCACGACCTTGATCGTCATAGCCACGCGACCTTCCTGAGCGCTGGGACCCTAGAGCGGGATGTTGCCGTGCTTCTTCGGCGGAAGTGATTCCCGCTTGGTGCGCAGATGACGCAGCCCGCGGACGATCTGCGAGCGCGTCATGCTGGGCGCGACCACCGCGTCCACATAGCCGTTCTCGGCGGCGATGTACGGGTTGAGCAGGGTGTCCTCGTACTCCCGGATCAGCCGGGCGCGCACCTCCTCGAGGTCCTCGCCGTTGGCCTCGGCCTCGGCGAGGGTGCGCCGGTGCAGGATGTTGACCGCGCCCTGCGCGCCCATCACCGCGATCTGCGCGGTGGGCCACGCCAGGTTGAGGTCGGCGCCCAGGTGCTTGGAGCCCATCACGTCGTACGCGCCGCCGAACGCCTTCCGGGTGATCACGGTGATCAGCGGGACCGTGGCCTCCGCGTAGGCGTAGATCAGCTTGGCGCCGCGGCGGATGATGCCGTCGTGCTCCTGGCCGACGCCCGGCAGGAAGCCGGGCACGTCCACGAAGGTCAGCACCGGCACGTTGAAGGCGTCACACGTCCGGACGAACCGCGCCGCCTTCTCGCTCGCCTTGATGTCCAGGCAGCCCGCGAACTGCATCGGCTGGTTGGCGACCACGCCCACCGGCCGGCCCTCGACGCGGCCGAAGCCGGTGAGGATGTTGGGCGCGAACAGCGGCTGGGTCTCGAAGAACTCGCCGTCGTCCAGGACGTGTTCGAGCACGGTGTGCATGTCGTACGGCTGGTTGGCGCTGTCCGGGATCAGCCGGTCCAGCTCCAGGTCCTCCTCGGTGACCGTGAGGTCGGCCTCCTCCGGGAAGGACGGCGGCTCGCTCAGGTTGTTCGAGGGCAGGTACGACAGCAGCTGCTTGATGTACTCGACGGCGTCCTTCTCGTCGCCCGCCATGTGGTGGGCCACGCCGGACAGCGAGTTGTGGGTGTGCGCGCCGCCCAGCTCCTCGAAGCCCACGTCCTCGCCGGTGACCGTCTTGATGACGTCCGGGCCGGTGATGAACATGTGCGAGGTCTTGTCCACCATCACGGTGAAGTCGGTGATGGCCGGCGAGTACACCGCGCCGCCCGCGCACGGACCGACGACCAGGCTGATCTGCGGGATCACCCCGGAGGCGTGGGTGTTGCGGCGGAAGATCTCGCCGTAGGCGCCGAGCGAGGCCACGCCCTCCTGGATGCGGGCGCCGCCGGAGTCGTTGATGCCGACGACCGGGCAGCCGGTCTTCAGCGCGAAGTCCATCACCTTGGCGATCTTCTGGCCGTAGACCTCGCCGAGGGCGCCGCCGAAGACGGTGAAGTCCTGGGAGAACACCGCGACCGGACGGCCGTCCACGGTGCCGTAGCCGGTGACCACACCGTCGCCGTAGGGCCGGTTCCTCTCCAGGCCGAAGTTGGTGGAACGGTGCCGGGCGAACTCGTCCAGCTCCACGAACGACCCCTCGTCCAGGAGGAGTTCGATCCGCTCACGCGCGGTCAGCTTGCCCTTGGCGTGCTGCTTCTCCACCGCGGGGCCCGAACCGGCGTGCGTCGCCTGGTGGATGCGGTCCTGGAGGTCCGCCAGCTTGCCCGCGGTGGTGTGAATGTCGCCCTGCTGCAGCTCTTCCGGCTCGGCCATCGGGGGTGCGGCTCCCTGCTGGTGGTGGTGTGGAGGTCGTCGGCGGCGTATGCCGTCGGCGTAAGGGGATGTCGGCGGGAGGATGGTTACTCAGCCGTAGCGTAATGGCGGACCGCCTGTCCGGCAGTGCGGCGTATCCCACACCTACGCTGGGTTGCATGACGCCGCGTGATCGCTCAGAACACCCCACCTCCCCCCTCGGCGGGGCGGGCCGCTGGTCGGACCTGGACCGCCCTCCGCTGAACGCCGTCGCGCTGCGGCGGGCGCTGGTGCGGGAGGAGTCGCTGTGGACCTCCCTCGACGTCGTGCCGGTCACCGGTTCCACCAACTCCGACCTGGTGGAGGCGGCGCGGGCGGGCCGGGCCGAGGAGGGCGCGGTGCTGGTGGCGGAGGAGCAGTCCGCGGCGCGCGGCCGGCTGGACCGCGTCTGGTCGGCGCCGGCCCGCTCGGGGCTGTTCCTCTCCGTGCTGCTGGCGCCCAACGACGTGCCGGTGCCCCGCTGGGGCTGGCTGCCGCTGCTCACCGGGGTCGCGGTGGCCACCGGCCTGGCGCGCACCGCCGGCCTGGACACGGCGCTGAAGTGGCCCAACGACCTGCTGGTCACGGTCGGCGGCGAGGAACGCAAGGCCGGCGGCATCCTCGCCGAGCGGGCCGGCACCGAGGGCGTGGTGGTCGGCGTCGGCCTCAACGTCACGCTGCGGGAGGACGAGCTGCCGGTGCCGACGGCCGGGTCGCTGGCGCTCGCCGGGGCGGCGGTCACCGACCGGGACACCCTGCTGCGGGGCGTGCTGCGTTCCCTGGAGCAGTGGTACACGCGGTGGCGGGTGGTCGGCGGCGACCCCGAGCTGAGCGGGCTCCTCGAGACCTACGCGGCCGGCTGCGCGACCCTGGGCCGCCAGGTGCGGGCCATGCTCCCCGGCGGGGACGACGTGGTGGGCGAGGCCACCGCCCTGGACGGCGACGGCCGCCTCGTGATCACCGCCGGCGACGGCTCCCGGCATCCGGTGGGCGCCGGGGACATCGTCCACCTCCGCCCGGCGTGAACCGGGCGGCGCGGAACGTCGTGCAGGAGGGCGACGGGGTGGTACGGCGGCGCGGCCCCGAAGCGGCGAGCCGGGGGGCGCACCACTCCCGGGACGCGATCCGGGAGTGAGCTGCGGCACACCTGCCGTAGAGTTGAGGCCGGTCGAAACCTGACCTCGGCAGATCGGAAGGGCAACAGGCGTGACCGTCGACGACGCGGGCTCCGGCACCGGCGGACATCCCGGACCGGACGGCGACCCCCGGCCCGAGCCCGGCCCCGCCGACGCCTCCGCGGACGAGGCCCCCTCGGCCCCCGAGGCGCCCGACGCCCCGGAACCGCCCGAGCCCTCCGACGCCGCAGGGGGCGCCGGGTCCACCGGGGACCCCGGGGCCGCCGAGGACTCCCGCCCCACCGGGGACTCCGGAGACCACCGGGCCACCGGGAACTCCGGGACCGCTGAGGGCTCCGGAGCTGCTGAGGGCTCCGGGGCTGCTGGGGGCTCCGGGGCTGCTGGGGATGCCCACACCCCCGGAGACGCCCGCACCTCCGACGCCTCCCAGGCCGCCGAGGCACCCCAGGCTTCCGGGAACCCCGGGAACACCGGTGATTCCGACACCCCCCGGGCCGCCGGGGACTCCCCCGCCTCCGACACCCCCCGGGCCTCCGGGGCCTCCCCGGCCACCGGGGCCTCCCAGCCCCCCGGTGCCGAGGAAGGGAACCGCGCGGACCGGTACGAGGTGCTGTCCGCCGCCGACCGCACCGCCGCCCAGAACACCACCGGCACCTCCGACGAGGACCCGCTGGCCCTGCGCCTGGAGGCCCTGATCCTCGGCGCGGAGCGCCGCTACAGCCCCTTCCAGGCCGCCCGCAGCGCCGGCGTCTCCATGGAGCTGGCGTCCCGCTTCTGGCGGGCCATGGGCTTCGCCGACATCGGCCAGGCCAAGGCCCTCACCGAGGCGGACGTGCTGGCCCTGCGCCGCCTGGCCGGCCTGGTCGAGGCGGGGCTGCTCAGCGAGGCGATGGCCGTGCAGGTGGCCCGTTCCACCGGCCAGACCACCGCCCGGTTGGCGGACTGGCAGATCGATTCCTTCCTGGAGGGCCTCACCGAGCCCCCGGAGCCGGGCATGACCCGCACCGAGGTGACCTACCCCCTCATCGAGCTGCTCCTGCCCGAGCTGCAGGAGTTCCTGGTCTACGTCTGGCGCCGCCAGCTCGCCGCCGCCACCGGCCGGGTCATCCAGACCGCGGACGACGAGGAGATGGTCGACCGGCGCCTCTGCGTCGCCTTCGCCGACCTGGTGGGCTTCACCCGGCTGACCCGCCGCCTGGAGGAGGAGGAGCTGGGCGAGCTGGTCGAGGCGTTCGAGACCACCGCCGCCGACCTGGTGGCCGCGCACGGCGGCCGGCTGGTGAAGACCCTCGGCGACGAGGTCCTCTACGTCGCCGACGACGCGGGCGTGGCCTCCGAGATCGCGCTGCGCCTGATCGAGACCCTCGCCAACGACGAGACCATGCCGGAGCTGCGCGTCGGCATGGCCTTCGGCACGGTCACCACCCGGATGGGCGACGTCTTCGGCACGACGGTGAACCTGGCCTCCCGCCTCACCTCCATAGCTCCGCGGGACGCGGTCCTGGTCGACAGCGAGCTCGCCCAGGAACTGCGGCGCACCCGGGACGCCCCGGCGGCCGAGGAACAGGTCAAGGAGGACGAGGAGCAGGACCACCGGTTCGCGCTGCAGCCGATGTGGCAGCGGCCGGTGCGCGGGCTCGGCGTGGTCGAGCCGTGGCTGCTCACCCGGCGCGGCGGTCAGGCCTGAGCCCCTGAGATGATCCCCGGCGACACCGATGAAGTCGTCGATCCCGGGAGGCTGTCCACCATGAGCCGGAACGAGCACGAGGTCCTGACGGAACGCGAGGACGGCGAACGCCACGGGGATTTCGTCCGCGTGGTGCGGCACGGGCACGTCGCCGAGCTGGTGCTGGACCGGCCGCGCGCGATGAACGCGGTCTCCACGGAGATGGCCCGCTCGCTCACCGCCGCCTGCGAGGCGCTCGCCGCCGACCGCGACGCGCGGGTGGTGGTCCTGACCTCCAGCCACGAGCGGGCGTTCTGCGTGGGCGCCGACCTCAAGGAGCGCAACGGCTTCACCGACGACCAGCTGCGCCGTCAGCGGCCGGTGAACCGGGCGGCGTACACCGGCGTGCTGGAGCTGCCGATGCCGACCATCGCCTCGGTGCACGGCTTCGCGCTGGGCGGCGGCTTCGAGATCGCGCTCTCCTGCGACCTGATCGTCGCGGACCGCACGGCGGTGGTGGGGCTGCCCGAGGTGTCCGTGGGCGTCATCCCCGGCGGCGGCGGCACCCAGCTGCTGCCCCGGCGGGTCGGGGCGGCCCGGGCCGCCGAGCTGATCTTCACCGCGCGGCGGGTGGAGGCCGCCGAGGCCCGGGAGCTGGGCCTGGTCGACCTCCTGGTCGACGAGGGGACCGACCGCGAGGAGTCCCTGGCCCTGGCCGCGCGCATCGCCGCCAACTCCCCCGTGGGACTGCGCGCCGCCAAGCGGGCGATGCGGCTCGGCTGGGGCAAGGACCTCCCCACCGGCCTCGACCTCGAGGACAACGCCTGGCGCACGGTCGCGTTCTCCGCCGACCGCGCCGAGGGCGTCGCCGCGTTCAACGACAAGCGCCGCCCCGAGTGGCCGGGCGAGTGACCCTCCCCTGACGCGACCGCACCCCCGGGGGCGCCTCGGCCCCCGGGGTTCGCGGTCAGGCCGCGGCCGGCGCCCGGGTCTCCGCCGGGGCCGCCGGGGGCTGTTCCGCGGTGGGCCGCGGGCGGCCCGGCGAGGAGAGGAACAGGAGGATCAGCACCAGCACCGCCGCGAGGACCGCGAACGCCTTGACCCCCACCAGCGCCAACGCCGCCGCGCCCAGCACGCCGTGGACGACGGCCATGGTGACCAGCAGCCCCGTGCCGAACCGCCCGAGGGCGCGCCCCCGGATCGCGGAGACCAGCACCATCACGCCGCACGCCACGAACACCAGGGCGAACAGCACCGCCCCGATCCTGGAGGCCCGCGCGACCGTGTCCGGGTCGAGTCCGTCCAGCGACATCCGCTGCCCCTCGACCACCATGGCCAGGAACCAGTTGAGCCACGCCACCCCGGCCGCCTCGGCGAACATCGCCGGCGCCAGGACGAAGGCCACCGTCCTGCGCACCACCGGCCCCACCCACTTCCGCTGTCTTCCGTCGCGCCCGACGGGCCGCGGACCTGCCTCTTCCACGAGGCGTCCGCTCCCCCACCCGGGCTATTACCCGGGGTATCTCCCAGGGTGGCAGGAACGTTACTCACGGGTATACGCAGCGACAAGAGTTATGACGACCGCAAAGATTCACCGAGGTGTTCGTAGGGACCCCACAAAGAAACACGGCCCGCGGCGGCGTGGCTTTACAGAGACCTGAGCCACATCACCCGGCTAGGGTTTCCGGGAGGAGTCCCGCGCCGCCCGGCGCTACAAGGGATTTCACCGCTCGGTACCCGCCGTCAGGCCCTCGTTTCACCCTCCGTGTGGGCAAGCTCACCACTGGGGACGGGTCGTAGTGACGTGTCGGCAGTCCCTAAACTCGGCTTGTTTCAAGGAGGGAGCCTCAATCGTGCGCAAGGTGCTCATCGCCAACCGTGGCGAAATCGCAGTCCGCGTCGCCCGGGCGTGCCGGGATGCCGGTATCGCGAGCGTGGCCGTGTATGCAGACCCCGACCGGGACGCTCTGCACGTGCGTGCCGCGGACGAGGCGTTCGCCCTCGGCGGTGACACCCCGGCGACCAGCTACCTGGACATCGCCAAGGTGCTGAAGGCCGCCGCGGATTCGGGTGCGGACGCGATCCATCCCGGCTACGGCTTCCTGTCCGAGAACGCGGAGTTCGCGCAGGCGGTCATCGACGCGGGCCTGAACTGGATCGGTCCGCCGCCGCAGGCCATCCGCGACCTGGGCGACAAGGTGGCGGCCCGTCACATCGCGCAGCGCGCGGGCGCGCCGCTCGTGGCCGGCACCCCGGACCCGGTGTCCGGCGCCGACGAGGTCGTCGCGTTCGCGAAGGAACACGGCCTGCCCATCGCCATCAAGGCGGCGTTCGGCGGCGGCGGCCGCGGCCTGAAGGTCGCCCGCACCCTCGAAGAGGTGCCGGAGCTCTACGACTCCGCGGTCCGCGAGGCCGTCGCGGCGTTCGGCCGGGGCGAGTGCTTCGTCGAGCGCTACCTGGACAAGCCGCGTCACGTCGAGACGCAGTGCCTGGCCGACAAGCACGGCAACGTGGTCGTGGTCTCCACCCGTGACTGCTCCCTCCAGCGCCGCCACCAGAAGCTGGTGGAGGAGGCCCCCGCCCCGTTCCTCTCCGAGACGCAGGTCGCCGAGCTGTACCGGGCGTCCAAGGCCATCCTCAAGGAGGCCGGCTACGTCGGCGCGGGCACGGTCGAGTTCCTGGTGGGCGTCGACGGCACGATCTCCTTCCTGGAGGTCAACACCCGCCTGCAGGTGGAGCACCCGGTGACCGAGGAGGTCGCGGGCGTCGACCTGGTGCGCGAGATGTTCCGCATCGCCGACGGCGAGGAGCTCGGTTACGACGACCCGGTCCTGCGGGGTCACTCCTTCGAGTTCCGCATCAACGGCGAGGACCCGGGCCGCAACTTCCTGCCCGCGCCGGGCACCGTCACCTCCTTCGCCCCGCCGTCCGGCCCGGGCGTCCGCCTGGACGCCGGCGTGGAGTCGGGCAGCGTGATCGGCCCGGCCTGGGACTCCCTCCTCGCCAAGCTGATCGTCACGGGCCGCACCCGCAAGGAGGCCCTGGAGCGGGCCTCGCGCGCCCTGGAGGAGTTCAAGGTCGAGGGCATGGCCACCGCCATCCCGTTCCACCGCGCGGTGGTCAGGGACCCGGCGTTCGCCCCCGAACTCACCGGTTCCCAGGACCCGTTCACCGTCCACACCCGGTGGATCGAGACCGAGTTCGTCAACGAGATCCCGCCGTTCTCCGCCCCGGCCGACGCCGACTCCGAGGACGAGGGCGACCGCGAGACCGTCGTGGTCGAGGTCGGCGGCAAGCGGCTGGAGGTCTCGCTGCCCGCCTCGCTCGGCATGTCCCTGGCCCGCACCGGCCTCGCCGCCGGCGCCAAGCCGAAGCGCCGCGCCGCCAAGAAGTCCGGCCCGGCCGCCTCCGGCGACACCCTCGCCTCGCCCATGCAGGGCACGATCGTCAAGGTCGCGGTCGAGGAGGGCCAGGAGGTCAAGGAGGGCGACCTGATCGTCGTCCTCGAGGCCATGAAGATGGAGCAGCCCCTCAACGCGCACCGGTCCGGCACGGTCAAGGGCCTCTCCGCCGAGATCGGCGCCTCCATCAGCTCCGGCGCCGCCATCTGCGAGATCAAGGACTGACCCGGCACAGCCCCCAGGAGGGCGCGTGAGGCCCCCGGCCCCGCGCGCCCTCCTCCGTTACACCCCCGCCCCCTCCCCACACACCGGCACCGGCCCCCACCGGCCGGGGCCCCTGCCCGCTCCCACCGCGGTCGGCCGGGCCGCCCGGCGGTACGACGACGGCCCGCCGAGCGGGGAACGCGCGCCGCACACGACGGCGGCACACCGCGCACGGCGGCGTCGACCGCGGCTCAGGCCGCCCGCGCTTCCCGGCCGCACGGGACCGGCGGCACGGGACCGGCGGCACGGCACCGGCCGCACGGGCGCACCTCCACCCGCACGGTCCGCCGGCACCCGCACGGTCCGCCGGCACCGCTCACGCGGGGCCGGCGGCGAGACCTACCGGCGGCGGAGGTCCGCCACGCGGGCGCGCTCCGCCTGGGCCGCGTCACCGAGGACCGCGGCGGCGCGGAGCTGGGGCCCACCGGGAGCATGGCCGCGGCGGGGGCCCGGAAGGGGCACGTCCCGGCGCTGCCGCCCGCCCCCCTGCGGCTCCGCCCGCTGCTCACCGCGCTCGGCCCCCGGCGCCCCGGCCACGGCGATCTGCACGCCCTGGTCGGCCAGCGCCTGCAGCTCCGTCGCGGCGCGGTCCTCGTGGCCCGGCGGCTCGTCGGTGACCAGACGCGTGATCAGCTCCGTGGGAACCGTCTGGAACATCGTGTCGGTGCCCAGCTTGGAGTGGTCCGCCAGGACCACCACCTCGGAGGCGGCCTGCACCAGCGCACGGTCGACGGAGGCGGAGAGCATGTTGGAGGTGGACAGGCCGCGCTCCGCGGTGAGCCCACTGCCCGACAGGAAGGCCTTGGAGACCCGCAGCCCCTGCAGGGACTGCTCCGCACCGCTGCCCACCAGCGCGTAGTTGGAGCCCCGCAGGGTGCCACCGGTCATCACGACCTCCACGCGGTTGGCGTGGGCCAGCGCCTGCGCCACCAGCAGGGAGTTGGTGACCACGGTCAGCCCGGGCACCCGCGCCAGCCGCCGGGCCAGCTCCTGGGTGGTGGTGCCCGCCCCGACCACGATGGCCTCGCCCTCCTCGACGAAGCCCGCGGCGAGGTCGGCGATGGCGGTCTTCTCGGCGGTCGCGAGATGGGACTTCTGCGGGAAGCCCGACTCCCGGGTGAAGCCGCCCGGCAGCACCGCACCGCCGTGCCGGCGGTCGAGGAGTCCTTCTGCCTCCAGCGCGCGCACGTCCCGCCGCACGGTCACTTCGGAGGTCTGGACGACGCGGGCGAGCTCACGGAGCGACACCGCTCCGTTGGCGCGCACCATTTCGAGGATCAATTGACGACGTTCTGCAGCGAACACGAAACTGACAGTAACCCCAACGACCGACTGCTTTCAGCAGTTTGCGGCGAATTGCAGAAGATGTACGTGATCAGGGGCCGGGGATGATATAAGGCACCGTCCGCGCGACTATGCCACACGCATGGGCGGCGACTCCCCGTGATCGCCGGACCCGTCCCCCGGACAAACGACAGGCGCCGGCCCCGAGTTGGGACCGGCGCCGCGTCGCGGGCTGCGACGGATCAGGCCTTGCGGGTGTGCAGCTGACGCGCCACCTCGGCGATCGAACCGGACAGCGAGGGATACACGGTGAACGCGTTTGCGATCTGCTCCACGGTCAGGTTGTTGTCCACCGCGATGGAGATCGGGTGGATGAGCTCCGAGGCGCGCGGGGCCACCACGACACCGCCGACCACGATGCCGGTGCCCGGCCGCGCGAAGATCTTGACGAAGCCGTCCCGGATGCCCTGCATCTTGGCGCGCGGGTTGCGCAGCAGCGGCAGCTTCACCACCCGGGCGTCGATCTTGCCCGCGTCCACGTCGGCCTGGGTGTAGCCGACGGTGGCGATCTCCGGGTCGGTGAAGACGTTGGAGGAGACGGCCTTCAGGTTGAGCGGGGCCACCGCGTCGCCCAGGAAGTGGTACATCGCGATGCGGCCCTGCATGGCCGCCACCGAGGCGAGCGCGAAGACGCCGGTGACGTCGCCGGCCGCGTAGACGCCGGGGGCGGTGGTGCGCGAGACCTTGTCGGTCCAGATGTGGCCCGAGTCCTTCAGCCGGACGCCGGCCTCCTCCAAGCCCATCTCGTGGGTGTTGGGGATCGCGCCGACCGCCATCAGGCAGTGCGTGCCGCTGATCACCCGGCCGTCCGCGAGGGTGACCTCCACCCGGTCGCCCACCCGTTCGGCGGACTCGGCGCGGGAGCGGGCCATCACGTTCATCCCGCGGCGGCGGAACACGTCCTCCAGCACGGCGGCGGCGTCCGGGTCCTCGCCCGGCAGCACCCGGTCGCGGCTGGAGACCAGCGTGACGCGGGAGCCCAGCGCCTGGTAGGCGCCGGCGAACTCGGCGCCGGTGACGCCGGAACCGACCACGATGAGCTCCTCGGGGAGCTCGTCCAGGTCGTAGACCTGGGTCCAGTTCAGGATGCGCTGCCCGTCCGGGCGGGCGGCGGGCAGCTCCCGCGGGTGGCCGCCGGTGGCGATCAGCACGGCGTCGGCGGTCAGCGTCTCCTCGCTGCCGTCCGCCGCCCGCACGACCACCTTGCGCGAGCCGTCGGCGGCCTGCAGGCCCTCCAGCCGGCCCCGGCCCCGCAGCACCCGGGCGCCGGCCCGGGTGACGGAGGCGGTGATGTCGTGCGACTGGGCCAGCGCCAGCCGCTTCACGCGGCGGTTGACCTTGCCCAGGTCGACGCCGACCACGCGCGCGGGGGTGTCCACGTGGGGGGTGTCGTCCGCGACGATGATCCCCAGTTCCTCGTACGACGAGTCGAAGGTGGTCATCACCTCGGCCGTCGCGATGAGCGTCTTCGACGGCACGCAGTCGGTCAGCACCGACGCGCCGCCCAGACCGTCCGCGTCGACGACGGTCACCTCCGCGCCGAGCTGCGCGGCGACCAGCGCCGCCTCGTATCCGCCGGGCCCGCCACCAATGATCACGATCCGAGTCACGTGCCCCATTGTCCCGCACCCTTCAAGCTCGCACCGCCCGGGGTCCACCGACCGCCGCCACCGGCCGCAGCCACCGGCCGCCGTCCACCCAGCGCGTACCCTCCCGGGCGACGGAAACGACACGGCAACGATCGCGCTCCGATTCCTCCCAGATCTACGCGCGTAGGGATGGAAGGGATAGGGTCTGGCGGGTGAACGCTTCTCTTCTTCGGGACGACCCGTACGCCGCCGCCGTGGCCGCCGCCGACCGCCTCCGGCAGCTCACGGGCGCCGAGACCCACGACGTCGCACTGGTACTGGGCTCCGGCTGGGCCCCTGCCGTCAACGCCCTGGGCGAGCCGGAGGCCGACCTGGAGGTCACCGAGCTCCCCGGCTTCCCGCCCCCCGCGGTCGAGGGCCACGGCGGTCGCGTCCGCTCCTACCTGCTCGGCGAGCGCCGGGTCCTGGTCTTCCTCGGCCGCACCCACTACTACGAGGGCCGCGGCGTGGCCTCCGTGGTCCACGGGGTGCGCACCGCGGTCGCGGCCGGCTGCCGCACGGTGGTGCTCACCAACGGCTGCGGCGGCCTGCGCGAGGGCATGCGCCCCGGCCAGCCGGTGCTGATCTCGGACCACATCAACCTGACGGCCACCTCCCCCATCGTGGGCGCCAACTTCGTGGACCTCACCGACCTGTACTCCGCGCGCCTGCGCGAGCTGTGCCGGGAGGTCGACCCGAGCCTGGAGGAAGGCGTCTACGCGCAGTTCCCCGGCCCGCACTACGAGACGCCCGCCGAGATCCGGATGGCCCGCGCCATCGGCGCCGACCTGGTCGGCATGTCGACGACCCTGGAGGCGATCGCGGCGCGCGAGGCGGGCGCCGAGGTGCTGGGCGTCTCCCTGGTCACCAACCTGGCCGCCGGCATGACGGGCGAGCCGCTCAACCACGAGGAGGTCCTCCAGGCCGGACGCGACAGCGCCACCCGGATGGGCGAACTCCTCGCCCGGCTGCTGCCGCGCCTCTGACGCGCGACGGCCTCGCCGGGGGCCGCTCCGGACGCCGCGGGCCGCGGGCGTCCGGGGCGTCCCGGCCGGGCGGGACCGCGACGGCGGTGTGGTCCCGCCGCGGCGGGGTTCCCGTTCCGGGAGGGCCGCCGTCCCGCGGACGGCGGTGCCACGGTCCCGGGCGGGCGGCCCGGAGCACCGTGAACCGAACACCGAACCGGAGGATGAACCGACCGTGCAGGACACCCTGATCGCCCGGGCCCAGGCCTGGCTCGCCGAGGACCCCGACCCGGACACGCGGGCCGAGCTGAGCGCCCTGCTGGAGGCGGGCGACGAGGCCGCCCTCGCCGAGCGCTTCGCCGGCACGCTGCAGTTCGGCACCGCCGGTCTGCGCGGCGAGCTGGGCGCGGGACCGATGCGGATGAACCGCTCGGTGGTGATCCGCGCCGCCGCGGGGCTGGCCGCCTACCTGCGCGCCCGCGGGCAGGGCGACGGCCTCGTCGTGATCGGCTACGACGCCCGGTACAAGTCCGCCGACTTCGCGCGGGACACCGCCGCCGTGATGACCGGCGCGGGCCTGCGCGCGGCGGTGCTGCCCCGGCCGCTGCCGACGCCGGTGCTGGCGTTCGCCGTCCGCCACCTGGGGGCGGTGGCCGGCGTCGAGGTGACCGCGAGCCACAACCCGCCGCGGGACAACGGCTACAAGGTCTACCTGGGCGACGGCTCGCAGATCGTGCCGCCGGCCGACGCGGAGATCGCCGCCGAGATCGCCGCGGTGCGCTCGCTCGCCGACGTCCCCCGGCCGGAGTCCGGCTGGGAGGTGCTGGACGACGCGGTGCTGGAGGCCTACCTGGCCCGCACCGACGCGGTGCTCGCCCCGGGCTCGCCGCGCACCGCCCGGACCGTGTACACGGCGATGCACGGCGTCGGCAAGGAGGTGGTGCTGGCCGCCTTCGCGCGGGCCGGGTTCCCCGAGCCGGTGCTGGTCGCCGAGCAGGCGGAGCCGGACCCGGCGTTCCCCACGGTCGCCTTCCCCAACCCGGAGGAGCCGGGGGCGATGGACCTCGCCTTCGCGGCCGCCCGGAAGGCGGAGCCGGACCTGGTGATCGCCAACGACCCGGATGCGGACCGGTGCGCGGTCGCGGTGCCGGACGGCTCCGGCGACTGGCGGATGCTGCGGGGCGACGAGGTCGGCGCGCTGCTCGCCGCGCACCTGGTGGCCCGGGGCGCGCGGGGGACCTTCGCCGAGTCGATCGTCTCGTCCTCCCTGCTCGGGCGGATCGCCGGCAAGGCGGGCCTCGGCCACGAGGAGACCCTCACCGGCTTCAAGTGGATCTCCCGCGTGGAGGGACTGCGCTACGGCTACGAGGAGGCCCTCGGCTACTGCGTCGACCCGGAGGGCGTCCGCGACAAGGACGGCGTGACCGCCGCGCTGGCGATCACCGAGCTCGCCTCCGTGCTCAAGGAGCAGGGGCGCACCCTGCTCGACCTCCTCGACGACCTCGCGGTGGAGCACGGCCTGCACGCGACCGACCAGCTGTCGGTCCGGGTCGCGGACCTGTCCGTCATCTCGGACGCCATGCGGCGGCTCCGTGGGACCCCGCCCACGCGACTGGCGGGGCTGGCGGTCACCCGGGCCGAGGACCTCACCGAGGGCACGGAGACGCTGCCGCCGACGGACGGGCTGCGGTACACGCTCGACGGCGCGCGCATCATCGTCCGCCCCAGCGGCACGGAGCCCAAGCTCAAGTGCTACCTGGAGGTCGTGGTACCCGTCCCCGACGCCGCCGCCCTGCCCTCGGCCCGCGCCGAGGCCCGGCGCACGCTGGACTCCCTGCGCACCGCCCTGGCCGAGGCCGCCGGCCTCTGACGCACCGGGCGGAGCCCTGCCCGGACCGGCCGCACGGCGACGTCCGCGCCCGTCGCCGTGCGGCACTCCGCGCGCTTCCCCGCGCCGGTGTCCGCGCGCTTCCCCGCGCCGGTGTCCGGGGCGTCAGCCCAGGAGCTGGAGGACCAGGAGGAGGACCGCTCCGGCGACCGCGGGGACGAAGACCTCGTACGCCCGCCGCACGGTGACCTCACCCTGCGCCGTGGACACCTCCGCCTGCCGGTCCCGCCGCTCCCGCAGCTCCTCCACGATCCTGTCGGTGCCCCGCCGGGTGGACACCACGGCGCCCCCCGCGTCCCCGCCCGGCGCCGCCGCCCCGGTCCACTTCGGCATCGGGCCGCGCGCGTCCGCGTCCCGCTCCGACGCGGCGGTCGCCCGCAGCGACTTCCGCCGGTCCCGCAGCGACACCGGCAGCGCCCACAGTTCGTACCTGCGCCCGTCCTCGGCGACCACCTCGTGGGACAGCCCGGACCGCAGCCCCGCGACCTGTCCCCACGGCAGGGTGATCACCCGGAACGGGTTGCGGACCCGCAGCCGCTCGTCGTTGGCGTACACCGCGGGGCGGAAGCTGAAGGCCACCACCAGCGGGACCACGAGCAGCAGCACCCCCACCGCGGTCAGCACGGCCCGCCCCGAGCCGTTCAGGAGCGCGTCGACGGCGAGCCCTCCGACGATGAACAGGGTCAGCGAGCCGCCCACCAGGGCGGTGGGAGACCGGTAGACCGTGTCGGGACTGGGGACGCTCGTGTTCATGCCTCCGATTGTGCACGAGTCCGAGCGTTCTCCTCCGCCCCGCGACCGATCCGGAACCGGATGGAGACCTGCGGGACTGGGCAGCCGCTACACGCGTAGATATGCTCGCCTGGTGACCATGTCGACAACACCCTCCCCCACCCACGCACTGAGCGACGTCGCCGCGTCCGACGCCTCGCTGCGCCGCTTCCTGCACGGGCTGCCCGGTGTGGACGCGGTCGGCCTGGAGGCCAGGGCCGCCGCCCTCGGCACCCGGTCGATCAAGACGACCGCCAAGGCGTACGCCCTGGACCTGGCGATCTCCATGGTGGACCTGACCACGCTGGAGGGCGCCGACACCCCCGGCAAGGTGCGGGCGCTCGGTGCCAAGGCCGTCCTGCCCGACCCCTCCGACCGCACGGCGCCCGCCACCGCCGCGGTCTGCGTCTACCCGGACCTGGTCGAGGCCGCCAAGAAGGCCGTCGCCGGCTCCACCGTCAAGGTCGCCTCGGTCGCGACCGCCTTCCCGGCGGGCCGCGCGCCCCTGGAGGTCAAGCTGGCCGACGTCCGGGCCGCCGTGGCCGCCGGCGCCGACGAGGTCGACATGGTCATCGACCGCGGCGCCTTCCTGGCCGGTCACTACCTCACGGTGTTCGAGGAGATCACCGCCGTGAAGGAGGCCTGCGGCGCCGCGCGCCTCAAGGTCATCTTCGAGACCGGCGAGCTCTCCACGTACGACAACATCCGCCGCGCGAGCTGGCTCGCCATGCTGGCGGGGGCCGACTTCATCAAGACCTCCACCGGTAAGGTGGCGGTCAACGCCACCCCCGCGAACACGCTGCTGATGCTGCAGGCGGTCCGCGAGTTCCGCGACCGCACCGGCGTCCAGATCGGCGTGAAGCCGGCCGGCGGCATCCGCACCGCCAAGGACGCGGTCAAGTTCCTGGTCATCGTCAACGAGACGGCGGGCCCGGACTGGCTGGACAACCACTGGTTCCGGTTCGGCGCCTCCTCCCTCCTCAACGACCTGCTGATGCAGCGGCAGAAGCTGGCCACCGGCCGCTACTCCGGCCCCGACTACGTGACGGTGGACTGATTTCCATGACTTTCGAGTACGCACCGGCGCCCGAGTCCCGCTCGGTGGTGGACATCGCCCCGTCCTACGGGCTGTTCGTCGACGGCGAGTTCACCGAGGCGGCCGACGGGCGCGTCTTCAAGACGGTCTCCCCCTCGACGGAGGAGGTCCTCTCCGAGGTCGCCCGGGCCGGCGAGGCCGACGTGGACCGCGCCGTCGCCGCGGCCCGCCGCGCCTTCGGGACCTGGTCCGCGCTGCCCGGCAGCGAGCGCGCCAAGTACCTGTTCCGCATCGCCCGGATCGTGCAGGAGCGCTCCCGCGAGCTGGCCGTCCTGGAGACCCTGGACAACGGCAAGCCGATCAAGGAGACCCGCGACGCCGACCTGCCGCTGGTCGCCGCGCACTTCTTCTACTACGCGGGCTGGGCCGACAAGCTGGAGCACGCCGGGTTCGGCGCGAACCCGCGCCCGCTGGGCGTGGCCGCGCAGGTCGTCCCGTGGAACTTCCCGCTGCTGATGCTGGCGTGGAAGATCGCCCCGGCGCTCGCCACCGGCAACACGGTCGTCCTGAAGCCGGCCGAGACCACCCCGCTGTCCGCCCTGTTCTTCGCGGACATCTGCCGCCAGGCGGGGCTCCCCAAGGGCGTCGTCAACATCCTCCCCGGCTACGGCGACGCCGGCGCCGCGCTGGTCGCCCACCCGGACGTGGACAAGGTCGCCTTCACCGGCTCCACCGCGGTCGGCAAGGCGATCGCCCGCACGGTGGCCGGCACCCGCAAGAAGCTCACCCTGGAACTCGGCGGCAAGGGCGCCAACATCGTCTTCGACGACGCGCCGGTCGACCAGGCCGTCGAGGGCATCGTCGGCGGCATCTTCTTCAACCAGGGCCAGGTCTGCTGCGCCGGCAGCCGCCTCCTCGTGCAGGAGTCGGTGCACGACGAGGTGCTGGACGCCCTCAAGCGCCGCATCTCCACGCTCCGCCTCGGCGACCCGCTGGACAAGAACACCGACATCGGCGCGATCAACTCCGCCGAACAGCTGGCCCGGATCACCACGCTGGCCGACCAGGGCGAGGCGGAGGGCGCCGAGCGCTGGACCGCCCCCTGCGACATCCCGTCCCAGGGCTACTGGTTCGCGCCCACCGTCTTCAGCGGCGTGACCCAGGCCCACACGGTCGCCCGGGACGAGATCTTCGGCCCGGTCCTCTCGGTGCTCACCTTCCGCACCCCGGACGAGGCGGTCGCCAAGGCCAACAACACCCCTTACGGCCTCTCCGCGGGCATCTGGACCGACAAGGGCTCCCGCATCCTCGCCGTGGCGAACAAGCTGCGCGCGGGCGTCGTCTGGTCCAACACGTTCAACAAGTTCGACCCCACCTCGCCGTTCGGCGGCTACAAGGAGTCGGGTCACGGCCGCGAGGGCGGTCGCCACGGGCTGGAGGCCTACCTCGATGTCTGAGCGTCCGATGTCTGAGCGCCTGAGCGTTTTCAAGACCTACAAGCTGTACGTGGGAGGCAGGTTCCCGCGTTCCGAGAGCGGCCGGGTGTACGAGGTGACGGGCTCCAAGGACGGTAACTGGCTGGCCAACGCCCCCCTGTCGTCCCGCAAGGACGCCCGCGACGCGGTGGTCGCCGCGCGCAAGGCGTTCGGCGGCTGGGCGGGCGCGACCGCGTACAACCGCGGGCAGGTCCTCTACCGCGTCGCGGAGATGCTGGAGGGCCGCCGCTCCCAGTTCACCCGCGAGGTCGCCGAGGCGGAGGGGCTCTCCAAGGCCAAGGCGGCCGCCCTGGTCGACCTCACCGTCGACCGCTGGGTCTGGTACGCGGGCTGGACCGACAAGATCGCCCAGGTGGTGGGCGGCGCCAACCCGGTCGCGGGCCCCTTCTTCAACCTCTCCACCCCGGAGCCCACCGGCGTGGTGGCGGTCCTGGCCCCGCAGGAGTCCTCGCTGCTCGGCCTGGTCTCCGTCCTCGCCCCGGTGATCGCCACCGGCAACACCGCGGTGGTGGTGGCGAGCGAGCGCTCGCCGCTGCCCGCGCTGTCCCTCGGCGAGGTCCTGGCCACCTCCGACGTCCCCGGCGGCGTGGTCAACGTCCTCTCCGGCCGCACGGCGGAGATCGCCCCGACGCTGGCCTCCCACATGGACGTCAACGCGATCGACCTCACCGGCGCGGACGCGGAGCTCGCGACCGAACTGGAGGTCGCGGCGGCGGACAACCTCAAGCGGGTGCTGCGCCCGCGCGCCGGCGAGGACTTCGCGGCGACGCCGGGCCTGGAGCGGCTGACGTCGTTCCTGGAGACCAAGACGGTCTGGCACACCACCGGTTCCCTGGGCGCCTCCGGCTCGTCCTACTGACCCGGCCCGTCCTCCCGGCCGACGCAGGACCGCGGCGCGCGCCCCCTCAGGAGGGGAGGGGGCGCCGCCGCGCACCGGATGCGGGCCGACCGCCCCCCGTCCCGCATCCGCCGGTGCCCCTCCCGCCCCGGCCGGCTCCGCCGCTCAGGCCGCCGGGGCGGGAGCGAGGCCGCCCAGCAGCCCGGTGACCTGCCCCACCGCGGGCAGCGCGTTGATCGTCTCCGCCTGCGTCAGCGGGCCGGTCACCATCCTGCTGTTCACCGGCTTGAAGTCCGCGACCTGTGTCCCGACGCCGTTGTCCGTCGGGTCCACCCCGGTGCCGGCCAGCGGGTTGGGCTTCAGGTTCCCCACCGGTCCGGTCGTGTACCCGACCGTGTTCTTCAGCGTCTCCATCCCGGTCTCGAGATCGATCACGCTCAACGCCACCTTCGGCTCCACCGGTTCCTGCCCCGGTCCGGGCGCGGCCGCCGCCACCGCCGCCCCGCCCCCGAGTGCCAGTCCGGCCCCGGCGAGGACCACCGCGGCGCGGCCCGCGCTCGCGTGCCCGGCGTGCTTCCGGTGCTTCCGGTGCTCGGGGTGCTTCGGTGCGGCGTGACGTCCCATGGTGCTCTCGCCTGTTCTCTTCGGTGACCGGGGAACCACGAAGAGTAGTGGAGCGCCCGCGACCGGCCAAAGTGGCGTGCCACCTGTTCCCGTCCTGTTCGAAGACGCCGCCGGGACGGAGGGGGGAGCGCGTGCGCGCCGCCGCCCACCGGGGCGGCGGAGGCCGGTGGTCCTCCTCCGGGGGCCGCGCCCGGACCCGGGCCACGGCGGGTCCGGTGTGACGTCCGCGCCACAGTCGGGTCACCGACTCGTTCGAGGGCCGTTCGATGCCGCAGACTGGTGTCTCGTGACCACCCAGTTCTCCTTCCCGACGCGTGTTGTTCTGCTCTGCGGCCCCTCGGGGTCCGGGAAGTCGTTGCTCGCCGCCCGCACCGGACTTCCGGTGCTGCGGCTCGACGACTTCTACAAGGAGCACGACGACCCGACGCTTCCGCTGGTGGCGGGCAGCGAGGACATCGACTGGGACCACCCGCTGTCCTGGGACGCGGACACCGCCGTCGCCGCGATCGAGTCGCTGTGCCGCACGGGGCGGACCGAGGTGCCGGTGTACGACATCTCGCGGAGCGCCCGGACCGGGCGGACGGAGCTGGACATCACGGGCGCCCCCGTCTTCGTGGCGGAGGGGATCTTCGCCGCGGAGATCGTCTCCCGCTGCCGCGAGCTGGGGCTGCTGGGCGACGCGCTGTGCCTGACCCGGGGATCGGTGACGACGTTCCGGCGCCGGTTCCTGCGGGACCTGCGCGAGGGCCGCAAGTCGGTGCCCTTCCTGCTGCGCCGGGGCTGGCGGCTGATGCGGTCGGAGCGGACGATCGTGGCCCGGCAGACGGCGCTCGGGGCGCACGCCTGCGACCGGCCGGAGGCCGAGGCCCGGGTCGCGTCCGTGGTCGCCGCCGCCGTCCGTTCCGGGGAGACGCCCGCCACGAAGGCCTGAGCCGGGGCCCGGCTTCCGCCGCGGAGGCCCGGTCGGCGCCCGGTTCCCGCCGCGGAGGCCCGGACCGGGGCACCGGTCCCCGCCGCGGAGGCCCGGACCGGGGCACCGGCTCGGGTCTCCGCCGCCCCGGGCACGCAAGAGGGCGGGACCGGAAAGCCCCCGCTTCCGGTCCCGCCCTTCCCCCGTTTCCCCCGTGGTCCCCCGTTTCCCCCGTCCCCCCGTGGTCCCCCGGCCCGGCCGGCTCCCCCCGGAACCGCCCGGACCCGTTCCCCCGTTTCCCCCAAGGGCTCCGATCCCCCGTGAGCCCTTCACCTTCAGGCGACGAGTTCGCCGAAGGCTTCCTCCTCGTCACGGCCGAGTCCCAGGACCTGGTCCTCCCGCAGCCGCCGCAGCGACCGCCAGATGCTGGACTTGACCGTGCCGACACTGATGTTGAGGATGTCCGCGATCTCCGGATCGGTGCGGCCCTCGTAGTACCGCAGGACCAGCATGGTCCGCTGCGGCTCGGGAAGCCGGGCGAGCGCCTGCCACAGGACGGTGCGCAGCTCGGTGCCGCGCATGGAGTCCAGGTCGCCGGCGGTCTCCGGCAGTTCCTCGGTCGGGTATTCGTTGAGCTTGCGGCGGCGCCAGGCGCTGATGTGCAGGTTGGTCATGGTGCGCCGCAGGTAGCCGCCCACCGCCGCCTTGTCGCTGATCCGGTCCCACGCCCGGTAGGTGGAGAACAGCGCGCTCTGCAGCAGGTCCTCCGCCTCGAAGCGGTCACCGGTCAGGTGGTAGGCGGTGGCGTACAGCGCCGCCCGCCGCTCCCGCACGTAGGCGGTGAACTCCGCCTCCGACAGTCCGCCCCCGGCGGCGGGGCGCCCGGCCCGGTCCCCCCGGACCGGCTCGGACGACACCCGCTGCACCGGAAGCGGCGCCGACGGCGCCACGGACGCGGAGGCCGCCGTCGACGGCTGGGCCGCGAGCCCGTGCCGGCCGGCGCTCCCCCGTACGCAGCCCCGCGCCCCCACGACGCCGGACCGCTCCCCCCGGATCACCACGTCGTGCAGACGCGTGGCCACTGCGCCAGTGCCATTGCTGAGCAGAGTGCTCATCCCGCGCCTCCCGTCATGTTCCTGTCCGTGCACAACGATGTTGCCGGGGACACTTCATGACGGTGTCCGCCGACTGTCACAGACCTGTCACAGGCTCCCCGCACCGTGCGCGCCTCCCGCGGGGCCGGCCGGCGGCCCGGTGAGGGGGCGGTGAACAGCCGGTCCGGTAAGCGGAATTCCTTCTGTGGAGGCCATGGGCCAGAATGAGCCCGTGCCTTCCCTGTTGCTGATCGAGGACGACGACGCCATCCGTACGGCCCTGGAGCTCTCCCTGACCCGCCAGGGGCACCGCGTGGCGACCGCTGCGAGCGGTGAGGACGGTCTCCAGTTGCTGCGCGAACAGCGACCGGATCTGATCGTGCTGGACGTCATGCTGCCCGGAATCGACGGTTTCGAGGTCTGCCGGCGCATCCGCCGGACCGACCAGCTGCCGATCATCCTGCTGACCGCGCGCAGCGACGACATCGACGTGGTGGTCGGTCTGGAGTCCGGCGCGGACGACTACGTGGTGAAGCCGGTGCAGGGCCGGGTGCTGGACGCCCGGATCCGCGCGGTGCTGCGCCGCGGGGAGCGTGAGTCCAGCGACTCGGCGTCGTTCGGCTCGCTGGTCATCGACCGGTCCGCGATGACGGTCACCAAGAACGGCGAGGAACTGCAGCTCACGCCGACCGAGCTGCGGCTGCTGCTGGAGCTCAGCCGCCGCCCCGGTCAGGCGCTGTCCCGCCAGCAGCTCCTGCGGCTGGTGTGGGAGCACGACTACCTGGGCGACTCCCGCCTGGTGGACGCCTGCGTGCAGCGGCTGCGCGCCAAGGTGGAGGACGTGCCGTCCTCCCCGACGCTGATCCGCACGGTGCGGGGCGTGGGTTACCGCCTGGACCAGCCGCAGTGACCGGACCGCACTCCTCCGGGGTGACGCCGGAGAACCCGTCGGGGAACCCGCCGGGGAATCCGTCGAAGCGCCCGGCCGGTACGGCCGCCTCCCCCGACCGGGGCGGCGCCTCCGAGGCGGGCGGCGGCTCGTCCGGCAGGGCCCCGAGATCCCGCTTCCGCCTCCTGCGGTTCACCAGCCTCCGCCTCCGCCTGGTCCTCGTCTTCGGCCTGGTGGCGCTGACGGCCGCGGTGACGGCGTCCGGCATCGCCTACTGGCTGAACCGGGAGGCCGTGCTGACCCGCGCCCAGGACGCGGTGCTGCGGGACTTCGAGCAGGAGATGCAGAACCGCGCGGGCGCGCTGCCGAGCGAGCCGACGCAGGAGGAGCTGCGCCGGGCGGCCGAGCAGATGTCCAACGGGAGCCAGCACTTCAGCGTGCTGCTGATATCCGTGGCGCCCGACGGGCGTCTGGTGGTGGAGAGTTCGGGGATGCTCGACTCCTTCACCCTGGAGGACGTGCCGCGCTCGCTGCGCGAGGCGGTGAACCGCAAGCAGAAGCTGACCTCCGCCAACTCCTCCCCGTACCACCTCTACTGGCAGCGGACGGTCGGCGAGGACGGCACCCCCTACCTGGTGGCCGGCGCGCGGGTGGCGGACGGCCCGACCGGCTACATGCTGAAGTCGCTGGAGCCGGAGGCCAAGGACCTCAACTCGCTGGCCTGGTCGCTGGGCATCGCCACGGCGCTGGCGCTGGTCGGTTCGGCGCTGCTGGCGCAGGCGGCCGCCACCACCGTGCTGCGGCCGGTGCACCGGCTGGGCATCGCCGCCCGCCGGCTCGGCGAGGGCAAGCTGGACACCCGCCTGCAGGTCTCCGGCACGGACGAACTGGCCGAACTGTCCCGCACGTTCAACCGCACCGCCGCCGCGCTGGAGCAGCGGGTGGCGGAGATGAGCGCCCGCGACGAGGCGTCCCGCCGGTTCGTGGCCGACATGTCGCACGAGCTGCGCACCCCGCTGACCGCGATCACCGCGGTGACCGAGGTGCTGGAGGAGGAGCTGGACGCGGAGACCGGCGGCATCGACCCGATGATCGAGCCGGCCGTGCGGCTGGTGGTCAGCGAGACGCGGCGGCTGGGCGACCTGGTGGAGAACCTGATGGAGGTGACCCGCTTCGACGCGGGCACCGCCCGGCTGGTCCTCGACGACGTCGACATCGCCGACCAGATCACCGCCTGCGTGGACGCCCGGGCCTGGCTGGACGCCGTGGAGCTCGACGCGGAACGCGGGGTGACGGCGCGGCTCGACCCGCGCCGGCTGGACGTGATACTCGCCAACCTGATCGGCAACGCGCTCAAGCACGGCGGCTCGCCGGTGCGGGTCTCGGTGCGGGTGGAGGACGCGCCGGACGCGCCGCTCGCGCCCCACGCCCCGCACCCGCCCCACGCCGCGCACGCCCCGCACGACGCGGCGGCCGAGCACCCGGAGCGGGTCCCGGACGCGGACGCGGCGGCCGGGGCCGACGAGGCAGCCGCCGAGGCGGCGCGGAAGGTGCTGGTGATCCGGGTCAGGGACCACGGTCCGGGCATCCCGGAGGAGGTGCTGCCGCACGTCTTCGACCGGTTCTACAAGGCGAGCGCCTCCCGGCCGCGGTCCGAGGGCTCCGGCCTGGGGCTGTCCATCGCGCTGGAGAACGCGCACATCCACGGCGGTGAGATCTCCGCGGCGAACTCGCCGGAGGGCGGCGCGGTGTTCACCCTGCGCCTGCCGCTGGACGCCTCCTCGGTGACGGAGGAGGCCCCGGCGGAGCAGCAGGCGGGCGGCAGGCAGCGGCAGAGGCAGAGGAGCGGACGGTGAGGCGCAGGGGCACGGCGGCGCTGCTGCTGGGTGCGGTGCTGACGTCCGCGCTGGCGGGATGCGGGATCCGGGCGACGGAGGTGCCGACGGACTTCGGCGCGGCCCCGTCCCGGATGCCGTGCGCCGCCCCGGGATCCTCCCCGGGGGCGACGGACGACTCCCAGGTGCAGGTACGCGTGTACCTGCTGTGCGCGGGCCAGCTCACGCTGGTGGAGCGCGCGGTGCGGCTGCCGGCGGACGCGGACGGCTCGATGCGGCGCACGCTGATCGCGCAGGGCCTGGTCGACGAGTTGACCAGCCGGCCCTCGCCGGGCGAGCAGCAGAACGGCTACCGGACGGTGGTGCCCTTCGGCACCGAGGTGAAGGGGCCGATTCCGAGCGATCCGGGGGAGGCCTTCCGGCTGAACGGTCCCCCGGAGCGGCTGCCGGCCGGGGCGCTGGCGCAGATCGTCTGCACCTTCGCCGAGTCCGCGGCCACCCAGGGCTCGGGCTCGGTCACCCTCGGCGGCCCCGAGGGTCCGCTGACCCGCTACGCGTGCCCGCAGTCGGTACGGACCCACCCCACCGCCACACCCGTCCCGTCGGACACCCGGGTCGCACAGCGGTGACGCCCGCCCCGGGCCCGCGCCCGCACCACCTCGCGGGTGCCCGGGGCCCGGAACCGCGCGGCCGGGAGGCGGCGTCTAGACCGACGTGCAGCGTCAACGCCCGGGCGACGGCAGCATCGCCACCGGTTTCCGCACGGCAGGTGTCCTCCTCCTCGCCGCACACCTCGCCGTCGTCGGGTGGCTGACGCTGCGACCACTGGACGTCCCGTGGATCACCCCGGCGAACATCCGGCCGATGGCGGGGATACGCGCCGACCTGGCGCTCGGCTGGGAACCCGCCGCGCGCCGCATCCTGCAGGACCTGGCCCTGCTGGCGCCGCTGGGCGTCCTGTTCCCCCTGGCGGGCGGCCGGCTCTGGTCGCCGCCGCTGTTCTCCCTGGCCCGCACCATGGCGGCGGGGGCGCTGATCGCCCTGGGCATCGAGCTGCTGCAGACGGGCGTTCCCGGGCAGGTCGTCGACGTCGACTCGCTGATCCTCAACACGGCGGGGCTCACCCTGGTCCATCTCGCGGTGGTGCCGGCGGGCCGTGCCGCGCTGCGCCGACGGGCCGCCGGGCGCGGCGGCCGGGTCCCCACGGGGCTCGACCAGGAGACGGCTCAGGGTCCGTCCCCGAGGTTTCCCAGGGTCCCGATCGCCCCGTAGAGCGATGCCTTGCACCCTTTTGCGTCCGTAGCTTTGGGGTAGAGGGGACGGCCGGGGGGTCGTTCCCGACACCGAGACGGCACACCGAGCCCTTCGCGGCCCCTCGTGCCGACGTAGCTACGGAGGAACAGCCATGAGCAGCCTCGTTCGCCCCACCCACGGCCGGATGATCGGCGGCGTGTGCGCCGCGCTGGCCCGGCGCTTCGGCGTCTCCGCGACGACGATGCGCACGATCTTCCTGGTGTCCTGCCTGCTGCCGGGCCCGCAGGTGCTGCTGTACCTCGCGCTCTGGCTCCTGCTGCCCAGCGAGAAGAAGGCCGCGCGCAAGGCCGCCGCGTTCTGAGCGGGCCCGCACCGAGCGCGACCGTTCCGTACGGGCCCGCACCGCACGCGACCGTTCCGTACGGGCCCGCACCGCACGCGGCCTCCGCACGACGCGCCGAGGGGGCGCGACCGGAATGCCGGTCGCGCCCCCTCGGTCGGGGAAGCGTGGTGCTGGCGGACGGACGGGGCCGGTTCAGCCGAGCGGCAGGCCGTTGAGGCCGCTGCCGTTGCCCATGTTCATCTCGCCGAGGCCGAGGCCGCCGAGCAGCGCCGGGACCTCGCCACCGAGCGGCGCGGCCTGCGCCTCGCCCTCGTTGGCCTGGGCGCTGGCGTCGCGCTCCTGGGCCGCGCCGGAGACGCGCTCGGCGCTGCCCATCGCGGCCGCCATGCCCGCGCCGCCGAGCTGGTCGCCGATGCCGCCGAGCTGGTCGCCGGCGCCCTGGAGTCCGCCGACCAGCGGGCCCTGCAGGGCGTCCCCGATGCCGTCCGCCGGCAGCGCGCCGGTGACGCCGCTCAGGGCGGGGCCGGCGTCCGGCAGGGCCGGGGCAGCCGTGGCGGCACCCGCGCCGACCGCCGCGAAGGCGGTGCCGAGGGCGGCGACACCGAGGGTCTTGGCAAGAGACTGCTTCATGATGAACGCGTCCTTGTATTGCAGTGACGGGGGACTGAGCGGTCCACGACCGTAAACACGCCCCGCCGTCGGCCGCAAACACCGAAATGCGGTGGATTCGTGAAGAGGGAGCCGGGCGTATTTTCCGCCCGGCTCCCTCCGTTTCCGCGTCACCGCAGTTCAGCAGCGTCTCACCGGAACAGCCACTCGGCCTTCAGCGTGGCGTATCCGGGCTTGATCACGTCATCGATCATCGCCACCCTTTCATCGAAAGGAATGAATGCTGATTTCATCGCATTGACGGTGAACCACTGCATCTCGTCGAGCGTGTAACCGAACGTCTCGACAAGGTGCTCGAATTCGCGGCTCATGGTGGTGCCGGACATCAGGCGGTTGTCGGTGTTGACGGTGACCCGGAAGTGCAGGCGCCGCAGCAGCCCGATCGGGTGGTCCTCGTAGGAGCCGACGGCGCCGGTCTGCAGGTTGGAGGTCGGGCAGAGCTCCAGCGGGATCCGCTTGTCGCGCACGTAGGCCGCGAGCCGGCCGAGCTCCACCGTGCCGTCCTCGGCGACCTCGATGTCGTCGATGATCCGCACGCCGTGGCCGAGCCGGTCCGCGCCGCACCACTGGATGGCCTGCCAGATCGACGGCAGCCCGAAGGCCTCGCCGGCGTGGATGGTGAAGTGGTTGTTCTCCCGCTTCAGGAACTCGAAGGCGTCCAGGTGGCGGGTGGGCGGGTAACCGGCCTCCGCGCCCGCGATGTCGAACCCGACCACCCCCGAGTCCCGGTAGCGGTTGGCGAGTTCGGCGATCTCCAGCGAACGGGCGGCGTGCCGCATCGCGGTCAGCAGGGCGCCGACGCGGATCCGGTGGCCGTTCTCCCGGGCGCGCCGCTCCCCCTCGCGGAAGCCGGCGTTGACCGCCTCGACGACCTGCTCCAGCGTCAGCCCGCCCTCCAGGTGCTGCTCGGGGGCGTACCGCACCTCGGCGTAGACCACGCCGTCCGCGGCGAGGTCCTCGGCGCACTCGGCGGCGACCCGGCGCAGGGCGTCCTCGGTCTGCATGACGCCGACGGTGTGGGCGAAGGTCTCCAGGTACCGCTCCAGGGAGCCGGAGTCGGCGGCCTCCCGGAACCAGGAGCCCAGCTTGTCGACGTCCTCGTACGGCAGGGCCCGGTACCCGTTCTCCCGGGCGAGTGCCACGACGGTGCCGGGGCGCAGGCCGCCGTCGAGGTGGTCGTGCAGCACGACCTTCGGGGCCCGGCGGATCTGTTCCACGGTCGGGGTGTTGATGGTCTGGCGATTCATCGCTGAACCATAACGCGCAATTCCCTACGCGCGTAGATCCCGCGCGGAAGGGTGGCGTGGGCGCGGTGTTCTGCCAGTGTGGGCGCATGGCACACCAAGGGACCCCGGACCGCCCGGCCCGGCTCGGAAAGCCGTTCGCCGCGCACGCCCTGCGGCGGCCGGACCAACGGGGCGCGCCGGCCGGAGTGGTGCTGCTGCTCCCCCGGGGCAAGGAGGTGTCCGGCCGGCCGCCCTCCCCGGTGGCGGGGTGGGCCTCGATGCGGGCCCTGGGCCGCCGGCTGGCCCGCGCCGGGGAGCCGCACGGGCTCGCGGTCCACCTGGTGCGCTACCGGCGCGGCGGCTGGAACGGCGCGGAGGCGGCGCTCGCCGAGGAGGCGACCCGGGCGGTGGAGGAGGCGGTGCTGCTCCACGGCGACGTGCCGGTGTGCCTGGTGGGCGTCGGCATGGGCGGCCGGGCGGCGCTGCGGGCGGCCGGGCACCCGGGGGTGGTCTCGGTGGTGGCCCTCGCGCCGTGGCTTCCGGCGGGCCCGGAGCACGGGGCGGCGGGGCCGGAGCCGGAGCCGGTGAAGCAACTGGCGTCGCGTCAGGTGCTGATCGTGCACGGGACGGACGACGCGCGGGTCGCGCCCGACCGGTCGTTCCGGCTCGCCGAGCGGATCAAGAAGACGAACCGCGAGGTGTGCCGGTTCGAGGTGCACACCGACGGGCACGCGCTGCGCGGGTACCGGTGGGAGGTCCACACGCTGACCGCCGACTTCGCCCTCGGCACGCTCTTCGGCACGCCTCTGCCGCGCGCCGTCCGCGACGCGCTCGCCGCGCCGCCGCCGCTGGGGCTCCGGATGCCGCTGGCGTCCGGCTTCGGACGGGTCCGCGAACGCTGACGGGCCCCGGACCCGTCCCAGGGCGCGCGGGCCCCCGTTCAGTGCGGCAGGAGGTGGCCGCGGCGGGAGAGGAGGAACTTCTTGAAGGCGGCCACCGGCGGGGTGTCTGGGTGCCCGTCGAGCCAGGCGACGCCGATCTCCCGGACCGCGCGGGGCGCCGTGACGGTGAGCTCGGCGACCCCGGGCCGGGGGAAGGCGGGCGGCGGCAGCAGCGCGACCCCCAGGCCCGCGGCGACCAGGCCTCGCAGGGTCTCCGCCTCCTCGCCCTCGAACGCGATCCGCGGCCGGAACCCCGCCTGCGCGCACAGGTCGTCGGTGATCCGCCGCAGCCCGTACCCGGCCTCCAGCGTCACGAAGGTCTCCTCCGCCGCCTCCGACAGCCGGATCCGCCGCCGGGTGGCGAGCCGGTGGCCGGCCGGCACCACCAGCCGCAGCTTCTGCTCGTCCAGGCGCCGCGCCACCAGGTCCGGCGCGTCCGGCACCGGGGAGGTGAGGCACAGGTCCAGCTCGCCGCGCCGCAGCCCCTCCAGCATCGCCTCGCCGTAGTTCTGGACCAGGCTGAACCGGATCCGGGGATGGTCCTCGCGGAAGGCGTGGATCAGCCCCGGCACCGTCTCCGCGCCCATGGTGTGCAGGAACCCGAACGCCACCTTGCCCACCGCCGCGTCGGCGTCCGCGCGGACCTCCTCGGCGGCCCGCTCCAGGTCGGCCAGCGCCCGTTCCACGGAGGCCAGGAACGTCCGCCCGGCGGGCGTCAGGGAGACCGTGCGGCCCCGGCGGGCGAAGAGGTCGACCCCCAGGTCCTCCTCCAGCCGGGCCACCGCCCGCGACAGCGTCGACTGCGGCACCCGCATCTCCTGCGCGGCCCGGGTGACGTGCTCGGTCCGGGCCACCCCCGCGAAGTAGGCGAGCCGCGGGACGAGCACGGTGACAATGTCTTCCACGTCACCGGTCTGTGACAGCCACTCCCGTGACCTCTGCTGATGCGCCATGGGAACGATTATGGCGAATCCATGCATTGGACGGATGAGCCCGGCCGTCCCTACGGTCGAACCATGCCTGCCAGTACCGGGGCGTCCACCCGCGTGGGCGCCGGAACCCCCGTCACCGACCACTCCCCCGCACCCGCCGCCGCCTCCCGTGCCGCCGACTCCCGTGTCGACCTCGGCACCCCCGCGTACCGCCGGATGAGCCTCGCGCTCTTCCTCGCCGGTGTCGCCACCTTCGCCCTCCTCTACTCCACGCAGGCCCTCCTCCCGCTGATCTCCGCCGACTACGGCTCCTCGGTGAGCGACGTGTCGTGGACGGTGGCCGCCGCCACCGGCGGGCTCGCGCTGTTCGTCATCCCGATGAGCGCGCTCTCCGAGCGGTTCGGCCGGCGCGCCACCATGACCGGCGCGATCGCCGTCGCGGTCGGCATCGGCCTGGTGGTGCCCTTCGCCCCCTCGCTGGGCGTGCTGGTGGCGCTGCGCGCGGTCCAGGGCGCGGCCCTGGCGGGCCTGCCGGCCTCCGCGACCGCCTACCTGGCGGAGGAGGTGCGGCCGCGGGCGCTGGTCACCGCGATCGGGCTGTACGTGGCCGGCAACAGCGTCGGCGGCATGAGCGGCCGGGTCATCACCGGCTGGGTGGCGCAGGAGTGGGGCTGGCGCGTGGCGCTGGCGGTGCTGGGCGTGCTCGCGGTCGCCTGCGCGGTGGCGTTCCGGATGCTGCTGCCGGCGCCGCGGCACTTCACCCGCGGCTCGCTGCGCCCCGGCGTGGTGGCCCGCACCGTCAAGGACCACCTGGGCAACCCGCTGCTGCGCCGGCTGTACGCCATCGGCGCGCTGTTCATGACGGTGTTCGGCGGCGTGTACACGGTGATCGGCTACCGGCTGACCCAGGAGCCGTTCTCCCTGCCGCAGGGCGTGGTGGGCTCGATCTTCCTGGTCTACCTGGTGGGCACCGTCGCCGCCTCCGGTTCCGGCCGGCTGGTCGGGCGGTTCGGCCGCCGGGGCACGCTCTACCTGTCCGGCGCGCTGACGGCGGCGGGTCTGCTGGTCTCACTGTCGGACCGGCTGCCGCTGGTCCTGCTCGGCCTGGTCCTGGTGACCGGCGGGTTCTTCGCCGGGCACTCGGCGGCGTCCTCCGCGGTGAGCGGCACGGCCCGGCACGGGCGGGCGCAGGCGGCGGCGCTGTACCAGTCGGCGTACTACATCGGGTCCAGCGTGGGCAGCACCGCCGGCGCGGTGGCCTTCCACGCCGCGGGCTGGGGCGGCACGGTCGCCGTGGGGCTGCTGGCCGTGGCCGGCGTCGCCGGGATCACCCTGCTGGGCACCCTGGCCGCCCGCCGGACCGCCCTGGCGGCCTGACCTCCGCGCCGGCCCGGGCAACCCGCCCACCCGCCTTTTCCCCCGATCACCGGCTGGCTGTCGGTGCCCTGCGGTAGCTTCCGAAGTGAGGACCGAGCAGGCGAAGAGGCCGAGGGGCGGGTTGCCATGACCGACGTATCCACCGCGACCGGGGCGGCGGGGGCCGACGCGGCCATCGAGAGGTACCGCACCGAGCTCACCGGCTACTGCTACCGCATGCTGGGCTCCTCGTTCGAGGCCGAGGACGCGGTGCAGGACACGATGATCCGTGCCTGGCGGAGCCGGGACAAGTTCGAGGGCCGCTCCAGCCTCCGCTCCTGGCTCTACCGCATCGCCACCAACGTCTGCCTGGACATGCTGTCGGCGGGCAACAAGCGGGCCAGGCCGGTGGACCTGACGGCGTCCACCCCGCTCGCGCAGGCCGCGCTCACGCCCCGCCCCGACCACACCTGGCTGGAGCCGATGCCGGACGCCCGGGTGCTGCCGGACGTCTCCGACCCCGCCGAGCGGGCCGTCGCCAAGGAGTCGGTGCGGCTGGCGTTCATGGCGGCGCTGCAGGAACTGCCGCCCAAGCAGCGGGTGGTGCTGATCCTGCGCGAGGTGCTCGCCTGGAAGGCCAGTGAGGTCGCGGAGCTGCTCGACACCACGGTCGCCTCCGTCAACAGCGCCCTCCAGCGCGCCCGGGCCACCCTCTCCGAGCGCGCGCGGGAGCGGCCCGGCGAGGTCTCCGACCCGCTGGACGAGGAGCAGCAGAAGCTGCTGGAGCGCTATGTCGCCGCCTTCGAGGGCTACGACATGGCCGCGCTGACGGCGCTGCTCCACGAGGACGCCATCATGACCATGCCGCCGTTCGACCTGTGGCTGCGCGGCCCGGGCGACATGGCCGGCTTCATGACCACGATCGGCGCCGCCTGCGCGAACTCCCGGCTGCTCCCGGTGGAAATCAACGGCCTGCCCGGGTTCGCGCACTACAAGCCGGACCCGGAGAACGGGGGCTACACCCCGTGGGCGGTGCAGGCGCTGGAGATCTCAGAGGGGCGGATCACCGGGATGCACTGCTTCCTGGACTCCTTGGAGATGATGCCCGCCCTGCGCTGGTTCCCCCTCTTCGGCCTCCCCGCCCACCTCGACGAGGACGGGAAGCCCGACGAGGTCCAGCAGGGCGAGTAGGCCGGGGTCGGGGCCGCGCAGCAGGACGCGGCCCCCGGCCCGCCGGGCGGTGAGCCGGAGCCGGGCGATCAGGTCGACGGCGGCGAGCGTGGGCCGCCGCAGTGCGCGGACGTCGCAGACGACGACCGCCGCGCCGCCCTCCAGCCCGCCGCGCGCCACGTCGCAGAGCCGGGCGGTCACGTCCTTCCCGACGACCTCGCCCGGCACGCGCACGACGACGACTGCCTTCGCGTCCCTCATGAACGGATGGACCGCGCGCGGGCGCGGAACTCATCGGGCGGGCGTCACTCGGTCGGGTAGTCCGCGGTGTCCAGCACGCACCCGAAGGGCTCGGGAAGGTCGACCGGGTCACCGAACTTGCCGGCGCTCAGCACCCGGTAGGTGTCGCCCTGCGGCTCCCCGTAGAGGATGATCGCGGGACCGCCGGGCGCCCACCGGTCGATGAGCAGGTAGAGCGGCACCCCGGCCTGCGCGTAGCCGGCGGGCTTCTTCAGCCGGTCGTGCGCGGCGTTGCCCGGCGAGGTGATCTCCACCACGAGTTCCGCCACGGACGCCAGGACGTACGGGTCCCCGTCCGTTCGCAGTTCGCCCTCCGGCACGACCACGAGGTCGGGGATGTACAGACCGCTCCGGGACGGAACGGCCGTGCCCAGTGTCTGGCAGACCGCCCACTCCGTGGGAACGCCACGGAGCAGGCTCCGGTGAACCAGGTGGGCGATGAGGTTGTGGGTCTTGGACGGCGGTGGAGCCACGGTGACGATGCCCTCGATGATCTCCACCTTGCTGCCCTCGGGCCCGCATGTGCCCTCCCAGGTCCGGACGAGTTCGTCCCAGTCCGGGGAGAGGTCGTGGCTCACGGTGAGTGCGCTCATGGCGGTTCTCCTATCGGTGCGTCACCGATCCCAGCATGCCGAACCGGACCGGCGGGGGTCCACCGATCCGGTTCCCCCGGACGGATGACCGGGGATGACGCAGGAGAACGCGCAGGTCAGCCGATCCGCTCCAGCACCACCGGCGAGGCGGTGAACTCCGTGCCCGCGGCGGCGACCTCGTACGCGCCCTCCAGGGACTCCAGGGCGTAGGCGAACCGCTCCGGGGTGTCCGTGTGGAGGGTCATCAGCGGGGCGCCCGCGGTGACCGTGTCGCCGGGCTTGGCGTGGAGTTCCACGCCGGCCGCCGCCTGCACCGGGTCCTCCTTGCGGGCGCGGCCCGCGCCGAGACGCCATGCGGCGACGCCCACGGCGTAGGCGTCCAGGCCGGTGAGCACGCCGGAGGACGGCGCGGTGACCACGTGCTGCTCGCGGGAGGTGGGCAGCGGGGCGTCCGGGTCGCCGCCCTGGGCGCGGATCATGCGGCGCCAGGCGTCCATCGCGGAGCCGTCGGCGAGCGCCTTGGCCGGATCGGCGTCGGGGAGGCCTGCCGCGGTGAGCATCTCGCGGGCCAGGGCGAGGGTCAGCTCGACCACGTCGGAGGGGCCGCCGCCCGCCAGCACCTCGACCGACTCGCGGACCTCGAGCGCGTTGCCGGCGGTGAGGCCGAGCGGGGTGGACATGTCGGTGAGCAGCGCCACCGTGTTCACGCCGTGGTCGCGGCCGAGGCCGACCATGGTGGTGGCCAGTTCGCGGGCGTCGTCCAGGGTCTTCATGAAGGCGCCGGAGCCGACCTTGACGTCCAGGACCAGGGCTCCGGTGCCCTCGGCGATCTTCTTGGACATGATCGAGGAGGCGATCAGCGGGATGGCCTCCACGGTGCCGGTGACGTCGCGCAGCGCGTAGAGCTTGCGGTCGGCGGGGGCGAGGCCCTCGCCGGCGGCGCAGATCACGGCGCCGACGTCGTCGAGGACGGCGAGCATCTCCTCGTTGGAGAGCGCGGCGCGCCAGCCGGGGATCGACTCCAGCTTGTCGAGGGTGCCGCCGGTGTGGCCGAGCCCGCGGCCGGAGAGCTGCGGGACGGCGGCGCCGCAGGCGGCGACCAGCGGGGCGAGCGGGAGGGTGATCTTGTCGCCGACGCCGCCGGTGGAGTGCTTGTCGGCGGTGGGGCGGGACAGGGAGGAGAAGTCCATCCGCTCGCCCGAGGCGATCATCGCGGCGGTCCAGCGGGCGATCTCTCGGCGGTTCATGCCGTTGAGGAGGATCGCCATGTTGAGGGCGGCCATCTGGTAGTCGGCGACCTCGCCGCGGGTGTAGGCGTCGACGATCCAGTCGATCTGCTCGTCGGTCAGCTCCGCGTGGTCGCGCTTGGCGCGAATGACGGTGATGGCGTCCATGACGCCCCCTTCTTCTCGCTTCGTTGCTGTGGTGGTGCCCGTCCCGGCGGGGTGGCCGCCCCGCCGGGACGTCAGGCTCCGGGTCCCTGGGTGAGGTGACCGGGGCCGAAGGCCTGGGGGAGCATGGCGGACAGGGGCAGGACGCCCTCGGGGGTCTCCAGCAGCATGCCCGGGCCGCCGAACTCGTACAGGAGCTGCCTGCACCGTCCGCAGGGGACCAGCACGGCCCCCTCCCCGTCGACGCAGGTGAAGTGGGTGAGCCGCCCGCCTCCGGTCCGCTGGAGTTCGGACACCAGCCCGCACTCGGCGCACAGCCCGAGGCCGTACGAGGCGTTCTCCACGTTGCAGCCGGACACGATCCGCCCGTCGTCCACCCGGGCGGCGACCCCGACGGGATACCCCGAGTAGGGGGCGTACGCGCGGGTCATCGCCTCGTGCGCCACCCTCCTCAGGGCGTCCCAGTCGTGGCCGGCCCCGGCCGCCGGGGCCGGGCCCGTCATCCGCCCTGGCCCTTGCGGTAGGGCAGGCCGTCCGCCTTGGGCATCCGCAGGTGCTGCGCGGACAGCGAGAGCACCAGCAGGGTGACCAGGTACGGGGTGGCGGACACCAGCTGCGAGGGCACCTCGTTGGTGTTGGCGTACCAGGCGAACACCACCGCGGCGATCACGGCCGTGACCAGCGCCGGCAGGTACCGCTTGCGCCACACCAGGTAGACCACGCCCACCAGGAGCAGCAGGGCGACCAGCAGCAGCAGCGCGTGCACGTTGGTGGTGCCGCCGCGCAGGTTGAGGCTGTCGGTGTAGCCGAACAGGCCCGCGCCGAGGGCGAGACCGCCCGGCATCCAGTTGCCGAAGATCATCGCCGCGAGGCCGATGTAGCCGCGGCCGGCGGTCTGCCCGTCGAGGTAGACGTTGGACGCCACGATCGACAGGAAGGCGCCGCCCATGCCGGCGAGGCCGCCGGAGATGATCACCGCGATGTACTTGTACTTGTAGACGTTGACGCCCAGCGACTCGGCGGCGACCGGGTTCTCGCCGCAGGACCGCAGGCGCAGGCCGAAGGCGGTGCGCCACAGGATGAACCAGGTCAGCGGGATCAGCGCGACCGCGACGACGGTCAGCGGCGACAGGTTGGTGATCATGCCGCCGAGCAGGCCGGCGACGTCGGAGATCACGAACCAGTGCTTCTCGTTGAGGGTCTGCAGCCAGCCGGACAGGCCTGGCACGTCGAAGGTGCCCAGCGACTCGATCGGCGGCGACTGCTTGGAGGTGCCGCCCTCGACGCCCTCGAAGGCGTACTTCGACAGGTAGCGGGCCAGGCCGAGGGCCAGGATGTTCAGCGCCACACCGGAGACGATGTGGTTGACGTTGAAGGTGACGGTGGCGATGGCGTGCAGGATGCCGCCGAGGCAGCCGCCGATGACGCCGAAGGCGACGCCGACCCACGGGCCCCACTGGTAGCCGGCCCAGGCGCCGAACCAGGTGCCGAGGATCATCATGCCCTCGAGGCCGATGTTGACCACGCCGGCGCGTTCGGCCCACAGGCCGCCGAGGCCGGCCAGGCCGATCGGCACGGCGAGCCGCAGCGCGGTGGACATCTGGCCGGTCGAGGTGATGCCGTTCACCCCGGTGATCATGCGGACGACGGAGACCAGGACCAGGGCCCCGGCGATCATCAGCAGCACCACGGGCAGCGACATCCGGCGGCGGCCGGGCTTCGCGGCCTTGGCGGGCCGGGACTTGGCGACGGTCGCGGTACTCATCGGGCCGCCACCTCCTTCTCGGTCGTGTCACCGTTGTCGGACTTGGCGGTCGCGGCCGCCGCGGCGAGCTCCTCGCCGACGCGCCGCTGCTGGCGGCGCAGACCCCAGACGCGGACCACCTCGTAGGAGATGACGACCGCGAACACGATCACGCCCTGCATGATCATCGCGATCTCCTTCTCGTACGGCTTCGGCTCGGCGTAGTCGAGCGCCTGGGAGGCCTTGTCGAGGAAGGCCCACAGCAGCGCCGCGAGCGCGATGCCGCCGGGGTGGTTGCGGCCCAGCAGGGCGATGCCGATCGCGGTGAAGCCGAGGGTGGCGGGGAAGCTCAGGTCGTAGGTGTGGGCGTCGCCGAGCAGCAGCGGCAGGCCGGAGAGGCCGGCCACGCCGCCGGAGATCAGCATGGCCATCAGCGTCATCCGCTTGGCGTCGACGCCGGAGGCCTTCGCGGCGTCCGGGGACTGGCCCGAGGCGCGCAGGTCGAAGCCGAACCGGGTGCGGTTGAGGACCAGCCAGTACAGCAGGCCGAGCACCACGGCGAGGAAGACCAGGCCGTAGACCTCGCCGACGTCGGGGCCCAGGTCGATGCCCGGGATCCAGCCGGAGGGGTGCATCTCGCCGGTGGTCCGGTTGTTGCTGATCTCGACGCCCCAGTTGTCCTTCTGGGTGAGGTAGAGGATCAGCGCGGTGGCGATCGAGTTCAGCATGATCGTCGCGACGACCTCGCTGACCCCGCGGGTCACCTTCAGCACGCCCGCCACGCCGGCCCAGAACGCGCCGGTGAGGACGGCGACCAGCAGCAGCAGCGGCACCTGGAGGAACGCCGGCAGCGCCACGTGGGCGCCGACCACGGCGGTCATCATGGCGGCGAGGCGGTACTGGCCGTCGACGCCGATGTTGAACAGGTTCATCCGGAAGCCGAGGGCGACCGCGAGGGCGGCGATGTAGTACAGCGTCGCCTGGTTGACGATCTGCACCTGGACGTCGGAGAAGACCAGTTGCTCGCCCATCAGGACGTACGGCTCGATGGGGCTGCGGCCCGAGGCCAGCAGGACCACCGAGGTCAGCAGGATCGCCGCGACCAGGGCCATGACCGGCCCGGCCAGGGCCAGGAGCAGCCGCTCCTTGTCGAACTTCTTCATCGTGCCTCGTCCTCCGGGGCGGCGGGGGCGGCGGAGTCCGCAGGCTCCGTGTGTTCCAGGTGGCCCGAGGCCGCGCCGGTCATCGCGGAGCCCAGTTCCTCCGGGGTGACGGAGGCGGGGTCGGCGTCGGCGACCAGGCGGCCGTTGTAGATCACCCGCAGGGTGTCGGACAGGCCGATCAGCTCGTCCAGGTCGGCGGAGATCAGCAGCACCGCCAGGCCCTCGCGGCGGGCCTCGCGGATGACGTCCCAGATCGCGGCCTGCGCGCCGACGTCCACGCCGCGGGTGGGGTGGGCGGCGATCAGGAACCGCGGGCCGTGGCTCATCTCGCGGCCGACGATCAGCTTCTGCTGGTTGCCGCCGGACAGGGAGCCGGCCGTGACGTCGATTCCGGGGGTGCGGACGTCGTACTGCTCGACGATGCGCCGGGTGTCGGCCTGCGCGCCCTTCGGGTCCAGCCGGACGCCCTTGGCGTTGGGCCTCTCGGTGACGTGGCCGAGGATGCGGTTCTCCCACAGCGGGGAGTCCAGCAGCAGGCCGTGCCGGTGGCGGTCCTCCGGGATGTAGCCGATGCCGGACTCGCGGCGGCGGCGGGTGGCCCAGGAGGTGATCTCCTCGCCGTCCAGCGTGATGGTGCCGGAGTCGGCGTGCTCCAGGCCGATCAGGGCCTCGATGAGCTCGGTCTGGCCGTTGCCCTCGACGCCCGCGATGCCGAGGACCTCGCCGGCGTGGATGGTGAAGCTGATGTCGTCGAGGACGGCACGGCCTCCCTCGGCCTCCAGCCGCAGGCCCTCCACGGTCAGGACCGGGCGGTCGGTGACGGTGGACTCGGCGGTCTCCGGGGTGGGGAGCTGGCTGCCGACCATCATCTCGGCCAGCTTGCGCGGGGTGGTGGTCCTCGGGTCGGCGGTGCCGACGGTGGTGCCGCGGCGGATCACGGTGATCTCGTCGGCGACCGAGAGGACCTCGCCCAGCTTGTGCGAGATGAAGATGACGGACAGGCCCTCGGAGGTGAGCTCGCGCAGGTTGTCGAAGAGCGCGTCGACCTCCTGCGGGACCAGCACGGCGGTCGGCTCGTCCAGGATCAGGATGCGGGCGCCGCGGTAGAGGACCTTGAGGATCTCCACGCGCTGCCGGTCGGCGACGCCCAGGTCCTCGACCAGCGCGTCCGGGCGGACGCCCAGGCCGTACCGCTCGGAGATCTCCAGGATCCGGCGCCGGGCCGCGCCGCCGATGCCGTGCAGCTTCTCGCTGCCCAGCACCACGTTCTCCAGCACGGTGAGGTTGTCGGCCAGCATGAAGTGCTGGTGCACCATGCCGATGCCTCGGGCGATGGCGTCGGCGGGCGACGAGAAGGCGACCTCCCGGCCGCCGACGGTGATGGTGCCCTCGTCCGGCTTCTGCATGCCGTAGAGGATCTTCATCAGCGTCGACTTGCCGGCGCCGTTCTCGCCGACGAGGGCGTGGACGGTGCCCTCGTGGACGCGGAGCCGGATGTCGTGGTTGGCGACGACGCCGGGGAACCGCTTGGTGATGCCCGCCAGCTCGACCGCGGTGGCCCGCTCGGTCTGCGGAGGGCTGCTGGACGCGTCGATGGCGCACACTCCTTGGAGAAAACCTGGGGGAGAAGGGCGTCCGCCGCGCGCTGCGTCCGGCGCCCCTGCCGTTCCGGGTGGTACCGCGGCCCGGGTACGGGGCCGAGGCTGCCCGCACTCCGTTCCGCGGCCGTAACGCTGCCATTACAGCGCTCTTTTGGCCATGCCTCCCGGTACCGCTGTGTCCGGGAGGCGTACCGGGTGGTGTTTCGCGCGCAAGGGTAACGCGCGTAGACCCGCCGGTGAACCGGTGCTCCCGGTGCGCTCGCGCACCGTCCGGCGTGGCCGGGGAGCACCGGTCGGGTTCACAGCGCTGCGCCCCTCACCGGGGGCGAGGGGCGCAGCGCACGCGAGTGCCCGTGCGTCAGGAGGTCTTGACGGTGACCTTGCCGTCGACGATGTCCTTCGATGCCTTCTCGACGGCCTCGACGACCTCGGTCATCTCCTTGTACTTCGGGTTCGTGTCGGAGAAGCCGACCGCGCCCGACTTCAGGTCGCCGCGGATGACGCCCGACAGCGGCTTGCCGTCGTGGACGGACTTGGCGAGGTCGTACACCGCGCCGCCGACGTTCTTGGTGGCGGAGCCGAGGATGTAGTCCTTGTACTCCTTCAGCGCGTCCTGCTGGTACTGGTCGGAGTCGACGCCGATGGCCCAGACCTTGTTCTTGGCGGCCTCGGAGATGACGCCCTGACCGGAGAGGCCCGCGGCGTGGTACAGCACGTCGGCGCCCTGCTCGATCTGGCCGTTGGCGGCCTCACGGCCCTTGTCGGGGCTGTTGAAGCCGCCCTCCTGCGGGGTGGAGGTCAGGATCTTCTTGATGACCTTGACGTCCGGGTCGGCCGCCTTGGCGCCCTGCTCGAAGCCGGCGCCGAACTTGTGGATCAGCGGGATGTCGACGCCGCCGATGAAGCCGACCGTGCCGGACTTGGAGGCCTTGGCCGCGGCGACGCCGGCCAGGTAGGAGGCCTGCTCCTCGCTGAAGACCATGGAGGCGACGTTCGGGGCGTTGACCGACTCGTCGTCGATGATGCCGAAGGTGGTGTCGGGGTACTTGGCCGCGACCTCCTTGATCGCCGGCGCGTAGATGAAGCCCACGCCGATGACCGGGTTGTAGCCCTGCTTCGCCAGGTTCTCGATGCGGGTGACCTTGTCGGCCTCGCCCTCGCCGTCGGCGGGCTCGAAGGTCTGGCCGCCGATGCCGAAGTCCTTGTCCGCCTTCAGGAAGCCGGCGTGCGCGGCGTCGTTGAAGGACTGGTCGCCCTCGCCGCCGATGTCGTAGGCCAGGCCGATGCCCTTGCCGGACTTGCCCGTCTCCTTGTCACCGCCCGTGGAGGCGGTCTTGCTGCTCTCACCGCAGCCCGCGGCGGCCAGCGCCACGACGGCCACGGTCACCGCCGCACGGGTGATCCTGTTCCTACGAGAAATGAGACGCACTGTAAGCACCCCTTCGACTCACGGCACCGTCTCCGGCCCGCTTTCCCCTGCCGGCCCGCTCCCATGGCGAAACCGCAGCGACAGTAACGCGCGTAGAAACCCGAGGGGAACGGCAGCCCCCCGGCTGTTATCGATTCGTGCCGACACGGGCCGAAACCGGTCACCTGAGGGTTACGGTGCAGTAACAGGAGCGTCCGTTTCCGGAGGTAACGGACATCGGCGTCGGGTGCCGGCGTCGGGTGCCGGGGGCGGGTGCGGCGCGGGTACCGCTTCCCCGGCGCGGAGGTGCGCCGGGGGAGGGGTGACCGTCGGTCAGCGCGCGGCGTCCAGGAGGGCGGCGGCGGTGAAGAGTTCCACGCCGACGGTGATGGCGTGCTCGTCGACGTCGAAGTCGCCCTGGTGCAGGTCGCGGACCAGCCGGTCGCCGGGGGCGCGGACGCCGAGCCGGGCCATCGCGCCGGGGACCTCCTCCAGGTACCAGGAGAAGTCCTCGCCGCCGAGGCTCTGCTCGGTGCCCTCCACCGCGTCCGTGCCGCGGCGCGCGGTCATGGCGTCCCACAGCAGGTCGGTGACGGTCGGGTCGTTGACCACCGGCGGGACGCCCCGCACGTAGGTGATCTCCGACTTGGCGCGGTGCAGGGCGGCGACCTCGTCGACCGCGGCGTGCACCAGGTCGGGGGCGTCGCGCCAGGACACGAGGTCCAGGCAGCGCACCGTGCCGGACAGCTCGGCGCGCTGCGGGATGACGTTGGGGGCGTGCCCGGACTCGATCCGGCCCCAGGTGACGGACAGGCCGCTGCGGGCGTCGACCCGGCGCGCCACCACGGCCGGCACGTCGATCGCGATCCGCGCGGCGGCGGTCACCAGGTCCGTGGTCAGGTGAGGGCGGGCGGTGTGGCCGCCGGGGCCGTCCAGGGCGATCTCGAGCCGGTCGCAGGCCGAGGTGATGGCGCCGGTGCGCAGGCCGATCTTCCCGGCCTCCACCTTGGGGTCGCAGTGCAGGGCGACGATCCTGCCGACGCCCTCCAGCACCCCGTCGCCGATGGCGTCCACGGCTCCGCCGGGCAGGACCTCCTCGGCGGGCTGGAAGATCAGCCGCACCGGGCGCGGCAGCCGCCCCTTGCGGTGCAGTTCGGCCAGGACCAGGCCGGCGCCGAGCACCACCGTGGTGTGCACGTCGTGGCCGCAGGCGTGGGCGCGGTCGGGGACCGTGGACCGGTAGGCGCAGTCGGTCTTCATGTCTGGGATGGGCAGCGCGTCGATGTCGGCGCGCAGCGCCAGCATCCCGCGCAGTCCGGCCTCGACGGGCGCGACGGCCCCCTCGTAGGCGGCGGTGTCGCCCTCCACGCCGATGTCGCAGATGAGTCCGGTGCCGCTCGCGAGCACCCGCGGCCGCAGGCCCGCACGCTCCAGGCGGGTCTTGATCGCCTTGGTGGTGCGGAACTCCTGGTTGCCGAGCTCGGGGTGCATGTGCAGGTCGCGGCGGAACGCGATCAGCTCGGCGCGCAGGTCGTCGGGGAGCGTGCCCGGCAGGGCGGCGCCGGGCAGGGCGGCCCCGGAGACGGCCACGGCGACCTCCGCCACCCGGGCCTCCTCGGCCGCCGCGACGGCGGCCTCGCCGGAGGCGGTGACGGCGTCCTCGGCGGTGTCCGCCGGGTCGGCCTCGGACTCTCTGGACTTCAACTGGTTCACCCTCTGCAGGGTAGGGCTGGTGGACGGCTCTCCGCCCGTCGATCGGCAAAAGATCAGCCCGCCGGGGGACGGGAATGCCGCCGCTCGACGGTTGTGCGACTTCTCCTGTGGGTAGACTCCGCCGCCGCTCGAGCGATCGGGCGGAGCCACCGCGAACCGGACGTTCCGGCACGGTGATCCCTGCACCACGGTTACCACGCACGGGCGAAATCACGCCGTGTCGTCCGTCCATCGGGACGCAGCCGGGTCCCCCGCCAGGCGTGCGGGGGGCGGTTCGGGGGACATGGAGGGGCATGTCGACCGTCTCCCCAGCTCAGCCCACCGCGCCGGACACCCCGCTGAAGCGGGCGCTGACCACGCCGCTGCTCTACTTCTTCATCCTCGGCGACACCCTCGGGGCCGGTGTGTACGTCCTGGTCGGCGAGATCGCCGCGGACGCGGGCGGCGCCGTGTGGGCGCCGCTGCTGCTGGCGCTCGGCCTGGCGCTGCTCACCGCGGCGTCCTACGCCGAACTGGCGACGAAGTACCCGCGGGCCGGCGGCGCCTCCCACTACGCCACCCGGGCGTACGGGCCGTTCGCCGGCTTCGTCACCGGGTTCTGCATGCTGGCCGCCGGCATCGTCTCGGTGGGCGCGCTGGCGCGCGGCTTCGGCGGCGACTACCTCTCCGAGTTCGTGACGCTGCCGGTGGCGCTGGTCGCCGTGGTGTTCCTGCTGGTGCTGGCGCTGGTCAACGCGCGGGGCATCAAGGAGTCCACCCGGGCCAACGTCGTCGCCACGGTGATCGAGGTGGGCGGGCTGCTGCTGGTCGTGGCGCTGGGCGCGTGGGTGATGCTGCGCGGCGACGCCGAACCCTCGCGGCTCGGCAGCCTCGGCACCGCCGAGCAGGGGGCCTGGGCGGCGCTCCTCACCGGCGCGGTGCTCGCCTTCTACTCGTTCGTCGGCTTCGAGACGTCGGTGAACGTCGCCGAGGAGACGCGCGACCCGCGGCGGTCCTACCCGCGGGCGCTGTTCGGCGCGCTCGCCACGGCGGGTGTGGTGTACCTGCTGGTGGGCGTGGTCGCGTCGGCGACCGTCCCGACCGGGACGCTGGCCGGATCCAGCGGGCCGCTGCTGGAGGTGGTGAAGGCGGCCGGCGGGGTGCCGGGGTGGCTGTTCAGCGCGATCGCGCTGGTCGCGGTGGCCAACGGCGCGCTGCTCACCGGGATCATGTCCTCCCGCCTCGCCTACGGGATGGCGCGGGACGGCCTGCTGCCGTCGGCGCTGGCGCGGGTGCTGCCGCGGCGGCGGACGCCGTGGGCCGCGATCGCGGCGACGACGCTGCTGTCGATGCTGCTCGCGGTCACCGGGAGCGTGGCGACGCTCGCCTCCACGCTGGTGCTGCTGCTCCTCGTCGTGTTCCTCGTGGTCAACACGGCGGCGCTGGTGCTGCGGCGGCGGGATCCCGAGGGGGAGTCGACGGTGGGGCACTTCCGGGCGCCGGCGGTGGTGCCGGTGCTGGGGGCGGTGTCGTGTGTCGTCCTCGCCACGCAGGTGGAGGCCGAGGTGTGGGCCCGCGGCGGCGTCGTCCTCGCCGCCGGCGCGGCCCTCGCCGCGATCGCCGCGACCCGCCGCCACCGCCGCACCGCCACCGCGTGACCCGCCCGCCCCGTGGAAGAGGTGGGGGCCTTCACCGTGCGGGGGCGGCGGAGGGATGTGGCGGAGGTCAGAGGGGGGTGGGGCCGGGGGTGAGGCGGTGGATGTCGCGGGCGGCGAGGGTGACGCCGCTGAGGAAGCCCTGGGCGCGGGGGGAGGCCCGGTGGGTGAGCCACTCGGGGTCGATGTCGCACCCGACGACCCGCGCCCCCGTGCCGGCGAGCGCGAGCGGCAGCGTGTGCAGCACCGTGGACGGGAAGGACAGCACCGTCCGCGCGATCGGCCCGCGCCGCGCGATGAGCTCCAGCGGCAGGTCCGGGCGCACCACCTCCAGCTCCGCCTCCCCGGCGAGCCGGTGCAGTTTCTCGGTGCTCTCGCGCCGGTGCGCGAAGTACCGCCGCACCCCGTGTTCCCGCGCCAGCCGCCCCACCGCCGCGAGGTACGCGTCGACGTCGACGACGCCGGTCTCCACCAGCGAGGTCCCCACCAGGTCGGCCCCGGAGGTGACGGCCGGCGGCCCGAAGGCGGCGCGGGTCCACGCGAAGTCGTTCGCGGTGACGACGGCGTCGGCCGGGATCTCGGCCAGCGGCATGGAGGTGAAGATCTCCACCTGCCGCCGGTCCCCCGGCGTCAGCCGCCGCCGCGCCGAGCGGGAGACCGGCGCCAGCACCATCTCCCGCGGCGAGGGCCGCGCCCCGCGCCGGTGCCACCGCACCAGGGGCTCGCGCCGCGCGACCTGCGCGGTGAACTCCATGGTGGCGGTGCCGTCGTCGACGACCACCAGGTCCCGTGTGGGGGTGATGGTCAGCAGCAGCTGGACGTACCGCGAGAACGGGTCCCCTATGACGATCCGTTCGGCCCGCCGCAGCGGGCCGGCCAGCCCCCCGACGGTCCGGAAGGGGGCCGAGGCGCCGCCCCGGGCCTCCTCCCAGCGGACCTCGTGACCCTCCCGCCGGGCCAGCTCGGACATCCGCCGCAGCTGGCCCCGGCTCATCGGGTCGGTGGGCGACAGGACGACGAGGCAGATGCCCCTCTCCTGGGCGTGGGCCGCCCATTCGAGGGTGTTGAGCAGCTGAACGGGGCTCTCGACGAAGGCGAGAGTGCGCGGGCTCACGGTGCTCATGGGCGTTCCGCCGTCCTGTCGGTGGGGGGTTGGGGGTGCGGTCAGACCGCGGCCGGGACCTGCTCGGCGGCGGCCTCGGCGATCACGCCGGGGACGCGGCGCAGCTTCTTCATGGGGCCGATCTCGGACTCGTAGACCTTCTTGACGCCGTCGCCGAGGGAGGCCTCGATGGTGCGGATGTCGCGCACCAGGCGGGTCAGGCCCTGCGGCTCCACGGAGGCGGCCTGGTCGGAGCCCCACATGGCGCGGTCGAGGGTGATGTGGCGCTCGACGAAGACGGCGCCGAGGGCGACCGCGGCGAGCGTGGTCTGCAGGCCGGTCTCGTGGCCGGAGTAGCCGATCGGGACGTTCGGGTACTCCTGCTGCAGGGTGTTGATGACCCGCAGGTTGAGCTCCTCGGCCTTGGCCGGGTAGGTCGAGGTGGCGTGGCAGAGCACGATGTTCTCGGAGCCGAGGACCTCGACGGCGTGGCGGATCTGCTGCGGCGTCGACATGCCGGTGGAGAGGATGACGGCGCGGCCGGTGCCGCGCAGGGCGCGCAGCAGCTCGTCGTCGGTGAGGGAGGCGGAGGCCACCTTGTGGGCCGGGAGGTCGAACTTCTCGAGGAAGGCGACGGCCTCGGTGTCCCACGGGGAGGCGAACCAGTCGATGCCGCGCTCCTCGCAGTGCGCGTCGATGGCGCGGTACTCGTCCTCGCCGAACTCGACGCGGTGGCGGTAGTCGATGTAGGTCATCCGGCCCCAGGGGGTGTCGCGCTCGATGTCCCACTGGTCGCGCGGGGTGCAGATCTCCGGGGTGCGCTTCTGGAACTTCACCGCGTCGCAGCCGGCTTCCACGGCCGCGTCGATCAGCTTGATGGCGTTGTCGAGGTCGCCGTTGTGGTTGATGCCGATCTCACCGGTGACGTAGACCGGCTGGCCGGGACCGACGAGCCGCGAACCGAACGAGCGCAGGCGGGGGTTGGTGCTCATGAGGGGGAACTTCCTTACGTGGTTGGGGTGGTGCTGACCTGCCGTGTCCGGTGCGGTGCCGCCGTCCTGGTCGAGGAGCGGGGCCAGCGCGCGGGCGCGGGCGAGGTCGTGCGGATCGTCGATCTCCAGCACCCGTGCCGGGTCCGTGCGGACCAGGTCGGTGCGGCCGAAGAAGCGGTGCCGGTGGGCGCGGAACCCGGCCGCGTCCATGGCGTAGGCGGCGCCGGTCTCCAGGAGGTCCTGGGGACGGTCCTGGCGGCGCGGCCGGAAGGACTTGTCGTGGTTCACGCCGTGTCCCCCCGCGTCCTCCCCGGCGCCGTCGCGCCAGACGAAGCCGTGGAAGGCGGCGACGGTGACCGCGGTGTCGGCGCCGTTCTCCACCACCGCGGCGGCGACGCCGTCGACGTCGGCCGGGGTGAGGAACGGGCTGGTGCACTGGACGAGGAGGACCACGTCGGCCGGGTGGCCGGTGAGCGCCTCGTGGGCGTCCAGGGCGTGCAGGACGGCGGACTCGGAGGTCGCCGTGTCCCCGGCGATGGCGGCGGGGCGCATGACCGCCACCGCTCCCGCGGCGCGGGCCGCGGACGCTGTGGCGGGGTCGTCGGTGGAGACCGCCACGTCGGTGACCAGGCGGGCGGCCAGGCAGGCGCGGACCGCACGGGCGACCAGCGGGACGCCGGCCACCTCGGCGAGGTTCTTGCCGGGGACCCCCTTGGAGCCGCCCCGGGCGGGGATCACGGCGAGGACGCGGCGCCCCCGGGCGGTGGAGGCGGCGGTCGCGGAGGCGGCGGTCGCGGAGGTGGTGGTGGTCGCGGAGGTCACAGCTCCCCCAGTCGTCGGATCAGCGGGGCCACGCGCTGCACGCCGTGCCGGTACGCGCCGCGGGCGGTCTGCCGGACGACCCGGCGGACGGGGCCGGGCCCGCGGTCGGCGACGGGCGCGCCGGGCAGCGGGGCGCCGTCGGGGGCCAGGTGGTGGCGGGCGAGGATGCCGGGCAGGTAGCCGGGCGCCGTGTGGTGCGTGTAGTACGGGGCGAGGGGCGGCAGCTGCGGGGCCCGGAGCAGCTTGCCCAGGCGCTCGCGGGCGGCGTCGAAGGCGTGCTCGTAGCCGCCGTCGGCGGCGACGCCCTGGCGGGCCAGCCACTCCTCGTCGGGCACCGGCAGGTGGCCGGCGTCGAGCTGGTCGAAGGAGGCGAGGATGCCGGAGCCGGTGAAGTGGTGGTTGCCGAGCGCCTCGCGCACGCCCAGGTCGGTGAGGACCGCGGTGGGGATGCGGCGGTGCAGGGACTCCAGCGCTGCCGTGGAGGAGACCGTGACCAGCAGGTCGGTGCGGTCCAGGACCTCGCCCATGTGCCCGTAGACCAGGCGGAAATTGGCGGGGAGTTCCAGGCGCTGGGCCAGCTTCTGGTAGGGCAGTTCCTCGATGTGGGTGGTGTGCTCGCCCGGCCGGGAGCGCAGTTTGAGCAGCACCTCGCGCTCGGGGTGCCGGCGGGCGTGGCCGACGAGCCGCTCCAGCAGGTACGTCCGGTCCTTGCGGGACTCCGGGACGGAGGGCTGGGCGGCGAACACCACGGTGTACGGCCGCTCACCGCTCCCGCCCGAGCCCCCGCTGTACCGCTCGCCGCCGAGGAAGGGCAGGGCCACCTCGGTGACGGCGTCCGGGTCGGCGCCCACGCCCTCGTAGACGGCGCGGAAGCGGTCCGCGTCCTGGCGGGAGTTGGCGAGCACCAGGTCGGCGCCGTGGCGCAGCAGCAGGCCGTCGGCGAGCTTCTCGTAGACGATCCCGACGTACCCGGTGATCACCACCGGCCGGCGGCTCCCGCCGCCGGCGCCCCAGGCGTGGCGCAGTCCGTGCAGCATGGCCTGGACACCGCCGCCCACCAGGGCGAGCACCACCACGTCGTACGGCTCCTCGGAGACCGCGCGGAGGAACTCGACCGCGCTCACCTCGCGGAGCGAGTCGGCCTCGACGCCGACCTCGGCGAGCTGGCGGGGCGTGGGGGTGGCGCGGCCGCGCAGGAGGTGGCCGTCGAGGCGGATCTCCCGGCCGGCGGGCGCGAGGCGCCGCGCGGTGAGCGCGCCCCATTTCCACCGGGTGTCGGAGTCCGCGACGACCGCGACCCTCAAGGCCCCGGCGGTTGCGTTTTCTGCGGTACTTGCTGGCACGCCGGAAACGCTAGGAACGCATTCCGAGGCGCGGCCCAACCGCACGGCAACAAAGGGTGAACAGAAGGACGACGAAAAACCAATCGGCCGGTGGGAGGCCGGTATGCGGCATTCCGGAAAACGTGGTTCACATGATTTCCGGTCCTCGTTCACCCGTTGGACATCGAGGGGTAAGGGGCCGTGCCGGGCGAGCGCCTAGCGTCGGGGGCGTGGTCAAGCTCTCTGTGATCGTCCCCTTCTACAACGTGCGGCAGTACGCGCCCGACACCCTGAGGAGCCTGCAGGCCAACGCCCGGTCCGACGTCGAGTTCCTCCTGGTCGACGACTGCTCGACCGACGACACCCCGGCGCTGCTCGAGAGGGCGGAGCGCGACCTGCCGGGCGCGCGGCTGCTGCGGCACGAGCGCAACCGGGGCATCGCCGCCGCCCGCAACACCGGCCTGGAGGCGGCGCGCGGCGAGTACCTCACCTTCCTGGACGGCGACGACTGGCTCGCGCCCGGCCACTACGGGCGGCTGATCGCGGCCATGGACGAGCTGGGCTGCGACTTCGTGCGCACCGACCACGTCCGTTCCACGGGCCGCGAACGGGTGGTGCAGCGGGTGCCGCACGGCCCGCGGAACGTGGTGACGAGTCCGCGGGAGGCGATCCTGCCCGCGGACCGCTCCACCTCCGTCGACTACCCCTTCGTGTGGGCCGACGTCTACCACCGCCGGCTCGACGACCGGGGACTGCTGCGTTTCGTGGAGGGTCTGCACACCTGCGAGGACCGGCTGTGGACCTGGCGGCTGCACCGGGAGGCGGAATCCTTCGCGGTGCTCGACATGTACGGCGTCTTCTACCGCCGCGGAGTGGCCTCCTCGCTCACCCAGATCGGTGACGAGCGGCAACTCGATTTCCTGCGCGCATTCGACCAGGTGATCGCGGAGACCTCCGAGGACCGGGACGCGGACCTTTTCCTTCCGAAAGTCGTCCGCACGTATTGCGCGATGATGTGCCACCACCTGACCTCCGAGGCGGAGGGCAGATACCAGCCGGCGGTGGGACGGAAACTGAAGGCGCTGAGCGCCGCGGCGCTGCGCCGCATGCCGCAGGACGTACTCGACCTGACCCTGGACTCCATGGACGCCGAACGCGCCACCCGGCTGCGCCGGCTGCGCCGCCGTCCCGCCGTGGGAGCAGCCGCATGACCACCCAGATCTTCCTCGCCTCGACCCTCTACGGCACCGCCACCCTGGCCGCCGCCCTGGACGCGGGCTGCTTCGGCACGGCCCGCCGCCGGATCCTGCTGGTCTCCAACAACGCCGCCGTGCCGGAGACCACCCCCGCGCCGAGCGAGGCGCCCGGCTTCGGGAAGCTCCGCGAGCGCTTCGACGAGGTCGTCTCCTGGAACGGCGCCATCTCCCCGTTCCACCCGTCCGGCTGGGCGCCCCGCCCGGAGGACACGGTCCTGTGGGAGCGCCACCTGCGCCTGGCCTGGCGGCTGGGCGACGACGACGTCGAACTGGCCGTGGAGTCGATCCAGGCCCAGCCCGCCCTGGGCATCGCCCAGATCTTCGGCGCCGCTCCCCTGACCGTCTACGCGGACGGCCTGATGAGCTACGGGCCCACCCGGATCAAGCTGGACCCGCTGGTCGGCACCCGGGTCACCCGGCTGCTCCACCTGGACCTGGTCCCGGGGCTGCGCCCGCTGCTGCTCACCGAGTTCGGGGTGCCGGCCGAACTGGTGCCCACCGACGCCTTCCTGAAGGTGCTCGACGAGCTGGCCACCGGCCAGGACGCGCCGCCGGAGGCGGCCGGGTCGCCGGCGCTGCTGCTCGGCCAGTACCTGGCGGCCCTGAACATCCTCACGCCGGCGGAGGAGGAGCAGCTGCACCTGCGGATGGTCCGCGGCGCGGTGGCGCTCGGCCACCGGAGCATCGTGTTCAAGCCGCACCCCACGGCCCCGGCCTCCTGGAACCAGGCCCTGGTGGCGGAGGCCGAGCGCCTGGGCGCCGAACTGACGGTGCTGGACGAGCCGATGCTGGCCGAGGTGCTGTTCCGGCGGCTGCGCCCGGCGCTGGTGGCCGGCTGCTTCTCCACCGCCCTGTTCACCGCGTCCGCGCTGCACGGCCTGCCGGTGGCCCGCACCGGCACCACCCTGCTCCTCGAACGGCTCGCCCCCTACCAGAACAGCAACCGGGTCCCGGTCACCGTGGTCGACGCCCTGCTGCCCGACCTGGAGGACGCCGAGGCGGTGCGCGAGCAGCGGCCCGGCATGACGGTCGAGCAGCTCGGCGAGCTGGTGACGGCGGTGGGGTACGCGATGCAGGCGCGGATCCACCCCTCGCTGCGCCCGGCCGCCGAGGCGTTCCTGCGGGAGCACCAGGACCCGCGCTGGATGCGCTACTTCAAGCGCCGCCGCCTGACCAGCCTGGGCCTGCCCGGTGGCGTCCCGGACCAGCTCGCCTTCCTCGCCCGCAACCGCGCGCTGCGGCGGGCGGTGCGGCGGGCCAGGTCGCTGAGGCGGACGCTGCGCCGCTGACCGGCCGCCCCCCCTGAACGCGGGCCGCCCCCTCGCGAGGAGAGGGGGCGGCCCGTTCTTCGTGCCGTCGCGCGGCGCGGCTCGCCGGTGCGGCGCGGCCGGCCCGGCGGTGCGGCCGGTTCAGCGGTCCAGCAGCGCCTTGATCTCCGCGGCGTTGCTCCGGGTGATCTCCCACAGCTCGTTCTGGCGCCCGTGCACGTCGGCGACGGCGGCCCCGTGGTCGTCGAGGATGCCCAGAGCCCGCTCGGTGAGGACCGCGCCGAGGTTCCGGTCGTGGACGGAGACGCCCCACTCGGGCCGGCCGATGTCGGCGAGGAAGTACGCCATCTTCGGGTGCGAGATCAGGCTGACGATCGGGGTGCCGAGGCCGAAGGGGATCATCCCCGCGTGGCCGCGCATCCCGACGACCAGCCGGGTGGCCGCGTAGGTCTCCCTGATCCCGTCGTTGTCGAAGTCGTACAGGGGGACGACCGGCAGCGAGATGCCGTGCTCGCGGCGCAGGTCGAAGGCGATCCGCTCGTCGTCCAGCGAGTGCGCCGCGCACCGGACCTCGGCCCGCTCGCCGATCGCCCGGACCGCCTTGGCCATCTCGGCGAGGAAGTGGCCGTAGTCGTGGCCGAACCGCAGCCCCGCGCGGTCGTAGGCGGCGTTGAGCAGGACGGTGTCCTCGCGGCGCGCCGGGTCCGTCCAGCCGGGCAGGACGTGCCGGGTGACGGTGGTCGGGCAGGGCTGGAACCGCACCTTGTCCCGCAGTCCGGCCGGCAGCATCGCGCGGACCTTCTCGATGGAGCCGTGGTTGCGCAGGCCGAAGAAGGCCGAGCGTTCCACCAGCAGGCGCAGGCTCTCGGCGAACCGGCGGGCCCGGTAGGACTGCCCGTCGAAGGCGTTGAACCCGACGGCGTACACGACGACGGGCACGTCGATCGCGCGGAGCGCCTCGTCGGGGACGTTCCACTGCCAGCCGCTGGCGCCGTTGGGCATGGTGTCGGGGATGAACAGGCCCCCGCCGCCGATGACCAGGCCGCGGCGGGCGTTGACCCGCTCCAGGGCGGCCCGGTCGAAGAGCCGGTGGGCGTGGACGGGGTGCCAGCGCCGGGCGGTGGTGTCCGCGCCGAAGGCCAGCCGCACGCTTTCCGGGAGCAGCTTGTCGCCCGCGTTGCCCTGGCGCTCCATGTAGAAGGCGACGTGCGCCAGCTGGTCCTCCGGGGCGCCCTGCTGCTGGCCGGGGAGCGGGGCGGAGGGCCGGGAGCGCTGCGCCCACAGGCGGCAGGACCGGTGGGTCGGGTCGACGGACAGCCCGAGCAGCGCGTACCGCCGGGCCTCCGCGTCGTCGCCGTGCACCCAGGCGATCTGCGCCAGCCGGGCGTGGGCGACGGCGGCCCTGCCGGGGTCGGCGGTGGCCAGCAGCAGGTGGGTGCGGGCCTCCTCGTACCGGGAGACGCTCATCAGCGCCTGGCCCAGCACCTCGTGGCTCCAGGCGTCCCGCACGGGGAACTCGACCCGGCCGAGGACGTCCACGGCCTCCTGGTACTCCCCCGCCGCGATGTGCGCGAGGGCGACCTTGCGGGCCGTCTCCACGTCACCGGTGCGGGCCACGTGCGCGGTGCCGAGGTGGACCAGCAGGTCGTGGTGGGTCTCGGCGGCCGGCAGCGCGGCGAACGCGGCGCGGAACTCGTCGTCGCCCATGTCGTAGGCGTGCCAGCGCTCCTCCCCCCGCCCGTAGCCGGCCTCGCCGCCCTGCCAGGGCTTGTGGCGGCCGGTGAAGTGGAGGACCGCCACGTCCTCGGGGACCTCGAGGTCGCCGGAGAGCCGCCGCTTGACGAAGTTGTAGCGGGCGTCGAGGCGGACGAAGCCGCCGTCGAGGACGGCGTTGAGGATGCCCTGGTCGTGCTTGTCCAGCTCGTAGGCGCCGGTGCGGCCGGTCTCGTCGAGCCGGGCGCAGAACGCGTCGGACAGGTACTCCCGCTGGACGACCAGGAGGCCGGAGTTGAGCTTGTGCCGCCCGTGGAAGAACTGCGGGACGGCGGCGATGCCCTCGCGCAGCCGCAGCAGCTCGCCCAGGTCCCCGAGCACCACCATGTCGGTGTCCAGGGTGATCACCGTGTCGTAGTCCCGGATGCGGAACACGTCGAGGATGAAGTACGCCTTGCGGACGAGGTAGTTGTGCTGGTCGCCCTTGGCGTAGGAGTCGTAGTGGTCCGCGTTCACCCGGCGCAGCACGATCCGCGGGTGCAGGGCGCGGATCCGGGCGACGGAGGCGGGCCGCAGGTCGTCGTGGAGCACGACGAAGTCCTCGCACACGCCCGGGTTGGTCAGGGCGAGGCTGCGCAGCAGGGTCAGGAACCCGGGGAGGTAGTTCTCGTCCACGTACGAGGCGAAGGCGATGCGGCGCCGGCCGGTGAGGGCGTGGGCGGCGGTGTCGGGCGGCGCGAGGGTCTGCGACGGCTGGGCGGACGCGGCGGCCCGGTCGGGGAAGGTGGCGGTCATCGCAGGGAGATCCTCATGTCGGTCACGCGCCGGGCCCGCTCCAGGACCCAGTCCTTCTCGCTGGTGTACTCGTGGACGGTGGTGATCGGCAGCTTCATCGCGGCCTCGACCCGGTAGGCGCCGCTCTCGTAGAAGTCGAAGCCGATCAGGTCGATCACCGGGTTGACGTCCAGGAAGTCCAGCAGCCACAGCATGTTGAAGCCGCTGGTGGGGATGGCCGGCCAGGCCTCGGGACCGACCTTGCCGACGTTGCGCAGCGGCCAGCGCAGCGACTCGTCGCCCAGGTACTGCTGGGCGCCGGGCACCAGGCGGTTGCGCAGCGAGTACTTCCACTCGTGGGAGAGCCCGCCGAGGACCAGGCGGGTGGTCACCGGCTTCTCCCAGTTGAAGCCGTGCTTGTGGATGCTGACGTGGATGTCGGTCCGGGTGCCGGTGTGGGCGGGCTCCAGCCGGAAGGAGTTGAACCGCACGACCAGGTCGTAGTCGTCGATCTCCCGGCCGAGGGAACCGGTGGCCACCCGGCCGGAGTTGGCGACCAGGCACACCGAGCGTCCGGCGATCATGTTGCGGAACTCGCCGAGGCCGATCCACTCCACGTCGCCCATCGTGGGGTCGGCGACCGGGCCGCGGCGGCGCGCGCGGTGCTGGTCGGCCCACAGGCGGGCCGTCGTGGCGAGGTGGCCGACCGCGGCCGGGTCGCCGTCGGCACGGGCGTCCCGGACCCGCAGGTCCAGGTACTGGGCGAGCAGGTCCTGCCGGTCGGCGACCGGCGCCCCGGACCGGGCGTGCTCCAGCAGCGCGGCGACCAGCAGCGGCCTCGCCTCCTCCTCGCCGCCTCGGGCGCGCAGTTCCAGGCCCTCGTCCCACAGCTCGGTGACGGGCCGGGCCGGGACGTCCTTCGCGGCCGGGCAGTCACGGCCGAGGAGCTCCAGCAGCTCCCCCTCGCGCTCGGCGGCGAACCGCATGCCGGCGATCTTCGCGGCGACGCCGGTGCCGTCGTTCGCGGTGAGCGACAGGTAGCGCTCGAACGCCTCCACGGCGGCGGTCTCGTCGCCCATGGCCTCCAGCACCCGGGCGCGCAGCCGCCAGCCGGCCCGGGAGTTCTCCCGCAGGCCCACCACGGTGCCGCTGATCAGCTCGGCGAGCCGCCGTTCGTCGTCGTAGCCGCAGTGCAGCGCCTTGTCGGCCACGGAGACCAGGGCGTCCAGCACGTCGTTGCCGAGCCGGGTCCCGCCGCCACCGCCCTTGACCACCCGCTTGAGCACCGCGGCCGCGCCGGACGGTCCCTGCGGCGCCGTTCCGGCCGCGGGCCGCGTGCTCCACAGGGCCATCAGCCGGCGCAGCCGCTCGGCGAGTTCGACCCGCCGGGGGTCGACGGTGCCGACCAACTTGCCGCTGTGCACCGCGCAGGCGGCCAGGCAGTCCTCCAACCGCCCCGCGCCCCGGGTGCCCGGACGTCTCTCCTCGACCACCGTCATGCCACTCCCGCTCGCTGCCGCGCCCTCGAAGGTCTCCGGGGCGGATGGGTCCTGTGAGCAAGCTAGGAAGGAAAAGCGGCGCGGAGGTGAATGAGTCCCGGCGGGAGGGCGAATGATGGGAACTCAGGACGACGGCCGGGTGACGGGAGGACGAATCCGCCGCTCCCGTCACCCGGCCGTCGTGCGCCGTCGTGCGCCGTCGTGAAGGCCGTCGTGGAGGCCGTCGTGGAGGCCGTCGTGAAGTTCCCGCCGAGGGGCCGGGCCCGTCAGAAGGCGTCGGTCGGGACGTAGGCGCCCCAGACCTCGCGCAGCGCGTTGCAGACCTCGCCCACGGTGGCGCGGGCGCGCAGGGCGTCCTTCATCGGGTAGAGCACGTTGTCGTCGCCCTCGGCGGCCTTCTTCAGGGCCGTCAGCGCCGCGTCGACGGCCGGCTGGTCGCGCTCGGCGCGCAGCCGGGCCAGGCGCTCGGCCTGCTGGGCCTCGATGGCCGGGTCGACGCGCAGCGGCTCGTAGGGCTCCTCCTCGTCGAGCTGGAAGCGGTTGACGCCCACCACGACCCGCTCGCCGGAGTCGGTCTCCTGGGAGATCCGGTAGGCGCTGCGCTCGATCTCGGACTTCTGGAAGCCGCGCTCGATGGCGGCGACCGCGCCGCCCATTTCCTCGACCTTGCCCATCAGTTCGACGACCAGCTCCTCCAGGTCGTCGGTCATCCTCTCGACGACGTACGAGCCGGCGAACGGGTCGACGGTGGCGGTCACGTCGGTCTCGTAGGCCAGCACCTGCTGGGTGCGCAGGGCGAGGCGGGCCGACTTGTCGGTGGGCAGCGCGATGGCCTCGTCGAAGGAGTTGGTGTGCAGCGACTGGGTGCCGCCGAGGACCGCGGCCAGGCCCTGCACGGCCACGCGGACCAGGTTCACCTCGGGCTGCTGGGCGGTGAGCTGCACGCCCGCGGTCTGGGTGTGGAAGCGCAGCATCATCGACTTGGGGTTCTTCGCGCCGAACTCCTCGCGCATCACCCGGGCCCAGATCCGGCGCGCGGCACGGAACTTGGCGACCTCCTCGAGGATGGTCGTGCGGGCCACGAAGAAGAACGAGAGCCGGGGCGCGAAGTCGTCCACGTCCATGCCGGCGGCGACGGCGGTGCGGACGTACTCGATGCCGTCGGCGAGGGTGAAGGCGATCTCCTGCGCGGGCGAGGCGCCGGCCTCCGCCATGTGGTAGCCGGAGATGGAGATGGTGTTCCACTTCGGCATCTCGGCCTTGCAGTACTTGAAGATGTCCGCGATCAGCCGCAGCGAGGGCTTGGGCGGGAAGATGTACGTGCCGCGGGCGATGTACTCCTTGAGCACGTCGTTCTGGATGGTGCCGGTGAGCTTGTCCGCGCTCACGCCCTGCTCCTCGGCGACGAGTTGGTAGAGCAGGAGCAGCAGCGAGGCGGGGGCGTTGATCGTCATCGACGTGGACACCTTGTCCAGCGGGATGCCGTCGAACAGGACCCGCATGTCGTCGACGGAGTCGATGGCGACGCCGACCTTGCCGACCTCGCCGGAGGCGATCGGGGCGTCCGAGTCGTGGCCCATCTGGGTGGGCAGGTCGAAGGCGACCGACAGGCCCATGGTGCCGTTGGAGATCAGCTGCTTGTAGCGCTGGTTGGACTCCACGGCGGTGCCGAAGCCGGCGTACTGCCGCATGGTCCAGGGACGGCCGGTGTACATCGAGGGGTACACGCCGCGGGTGAACGGGTACGATCCCGGCTCACCGAGTTTCTCCTCCTGGTCCCAGCCCTCCAGGGCGCCGGGCCCGTAGACCGGCTCGATGGGCAGTCCGGACTCCGACTCGCGCGCCATGGAATGTTCCTCCGCGTCCTTGCTGGGATGGGGCCGTTGGGGTGGTTACTCGCTGGTAAAGGGGGGTCCTGCCACGGACTGTAGCGGCGCCCCCTCGAGCGGTGGAGGGGCACACGCTGGGAGCTTGCTCACAAACCGCTGGAGCGGGTCCTGGTTCGGCGGGGCCCCGGGGCGGGGAGCATGACGGAAACGGCACGGAACTGGGCGCGGGAGCGACGGGGGTCGGCAGGATGGGAAGACGCGGAACGACGACGTGGGGCGCGGCCGCGCTGGCCGTGACGGCGGCGCTGGCGGGGTGCACGGTGCAGCCGGGCAGCGAACCGGCGTGGACCCGGGTCACCGCGGACGACAGGAACACCGGGACCGGCGCCCCCGCCGCTCCCCCGCCCGCCGGGTCCTCCCCTGCGACGACCGCTCCCGGGCCCTCGCCGACCCGGAGCGCCCTCCCGCCGAACTCCCCGGCCCCCTCCGGCCCGTCGTCCCGCCCGTCGGGGCCGTCCGGGCCGGCGACGCCGTCCGCGCCCCCGCCCGCCCCGGCGAAGGTCCTGTGGTCCCCCGGCGACCGGGGGCGCGACGTCCGGGAGGTCCAGGCCCGGCTGCGGCAGATCGCCTGGCTGTTCGAGGGGCCCACGGGGGTGTACGACCGGGCCACCGAGGAGGCGGTGAAGGGCTTCCAGGACAAGCGCGGTCTGCCCAGCACCGGGCGGATGGACTCCGTCAGCTGGCAGCGGCTGCTGGACATGACCGCCGAACCGGGGCAGTGGGACCTGTATCTGATGGGCGGCCAGGAGCCGGGCCCGCCCGACGAGCGCTGCAGGAAGGGGCGGGTGCTGTGCATCGACAAGACGACCCGCACCCTGCGCTGGATGGTCGACGGCCGGACGCTCTCCCACATGCCGGTCCGCTTCGGCTCGGTGGCGACGCCGACCCGTGAGGGCGTGTTCAGCGTCTACTGGAAGTCGCGGCACCACGTCTCGACGCTCTACGACTCGCCGATGCCCTACGCGATGTTCTTCAGCGGCGGCCAGGCGGTCCACTACTCGCCGGACTTCGCCGAGCGGGGCTACGCGGGCGCCTCGCACGGCTGCGTCAACGTGCGGGACGAGGACCTGATCGCCCGGCTGTACGCCGCGGTGCGGGAGGGCGACAAGGTCGTCGTGCACGGCTGACCGGCACCGCCGGCGGCACCGCGGGGCGGGGAGGGGTGCGCGGGCGGGGCAGGGGGAACGTGCCCCGCCCGCGCGGGATGCGCGGCCGGGTGTACGGGGGGGAACACCGGCCCGCGCGACAGCCGATGACCAGTCGGCCCACTTCCTTCAGCGCCGCGGCCCGCGAAAACGTCACACCCCGCACGACGAGGGCCCCGTACCCGGTGGTCGTCCCACCCGGTACGGGGCCCTCGTCGTGCGCGTTCCGCCTCGCGGCGGCGGGGGTCAGATGCGACGCGTGATCAGCGCGCGCTTGACCTCCTGGATCGCCTTGGTGATCTCGATGCCACGCGGGCAGGCGTCCGTGCAGTTGAAGGTGGTGCGGCAGCGCCACACGCCGTCACGGTCGTTGAGGATCTCCAGGCGCTGCTCGCCCGCCTCGTCACGGCTGTCGAAGATGAAGCGGTGGGCGTTCACGATGGCGGCCGGACCGAAGTACTGGCCGTCGTTCCAGAACACCGGGCAGGACGACGTGCACGCGGCGCACAGGATGCACTTGGTGGTGTCGTCGAACCGCTCGCGGTCCTCGGCGGACTGCAGGCGCTCGCGCGTCGGCTCGTTGGTGTCCTTCGTGATCAGGAAGGGCATCACGTCGCGGTAGGCCTGGAAGAACGGCTCCATGTCCACGACGAGGTCCTTCAGGACCGTCAGACCCTTGATCGCCTCGATGGTGATCGGCTTCTCGGGGCTGATGTCCTTGATCAGCGTCTTGCACGCCAGGCGGTTCTTGCCGTTGATCCGCATGGCGTCGGAGCCGCAGATGCCGTGCGCGCAGGAGCGGCGGAAGGTCAGCGTGCCGTCCAGGTCCCACTTGATCTTGTGGAGACCGTCGAGCACGCGCTCCTTCGGGTCCATCTCGATCTGGAAGTCCTGCCACTCGGCCTCGGCCGAGACCTCCGGGTTGAACCGGCGGACGCGGAAGGTGACCGTGATGAAGGGGGAGTCGCCGAAACCGGCCTCGGGGGCGTCGGAGGACTTCTCCATGGTCGGGGTTGCCATCAGTACTTACGCTCCATCGGCTGGTAGCGGGTCTGGACGACCGGCTTGTAGTCGAGACGGATGCTCGTCGAGCCGTCCTCGGCCACCTCTCGGTACGCCATGGTGTGGCGCATGAAGTTGACGTCGTCGCGGTTCGGGTAGTCCTCGCGGTAGTGACCGCCGCGGGACTCCTTGCGGGCCAGCGCGGAGGTGGCCATGACCTCGGCCAGCTCCAGCAGGTTGCCCAGCTCGATGGCCTCGAGCAGGTCGGTGTTGAACCGCTTGCCCTTGTCCTGGATCGCGACGTTCTTGTAGCGCTCGCGCAGCTCCTGGATCTTCTCCAGCGCCGCCTTGATCGTCTGCTCGGTGCGGAACACCATGACGTTGGCGTCCATGGTGTCCTGCAGCTCGCGGCGGATGTCGGCCACCCGCTCGCCGCCGGTGGCGTTGCGCAGGCGCTCCACCTCGGACTGCACGAACGCGGCCGGGTCCTCCGGCAGCGGCGCGTAGTCGGCGGAGTGCGCGTACTCGGCGGCCGCGATGCCGGACCGCTTGCCGAAGACGTTGATGTCGAGCAGCGAGTTGGTGCCCAGGCGGTTGGCGCCGTGCACGGACACGCAGGCGACCTCGCCGGCCGCGTACAGGCCCGGGACCACCGTGGTGTTGTCGGCGAGGACCTCGCCCTGCACGTTGGTGGGGATGCCGCCCATGGCGTAGTGCGCGGTGGGCTGGATCGGGATCGGGTCCGTGTAGGGCTCGATGCCGAGGTAGGTGCGCGCGAACTCGGTGATGTCCGGGAGCTTCGCGTCCAGCTGCTCCGGCGGCAGGTGGGTGAGGTCCAGGTAGACGTGGTCGCCCTCGGGACCGCAGCCGCGGCCCTCGCGGATCTCCGTGTAGATGGAGCGCGAGACGACGTCACGCGAGGCGAGGTCCTTCATCACCGGCGCGTACTTCTCCATGAAGCGCTCGCCGTGCTTGTTGCGGAGGATGCCGCCCTCGCCGCGGGCGCCCTCGGTGAGGAGGATGCCCATGCGCCAGATGCCGGTCGGGTGGAACTGGAAGAACTCCATGTCCTCCAGCGGGATGCCCCGGCGGTAGACGGCCGCCTGGCCGTCACCGGTGAGGGTGTGCGCGTTGGAGGTCACGCGGAAGAACTTGCCGGTGCCGCCGGAGGCGTAGATGACCGACTTGGCGTGGAAGACGTGGATCTCGCCGGTGGCCAGCTCGTAGGCGACGACGCCGGCGGAGACCTTCTTGCCGTCGACCTCGGCCAGCAGCTGGTCCAGGACGTAGAACTCGTTGAAGAACTCCACGCCCTCCTTGACGCAGTTCTGGTACAGCGTCTGGAGGATCATGTGGCCGGTGCGGTCCGCGGCGTAGCAGGACCGGCGGACCGGGGCCTCGCCGTGGTTGCGGGAGTGACCGCCGAAGCGGCGCTGGTCGATGCGGCCCTCGGGGGTGCGGTTGAACGGCAGGCCCATCTTCTCGAGGTCGAGGACCGAGTCGATGGCCTCCTTCGCCAGGATCTCCGCGGCGTCCTGGTCGACCAGGTAGTCACCGCCCTTGACCGTGTCGAAGGTGTGCCACTCCCAGTTGTCCTCCTCCACGTTGGCCAGCGCGGCGGCCATGCCGCCCTGCGCGGCGCCCGTGTGGGAGCGGGTGGGGTAGAGCTTCGTCAGCACGGCGGTGCGGCTGCGCTTCGTCGCCTCGATGGCGGCGCGCATGCCGGCGCCGCCGGCGCCGACGATGACGGTGTCGTACTTGTGGATCTTCATGAAGTCTGCAGCCCCGGATCTAGCGGATGTTCGGGTCGAAGGTGAAGATCACCAGCGTGCCCAGCAGGATGGTGAACACCGTGGCGGTGTAGAGCAGGCCCTTGAGCCACACCCGGGTGTTCGCGCGCTCCGCGTAGTCGTTGATGATCGTGCGCAGGCCGATGGTGCCGTGGAGCATGGCGAGCCACAGCATCAGCAGGTCCCAGACCTGCCAGAACGGCGAGGCCCAGCGGCCGGCCACGAAGGCGAAGCTGATCTTCTGCACGCCGCCGTCCAGCACCAGCTGCACCAGCAGGTGGCCGATGACCAGGACGACGAGCACGACGCCGGACAGGCGCATGAAGAGCCACGCGTACAGCTCGAAGTTGCCGCGGGTGGAACGCCCGGTCTTCTTCGTGCGCTTGCGCGGGGGCTCGATGACGGGAGCCGGGTTGTCGACGGAGTAGAGGGAGGCGCCCTCCACCGGGCCGATGCCCGGGGCGGCGGTGTCCGTCTTGGCGGTGTTGTTCGACATGCTTGGCGTCAGCTCCCGAAGACTTCAGCAGCGGCGTGGCCGAGGACGGGGTACAGGGCGCCGATCATCAGCACGACCCAGACGCCGACGACGGCCCAGAGCATCTGCTTCTGGTAGCGGGTGCCCTTCGACCAGAAGTCGACGGCGATGACACGCAGGCCGTTGAGCGCGTGGAAGAGGATCGCGGCGACGAGGCCGTACTCCAGCAGCGCGACGATCGGGGTCTTGTACGTGGCCACGACCTCGTCGTAGGCCTCGGGGGAGACACGCACGAGAGCGGTGTCCAGCACGTGGACGAACAGGAAGAAGAAGATCAGCACGCCGGTGACTCGGTGAGCCACCCACGACCACATTCCTTCCCGTCCGCGGTAAAGCGTTCCAGCCGGCACGGAAGAACCCTCCGGGAGCGGGGATTGGGGCCTCGCCGGCTTTGTCTGTCGGACGGGCCCGGCCGGGTACGGTCCACCGGCCCCGGCCATCGTAGCGACGTGCTGTCGGAACCTTTAGCGCAGCCCTGCCGATGTGATCAAACCGGTAGCCCCAGCGGGGGTGCGAATGGGGGGAATTCGGCACATTCCGTACCGAAATCAAGGGCACGATCGGAACGAATCAGTCGGGTGAGTCGTTCGCGCGCCAGTTGCCGGAGCTCCTCGGCGGCGACCACCCGCTCGTCCTCCGCGGTCAGGGCCAGCCGGCTGCGGACCGTGGTGAGGACGTGGTTCAGCGCGTCCTCCGGGTCCACGCCCTCCAGCGAGAGCACGAAGCCGTGGCCGAAGCGCTGCTCGTACGCCACCCAGGCCGCCCGCACCGCGGTCCGCGCCGCCCGCGGCATCGAGCGGACCACCCGCAGCTGCGCCTCGGACCACAGCCCTCCCCCGTCTCCGGCGCGCCGCGGCCCGGCCCCTGCCCCCGCCGCGGGGGTGGAGGGCTCGTCGGCGGCGAGGAAGGCGCGGGCGAGTTCATCCGTCCGGAGCAGCCGGCACTCCTCGCGCACGGCGGCGAGCAGCTCCTCGGGCGGGAGGTCGTAGGCGGCCTCGTCGGAGGCGGCGAGCAGGGCCGCCGCGTCCGGGTACGGACGGTGCGCCGCCATCCGGGCGGCCCAGCGGGAACTGCGCAGGCAGCGGGAGAGCAGGTGCCTGGCGGCGGTCTCGGATGTCCGGTTGAACCGCTCCAGGCCGTCGGGCGTGTACGAGCCCTGTTCCGGGATACGTGGCGATGGCAGCGGGAGTCCTCGGCGGGTCCGGGGGCGCCGTGCGGCGGCGCCGGTCGTGGTCGGCGGGAACGTTGCGCGGACGGTGCGGGAGTTGTGGACACACGGTAGCGGGGCGACCACGGAGGCGGTAGCCGAATATCCGTCTTTCACCCGCAGGGGAGAGAGGACCGGCCAGGGGTGGACGCCGCGCGTCGGCAGGCGAGGGGGACGAAACGCTCTTACGTTGGCAAGGTGAGCCAGCACAGTCGTCGTACCGCAAAGAACCCGAAGCACGGCAGGTCCGGACCTTCCGCCGACCGGCTGCGGCGGATGAGGCAGGCCCGGTGGGCCGCGGCGGCGGTCCTCACCGCCGGCTCGGTGGTCCTGGCCTACAACCTCTGGCCCGCCGGGGACGGCGGGTCGCCCGGCAGCCGCACGCCGGCCGGCACCCGCGCCGCGCCCAGCACCTCGCCGGTCACCGGACCGCCCCGGACCATCCCCGCGGTCCGCGCGTTCACCGCCGCGTCCGGCCCCGGCTGGAAGCCGCGGGAGGGCGCGCGGGTGGTGGTCGACGACGACTCCCTCGCCGACGAGGGCCGCCTCGTCGCCCAGGAGCTCGGCATGTCCTACGCCGGGAAGAAGGGCGCCGGCGACGCCGAGGACGGTGACCTGCGGCTGGAGACCGGCGGTGGGCAGGGCGGCAACCCGGAGGCGTACCGGCTGACCGTCCGGGACGGGCGTGCGGTGATCGACGGGCCGACCGACGCCGGGGTCTTCCTCGGCACCCGCACCCTGAAGCAGCTCGCCGCCGCCGGCGGCGCGCCCGAGGGCGAGATCCGCGACGAGCCGGCCAAGCCCAAGCGGGGCCTGATGCTCGACATCGCCCGGAAGTTCTACTCCGCCGACTGGATCGAGGACCGGATCCGGGAGATCGCCGACCTGAAGTACAACGAGTTCGGTCTGCACTTCTCCGACGACCAGGGCTTCCGCATCGAGTCGAGCGGCCACCCGGAGGTCGTCTCCGAGCGCCACCTCACCAAGGCCGAGGTGCGGCGGATCGTCGACCTCGCGCGCAGCCTGCACGTGCGGATCGTCCCGGAGATCGACTCCCCCGGGCACCTGGGCGCGGTGCTGGAGGCCCACCCGGACCTCCAGCTGTACAACGCGAACGGCCGTCCGGCCGCCGGGGCGATCGACATCTCCAAGCCGGCCTCGGGAAGGATCGTCGACGAACTGATCCAGGAGTACTCCGAGGTCCTGCCCGGCACCGAGTGGCACCTGGGAGCCGACGAGTACCTGGCCCTGATGGCCGAGGACCCGGAGGCCTCCTACCCGAACCTGGCCACCGCCGCCCGGGAGAAGTACGGCCCCGACGGCACGGTCGAGGACCTCACCACCGAATGGCTCAACGACCGGGCCGCCACCGTGAAGAAGCTGGACCGCACCCCGCGGGCCTGGAACGACGGGTTCTTCGACGGGGGCGCGGTGGCCCCCGCGAAGGACATCCAGGTGGCGTACTGGACGGGCAAGGAGATCGGCGCCCGGGAGCCCGTCGAGTTCCTGGAGGCCGGCCGCCAGGTGATCAACTACAACGACGAGTACCTCTACTACGTGCTCGGCGAGCCGCAGACCTTCGTCTACCCGACCGGCCGGCGGATCTACGAGGAGTGGACGCCGTTGGTGGTGCGCGGTTCCACGCCGGTGCCCGAGCGGTACGACGGCCAGATCCTCGGCGGCTCGTTCGCGGTCTGGGGCGACCGGCCGAACGCCCAGACGCAGGAGCAGGTGGCGGCGGGGCTGCGGATGCCGCTGCGGGCCACCGCCCAGAAGCTCTGGGACCGCCGCGACCCGGCGCTCGACTGGACGGAGTTCCAGCAGCTCGCGGAGCGCCTGGGCTGAGGACGGCCCTCGCCCCCGACGAGGCGACGGCCGGGGCCGCCACCCCCCACAGGAGAGGCCCCGGCCGTCGCTGCCGACGGACCGTCACCGGCCCGCAATGGTGTCAGCGTCCTTCCTCGCAGATTTGTCACACCAACCACACAAAAATCGTCGACTCCTCCATGGGAACGTGGACGTGGGCTCCCCGGCGCCGTAACGTGCCTGTCGCGACGGAGACGAATCCGGGCCGCGGCAGCGGCGCCGGTCTGGGCGCGAGAAAGGCACGCGTGGGGTGGGGGACGACGCGGAGCTGACCACCGCGGTGCACGCGGCGCAGGACGGGGACGAGACCGCGTTCCGGACTGTGTACCGCACGGTGCATCCGCGGCTGCTCGGTTATGTACGGACACTGGTGGGCGAACCCGACGCCGAGGACGTCGCCTCGGAGGCATGGCTGCAGATCGCCCGCGACCTCCACCGGTTCAGCGGCGACGCGGACCGCTTCCGCGGCTGGGCCGCCCGGATCGCCCGCAACCGGGCGCTCGACCACATCAGGATGCGGGGCCGCCGCCCGGCGACCGCGGGCGACGAGACGGAACTCGCCGACCGGCCGGCCGGCGCCGACACCGCGGCCGAGGCGATCGACGCCCTCGCCACGGACCGCGCGTTCGCGCTGATCGCCCGTCTGCCCGCCGACCAGGCCGAGGCCGTGGTGCTGCGCGTGGTGATGGGGCTGGACGCCAAGTCCGCCGCCGCGACCCTCGGCAAGCGGCCCGGCGCCGTACGCCAGGCCGCGCACCGGGGGCTGCGGAAGCTGGCCGAACTGCTGGCCGAGCCGGCGCCGGAGGCGGAGGCCGGGGCGGGGGCCGGGGCGGAGGCGGGAGGGGGGCCGGAGCCGGTCGCCGCCGCCTCGGTGGAGGCCGTCGCGGAGCGGATCGGCATACTCGGCCTGGTGCCGCCGCCGCGGTGGCCGCGCCAGAGGCTGGCGGCGTCCGCCGGAGTGACGTACGCGCCGACGCGGACGCAGAAGGACATGTGATGCCCGACGAGCACGACAGGTGGCTGGACCGCGACACGGCGGAACGTCTGCTGCGCGGTGAGCGCCTGGACGCGGGGGCCCCGGCGCCGGCCCGGGACCTGGAGCGGGTGCTGGACCGCCTGTCGGCCGGACCGGCGGTGGTCCGGGGCCGGGACGCGGCGGCGGACGTCGTGGGCGGCGCGTGCGGGACCGGCGGCGCGTGCGGGGCGGGCGAGACGTGCGGGACCGGCGATGCCCGCGGGACCGGCGGCGCGTGCGGGGCCGGTGGTGAGGAGGCCGCGGTGGCCGCCTTCCGCGCGGCACGGGCCGTCTCCCCCGCGGACGTGCCGGGCGCCCCGCGGCCGGTGCGCGGACGCGCCCGGGGCCGGGGCGCCGCCCGGCAGCGGTTCGTGCTGGCCGCGGTGCTGGTGACCGGTGTGGTCGGCGGCGGGGCGGCGATCGGCGGCGGACTGCACGCGCTGGGGTCCGCGGAGCGCGCCCCGGCCGGGGTGGCGGCCACCGCGATACCGGTGCCGGCGGGCACCTCCACCCCGGTGCCGCTGGGCTCGGAGACGCCCGGGACGGGTCTGCCGCAGGACGCGGCGTCCGGGCTCACCGGCCTCACGTCGGCCGCCCCGCAGGACGGCGGGACGAACCGCGGCGACCGGGACCACGACGACACCGGGACGGCGGGCACGGCGGACCGGCGCGACCGGGACGGCGGCGAGGCCTCCGCGGGCGACGGCGACCGGGCCGGGAAGCAGGGCCGCGCCGCGAGCGGGTCGCTGCGGGCCGTCTGCCGGGCCTACCTCGCGGGCCGTCCGCTGAGCGCGGAGCAGCGCCGGGGACTGGACACCGCGGCCGGCGAGGCGCGGCTGTCCGCCGCCGACTACTGCGCCCGCCTGGTGGGCGAGGACCGTTCCCCGGCCGACGGCACCGTCTGGCGCGACGACGACCAGGACGACGACCGCCGCGGCCGCCCCGACGACGGCGAACGCGGCGGCGGCCACTCCGACCGGGGCGGCTCCGACCGCCCGCTCCACCGGAACGACGCGGACACCCGCGACGACCGCGCCTCCGGCGGCGGCGAGCGCGACGGCAGGGGCGACGGCGACCGGGGTGCGGGCGGCGGCGACCGCGACCGGCGCGACCACCACCGCACCGGCGCCTCCGGCCGCTGACCCCTGTCCGGCGGCGCCTCCCACGGCGTGGAGGCCGGCTCGGAGGCCTGCGCGCAGCCGTTGGCGATTCACCCTGACGCCGGACGGGGCGGGGGGGCGGTGTCAGGCCGAGCCGTCCAGGCCCTCCGTCGCCCCGGCGATCAGCGCGCGGTGGGCCGGCTGGAGTCCCTCCGGCAGGTCGGCGGGGTCGCACCACCGCGCCTCGAGGATCTCGAAGTCGTCGACGACCAGTTCGCCGCCGACCAGCTCGGCCTCGTAGGCGACCTCCAGCCGCAGCCGGAACCCGCTCCGCAGCCGGACCAGCCGGCCGGGTCGCACGTCGAGGCCCGTCTCCTCCTTGACCTCGCGGACCACCGTCTGCCCGAACTCCTCGCCGCGCTCGGCGAATCCGGTCGGCAGCCCCCACGGCCGGTCCGGGTGCCACAGCCGGTGCCGCAGCAGCAGCACGCGCCCCCGGTCGTCCCGGACGACGCCGGTCACGCCGACCATGAAGGTCGCGTTGGCCAGCCAGAGGATCCGCCACTGCCACTGGCCGCGGATCCGCCGCCAGAGGGTGGCGATGAACCGGTGAGGAGTCGTCACCTCCCCAGCGTAGGCCGAGGACGGCCGGGCGCACCGCGCGGGAACCGGCTGGTGCCTCGGCGCCCCCGGCCCCCGCCGCCGCCCCGACGGGGCATGCGCCACGGGCCGACGGCACTGGTTAGGCTCGGGGCGTGCCCGAACCGAAGGAATCCAGAGCCCCCAGGCCCAAGAGCGAGCAGACCCGCACGCTGATCCTGGAGACGGCGATGCGCCTCTTCCAGGAGCGGGGGTACGACCGCACCACCATGCGGGCGGTCGCCCAGGAGGCCGGGGTGTCGGTGGGCAACGCCTACTACTACTTCTCGGGCAAGGAGCACCTGATCCAGGGCTTCTACGACCGGATCGCCGCCGAGCACCGGGTGGCGGTCCGGTCGGTCCTGGACCGGGAGACCGATCCGCAGGCCCGCCTGGCGGGGGTGCTCAAGGCCTGGCTGGACGTGGCCGAGCCGTACCACGAGTTCGCCGCGCAGTTCTTCAAGAACGCCGCCGACCCGGACTCCCCGCTGAGCCCGTTCTCCCCGGAGTCCAAGGGGCCGCGCGAGGAGTCCATCGGCATCTTCCGCGAGGTGCTGGCCGGTTCGAAGGCCAAGGTGCCGGCCGAGCTGAAGGACACGCTGCCGGAACTGATGTGGCTCTCGCTGATGGGTCTGGTCATGTACTGGGTCTTCGACCGCACCCCGGGCCGCGAGCGCAGCTACCGGCTCGCCGAACGCGGCGCCCGCCTCACCACCCTGGGCGTCTCGCTGGCCCGCTTCCGGGTGCTGCGGCCCCTGGTCCGCGAGGTGCACGAGCTGTTCACCGACTTCCTCCCGGGGCTGGCCGGCCCCGAGCCGGACGCGGAGGGCGACGGGACGGCGGGCGGCACGGCGAAGCCGGACGCGGAGGCGCCCGGCCGCTCGGACTGAGCGGCCGGGCGGCCTCGGGGACGGCACGGCGGCGTCAGGCGGTGTCGTGACGGCCCCGGACAGGGTCGCGGTCGGCCGTCAGAGCCAGCCGAGGCGCCAGAGGCGGTAGACGCCCGTGCCGTCGCTGAGGTACTGGCCACCGCCGACGTCCTTGCTGGTGACCGTGTACTCCTTGCGCTGCCAGAGCGGGATCATCGGCACGTGCTCGGCCGTCCGCCGCTGGATCTCCTCGAAGGTCCGCACCGCCCGCACGCGCTCGCCGAAGGACTGGCTCTGCAGGATGAGTTCGTCGATCCGCTTGTCGCTGAAGCCGTTCTTCATGCCGTTGTCGGTGCCGATCAGCACCGCGGAGAAGTTGTCCGCGTCCGGGTAGTCGGCGATCCAGCCGACCGTGTACGCGTCGAACTTGCCCTGCGCGTACTGCTTCTGGAAGTCGGCCCACTCGCGGCCCTCCAGCTGGACGAGGAACAGGCCGCCCTCCTCCAGCTGTTCCTTCAGCTCGTAGGCCTCCTGCTCGCGGGCGCCGGTCCGCGGGAAGCCGAGCTCGATGCGGACGGGCGTCTGCACGCCGGCCTGCTGCAGCAGCTCGCGGGCCTTGCCGGGGTCGCGCTCCGGGAAGGCGTCGAAGAAGGCGGTGTTGTGGCCGGTGAAGCCCGCCGGGATCAGCGAGTAGAGCGGCTCGACGGAGCCCTGCATCACCTTGGCGGCGATCTTCTCGCGGTCGATCATCCAGGCCATGGCCTTGCGCACGGAGGTGTCGGCGAGCGGCGACCCGTCCTGGACGTTGAGGACCAGGTTGTTGGTGGTGGAGCCGGAGCTCTCGGACACCCGGTAGTCGGGGTCGGTGGTCGACAGCCCGGCGATCGTGTCCGGCGGGAGCTGGCGGGAGGCCACGTCGATCCGCCCGGCCTTCCACGCCTTGTCCAGGGACTCGGAGTCGTGGAAGTACCGCAGGGTGACCGGTGCGGGCTTCTCCTCGACGGCCCCCCGGTAGTCCGGGTTGGGCTCGAGGACCGCCTCCTTGCCCTCCTTGTAGGAGGCCAGCCGGTACGGGCCGGTGCCGTCGGCCTTGTTGCCGCCGCGCAGCTCCTTCTCCGGGTACAGGGTGCTGTCGACGATCGCGCCCGCGCCGGTCGCGACCTTGAACGGGAAGGTGGCGTCCGGGCTGGAGAGCCGGAAGGTCACCTCGTCCCCGTCGGCCTTGACCGACTCGAGGGTGGTGAACAGCGAGGCCGGTCCCACCTCGGAGTCGATCGCGACGACCCGTTCGAACGAGTACTTCACGTCCTCGGCGTTCATCTCCCGGCCGCTGGGGAACTTCAGCCCCTCGCGCAGCGTGCAGACGTACTCGACCGCCTCGTCGCTGGTGAACGAGCACTCCTCGGCGGCGTCCGGCACCGGCTCGGTGCTGCCGAGCTGGTAGGTCAGCAGCGTCTGGTAGACGTTGGAGAACACTCCCCAGGACCCGGCGTCGTAGGCGCCGGCCGGGTCCAGCGAGGTCACCACGTCGCTGGTGCCGACCACGATGGGTTCGGCGTCCGCCGAGTCGTCCGGCAGCAGCTGCCACGCACCGACGCCGACCACCGCGAGGGTCAGCACAATCGCAAGAATCCGCACTCGAATCGAGCGCACAGGTCCCTCCCCAGGGCCCGACACATCACCTGTCGCCGATCTTCCTCGGACCTTCACATCGGCGGCCACACTGAACCACAGGAGTGACGCGTGGGGAAAGGGGGGTGCCCGAACCGGGGATTCCGGTGCGGTCAGGCCTGGAGGGAGGCCAGCTCCACGACGGTGATGTCGGACGGCGCCCCGACCCGGGTGGGCGGGCCCCAGGCGCCGGCGCCCCGGCTCACGTAGAGCTGGGTGTCGCCGTACTTCTCCAGCCCGGCCACCGTCGGGTTCGCCAGCCCCGCCAGGTACGGGCCCGGCCACAGCTGGCCGCCGTGGGTGTGCCCGGAGAGCTGGAGGTCGACGCCGTGCCGCACGGCCTCGTCGATGGTGACGGGCTGGTGGGAGAGGAGGACGACCGCGCGGGAGCGGTCGCGGTCGCCGAGCGCCTTGCCGAAGTCGGGGCCCTGGCCCTCGTCCTCGCCAGCGATGTCGTTGACGCCGGCCAGGTCGAAGTGGGCGAGCTCGGTGCGGGCGTTCTCCAGCGGGCGCAGGCCGAGGTCGCGGACCTCGTTCACCCACGCCTCGGCGCCGGAGAAGTACTCGTGGTTGCCGGTGACGAAGTACGCGCCGTGCCGCGCGCGCAGCCCGGCGAGGGGGGCGGCGGCCGGGCCCAGGTCGCGGACGGTGCCGTCGACCAGGTCGCCGACGACGGCGATCAGGTCGGGCTGGGTGCCGTTGACGGTGTCCACCACGCGCTGCGCGAAGGAGCGGCCCAGCACCGGGCTCAGGTGGACGTCGCTCACCACGGCTATCCGGAAGCCGTGCGCGGCGCGGGGCAGCCGGGCCAGCGGGACGGTGACCCGCTTGACGGTCGGGCCGTTCAGCACGCCGTAGGTGCCGGCGCCGACGGTGCCGAGGCCCGCCACGGCGGCCACGGCGCCGACCGTGCGGGCGACGAAGAGGCGACGGGACAGGCCCTCCGCGGCCTCCGTGCTGCCGCCGTCGGTGGGCGCGGCGGCGTCGGTGGGCGCGGAATCGCCGGCGGGCGCGGCGGCGTCCTCGGCGGTCGCTCCCGCGGGCCGCTCGGCGGGGTCCACGGCGACGGCGCCGGCCTGCGCCTCGGCCGCCGGAGCCTTCGCGGGCTCGGCGGTGGCACCGGCGCCCGCGGTGGCACCGGTGGCGGCACCCGCACCGGCCTCGGTGGCCTGCGCGGCGGCGGGGGTCTCCCGCGGCGCGGCGGCGTCGGCGGTGTCGGTTCCGGTCAGGCCCGCGCGGCGGGCGTCACGCCGGGCGAGCCGACGGCGCAGCAGGGGCCGCAGCGGCTCGGTGACGATCAGGGCCATCGGCAGGTAGATCATCACCGCCATCCACAGGAACCCCGGCCAGGCCACGGCCTGGCGCACGGAGAACGGCAGGGTCTCGCCCCGGCTGGACATGGCGCCGAACATCAGCACCACGCCGAGCAGGAAGACGGCGGTGCCCAGCCGCCGGGCCAGGCTCCGCGGCACGGTGGTGTCCCGCACCAGACGCCGCCACATGTACCAGTGGAGTGCCGCCAGCACGGCGAGAGCCAGCAGTGCGACGAGCACGAAAACGACGCCCACGTCCGGTAAGTCCCCTGTCCCTGTGTGTGGTTGAACGGTCGCGGCTATGAGTTGCGCCGCAATGCGCGAATTCCGCGCAACCCGATGACCCCTACGACCGTCCCCAGTACGAAGGAGACCACCGCGAGCAGCAGGTGGACCCAGAAGTACCCGGTCGGGTCCCCCGCGTCGTCGAACGCGAGACCGCTGCCGTCCTTGTAGAGGTTCTTGACGAAAGTGATCCAGATGACCCAGCTCCACACCCCGAAGGCGAGAAGGAACCAGGAGACGGGTCGGCTGAGCTTCATACCGCCAGTATCTCCGCAGGACGGGGCGGCCGACGGCCGGGGTGGCCGTCCGGGCGCGGAGTGCGACCGGAATCACGGCGGGGCGCGGGCGGGCACCGGGGCTACGCCCACGCCGGATTTGGCATGTACGTTTTCGTCCGTGCCCGCTTCGAAGAAGTCCACCGGACGACCCGCTCTGCTCGCGTCCGCCGCGCTGCTGTCGCTGGCGCTCGGCCTCGTCCTGCCGGTGTCCGGCGGTCAGGCGGAGGCGCAGCCGCTGCGGCCCGGCCCGAAGACGCCCGGCAGCCGCCTCTCGGACTCCTCCTCCACCGGGACGTCGACCTCCAGGCCCACGTCCCGGCCCTCGTCCACGCCGACGAAGGCCGCGGGCGGCGACGCCTCGAAGGCCCCCTCCGGGGCGGCCGGGAAGGACCCGCTCCCGACGTCGGCCTCGCGGGTGGGCGGCGCCCGGCTGGCCGCCGCCGGGGTCCAGGTCCAGCCTGGGGTGGGCGCGCCGGAACTTCCCGACGACCTCTCCGCCAAGTCCTGGATCGTCGCCGACGCCGAGACCGGCGAGGTCCTCGCCTCGTACAACGCCCATGTGCCGATGGCGCCGGCGAGCACGCTGAAGATGCTCTTCGCGGACACCCTGCTGGACCGCTGGCCCGCGTCCCAGACCCACAAGGTGACCGGCGAGGAGCTCTCCAAGGTCGGCGCCGGCTCCAGCCTGGTCGGCGTCAAGGAGAACGAGACCTACACGGTCCGCGACCTGTGGCTGGGCGTCTTCCTGCGGTCCGGCAACGACGCGGTGCACGTGCTGTCCGCGATGAACGGCGGCCTCGACAGGACGGTCGCCGACATGAACGCCCGCGCGAAGGAGCTCCAGGCGCTGGACACGCACGTCGTCAGCCCCGACGGCTACGACGCGAAGGGGCAGGTCTCGTCCGCGTACGACCTCACGCTGATAGCCCGGGCGGGGCTGCAGAAGGGCGGCTTCCGCGAGTACGCGGCCACGGTCAAGGCGCAGTTCCCCGGCGAGACGAAGAAGGGCGAGGACGGGAAGACGTCCCGCGGCTCCTTCGAGATCCAGAACACCAACCGGCTGCTCACCGGCGCGGGCATGGACCAGTACCGGGGCATCGCCGGCGTGAAGAACGGCAACACCACCCACGCGGGGGCGACGTTCACCGGCGTGGCCGAGCGGGGCGAGCGGGTGCTGCTGGTCACCGTGATGAACCCGCAGAAGAAGGAGCTCAACCGGGTCTACGAGGAGACGGCGTCGCTGCTGGACTGGGGGTTCGCGGCGTCGGGGAAGGTGACGCCGGTGGGCGAGCTGGTGCCGCCCGCGTCGCAGGTGGCGGCGGCCTCGCCGTCGGCCGCGGTGGCGGCGCCGGCGGGGGCGGACGCGAAGACGGACACCGCGGCGGTGGCCTCCTCCCGGGAGGGCGGGGCGGGGCCGGTGTGGATCCCGCTCGCCATCGTGGGCGGCGTGCTCGTCCTCCTCGCCGGCGGCGGCTACCTCGTCCACCGCCGCTGGCCGCTCCCCGGCACGACCCCGCGCCGCGGAACGCCCGCGGACGCGGAGGCGGCGGCCACGGCGGCCGAGTCCGGCGACGAGGCGGGCGACAAGGCCGGGACCTCCGCCGCGGCGGACGCGGACAGCAAGGCGGAGGTGCCCGCCGCGGCAGCCGACGCGACCAAGGCCGCGAGTGCCGCCGCGGACCCCGAGGCCGAGGGTGCCGCCGAGCCGGGCGAAGACGCGGACGCCCCGGACACGGCGAAGGCCCCGGCCGCGGCGAAGGGCACGGCCGCGGCGAAGGCCCCGGACACGGCCGAGGGGACCGTCGCGGGCGGGGGCGGCGCCGAGGCCAGGATGCCCCAGCAGGCGTCCTCCCCCCGCACCGCCGACAAGGGCGAAGGCCAGCCCGCCTGACCCACCACCCCACCGCCTCGCCGCACGTGCGTCCCGCTGCGCGCGGCGAGGCGTCGTCGGTTCACCGCGCGTCCACTGCCCGCGCGCACGGCTCGCACCACGGCCGTGCGGCGCCCGCGGACGGGTACGGGGCCGGTTACGGCGTCGCGGGGCGGGCGGATTTCTCGGTGGCGGTCCAGGAGGAGGCGTAGAGGAGGAGTTTGCAGGTGAAGTTGATCCACAGGAGGAGTGCGATCGGGACGCCGAACGCGCCGTACATGCTCTTCGCGGCGACCCCCTGGATGTAACCGCTGAGCAGCAGCTTCAGCAGCTCGAAGCCGGCCGCGCCGATCAACGCGGCCTGCGTCAGGAGCCGCCGCCGCGGATGCGCCCCCGGCACCACCGGCAGCACGAAGAGGAGCAGCAGGAAGTCCGCCAGGACGGCGACGGCGAACGCGGCGACGCCCAGCAGGACGCCGCCGATGCCGCCCTCCTCCAGCCCCATCGCCCGGGCCAGCCGCCCCACCATGCCGCTGGCGACCGTGGAGATCACCAGCGTGGCGAGCACCGCGCCGCCCAGCCCGAACAGCAGGCCGAGGTCCTTGGCCTTGGTGACGAGGAGGTTCTCGTCCGGGTCGGGCAGCTCCCAGACGGCCCGCAGGCAGCCCCGCATGGAGTCGACCCAGCTCAGCCCGGTGAACAGCAGCAGCGCACCGGCGATCAGGCCGACCGTGCCCGCGTTGGCGACCAGTTTCTCGATGTCGAGCTGGTCGGAGATCCCCGGCACCTGTTCGGCCAGCTTGTCCTGCAGCGTCCGCTGCTGCTCGGTGGTGAGCGTGGCCGCCCCGGCCGCGGCGGTGAGCGTCAGCAGCGGGAAGAGGGCGAGGAAGCTGGTGAAGGTCATGGCGGCGGCGAGCCGGGTCCACTTGACGCGGTCCAGCCGCTCGAAGGCGAGCCACGCGTGGGTGTCCATCAGCCGGGCCATCCAGGGGCCGACGACGGGCAGGTTCCTCAGCCAGTCCATCCCATGACCCCGTTCCCGTCGCCGGTCGCGTCGTCCCCGCGGCCTCGGCGGTCGCGGAACACGAGGGTTCTCGTACCCCAGAACCGGACGGCCGTGCCCAGGAGCATGCCGACTCCCGCTCCGGCGACCAGATCCGCCCGGTGCGAGGTGAGCCCGAGCCCGTAGTGGCTGACGGCCAGACAGGAGAGCTGCACCGCCGCCCCGGCGGCGTTGACGGCGGTGAACAGCAGGGCCTGGCGCAGCCGTCCGGCCGCCGCGGGCGGGCGGCCAGGACCGCTTCCCGGCGCCGCACCGCGGTACGTGCCCAGCGCGTTGCCCGCGTAGGCGACCGCGCAGGCGGCGAGGAAGGCGAGCGCCTTCGCCGGCAGCGGCGGCAGCCCGGCCGGCCCGAGGAGCGCGGTGAAGGCGGCCAGGTCCACCAGGTAGGCCGCCAGCCCGGCGGCCGCGAACCCGGCCAGCTCCCGCCGGGTGACCGGGGCGGCCGTCACCAGCCGGTCACCGCCAGCCCGTAGAGCACCGCCCAGGCGAGGGCGACCACCGCCAGCGGCCGGTCCCGCAGCACCACCTCCTCGGGTTCGCCGGCCGTGCCGCGGTCGGCGAAGACGGCATAGCGGAGGATGCCCAGGATGAACGCGATCATGGAGAGCTGCCGCCACGGCAGCAGCCCGGTCTGCGGCACGCCGCCGTGCTCCAGGGCCCACAGGCAGTAGCCGAGGACCGCGCCGCCCGCCGCGAGCTGCCAGACGAAGCGCAGGTAGCCGGCGGTGTACTCGGTGAGGAGCGCGCGGGTGGCGCCGCCCTTGCCCGCCATCTCCACGGCCTCCGAGTAGCGCTTGGCGGAGACCATGAAGAGCGCCCCGAACCCGGTGGTGATCAGGAACCAGCGGGAGAGCGGGATGTCCATGGCGATGCCGCCGGTCATGGCCCGCATCAGGAAGCCGGCCGCCACCACCGCCAGGTCGACCACCAGGACCCGCTTGAGGCGCAGGCAGTAGGCGAGCTGCATCACCACGTAGCCCGCCAGCACCGCCGCGGTCATCGGGGGGCAGAGCAGCACGGCGGCGGCCGGGGCCAGCACGGCGAGGGCGCCGCCTGCCGCGTAGGCGACCGGGACCGGCACCTGTCCGGCGGCGACGGGACGGTGGCGTTTGACCGGGTGGGCGCGGTCGGCCTCCGCGTCGCGGGCGTCGTTGATCAGGTAGACGGCGGCGGAGCACGCGGTGAAGAGGACCAGGACCAGCGGCAGCCGGGTCAGGGCGGCCGTGGTGAAGAGCTGGCCCGCGGCGGCCGGGGCGGCCACCACCAGGACGTTCTTGACCCACTGCCGGGGGCGGGCGGTGCGCACCAGCCCGGCGAACAGGGCGCCGGCCCCCCGGCGGCGGGGCGGCGAGGGACGCGGGGCGCCGCCGGGGCGGGCGCGCGGGCCGACCAGCAGGGGCCCGGTGGCGGCGACGCGCTCAGCCATGGCGCCTCCTCCGCAGCCCCCGCGCCCCCAGTCCGGCGGCGACCGCGCCCAGCGCCGCGCCCGCGGCGACGTCGGAGGGGTAGTGCACGCCGGCCACCACCCGGGACAGGCACATCGCGACGGCCACCGGGGCGGCGACCGCGCCCGCCGCCGGGAGCAGCACCCCGGCGGCGACGGCCGCGGCGGCGCTGGAGGCGGCGTGCGAGCTGGGGAAGGAGTGCGGCGCGAGGACGGGGACGCGGGCCGGGACGGCGGTGGGGCGCGGCCGGCGCACCAGCTGCTTGACGCCCACGCCGGCCAGGTGGGCGGCGGCGGTCAGGGCCGTTCCGCGCAGCCAGGCGGAGCGGCGGGGCCGGTCGACGGCGGCCGCGGCGAGGCCCGCGGCCAGCCAGAGCGCGCCGTGCTCCCCCGCGCGGGAGAGCGCGCGGGCCGCCGCGGCGGTGCGCGGGTCGTCGCCGCGGGCGTGCAGGGAGACCAGCAGCCGGGCGTCGAGCCGCCGGACGGCGTGGGCCGGGCGGAGGGAGGCGGGCGGCCCGGGGGCGAGGAGGGCCGGGGCGGGGGCAGCGAGGAGGGGGACACCGTGCATGCGGCCCACTGTTCACCGGGCCGGGCCCCGATCCTGGGCAATAACGCCCAAAGCCCCATCAATCACCCGTTCCGGCGAGACTCGCGCCGTACCGTCGCAGCTCTCCGCACAACGGACGCACCGCCGCTACCGTCGCGTCCATGCCGCCCACGCAGCCCTCCCCGACGACCGTCGCTCCCGCCGTCCCGGTCACCGGCTGGGGCCGCACCGCGCCCACCGTCGCCCGGCTGGTCCGTCCCCGCAGCTACGACGAGGCGGTCGCCGCCGTCCGCGGCTGCGGGGCGCGCGGCGGCATCCCCCGCGGCCTGGGCCGCGCCTACGGCGACGCCGCGCAGAACGCGGGCGGCGCCGTGCTGGACATGACCGCCCTCGACCGGATCCACGCGGTGGACGTCGCCGGGGGCGTGGTGCTGTGCGACGCGGGCGTCTCGCTGCACCGGCTGATGCAGGTGCTGCTCCCGCTCGGCTGGTTCGTGCCCGTCACCCCGGGCACCCGGTACGTCACGGTCGGCGGGGCGATCGGCGCCGACATCCACGGCAAGAACCACCACGTCTCCGGCTCCTTCTCCCGCCATGTGCTGTCGATGGAGCTGCTCACCGCGGACGGCTCCATCCGCACGGTCTCCCCTGGCGACCCGCTCTTCGACGCGACCTGCGGCGGCATGGGCCTCACCGGGGTGGTACTCACCGCCTCGCTGCGGCTCCAGCCGGTGCAGACGTCCCTCATGGCGGTGGACACCGAGCGGGCGACGGACCTCGACGACCTGATGGCCCGGCTCACCGCCACCGACCACCACTACCGCTACTCGGTCGCCTGGATCGACCTGCTGGCCCGCGGCCGCGCCACCGGCCGGGCGGTGCTCACCCGCGGCGACCACGCCCCGCTGGACGCGCTCCCCCGCTCCTCGCGCGCCCGCCGGGACCCGCTGGCGTTCCGGCCCTCCCGGCTGCCCGCCGCCCCGTCGTTCCTCCCCGACGGCCTGCTCGGCCGCACCACGGTCGGCGTCTTCAACGAGCTCTGGTACCGCAAGGCGCCCCGGCGCCGCACCGGCGAGCTGCAGCGCCTGCCCGCCTTCTTCCACCCGCTGGACGGCGTGCCGCACTGGAACCGGGTCTACGGCCGGGGCGGGTTCGTGCAGTACCAGTTCGTGGTCGGCCACGGCGAGGAGGAGACGCTGCGGCGCGTCGTGCGCCGGGTCTCCGACCACCGCTGCCCGTCCTTCCTGGCCGTCCTCAAGCGGTTCGGCGACGGCGACCCGGGCTGGCTGTCGTTCCCCACGGCGGGCTGGACGCTGGCCCTCGACATCCCCGCCGGGCTGCCCGGGCTCGGCGAGCTGCTCGACGGGCTCGACGAGGAGGTCGCCTCGGCCGGCGGCCGGGTGTACCTCGCCAAGGACGCCCGGCTGCGGCCCGAGCTGCTGCCCGCCATGTACCCGCGCCTCGACGAGTTCCGCGCGCTGCGCGCCGAGCTCGACCCGCGCGGGGTCTTCACCTCCGACCTCTCCCGCCGCCTCGGCCTGTGACGACTTCCAAGGAGTTCAAGTGAAGGACGCGTTCGGCGCACCCCAGTCGATGCTGGTGCTGGGCGGCGCCTCGGAGATCGGGCTCGCGGTGGCCCGCCGCATGCTCGCCCGGCGCTGCCGCACCGTCCGGCTGGCGGGCCGCCCCTCCCCCGCCCTGGACTCCGCCGCGGCCTCGCTGCGGGCCCTGCGGCCGGACGCCGACGTGCGGACGGTGGAGTTCGACGCGCTGGACACCGAGGCGCACGAGGAGGTGCTCGGCAAGGTCTTCGCGGAGGGCGACGTCGACCTGGTGCTGCTCGCCTTCGGCATCCTCGGCGACCAGCGGCGGGACGAGCGGGATCCCGCCGGGGCGGTCCGGGTCGCGCAGACCAACTACACCGGGGCGGTGTCGGCCGGGCTGGTCGCCGCGTCGGCGCTGCGGGGACAGGGGCACGGGTCGCTGGTGGTGCTGTCGTCCGTCGCCGCGGAGCGGGCGCGGCGCGGCAACTTCGTCTACGGCTCCAGCAAGGCGGGGCTGGACGCGTTCGCGCAGGGGCTCGGGGACTCGCTGTGCGGGACGGGGGTCCACGTCATGGTGGTGCGGCCCGGGTTCGTGCGGACGCGGATGACGGCGCACCTGCGGGAGGTGCCGTTGGCGACGACGGCGGAGGCGGTGGCGGGTGCGGTCGAGGCGGGGCTCCGGCGCCGCGCCTCCACGATCTGGGTCCCCTCTCCCCTCCGCCCCGTCATGGCCCTCCTCCGCCACCTCCCCCGGCCCCTCTTCCGCCGCCTGCCCCTGTGACCCGCGGGCGGCTCCCCCGCCGCCGCGGCGCCGGAGGGGAGCGCGGGCGTCAGTTGAGGGTGGGGTGGCGTTCGGTGGCGGACTGGGTGGGAAGGGTGAGGCCGCCGAAGGGGAAGTCCCGCAGGCGGCGCCAGACGCCGTCCGCCCCCTGCTCGTACAGCGCGAATCCCGTGCACGGCCACTGGGCCGCGTAGTCGGCGAGCTCCTCGTACGCCCGGTCCATCGCCTCCTCGGCGATCCCGTGCGCCACGGTGACGTGCGGGTGGTACGGGAACTGCAGCTCCCGCGCCACCGGCCCCGCCTCGTCGCGGATCCGCGCCTGCAGCTGCGCGCACTCCTCCGCGCCGGCCACCACCCGGACGTAGACCACCGGCGACAGCGGGCGGAACGTCCCGGTGCCCGCCAGCCGCATCGGGAAGGGTCTGCCCGCCGCGGCCACCTCCGCGAGGTGCGCCTCGATCGCGGGCAGCGCGGAGGCGTCCACCTCGGTCGGCGGGAGCAGCGTGACGTGCGTGGGAATGCCGAACGCCGCGGCGTCGCCGAAGCCCGCGCGGCGCTGCTGGAGCAGGGTGCCGTGCGGCTCCGGGACCGAGATCGACACGCCGATCGTTACGGTCCCCACGTCGTCTCCTGTCGTGTCGTCTTCCGTCACGCCCGGGCTGCGCCGGGCGGGTGCTGCCACCCGTCTCGCCCTCCGGCGTCGCCACTGACATCGACTGTACGGCGGCGCACCTCCGAACCGGGAGGATCGCACCTGTATCACCGGTGGCGCGAGGGGCGCTCGGAGGCCGGCGGTGTCCTGCCCCGCCGCGCCGGACGCGCCGGACGCGCCGCCGGCGGGCCGGTCAGTGCTTGGCCGCGACGAGGCCGATCCGCTCGTAGGTCGCGGCCAGCGTCTCCGCCGCGACCGCACGCGCCTTCTCCGCGCCCTTGGCGAGGATCTGGTCGAGGGTCTCCGGGTCGTCCAGGTACTCCTGGGTCCGGTCGCGGAACGGCGTCACGAACTCGACCATGACCTCGGCCAGGTCCGTCTTGAGGGCGCCGTACATCTTGCCCTCGTACTCCGCCTCCAGCGCCGGCACGGACCGGCCGGTGAGGGTGGAGAGGATGGTGAGCAGGTTGGAGACGCCCGGCTTGTTCTCGCGGTCGAAGCGGATCACGGTCTCGGTGTCGGTGACCGCGCTCTTCACCTTCTTCGCGGTGACCTTCGGGTCGTCCATGAGGTTGATCAGGCCCTTGGGGTTGGCCGTCGACTTGCTCATCTTGGCGGACGGGTCCTGCAGGTCGTAGATCTTCGCCGTCTCCCGGAGGATGTACGCGCTCGGGACGGTGAAGGTCGGGCCGTAGGTGGTGTTGAACCGCTCGGCCAGGTCGCGGGTGAGCTCCAGGTGCTGGCGCTGGTCCTCGCCGACCGGGACCTGGTCGGCCTGGTAGAGCAGGATGTCCGCGACCATCAGCATCGGGTACGTGAACAGGCCGACCGTGGTGCGGTCGCTGCCCTGCTTGGCGGACTTGTCCTTGAACTGCGTCATCCGGGAGGCCTCGCCGAAGCCGGTGATGCAGTTCATGACCCAGCCGAGCTGGGCGTGCTCCGGCACGTGGCTCTGCACGAAGAGGGTGCAGTGCTCCGGGTCCAGTCCGGCCGCCAGGAGCTGGGCGACGGACAGCCGGGTGTTGCGGCGGAGCTGCTCCGGGTCCTGGGGCACGGTGATGGCGTGCAGGTCGACGACCATGTAGAAGGCGTCGTGGGTCTTCTGCATGTCCACCCACTGGCGGACCGCGCCGAGGTAGTTGCCGAGGTGGAACGAGCCGGAGGTCGGCTGGATACCGGAGAGCACGCGAGGACGATCAGAGGCCATGCCTCTCATTGTCTCAGGTGCGGCCCCGCGCCCGGGAACGGGTCGGGGACGGGCGGGGCCGGTCCGGGGCGCCGGCGGGCGCCCCGGACGGCGGGCGGGTCAGCCCAGGTCGATCTGCGGGTACAGCGGGAAGCCGGCGACCAGCTCGGTGGCCCGGCGGGAGACCTCGTCGGAGACCTTCGCGTCGAGGACGTGCTGTGCCTTGGAGGGCGCGCCCTTGGCGGTGGTGCCCGGCACGGCCTCGGTGAGGACGCGGTCGATCAGGGCGGCGATCTCGTCCATCTCCGCCGTGCCCAGGCCGCGGGTGGTCAGCGCGGGGGTGCCGATGCGGATGCCGGAGGTGTACCAGGCGCCGTTCGGGTCGGCGGGGATCGCGTTGCGGTTGGTGACGATGCCGGAGTCCAGCAGCGCCTGCTCCGCCTGGCGGCCGGTGAGGCCGTAGGAGGAGGCCACGTCGATCAGGTTGAGGTGGTTGTCGGTGCCGCCGGTGACCAGCGTGGCGCCGCGGCTCGTCAGGCCCTCGGCGAGCGCCTTGGCGTTGTCCACGATGCGCTGCGCGTAGTCCTGGAAGGCGGGCTGCCGCGCCTCGGCGAGGGCGACGGCCTTGGCGGCCATCACGTGCGGCAGCGGGCCGCCGAGGACCATCGGGCAGCCGCGGTCGACCTGGTCCTTCAGCGAGTCGTCGCACAGCACCATGCCGCCGCGCGGGCCGCGCAGCGACTTGTGGGTGGTGGTGGTGACGATCTGGGCGTGCGGGACCGGGTCGAAGTCGCCGGTGAGCACCTTGCCGGCCACCAGGCCCGCGAAGTGCGCCATGTCGACCATCAGGGTCGCGCCGACCTCGTCGGCGATCTCCCGCATGATCCGGAAGTTCACCAGGCGGGGGTAGGCGGAGTAGCCGGCCACGATGATCAGCGGCTTGAACTCGCGGGCGGTCTCGCGCAGCGCCTGGTAGTCGACCAGGCCGGTGGCCGGGTCGGTGCCGTAGGAGCGCTGGTCGAACATCTTGCCGGAGATGTTGGGGCGGAAGCCGTGGGTGAGGTGGCCGCCGGCGTCCAGCGACATGCCGAGCATGCGCTGGTTGCCGAAGGCGGCGCGCAGCTCGGCCCAGTCGGCGTCGGAGAGCTCGTTGACCTGGCGGACGCCGGCCTTGGCGAGGGCCGGGGCCTCCACGCGGTCGGCGAGCACCGACCAGAAGGCGACCAGGTTGGCGTCGATGCCGGAGTGCGGCTGGACGTAGGCGTGGCGGGCGCCGAACAGCTCGCGGGCGTGCTCGGCGGCGAGGGACTCGACGGTGTCGACGTTGCGGCAGCCGGCGTAGAAGCGGCGGCCGACGGTGCCCTCGGCGTACTTGTCGCTGAACCAGTTGCCCATCGCGAGCAGGGTCGCCGGGGAGGCGTAGTTCTCCGAGGCGATCAGCTTGAGCATCTCGCGCTGGTCGGTGAGCTCCTGCCCGATCGCGTCGGCGACCCGCGGCTCGACGGCGCGGACGACGTCCAGGGCGGCCCGGTACGCGGCGGACTCGGGGGAAAGGTCTGACATGGCGGCCTCCGGCAGGGTGCGGTCACGGTGTGGCCCAGGCGCACGGCACGTGTCGTTCTGCGGGCCGCTCCCCGATGGTCCGTCCCATCCCAGCGCGCCAGTCACGGCCCGGAGCCACCCTACCGGGCGCCCCCACCCGCCCGCCCACCCGGCGGTGGCGCCCCCGGACCGGCCGGCACCCGCGCCGCCCGCGGCGGAAGGGGGGCTGCAGTCCATCCGGTGTTCACCCGGGCGATGGACGGCGCGCCTAGCCTGCACCGGCCCCGCACATCACCGCCGGCCCCGCCGTCGCCCCGCCGCCCCTCCGTCCCGCCGCCCCGCCGCCCCGCCGCCCCGTCGTCCCGTCGTCCCGTCGTCCCGTCGTCCCGCCGCCGCGCCGTCCGCGGCCCGTTCCAGGAGTCCGCCGCCCGATGACCACCGTCCCGAGAACGCCGCCCGCTCCCCTCCCCCTCGCCGACGCGGCGGCGGCCCCGTCGCCCCGTGCGGTCGCGGCGGGCAGCCGGGACCCGTGGTGGGACAACACCCGCTTCGTGGCCGCCACGCTGATCGTCGTGCTGCACACCGTGGGCAGCCTGCTCCCCCGGATCGACGCGCTGCACGCCTTCCAGCTCGGCGCCTGGGCGTTCCGCGTGCCGGCGTTCGTGCTGCTGGCCGGCGTGTTCAGCAGCGCGGAACCGCTCGGGGACCGCCGGCTGCGCTCCCTCGTCCGGTCCGTCGCGCTGCCCGGGCTGCTCTTCGGGCTGCTGTTCTCGCTGGAGAGCTGGGCGCTGGGCGCGGAGTTCCGGCTGCACGTCGCGCAACTCCCCTGGAACCTGTGGTTCCTGATGTCGCTGTTCTTCTGGCGGCTGCTGCTGCCCCTGGTGGCCCAGCTGCGGTTCCCGCTGGCGACCACCACGGTCGTGGCGCTCGGGGTGGGCTACCTGCCCGAGTTCGGCATGCAGTTCTCGGCCTCGCGGACCCTGGTCTACCTGCCGCTGTTCCTCCTCGGCTGGCGGATCGGGCAGGGCGGTCTCGCCTCCTGGTTCACCCGCCGCCGGACGCTGCCGGTGGCGGTGGCCGGCATCGCGGCGTCCGTCGCCGTCGGTCTGCTGTGGCACCGGGACGTCGAGGGCCGCTGGCTGTCGATGCGGCACGCGTACTCCCCCGACGACCCGATGGGCCTGGAGTGGGCCTGGCTGATCCGCCTGACGGTGCTGGTCTGCGGGGCCGCGCTGGTGCTCTGCCTGCTGCGGGTGATGCCGCGCCGGCGGCTGCCGCTGATCTCCTCGATGGGCGCCGGCGGCTTCACCATCTACCTGCTCCACCCGCTGGTGATCCTGCCGTTCCGCGAGAAGGGCGTGATCGCGCGGGTGGACCGGCCACTGGAGGTGGCCGGCCTGGTGGCCTGCGCGGTGCTGCTCGCCATGGTGCTCGGCTCGACGCCGGTGCGCCGCCTGGCCCGGCCGCTGACCCGGCCCCCGGTGGGCCTGCTCCTGCGCCCGGAGAACGCGGCGAAGGCCGGCCCGGCGGACGGCCCGGCGGACGGCCCGCGACGGGACGGCGCGGGGCGGAACGGCGCGGGGCAGGGCGGCGCGGGGCGGAACGGCGCGCGACAGAACAGCGCGCGGCAGAACAGCGCGGGGCAGGACGGCGCGGGGCTCAGAGGATGACGTGCGGCAGGAAGCGCGCGTAGCCGTCGGTCACCAGGCCGTCCGACTCCCGGATGCCGAGGCCGGCCGCCTCGCCCTGGACCACCCACGCCCCGAGCACCACCCGGTTGCCGTCGAAGGACGGCAGCGGCGCCAGCTCCTGGTAGCAGCAGGGCTGGTCCGGAGCGGGGGCCGGGGCCCCCGACCCCGCCTCGTGGACCGTCACGCCCGCGCCCTCGCGCCCGAGCAGCGGCTTGGCGACGTAGCCGGTGGTGCGGGCGAGTTCGCGCGGGCCGTCCACGTAGGAGGCGAGCAGGTTGGGGTGGCCGGGGTAGAGCTCCCAGAGGATCGCCAGCAGCGCCTTGTTGCTGAGCAGCATCTTCCACATCGGCTCGATCCACAGCGTCGAGCCCGTGCCGCCGCCGAGGTCGAGCGTGCTCATCGCCTGCGGTCCGAAGCGGTCGGTGGTCAGCCACTCCCACGGGTAGAGCTTGAAGCAGCTGCGGATGAAGCGGAGCTTCTTGTCGACGAAGCGGCGGCTCAGCCGGTCCCAGCCGATGTCCTCCATGGAGATCCACTCGGTCCGCAGTCCGGCCTGCTCGGCGGTCTCCATCAGGTAGGCGACCGTCATCAGGTCCTCGCCCAGCTCGTCGCCCGCCGTGTGGGCGAAGTGGAGCGGGGCGCCGGGCGGCAGCAGGTGCGCCTGGCTGCGCCAGGCCTCCACCAGCCGCTCGTGCAGGGAGTTCCACTGGTCGGCGCCGGGGAAGCGCTCCTCCATCCAGAACCACTGCGGGCTGGCGGCCTCGACCAGGGAGGTCGGCGTGTCGGCGTTGTACTCCAGCATCTTGGCCGGGCCGGTGCCGTCGTAACGCAGGTCGAACCGGCCGTAGACGGAGGGGACCTCCTCGCGGCGGCGCCAGGACTCGGCGATCGCCGCGGCCACCCGGCCGTCGGTGATCCCGAGGTCCGCGAACCGCTGCTCCCGCACGATGAAGTCGGCGGCCGCCAGGCACATGCCGTGCAGCTCCTCGACGACCTCCTCCAGCGCCTCGACCTCGGGCAGCGAGAAGACGTAGTACGCGCTCTCGTCCCAGTACGGGCGGAGCTCGCCGTCGGGGTGGCGGGTGAGGGGGTAGATCAGGCCCTGCGCCTCGACGGTCTCCTGCCAGCCGGCGCGGGGCTGGGTGGTGCGGCGTTCCACGGGTCCGGTCAGCCCCCGCCGCTGCCGCTGCAACCGAAGCCGTTGCGGTCGACGGCCTCCTCGCGGTCGAAGGTGCCGTCCTCGGCCCAGCCGCCCTCGACGTCGGCGTCGTAGTACCAGTCGCTGCCGCTCGTGTACGACGAGCAGTTGGAGTCCGCGACGATCCGGTAGCCGTTGGCGTACTCGTAGCTGTCGGTGTCGACGCAGCGGCGGTCGGGCTCCGAACTGCAGGAGGTCAGGGTCGCCGCGACGACGCCCATGCCGCCCAGGACGACCGTGCTGGAGCGCAGCCGTCGGCGCTGCTTCTGTGCCATGGTGTTTCCCCCCGGGTCGGTGCGAGCGGTGCCCGACGTCAAGACACCCGGAGGCACTCGTTCGGTTCCCTCCGCACAGGTGTGCAGCGTCGCGCTACGCCCGGCAGCCTAGGGATCTCCGCGCGGGAGAGCAATGTCGGTCCCATGACAAGGGCCCCACGGGCACCGTCCGTCCCGTGGACGGGGTGTCCCGCGGGGCCCCGGGCGGTGGTGTCAGGTTCACCGCCCGCCGGTCTCCCTACCCGTCGGGGACGGGCGGGATGCCTGCCGGCCGTGCCTCAGGCCAGCCACGCCTTCCAGACGTCCTCGTTCTCGGCCACCCACTTCTCGGCGGCGTCCTCCGGGCTCATCCGCTCCCCGGCGATCATCGCGGCGACCTCGTTCTGATCCTCCTCGGTCCACCGCATCCGCTTGAGGAACTCGGCCGGCTCGCCGCCGTCCTGCGCGAAGTCGGCGTTGAGGTACTTCTGCAGCGGGGTCTCGGGGTAGCCGCAGTCGACGGCCTCGGGGTCGTCGTCGCAGCCCTCGGTCCACTCGGGGAGCTTCACCTCGACCATCTTGACGTCCTCGTTGACCCAGTTCGGGGTCCACCAGTAGGTCAGGAAGGGCTTCTTGGCCTTGTAGTTCTGCTGGATCTGGGTGATCTGCGCGGCCTCGGAGCCGGCGTAGACCGTCTTGAGGTCGAGGTCGAGGTTCTTCACCAGCGCGTCGTCGTTGGTGGTGTACGACGGCGAGCCCTCGAGCAGCTGGCCCTTGTCGCCGCTCTCCGCGGTACGGAACAGGTGCGCGTATGTGTCGAGGTTCTTCCAGTCGGTGATGTCCGGGTGCTTCCGGGCCAGGTACTCCGGCACGAACCAGCCGATCTTCCCGGTGACGCCGAGGTCGCCGGCGGAGACGACGCTCTTCCGCTCGTCGACGTACTTCTCGATCTTGTCGGGGGCGCCGCCCCAGTCCTCGAGGACGGCGTCGATCTTGCCGCTGTCCAGCCCGTCGAAGGCGACCGACTCGTCGATCTGGGTCTTCTCGACGCGGACGTCGTACTCCTGCTCCAGGATGTGCGCGGCGACGGCGGCGTTCGCCTCGGCGCCGACCCAGGACGGCACCGCGATGGTGACCTTGTCCCCGGCCCCGCCGGAGGAGGCGGTGGCGCCGGTGTCGGCGGCGCCGCAGGCGGTCAGGCCGGTGGCGGTGAGGACGGCGGTGGCGGCGACGGCGACACGGGTCGTGCGGGAGGTGCGGGTCGTGCGGGCCGTGCGGGTCGTGCGCGAGGGCTTCATGGGTTCTCTCGTTCCGTTCGTTCGGGGTCCGGCCGGCCCGCCGGTGGGGCACGGGGCACGGGGGTTCGCGGCGGCGGCCGGGCACGGGACACCGGCTCGGCACCGGCCGGGGCGGGGGCGCCCCGGCCGGGCGGATGCCGGATGCCGGGTGGCGGGTGGTCGGGTGGTCGGGTGGCGTGGTGCGGGTGCCGGGGTGTCAGGCGGCCGTGGCGCGGCGCTGGGTGGCGCGGTCGAGGGCGACGCCGAGCAGGACGATGGCGACGCCGGCCGCGAGTCCGGTGCCCAGCTCGCTCTTCTGCAGGCCGTGGACCACGTCGTAGCCCAGCGCGCCGGAGCCGACGAAGCCGCCGACGACGACCATGGCGAGGACCAGCACCACGCCCTGGTTGAGGGCGAGCATCAGCGCGGGCCGCGCCAGCGGGAGCTGCACCTGGCGGATCTGCTGGAAGGTGCTCGCGCCCAGCGACCGGGAGGCCTCGAGGGTGCCGGCGTCGACCTGCTTCAGGCCCTGCACGGTGATCCGCACGACGGCGGGCAGCGCGTACAGCACGGCCGCGGCGACGGCGGCGGAGCGGCCCACGTTGAACAGGGCGACCACCGGGATGAGGTAGATGAACTGCGGCAGCGTCTGCAGCACGTCCAGCACCGGGCGCAGCGCCCGTTCGACCCAGCCGACCCGGGCGGCGACGACGCCGATCGCGAAGCCGAGCACCAGGGTGAGCGCCACGCCGGCGATCGCCTGGGAGAGGGTGTCGAGGGACTTGTCCCACAGGCCGATCACGCCGATCAGCGCGAGGGAGGCGGCGGCGGTGCACATCGCCTTCCATCCGCCGGCCAGCAGGCCGAGGACGGCCGCGACCAGCACCAGCGACCACCAGGGCATCGCCTGCAGGCCGTCGCGCAGGGGGGAGAGCACCCCGGTGGTGAAGCCGTCGGCCCACACCCGGGTGCCGCCGACCAACGGGACGCCGGTGGCGAGGTGGGCGGTGAACCACTGCACGGCCTCGTTGACCGGCCGGGCGATCTCCACCACCCACAGCTCCGGCCACTCCTCGATGAGGAACTTCCGGCCGAGCGGCACGACCACCGCGAACACCGCGGCGACCAGCGCCCAGGCCCGTCGGCCGTGCAGCAGGGCGCGCGCGCCGGTGGCCTCGTGGTCGGCGCCCTCGGCGACCCGCTGCCCGGCCACCGCGGTGGTGCGGTCCAGCCAGACGGCGAGCAGCACGATCGGGATGCCGGCCGCCAGGGCGCTGCCGACGTCCACGGTGGACAGGGCGCTGAAGACCTCCTCGCCGAGGCCGCCGGCCCCGACGACCGAGGCGATGGTGACCATCGACAGCGCCATCATGATCGTCTGGTTGAGGCCCAGCAGGATCTCCTTGCGGGCCAGCGGCAGGCGGGCGGTCAGCAGTCGCTGCACCGGGCCGGCGCCCAGCGAGCGGACGGCCTCCAGCACGCCCTGGTCCGCGCCGCGCAGACCGAGCGAGGTCAGGCGGGCCATCGGCGGGACGGCGTAGATCACGGTGGCGATCAGCGCGGCGGGCACGCCGATCTGGAAGAGCAGCACCAGCGGCAGCAGGTAGGCGAACGCCGGCATGATCTGCATGGTGTCCAGCACCGGCCGCAGGAAGCGGTCGAAGCGGTCGGAGAGTCCTGCGGCTAGGCCCAGGAGGAGGCCGATCGCCACGGAGACGGTCACCGCGACCGCCATGAGCGCCAGCGTCTCCATGGTGGCTTCCCACATGTCGAGGACGCCGCAGACGGCGAACGCGGCCAGGGCCACGCCCGCGGTACGCAGCCCGCGCAGGCCGGCGCCGCCGACCCGCCAGGCCAGCAGGACCGCGGCGGTGATCACGCCGAACCAGCCGAGCTGGAGCAGGAGGACGGTGACGGCGTCGACCGAGATCTCCGCCCAGTTGCTCAGGTGGAGCAGGAAGTAGAGGAAGACCGGGTTGGTCGCGCGGTTGTCGATCACCCAGTCGTAGGCGTCGTCCAGCGGCGTCCTGACGTCGACGGCGAGCTGCTGGGGCCATCCGCCGCTGCCCCAGAGGGCGGCGGCCACGGGGATCAGGACCACCGCGGCGGCGAGCAGCCGGCGCAGGACGGGACGCCCGGCCAGGGCCGCGCGCAGGCGAGCCGGGGCGGCGTCACGGCCGGTGGTGCCGGTGGTGTCCCCGCCGCTGGTGTCGGTGGTCTCCCCGCCGGGGGCGCCGGGGGCCCGGCCGCCTGGGGCCGGCGGGGAGGCGGAGTCGGTGCCGCGCCGGGTGGCGGGGCGGTCGCCGGCCGGGGCGGCGTGCCGGCGGTCGCCGGCCGGGGCGGCGTGCCGGCGGTCGCCGGCCGGGGCGGTGCGCTCGGCGGTGCGGCCCTCGGCACGGCCCTCGCCGGGTCCGGCGGCACGGCCCTCGGGGCGTGCGGCGGCGTGGTCGTCCCGGTGGTCGTCGGCGCGCGGGGTGCGGGCGGAGCCGGTGGCGGTGCTCATGCGCATCGCCTCCTTCCGCCGGGGGCCGTGGGCCGGATCCGCGTCACCGGCCTCCGGGCGGACGGCCGGGGCGGGACCGGACCGCAGGACGGCCGGGGCGCGGCGGGGTGGGCCGGGGTGTCCGCGCCGGGGCGGGCGGCGGTCGGCACGGTGGCGGGGCCGAGGGTGCAGCGGCGCATCAGGCGGCCACCTCCTCGCGGCCGGCGTCCAGGCCGGCGACCACGCGCAGCAGGCCGTCCTGGTCGACGACGCCGAGGCAGCGGCCGTTCTCCATCACCCGGGCGGGCGTCCCGGTGCGGGCGACGGCCTCGACGGCCTCGGAGACGGTGGCGGTCGGGGCGACCACGGGGCCGTCGGCCACCTCCCCGGCGGCGAGCGGGCGCATGGCCCGGCGCACCGTCATGACCTGCTCGCGCGGCACGTCCCGGACGAAGTCGCGGACGTACGCGTCGGCCGGGGAGCCGACGATCTCCTCGGGGGTGCCGAGCTGGACGACCTCGCCGTCGCGCATCAGCGCGATGCGGTCGCCGACCCGGAGCGCCTCTCCGAGGTCGTGGGTGATGAAGACCATGGTCCGGCCCTCCTCGCGGTGCAGCCGGATGACCTCCTCCTGCATGTCACGGCGGATCAGCGGGTCCAGGGCGCTGAACGGCTCGTCGAAGAGCAGGACCTCGGGGTCGACGGCGAGCGCGCGGGCGAGGCCGACGCGCTGCTGCTGGCCGCCGGAGAGCTGGCCGGGGCGGCGGTTCTCCAGGCCGTCGAGACCGACCTTGGCGACCGTCTCGGCGGCGCGGGCGCGGCGTTCGGCGCGTCCGACGCCCTGGATCTCCAGGCCGTGGGCGACGTTGTCCAGCACGGTGCGGTGCGGCAGCAGGCCGAAGTGCTGGAACACCATGGAGGCGCGGCGGCGGCGGAGTTCGCGCAGCTTGTCCTTGTCCATGGCGAGCAGGTCGTCGCCGTCGAACTCCAGGGCGCCGGAGGTCGGTTCGATCAGCCGGGTCAGGCAGCGCACCAGCGTGGACTTGCCGGATCCGGAGAGGCCCATCACGACGAAGACCTCGCCCCGGTGGACGTCGAAGGAGACGTCGCGGACGGCGGCGGTGCAGCCGGTGCGTTCCCGCAGCCCGGCCTGCGAGAGGCCCGCCAGCTCCTGGTCGCCGGGGATGCGTTCGGCCTTGGGGCCGAAGACCTTCCACAGGCCGCGGACCGAGAAGACGGGCGCGGCGGCGGGCTCGGGACTGCTCATGGTGGTGTGCTCCGTGGTGTCCGGGACGGTCATCGGGCGTCGCCCCCGACCAGTTCGGCGGCCTTCTCGCCGACCATCAGCACGCCGATCATGGGGTTGACGGCGGTCATGGTCGGGAAGACCGAGGCGTCGGCGACGCGGATGTTCCGCAGGCCGCGGATGCGCAGTTCGGGATCGACGACGGCGGCCTCGTCGTCGGCGGCGCCCATCCGGCAGGTGCCGGCCGGGTGGTAGACGGTGTGCGCGACCTTGCGGGCGTACTCGCTCAGTTCCTCGTCGGAGGTGATCTCCGGGCCGGGGCAGACCTCGCGCTTGAGCCAGCCGGCCAGGGGCTCGGTCGCCGCGATCTCGCGGGCGATGCGGATGCCGTCGACCAGGGTCCGGGCGTCGTGGTCGTCCTCGTCGGTGAAGTACCGGAAGTCCAGCGCGGGTTTGACCTCGGGGTCGGCGCTGGTCAGGTGGAGGCGGCCGCGGCTCCTCGGCTTGGGGATGTTCGGCGTCATCGACACGCCGTGCTCGGGCCGCCGGTAGCCGAGGCGCTCCGGGTTGTCGGTGAACGGCACCTGGTAGAAGTGGAACATCAGGTCCGGGCCGGGGTGTCCGGGGTCGCGGCGGACGAAGAGTCCGGCGTCGGAGTCCATAGCGGAGTTCTCCGGGATCGGGCCGTCGGTCTCCCAGACGATCACCGATTCGGGGTGGTCCAGCAGGTTCTCGCCCACGCCCGGCAGGTCGTGGACGACGGGGATCCCCAGCGCCTCCAGGTCCTGGCGGGGGCCGATGCCGGAGAGCAGCAGCAGCCGCGGGGTGTCCACGGCCCCGGCGCACAGCAGCACCTCGCGGCGGGCGCGGACCAGGTGCTCGGCGCCGTCCTTGGTGCGCACGTGCACGCCCTCGGCGCGGGTGCCGTCCATCCGCAGCCTGTACGCCCAGGTCTCCAGCCACAGGTGGAGGTTGGCGCGGTCGTCCATGACCGGGTGCAGGTAGGCCACCGAGGCGGAGGAGCGCTTGTTGTTCTCCGGGTGGTAGGCCAGGTCGAAGAAGCCGACGCCCTCCGCGAAGGGCTTCTTGTTGAAGCCCTCGACGCGCGGCACCCCGGTCGCCTTCTGCGCGGCGTCCACGAAGTCGCGGGCGATGGCGTTCCGGTCCTTCTCGTCGACCGGGACGATGTTGTTCCGCAGGCGCGCGAAGTAGGCCTCCATGGCCACCGCGTTCCAGCCCTTGGCGCCCGCCTCCTCCCACTCGTCCCAGTCGGAGGGCAGCGGCTTGAAGGAGATCAGGGTGTTGTGCGAGGAGCAGCCGCCGAGCACCTTGGCGCGGCTGTGGCGGATGTGGGAGTTGCCGCGGGGCTGCTCGACGGTCGGGTAGTCGTAGTCGAGGTCGCCGCCGAGCAGGCCCGTCCAGCGGCGCAGGGTCAGCACGTCCTCGCGGTCGCGGTCGCTGGGGCCGCCCTCGATGACGGCGACGGTGACGTCCGGGTTCTCGGTGAGCCGGGCGGCGATCACCGAGCCGGCGGTGCCGCCGCCGACCACCACGTAGTCGTACTCGGTGGGGCGGGGCGTGCCGGGGGTGGGGGAGGTGGTCATGGGAGGAGGTCCTCCTGGAACTCGGAACTCGTGTGCGGGAGAGGGGGCGGTCGGGCGGGCGGGTCAGCCCGCGAACCACCGGACCGGGCGGGGGGCGAGGTTCTGGTAGACGTGCTTGGTCTCGCGGTACTCGGCGAGCCCGGAGGGACCGAGCTCGCGGCCGACGCCGCTCTTCCCGAACCCGCCCCACTCCGCCTGCGGCAGGTAGGGGTGGAAGTCGTTGATCCAGACGGTGCCGTGGCGCAGCCGCCCGGCGACCCGGCGGGCGCGGCCCGCGTCGGCGGTCCAGACGGCTCCGGCCAGCCCGTACTCGGTGTCGTTGGCCAGCGCGACGGCCTCGTCCTCGGTGCGGAAGGTCTCCACGGTCAGGACCGGGCCGAAGACCTCCTCGCGGACCACGCGCATCGAGCGGTCGCAGTCGTCGAGGACGGTGGGCAGGTAGTAGTAGCCGCCCTCGGGACGGTCCGCGGACGGCTCCGGGCGGCGGCCGCCGGCGCGCAGCACGGCGCCGTCGGCGAGTGCCGAGGCCACGTATTCCTCGGTCTTCGCGCGCTGCGCCTCGGAGACCAGGGGACCGGCCTCGACGCCCTCGGCGGTTCCGCGGCCGATCCGGATCCGCGCGGCGCGGCGGGCCAGTTCACCGACGAACCGTTCCTTCACCGACTCCTCGACGATCAGCCGGCCGCCCGCGGAGCAGACCTGGCCGCTGTGGACGAACGCCGCGTTCAGCGCCTGGTCGACGGCGGTGTCGAAGCCCTCCTCGGTGGCGCAGGCGTCGGCGAAGACCACGTTGGGGTTCTTGCCGCCGAGTTCCAGCGCGACCTTCTTGGCGGTCTCCGCGGCGGCCTTGGCCACCTTGGTCCCGCTGACCAGGCCGCCGGTGAACGAGACCAGGCCGACGTCGGGGTGCTCGGCCATCCGGGCGCCCACGCTGTGCCCGGGACCGGTGACGATGTTGGCCGCCCCGGCGGGGAGTCCGGCCTCCTCGAGCAGGCGGATCAGCGCCACGGTGGAGAGCGGGGTGATCTCGCTGGGCTTGACCACGAAGGTGTTGCCCGCCGCCAGCGCCGGGGCGATCTTCCAACTGGCCTGGAGCAGCGGGTAGTTCCACGGGGTGATCAGCGCGCACACGCCGACCGGCTCGTGCACGACCACGCTGTGGATCTCGTCGCTGCCCGCGTCGACCACCCGGCCGGGCGCCTCGGCGGCCACCAGGTCCGCGAAGTACGCGAACGCGTCGGCCACGCAGTCGATGTCGACGCGGCCCTCCTCGACGGTCTTGCCGGCGTCGCGGGCCTCCAGCCGGCCCAGCTCCTCGCGGTCGCGGCGGAGCAGCTCGGCGGTGCGGCGCAGGACGTCGGCGCGCCGCGCGGCCGGGGTGCGGGGCCAGACGCCCTGGCCGCCGTCGAACGCGCGGCGCGCGGCCTCCACCGCGAGGTCGACGTCGCGCTCGTCGCCCTCGGCGACGACGGCGAACGGCCGGCCGTCCGCCGGGTCGATCACCTCCCGGGTCGCTCCCGAGACCGCCTCGCGCCATTCTCCCCCCGCGGAAATGGTGCGACGCGCCCCGAATTGACCTTCGTTTCTATGACCCATGCTGCCGTCTTGCCTTTCCTTGCTGTGCCATACCCCTGTGTCACCTCGCAGTGACCCTCGGGGACCGGCTGCGCCTGCCCGAGCGGACGGGGCGCATGCGGATTCGGCGCGGAAAGTGGAATGAGTCACCGAATCCGGCGGGCAATCCGGACATAGCAAGGGGTCGCGCATCTCTGTATGTCGTGCGCATGACAAGCTAGGGGGACGAGGAAGGGGCGGCCCCCGGTGACGGGGACCGCCCCTTCGTGCCGCCGTGCGAGCGCCCGCTGGTCAGGACGTGCGCTCAGGACGGCGGCACCGGTCGTCGGACCGCCGGGTCAGGTGGTCCTGCGCTTGCGCAGCACCACCATGGTGACGCCGCCCACGACCACCAGCGCCACGGCGACACCGGCGATGACCGGGGTGGCGCTGTTGCTGCCGGTCTCGGCGAGGTTGCCGCCGTCGGCGTTGCCGCCCTGGTCACCGGCCGGGCTCGGCGCGGTGGAGGGCGCGGGGCTCTCGGAGCCGCCGTCGCCGGCGGTCTGGCAGTCGAGCACGCCGGTGAAGGTCTGGTCGAGACCGTTCGGACCGGTGACGGCGATGCTGTACTCGGCGTCCTCCTTCACCGGAACGGTGACGGTGAGGTCCTTGCCCGCCTCGACGGTGTGCTTCTCGCCGCCGACGGTGACCTCGCCCGCCTCGTCACCGCTGTTGGTGACCTTGACGTCGACGCCGCCCTTGGCGCAGTTCTTCACGGCCTCGGCCGCGAGCACGGGGCCGGTGTGGTCCTTCTCGCCCCACGTGGCGGTGAAGGACGCGGCGACCTTGCTCTCCGTGGAACCGGCGAGGATCTGGGTCTGGGTCCGCACCTTCTCGCCGACGAACGCCCGGCCGACCGACAGGGCCAGCGACCCTTCGACGGTGACGGTGGCGGTGCCGGCCGGGGTGGCGGCCGGAACGTCCAGGTACAGCTCGGTGCCGTTGGAAGCGCTGGTGACCGGGTTGCCCGACCCGTCGACGACCTGGACGCCCGCACCGGCGACCTTGACCGCGGCGCTTTCGGCGTTGGTGGTGACGGTGACGGGGCCGAGCTTCTCGCCCGCCTTGCCCGCCACGGACGCCGAGCTCAGCGAGAGCGACGCCGTCGGCTCCTCGACGGCCTTGGTCTTGGCCTGCTCCTCGAGGTAGTCGGCGAGGGCCTCCGCCTCGGTGTCCTTCGCCTCGGCCTTCACGTGGTCCGAGTAGCGCCAGATGGCGACCTGGGTGCCGGCGGCGGCGTCGTCCTTGGTCAGCTCGCCCGTGATCCCGGCCTGCTTCGCGAGCGCGGCGACGTCGCTCACCTGCGGGAAGGAGTTCTTCAGGATCCAGTGGATCTTGCCCGCGTCGGGGTTGTTGGCCAGGGAGGACTGGGCCCAGGAGGCTTCCCGGTAGGACGCCCGGAAGACCGTGTCGGTGTGCGCGTCGATGCAGTAGGTCTGCAGCGTGCCACCACCGCCCGCCACGTCCATCTGGAAGAGGCCGGCGGGGACGTCGTCGCCGTCGATGGTGGCGTCGCCCTTGTAGGCCATCTCGTCCCTGAGCGTCGCCGTGGCTCCGCCGGCCGCGGCGTCGTCGGCGGCGGCGACGCCGGCGGTGGCCAGGGAGCCGCCGACACTGAGACCGGCGACGAGTATCGCGGCGGACAGCCGCGCGGTGGCGCGTCTCCGTATACGGAACATACGTTTCCCCTCCGGGCGTGGCAGCGTCACGTCACGGCAACAGACTGACGGAGAGCGCACACCAGCCCGCGAAATCTGCAACTCCCCAAGACCTGGGGGTGCTTGCGAACGGTCGCGAACGCGACCGAGTGCCACATGATAAACACACGCTGGAACACCTGGTTCCCGTGGTGCCGAAATCCCCCGCGAAGCGCGCGAGTTGTCCCTGTTGCCCACGGTGAGCCCGGGGCGGCATGGCCGATTCCGTCCCGGTGTGGCGTGAAGTCGACGCCGTCACCGCCGAGTTGCGCCCAGGAACACGGAACCGCCCCGGGGGCCCGAGAAGGGCCCGCCGGGGCGGTCAGGGTGCCGTGTCGGCGTCGGGCTCAGATGAGGCCCAGCGAACGGACGGCCTCGCGCTCCTCGGCCAGCTCGGCGACCGAGGCGTCGATCTTGGCGCGGGAGAAGTCGTTGATCTCCAGGCCCTGGACGATCTCGTACTTGCCGTCCTTGCAGGTGACCGGGAAGGAGGAGATCAGGCCCTCCGGGACGCCGTAGGAGCCGTCCGACGGGATCGCCATGGAGGTCCAGTTGCCCTCCTCGGTGCCGTTGACCCAGGTGTGGACGTGGTCGATGGCGGCGTTGGCGGCGGAGGCGGCGGAGGACGCGCCACGGGCCTCGATGATCGCGGCGCCGCGCTTGGCGACGGTCGGGATGAACTCCTCGGTCAGCCACTTCTCGTCGTTCACGACCTCGACGGCGGACTTGCCGCCGATGGTGGCGTGGTGGATGTCCGAGTACTGGGTGGCGGAGTGGTTGCCCCAGATGGTCAGGCGCTTGATGTCGGAGACCGACGTGCCCGTCTTCTTGGCGAGCTGGGTCAGCGCGCGGTTGTGGTCCAGACGGGTCATCGCGGTGAAGCGCTCGGCCGGGACGTCCGGGGCGGCGGCCTGGGCGATCAGGGCGTTGGTGTTGGCCGGGTTGCCGACGACCAGCACACGGATGTCGTCCGCGGCGTTGTCGTTGATGGCCTTGCCCTGGGGCTTGAAGATGCCGCCGTTGGCCTCGAGGAGGTCACCGCGCTCCATGCCCTTGGTGCGCGGGCGGGCGCCGACCAGGAGGGCCACGTTGGAGCCGTCGAAGGCGACGTTCGGGTCGTCGGTGATCTCGATGCCCTGGAGGAGCGGGAAGGCGCAGTCGTCGAGCTCCATGGCGGTGCCCTCGGCGGCCTTGAGCGCCGGGGTGATCTCCAGCAGGCGCAGCTTGACCGGCACGTCCGCGCCGAGCAGCTGGCCGGAGGCGATGCGGAAGAGCAGGGCGTAACCGATCTGGCCGGCGGCGCCGGTGACAGTGACGTTCACGGGAGTGCGGGTCATGGCGTTCTCCGTAGGACAGCAGGCGGTGGGGCGGTCCGCCCCGGGATGCGGGGATCCCCGGCGCCCGTCGCGAGGCGGCCCCCGGACGATCGGCCCGGCTGCCCACCATGATGATCGATCAACGATACAAATGATCGATCTCTTGGCGTCAAGAGATCCGGGCGTCAGGCTATCGCGCCCGCGCCGTACCGCTAGGGACGGGTGCGTGTGGCCCGGCCCACAGCAGGGCCACACCACCCGTTCCGGCGGCCCGGCGGACCCGCCTCCCGTGGGGGGATGGCGCTCGCCTGCCCAACCGGACGTGAGTCATGCGCGTACGTCCGCGGAATGAGCCGAACGTGTCAACGGGTGCAGGCGGCACGGCCCTTGACGGGGGTGACGCAGGCCTTCGCGTCCCGCGCGCGGCCCACGGCGACCATCGGGGTGTACGCGTCGGGGTCCTGCCCGACCTCGGCCTGCCGTTCGGGGCCGCCCCTGCCGCTCACCGTCACCCGGTCCCCCGGCGCGGCACCGGTGATCCTGGCCCAGGCGGCGCCGCACACCTCGCTGAACCGCACCTCGAGCAGCGCCCGGCCCACCGTGACGCTCTCGCCGGTGGTGGCGCGCTCCCCTCCGCAGCCCATCGCCTCCGGGTCCTCGCCCGCGCAGCCGGAGCCCTGGCACTTCACCCCGTCGGGCAGCGGCGGCCCGCTGGTGGCGGGCGCGGCGGGCGTCGCGCGGTCCTGGGCGCGCGCCTCGTCCTCGGGGTCGGTCTGGGTGAGGAAGACGGCCGCCCCGACGATCAGCAGCGCGCCGACCGTCCCGGCCAGGAAGGTGACCGCGCGACTGGCCTGCCCCGGGGCGGCGGGACGGGCGGGGCCCGGGGCGTCCCCGGCCGGGTCCACGGGCGGCACCACCTGGGCCTGCGCGTGGGCCGGTGCTGGTGACGGTGCCTGGGCGTGGGCGTGCGCGTGGGCCTCCCGGGCGTCGGGGGCGTCCGCGACGGTGGGGCCGGGGGCCGGGGGCCGCTGGGCGGCTCCCGCGGCGGCCGGGACCGGGGACGGCTCGGCGGGCGCGGGCGGGGGCGCGGGCGGGGCGACCGCGCCGGGCGGCGGTGCGGGCGGGGCCTGCGGGCCGGCGTACTCCTCCAGCTCCTGCCGTGCCTGGGCGATGCGCATCGCCTCGATGGTCAGGTCGTGCCGCATCTCCGAGCGGCTCCAGGCCCGTTCGGCCAGTTCCCACAGGGTGGTCAGGTGGAGCGGGTTGACGCCGGTGACCTCGGCGAGCGCGATCACCGCGCCCTGCGGCGGCAGCAGCCGCCCGTTGAGGTACCGCTCCCAGGACGTCCTGCTGTACCCGGTGTTGTCGGCGACGGCCGCGATGCCCAGCCCCCCGCGGTCGACCAGCATCCGCAGGGTCTCCGTGAGCTCCCTGACCTCCGGGTCGAGCTCCTCCGGCAACGCCTTCCAACGCGGCATGTTCCCCCCTCGGCCCGAGCGTCCGGCCCCCTGCCGCGCGCCTCCCCCGCACACGGCATTCCGGACGTCCCGACCACGTTAGCCCGCTGCGCGCCGTTGCGGGAGAACACCTCGGGTTCCCGGCACCGGCGCGCAGGAGCACACGGCGGGGCGCGTCAGCCGTCGTTGACGGTGAAGTGGAGCGCGTCCTTGAAGAACGGCAGCTCCAGCAGCGGGTGGGGCTGCGCCATCAGCGCGAGCAGCACGATCACCGAGCCGAGCAGGGCGTACGTCACGACGTCCGTGAACCGCGAGCGCACCGCGAGGATGCCCACGTTGGGCCGCGTCGAGCGCAGCACCGCGCCGAGCAGCAGCCCCCCGCCGATCACGATGGTCCCGGCCCGGAACAGGTCGAACGCGGTGAGCAGCAGGCCCACCGCCACCACCGAGATGACCAGGATGATCGGCCACTGCCGGGCGGGCGCCGGCGCGTCACCGGGGGCGGCCCGGCCGCCGCCCTCGGGCCGCGCGGTGTCCCGGGTGAACAGGGGGAACCGCCGGGTGACCCGGCGCGGCCGCCCCTGCGCGTCGGGCGCGCTGACCGCGTCCCGCGCCACGACCGTGTCCGGGGCGTCCGCGGCGTCCGCGGCGTCCCGGGCGTCCACGGGGGCCGGGTCGTTCGCGGGGGCCGGGTCGTTCGCGGGGGCCGGGTCGCTCGCGGGGGCCGCAGGGGCCGCGGCGTCCTGCTCCCGGTCGTCCGGCACCCGCGCCGCGTCCGTGGCGCCGTTCCCGCCCCGCGTCTCAGCCGGCACGACGCTCCGCCGCCTCGACCACGTTGACCAGCAGCAGCGCCCGCGTCATCGGGCCGACGCCGCCCGGGTTGGGCGACAGGTACCCGGCGACCTCGGCCACGTCCGGGTGGACGTCGCCGACGATCTTGCCCTCGGCGTTGCGCGAGACGCCGACGTCCAGCACCGCCGCGCCCGGCTTGATGTCCTCGGCGCGGATCAGGTGCGGCGAACCGGCCGCCGCGACCACGATGTCCGCCCGCTTGAGGTGGGCGGACAGGTCCTTGGTGCCCGTGTGGCACTGGGTGACCGTGGCGTTCTCCGAGCGGCGGGTCATCAGCAGCGGCATCGGCCGGCCGATGGTCACGCCGCGGCCGACGACGACCACCTCGGCGCCCTTGGTCTCCACGCCGTAGCGGCGCAGCAGGGTGAGGATGCCGTTGGGGGTGCAGGGCAGCGGGGCCGGCTCGTTGAGGACCAGGCGGCCCAGGTTCATCGGGTGCAGGCCGTCGGCGTCCTTGTCCGGGTCCATCAGCTCCAGGACGCGGTTCTCGTCGATGCCCTTGGGCAGCGGGAGCTGGACGATGTAGCCGGTGCAGGCCGGGTCCTCGTTCAGCTCGCGGACGACCGCCTCGATCTCCTCCTGGGTGGCCGTGGCGGGCAGCTCGCGCTGGATGGACGCGATGCCGACCTGGGCGCAGTCGCGGTGCTTGCCGGCGACGTACTTGTGGCTGCCGGGGTCGTCCCCCACCAGCAGGGTGCCGAGACCGGGCGTGATGCCCTTCTCCTTCAGCTTCGCCACGCGGGCGGCAAGCTCGGACTTGATCTCGGCCGCGGTGGCCTTGCCATCGAGAATCTGGGCGCTCATGCCCCCATCCTCCCGGATGGACCGGGCCCTGTTCAAAACGCGTCCACGGGCGGACCCGTACCCGGCCCGCACCCGCGCGCACGACCCGGCGGGCGGCCCCGCCCGCGACCACGCAGGGTGAACGCAGGTTGCACTTCCGCAACGCCTCCGCCGGACGGGTGGACACGGACCGATCGGTGCAGAAACGATGGGACGGCAGTGCAGCGGGCAGTACCGGGGGGCCAAGACCGCACACGCGCACCTTCCTCCTCCGCAGACGTTCGCCCGTCGTGGCCCTGTCGTGCGATCGAGTTTCGGAGAAAGGCAGCCGCCCATGAGCTATGGCGACCCCAACAACCCCTACGGAGCGCCGCAGCAGCAGCCGTCCGGTCCCGGTTACGGCTACCCGCAGCAGCAGCCCGCCCAGCAGGGGTACGGCTACCCCCAGCAGCAGGGCTACCCCGGTTACCCGGGCGGGGCGGAGGTCCCCCCGTCGATGCCTGGTCTGCTGGTGACGGCGCGGGTGTTCCTCTTCATCATCGGCGGCTTCCAGATCCTCATCGGCGGCTTCATGCTGCTCGCCGCCGTGGGCACCGACATGCTCACCCAGAGCGACCTGGACGCCGCGGGGTTCGGCGGCATCAGCCAGGACGCGGTCACCGGCATCCTGGCGGGCCTGGGCCTGCTCTTCCTCGCACTGTCGCCGCTGTCGATCACCTTGGGCGTGAAGTTCGGCAAGGGCGGTAACGGCGTGCGCGTGACCACCATCGTCTACGGCGCGGTCGGCATCGCGATGGGTCTGCTGGCCCTGGTCGGCGGCGGGTTCGCCGGCGTACTGTGGCTGGCCTTCAGCGGGATCATGATCGCCGCCTGCGTTCAGCCCGCCGGCAAGGCCTGGTTCAACCGCCCGCGGTACTGACGGCGCGCGGCACCCGAGCGAACGGCGGCGGCGCCGGTCACCCCCCGAGGGTGGCCGGCGCCGCCGCCGTTCGCGTGCCGCCCGCGGGCGGCCCCGCATCAGTGGAAGAAGTGCCGCGTGCCGGTGAGGTACATGGTCACGCCGGCCTTCTCCGCCGCCTCGACCACCTGCTCGTCGCGGACCGAACCGCCCGGCTGGACCACGGCCTTGACGCCCGCGGCGGTGAGGATCTCCAGCCCGTCCGGGAACGGGAAGAAGGCGTCCGACGCGGCGTACGCGCCGCGGGCCCGCTCCTCGCCGGCCCGCTCGACGGCCAGCTTCGCGGAGTCGACGCGGTTGACCTGGCCCATGCCGACGCCGACCGAGGCGCCGTCCTTGGCGAGCAGGATCGCGTTGGACTTCACCGCGCGGCACGCCTTCCAGGCGAACGCCAGCTCCGCCAGCTCGGCCTCGGAGAGCGCCTCGCCGCAGGCCAGCGTCCAGTTGGCGGGGTCGTCGCCGTCGGCCTGGAGCCGGTCGGCGACCTGCAGCAGCGCGCCGCCGTCGATCGGCTTGACCTCGACGGGCGCGGCCGGGGCCTCGGGGGCGCGCAGCACGCGGATGTTCTTCTTGCGGGCGAGGACCTCGACCGCACCGTCCTCGTAGCCGGGGGCGACGATGACCTCGGTGAAGATCTCGGCGACCTGCTCGGCCATCTCCTTGGAGACCGGCCGGTTGACCGCGATCACGCCGCCGAACGCGGAGAGCGGGTCGCAGGCGTGCGCCTTGCGGTGCGCCTCGGCGACGTCGGCGCCGACCGCGATGCCGCACGGGTTGGCGTGCTTGATGATCGCGACGCAGGGCTCGTCGTGGTCGTACGCGGCACGGCGCGCGGCGTCCGTGTCCGTGTAGTTGTTGTACGACATCTCCTTGCCGTGCAGCTGCTCGGCGCGGGCGAGGCCCCCGTCGCCGTCCTCCGACAGGTACAGGGCGGCCGGCTGGTGCGGGTTCTCGCCGTAGCGCAGGGTGTGGCTGCGCCGCCAGGTGGCGCCGAGGAAGTCGGGGAAGCCCGACTGCTCGTCGGCCGGGGCGTAGTCGGAGGCGAACCAGGAGGCCACGGCCACGTCGTAGGAGGCGGTGTGCTGGAAGGCCTCGGCGGCCAGGCGCTTGCGGGTGGCCAGGTCGAACCCGCCGCCCTGCACCGCGGCCAGCACGTCGGCGTAGCGGGCGGGGCTGGTGACCACGGCGACCGAGGGGTGGTTCTTGGCGGCGGCGCGGACCATGGAGGGGCCGCCGATGTCGATCTGCTCCACGCACTCGTCGGCCGAGGCGCCGGAGGCGACCGTCTCCCGGAACGGGTAGAGGTTGACGACCACCAGGTCGAACGGGGCGACGCCCAGCTCGTCGAGCTGCTGCCGGTGGCTGTCCAGGCGGAGGTCGGCCAGGATGCCGGCGTGGACCTTCGGGTGCAGCGTCTTCACACGGCCGTCGAGGCACTCGGGGAAGCCGGTCAGCTCCTCGACCTTGGTGACGGGGACGCCCGCGGCGGCGATCCGGCCGGCGGTGGAGCCGGTGGAGACCAGCTCGACACCCGCCTCGTGGAGGCCCTGCGCGAGCTCCTCGAGGCCGGTCTTGTCGTAGACGCTGACCAGCGCGCGGCGGATGGGCCGCTGGGTCGTGACAGTGCTGTCGGCGGTCACGGGATAAGTACCTTTCGTCCCTCAATGCGGTAGCCGTTGCGGGCGAGACGCCCCACGACATCGACGAGCAGCCTTCGCTCGACTTCCTTGATGCGCTCGTGCAGAGCGCTCTCGTCGTCCTCGTCCCGGATCTCGACCACGCCCTGGGCGATGATCGGGCCGGTGTCGACGCCGTCGTCGACGAAGTGGACGGTGCATCCGGTGACCTTGGCGCCGTACGCGAGCGCGTCCCGCACGCCGTGGGCTCCGGGAAAACTGGGCAGCAGGGCGGGGTGCGTGTTGACGAACCGTCCGCCGAAGCGGGCCAGGAACTCCTTGCCCACGATCTTCATGAAGCCGGCGGAGACCACCAGGTCCGGCCGGTGGGCGGCGACCGCCTCGGCGAGGGCGGCGTCCCACTCCTCGCGGCTCGCGTGGTCCTTCACCCGGACCACGAAGGTCGGCAGCCCGGCGCGCTCGGCGCGGGCCAGTCCCTCGATCCCGTCGCGGTCGGCGCCGACCGCGACGATCTCGGCCCCGTACTCCGCGGCGCCGGTCCCGTCGATGGCGTCCAGGAGCGCCTGGAGGTTCGTACCGGAGCCGGACACCAGCACGACGAGGCGCTTGACGCCGACGGACACGGACGCGGGCGGCTGGGCGGCGGCCACGGCGGGGCCCTTTCTCGGGGGAGCGGCTGTTCCGGCCGGTCGTACGCGCGGCTTTGTACGGACGTACGAATGCTTCGCGCCCCGGGATACGGGGAAGTCTACGAAGCGGTCGACCGGCAGCAACGATACCCGGCACTTCGGACGCCCCCACGGGACGGGGGCGGAGCCGGGCGGTACCGTCTGGCGTGTGCGACGCGGCACCGGGCGGGAACGTCCCAGGTGCGCCACACGTTCCGAGAGGAGCAGGGGCCGGGGCCCGGGGTCTTCCCCGGCGCCGGATGTGCCGCACGGCACATCCGCGACGCTCCTTCCCCCGCTCTCGGACGGCGCCGCCACGACCGTCCGCCGCCTCGACCGGGGCGGCGGCATCAAGCCGTCCCGTCCGTCCGAAGCCCGTACCAGCCTGTTCCAGCCTGTTCCAGCCAAGGGGAAGACGCACACCCGATGCCCGACCGCCGCAGCCCGCGACTCCTCACCCTCCCCACGCGCCTCGCGCCCGGCACGCGAGGACTCTCCTCGCCGGGAGGGGAGCGTGGCGGCATGCTGCTGCGGAAGCCCTCCGAGCCGGGCTCGCCCGCCCGCGACGACCGGCAGGACTCCGGCGACCGCGAGGACGACAACCCGTTCGCCCCGCCGCCGCCCGGCCGGCCCTCGCAGGAGGGGCGCTGGAGCGACCGTCAGCCCGAGGGCGGTGGCGGCGGCTGGTCCGGCTGGGGCCAGCGGCCCGGCGGCTCCGGCCAGGGCGGCTCCGGCCAGGGCCCGGACGGTTCCGGCGGCGGCCCGGGCGGCCCCGGCGGCCTGCGCTGGGACCCCACCGACCCCTCGCAGCGCCGCGCCCGGTACGCCCTGCTCAGCGGCACCTGGGGTCTGATCTTCACCCTCTTCGGCCTGCCGTGGCTGGCGCTGCTGCTCGGCGCGCTCGCCCTCCACTGGGGCATCAGCGCGCTGCGCGCGCCGTCGCGCCCGCAGGACCCGGACCGCCCCGTGGACCGCTCGCCCGCGACCGGCGCGGGGGCGGCCGGAGCGGGGCGGAACCCGCAGCGGCGGGCCGCGATCATCGGCATCGTCACCGGCTCGATCGCGCTGCTCCTGGTGGCCCTGCTCGTCCTGGCCCAGCAGGTGTTCCTGCGGGACTTCTACGTCTGCACCGACGAGGCGCTCACCCGTGACGCCCGTCAGGCCTGCGTCGAGCACCTGCCCGAGGGCATCCCGGACGACCTCCGCGACAGCCTCACCGTCCCGAACTGACCGAAGCCCCCGCCGGCCGCGGGGGCGGTGGGCGGCGCCGGGCGGGAGCCGCCCGGCCGGGGCAGTGGCTGGCCGGAGCAGTGGCCCGCGCTCGGCGCGGGTGACCGCGCTCGGCGCGGGTGACCGGCTCGGCGCGGGTGACCGGCTCGGCGCGGGTGACCGGCTCGGCGCGGGTGACCGGCTCGGCAGGGATCGGGGGACCCGCGCACGGCCGCGGCGAGGGCTTGACGCAGCCGGGACGGAGGTCCAGCCCGGCCGGGACGGGGGCCGACGCTCGGCCGAGGCGAAGGTCCAGCCCGGCCGGGACGGGGGCTCGCGCACGCACGGAGCAGTGGCCCGCGCTCGGCGCGGGTGACCGGGCTCGGCGCGGGGCCGGGGGGAGGGCTCGCGCTCGGCGGGGCGTGTTCGGTCGAGGCGGGGGCCCGCGCTCGGCGGGGCGGCGGGGGTTCCGAGGGGGCCGGGGTTCTCCGGGACGGCCGCCCGTGCGGCGTCGCCCCGGTCAGTCGGCCCGAGGGAGCAGGCGGGGCGGGCCGGCGCCCGGGGCCTTCTCCAGGTGGGTCCTGAGCTTGCGTTCGGCCTTCGACAGCGGTCCCGGCGCGCCCTGCACCGGCACCCCCCGCACCCGCTCGCCCTCCGGCACCGGCGGCTCGTACCGGGTGGCCGCCGTGAAGAGCCCGATCAGGACGAGCACGCCGAGGACCGCCGTCGTCCCGGTGGACGCCGCGGTCCACCACCGGGCCTGCCGTTCCGCCCGCCCCCGTACCGCGGGCGGCCGCAGCGGCCGGGGCCGGGTGGTCGAGGTCGCCGCCTGCGCGGTCTCCGCCATCCGCCGCGCCAGCGTCTCCGGGTCGGCGAGGTCCGGCAGCACGGCCGCCACCGCCTCCCGCGCGTGCCGCAGCCGGCCGGCCGTCGCCGCCGTGGACGCCTCGGTCTCCGCCGCCGTCTCCGGCAGGTCGAGGCCGAGGCCGTCGTAGAGCAGCAGCGTGCGCCGGTGCCGCGGCGGCAGTGCCGTGAGCGCCGCCAGCAGCGCCCGGTCCGCAGGCGAGGAGCGGGTGGCGGCCGGTGCCCGCTCCTGCCGCCGGTGCCGGCGGCTCAGCCGCCGCCAGGGCGACAGCGCGTGCTCGTGGGCCGCCGCCCGCACCCAGCCCGGCGGGTCCGGGTCCAGCGCCACCTCCGGCCAGTGGTGCCAGGCGTGCCGGAACGCCTGCTCGACGGATTCCAGCGCCAGACTGTGCCGCCCGGTGAGCAGGTAGGTCTGCCGGACCAGGGTCGGCGCGCACGACACGTACAGCTCGTCGAACGCCTGCTCAGGCGTCACGGGCCGTCACCCCGTCACCCTTCCGCACGAAAAAACCCATAAGCGCATCATGGGCGACACGTCCCGTGTGCGCCTGTTGCGCGGGGAATGCGGGTGCCGTTGGCAGCATGGCGACGTGTCCCGGACCACGCCACCCCCACCCCCCGCCACTCCGCCTCCCCCGCCCGCGGCCGCCCCCTCGCCGCCGCCGCCGTCGCCGCCGCCCGTGCCCGCGCCTCCGCCGTCGCCCGCACCCGCGCCGTCGCCCGCGCCGTCGCCCGCGCCGTCGCCCGCACCCGCACCCGTGCCCCTGGTGGCGGGGGCGCCGTCCGCACCGCACCGGTTGCCGGCCCGGGTGCTGCTCCGGTTCGCCCTCCGGCTCCGGCTGCGGCTGCTCCTCGGCCGGACGGCGCCGGGCGCGGCGACCGGCGGAGGCTCGGCCGCAGCCGAGACACCGCACCGCACCGCGGTCCGCGCCGCGATCCGGACCGCCGTGCCCCTGCCCGCGGTCGTGGCCGGCCTGGCGGCGGCCGGCGCGGGCATCGCCGTCCTCGCCGTGCCGCTGGTCCTCCTGTGGATGACCTCGCCGTACCCGGACAGCGGCCCCGGCAACGCGCTGCACACCACGGCCGCGGTCTGGCTGCTGGCGCACGGCGTCGACCTGGTCCGCACCGAGACGCTCACCGGGGTGCCCGCACCGATAGGGGTGGCCCCGCTGCTGCTCACCGTGCTGCCGGTGCGGCTGCTGCACCGGGCCGGGCGGGCGGCCGCGGAGGGCGACGGGCGCGGGGACGCGCCGCCGCCGGGGCCGCAGGCCGCCTGGGCCGGGGTGACGGCCGGGTACCTGGTCGCCGGGCTGGTCGCCGCGGTGTACGCCACGGGCGGGGAGTACCGCCCGGACTGGGGTCCGTCGGCGCTCGCCCTGCCGGCGCTGACCGCCGTGGCGGCGCTGTCGGGGGTGTGGGCCGGGTGCGAGCAGCCCCGGCGGGCGGTCGACCGGCTGCCCGGACGGCTCCCCCTCCTCCTCCTCGGCCACGCCGACCGGGGCCGCCGGCTGACCGCCGTCGTCCGCGCCGCCGCCGAGGGCACGGCGGTGCTGGTCGCGGGCGGGGCGCTGCTGGCCCTGGTCGCCCTGGCGCTGCGGGCCGGGGACGCCGGGTACGCCTTCGGCCGGCTGGCCGACGGCGGGCTCGGCGGCGCGACGCTGCTGCTGCTCTGCCTCGCGCTGCTGCCGAACGCGGCGGTGTGGGGGGCGGCGTACGCGCTGGGGCCGGGCTTCGTGGTGGGCCGCGCCGCGGTGGAGCCGTTCGCCGTGTCGGGCCCGGTGGGCGCGCTCCCGGCCTTCCCCTGGCTGGCGGCGGTGCCGGCCGGGGCGCCGGGGCCGGTGGCGTGGGCGCTGGCGGCGGTGCCGGTGGCGGCGGGGGTGACGATCGGGGTGCGGACGGGCCGACGGGCCGCGGCGGGGGCCGTCGCGTGGCCGTGGCCGCGGACGGTCGTGCTGGCGGCGGCCGCGTGCGTCCTGTGCGGCGCCGCGCTGGGCGCGCTGGCCGCCCTGGCCTCGGGGCCGCTCGGCACCGGTGCGCTCGCCGCGTTCGGCCCCCTCTGGTGGCAGGCCGCCGTCGCCGCCACGGTCTGGGTCCTCCCGGCCGCCCTCCCCGCCGCGCTCGTCACCCGGTGGACCCGGCGCCGTCACCGGCCGGGGAACGGCGGCGGGCCCGCGGCCGGGAGGTGATCCCGGGCGCGGGCCCGTCGAGACAGGAGCGGTGGCTCAGCCGGCGAGGATCTCGCGGGCGAGCTTCGCCGTCTCGGTCGGCGTCTTGCCGACCTTCACGCCGGCGGCCTCGAGGGCCTCCTTCTTCGCCTGCGCGGTACCGGAGGAACCGGAGACGATGGCGCCGGCGTGACCCATGGTCTTGCCCTCCGGCGCGGTGAAGCCCGCGACGTAGCCGACGACCGGCTTGGTCACGTTCTCCTTGATGAACGCCGCGGCACGCTCCTCGGCGTCGCCGCCGATCTCACCGATCATGACGATCAGGTCGGTGTCGGGGTCGTCCTGGAACGCGGCCAGCGCGTCGATGTGCGTGGTGCCGATGATCGGGTCGCCACCGATGCCGACGGCGGTGGTGAAGCCGATGTCGCGCAGCTCGTACATCATCTGGTACGTCAGCGTGCCGGACTTCGAGACCAGGCCGATGCGGCCCGGCTTGGTGATGTCGCCCGGGATGATGCCGACGTTCGAGCCGCCCGGCGTGATGATGCCGGGGCAGTTCGGGCCGATGATCCGGGTCTTGTTGCCCTTCTTGCCGGCGTACGCCCAGAACGCGGCGCTGTCGTGCACGGCGATGCCCTCGGTGATCACCACGGCCAGCGGGATCTCGGCGTCGATCGCCTCGATGACCGCGTCCTTGGTGAACTTCTCCGGGACGAAGATGACGGTGACGTCGGCGCCGGTCTTGTCGATGGCGTCCTTGACGGAGCCGAAGACCGGTACCTCGGTGCCGTCGAAGTCGACCGTCTGACCCGCCTTGCGGGGGTTGACGCCGCCCACGACGTTGGTGCCGTCGGCGAGCATGAGCTTGGTGTGCTTCATGCCCGTGGCACCGGTCATGCCCTGGACGATGACCTTGCTGTCCTTGTTGAGCCAGATAGACATGGTGTGTGGATGTCCTCGTCCTCGGTGCTTACTTGGCGGCGGCGAGCTCGGCGGCCTTCGCGGCCGCACCGTCCATGGTGTCGACGCGCTGGACCAGCGGGTGGTTGGCGTCGCTGAGGATCTTGCGGCCCAGCTCGGCGTTGTTGCCGTCGAGGCGGACGACGAGCGGCTTCTCGACCTTCTCGCCGCGCTCCTCGAGGAGCTGCAGCGCCTGGACGATGCCGTTGGCGACCTCGTCGCAGGCGGTGATGCCACCGAAGACGTTGACGAACACGGAGCGGACGTCCGGGTCGCCGAGGATGATCTCCAGGCCGTTCGCCATCACCTGGGCGGAGGCGCCGCCACCGATGTCGAGGAAGTTGGCGGGCTTCACGCCGCCGTGGGCCTCACCGGCGTACGCGACGACGTCCAGGGTCGACATGACCAGGCCGGCGCCGTTGCCGATGATGCCGACCTCGCCGTCGAGCTTGACGTAGTTGAGGCCCTTCTCCTTGGCAGCGGCCTCGAGCGGGTTCGCCGCGGCCTTGTCGTGGAGCTCCTCGAAGTCGGGGTGACGGAACTCGGCGTTGTCGTCCAGGGAGACCTTGCCGTCCAGGGCGAGGATGTCGCCGGAGGCCACCTTGGCCAGCGGGTTGACCTCGACCAGGAGGGCGTCCTCCTTGATGAAGACGTCCCAGAGCTTCACCAGCACGGCCGCGACCTTGTCGGCGACCTCGGCCGGGAACTTGGCGGCCTCGACGATCTCGCGGGCCTTCTCCGGGGTGACACCGTCGATCGCGTCGATCGGGGTCTTGGCGACGGCCTCGGGGCGGCTGGCCGCCACCTCCTCGATGTCCATGCCGCCCTCGACGGAGGCGATGGAGAGGAAGGTGCGGTTGGCGCGGTCGAGGAGGAAGGAGACGTAGTACTCCTCCGCGATCTCCGGCGCCATCTCCGCCAGCATGACCTTGTGGACCGTGTGGCCCTTGATGTCCATGCCGAGGATGTCGTTGGCCCGGGCGACGGCCTCGTCGGGCGTGCCGGCGAGCTTGACGCCGCCGGCCTTGCCGCGGCCACCGACCTTCACCTGCGCCTTGACGACCGACTTGCCGCCGAGCCGCTCGGTGATCTCGCGCGCCGCCTCAGGCGTGTCGATGACTTCACCGGCAAGCACCGGTACATCGTGCTTGGCGAAGAGGTCCCTCGCCTGGTACTCGAACAGGTCCACGCGCTTCCGTCCCTATCAGTGATCTCGCGGTTCGTTGGATGCGTGGGCGTGCCGCGAAGGGCAACGTGACGTCCGCTGTGTCACAAGGGGGGCGCACACGGTGTCCGAGCGCGCGGCATGTCCGTCCGGCAGGTTATCCCCGCCACCCGCGAGGGCTCTAATTCGGGCATCACACATGAGCGGTGATACCGGTCACATGTTGTCGCAGGTGATCACGGGTTTTCACCCGTTCGGCCCCGCTCGACCGACCTCACCGGACCGGGGCCCGGTCCGGTGAGGTCGGCCCGTGATCAGCAGATGATCTGCCGACGATCAGCCGAAGTACGGGTACGCGGGGTGGTGCGGGGCGACCTCGCCGACGGCGCCGTGGGCGGTGCCGTGGGTGACGTCGCGGATGGCGCCGTGGATGGCGCCGTGGATGGCGCCGTGGGTGACGTCGTGGGCGCCGTCCACCGCGTCTCCGGCGGTGCCGGTCACGCCCCCGGAGACCTCGGCGGCGGCGCCGTGCGCCAGGCCGGTGGCCTCGGCGGTGGCGCCCCGGGCGAAGGCGCCGGCCTCACCGGTCACCCCGAAGGCGAGCGGCGCGGCCTCCGCGGCCACGGTCCGGACCGTGCCGTCGGCGGTGGCCGCCACCCCGTACGCGGTGGCGTCGACGGCGCCCGCCGCTCCGTGGGCAGCGGGGGCGACGGCGCCGTGCAGGCCGTGGCCGACGGCGGTGACGGTGCCGTCGGTGCGCCGGACGGCGGTGCCCGCGGCGTCCCGCACCTCGCCGGCCGCCGGGGCCGCCGTCGCGTGGACCGCGCCGACCGTGTCGTACGCGGTGCCCGCCACCTGCCGGAGGGCCCCGTCGGCGGCGCCGTGCACGCCGTACAGGGCGTCGGCGGCGGTGGCGTCGACCCGCTCCACCAGCGGCACGGCCGTGGCGCTGACGTCCTGGACGGCTCCGGCGGCGGTCGCGTCGGCCCGGTCGACCGCCGGGGCGACGGCGGGGGCGACCGCGCCGACCGCGGCGTCGGCGGTGCCGGTCACGCCGTGGACGGTCCGCGGCACCTCGCCGACGACCGCCCGGGCGAACGGGGCGGCGTGGTCGGCCACCCCCTGGGCGAGCGCCGGCACCTGGTCCGCGAGGCGGGCCACGAACGGCCGGACCAGCCCGGTGGTGCCGGTCGCGAGGTCACCGGCGTCGGCCAGGGACCGCTCCGCGACCGGGACGACGCCGTGCACCGCGGCTCCCGCGGCGGGCGGCAGCACGGCCTCCCCGGGGTCGGTGGCGACGTCGCCCACGACCCTGGTGGCGTACGGGGCCACGTCCTGGACGAGACCGCCGGCGACCGGCCGCACCCCGTCAACCGTGTGCCCCACAACCCCACCCAGGTGGGTGACAACGGTGGTGGCTCCGGTGACGGCCCGGCCGGCGACGGCCGCGGTCCGGCCGACCGTGCCGTCCACGGCGGGCCGAGCCCCGTCCACAGCGGTGTGCGCCACCGGCGGGACGGCGTCCGCGACCGCGCCGTCCACCACCTCACCGGTGCCGGTGACGGTCGCGGAGCGGGCCTCCGCCAGGTCGGGTGCGAAGTCCTCCAGGGGGCCGAAGAGGTAGTCGACCTCGGGCACGGTGTCCTCGGGCACGGGGAGTTCCTGCCGGACGGTGGCGAGATCTGCCTCCGGCTCGGACCCGGCCTCGGCGGCGTCCTCGACGGGCAGGTCGAGCAGGGTCAGGGAGGTGGTGGCGGGCAGCTCGTCGGCCGAGGCGGTGGCCGTGCCGAGCGCCCAGGCGCCGGTGACGCCGGCGGCTATCGCGATGGAGCGACGGAGGTTCTTGTTCATGAGGTGCTGCGGATCCTTCGGATCGTGAGCGTTCCGAGGCGTCGAAGGACGATCGGAAGACTGAAGACGTTCCCGTACCGGACGCACCGGGTGAACCGGAACGCGTCCGGACAGGCGGGCAGACCTGTTCCGCCCCCGCGCGGCAGGTCATGGCGGGGGAAGGGCCTGCCTCAGCCGGGGAAGACGGGAACGTCGCGGTGCCGGTCGCGGATCCCCGCCGCGTCGTCGGACACGGCGGCACCGGCGCTCAGCCGCAGGGGCGGCCGGGCGTCGAGGGTGACGGCGTGGGTGTCGCCGTTGCGGGACGGCCCGTTGTCGGCCGACGCGCTACCGACCGGCACGGGGAACGGGTCACCGGCGGGCGACCGGTCGTCGGGGAACGGCACGGTCCGGGCGGCCGCGCGGTGGGCGTCCCCGCCCACGCCCTGACCGGAGAGGTCCGCGGTCCACGGCCGGAGCCCCGGGCCCTGCTCCGTCCCGCCCGCGGGGCGCGGCGTCCCGGCCACGGTTTCCCGTGCCGAGCCGTCACCCGCCGGGGCGACGGGGGCGGCCGGTACCACCGGCGCGGCCGGTGCCGGGAGGCCGGGAAGGCCGGGGAGCGTCGGCAGCCCCGGAAGGCCAGGCAGTCCCGGCAGTTCCCGCAGTCCCGACAGTTCCGGAAGGCCCGGTAGTTCCGGCAGCGCGGGCAGCGCGGGCAGCCGGGACGGGTCGGACACCACCGGCAACGTCGCCAGCGCCGACAGCGCCCCCGACGGGGGCAGCTCGGTGAGCCCAGGGAGTCCGGTCCGGTCGGACAAGGCGCTCAGGCCCGGCAGGCCAACAGCCCAGGGCGCCCGGGGCAGATCGGCCGTACCCGGCACCGCGGTCGGCGCGGGTGCCACGGGAGGCGCGGGCGGCACGGGAGGCACGGGAGGCACGGGCGGCACGGGCGGCACGGGAGGCACGGGAGGCACGGGCGGCGCGGTCGGCGCGGGCGGCACGGGAAGGTTCGGCGCCGCGGGGCGAGCGGCGGTCCGCGAGGCGGCGGCAGGGGTCGGCTGCACCCGGTTCGACGACGGGCCGACCACGGACGGCGGCCCCTCCGAACCGGTACCGACGCCGCTCGCAGGCGGCGTCTCCCGTTCGGCCGCCGCCCGGGACGGCGCCTGGACCGCCTCGCCCGCGGTGGACCCGACCCGCCCCTGCGTCACCTGCCGCGCGGTCGTGCCGCCCGCCTCCGCCACCGTGGCCGCGTCGCCGCCCGGGACCGACACGGCGTCAGCCTCCGCACGGGCGGCACCGGCGACGGTGTCCTCGGCGAGCCCGACCAAACGCTCCGTCACGGTCCGCACCGACGGGTCGCCCTCGCCGGTGAGCCGCTCCGCCGCCCCCGCCCGCTCCCCGAAGAGCAGACCGAGCGCGAACAGGCCGACCACCAGCACCGCCAGGCACAGCGCACGACGCCCGGCCGCCCCGCGCGCGGCGCGCGGAACGGTCCCGGCGAAGGACGCTGGCGAGTTCAAGGGGAAGGGAATCCTCCGTGCGGCAACGGATGGCGGGTGCGGGGGCGCGTGCGGCGGCGGCAGCGACGGATTTCGGCCACGCCCACGGCGCACCGATCCTCGCACGCGCCTCCCGCGGCCACGCAAGCCCCCTGTCAGGGTTGCGCGGTGATGTCCCGTTGCCTCACGCCGTGTCCGGTATCGGCAACGGCCGCTTCTCCAGCGCCGCCGCCATCACCTCGGGGAACAGGTCCGGCGTGCAGGCGAACGCGGGCGCCCCGAGCGCGCCCAGCGCCGCCGCGTGGTCGCGGTCGTAGGCCGGGGCGCCCTCGTCGGAGAGCGCCAGCAGCGCCACGAACTGCACGCCCGCCGCCTTCATCGCCGCGACCCGCTTGAGCATCTCGTCGCGGATGCCGCCCTCGTAGAGGTCGCTGATCAGCACCACCACCGTCTCCGACGGCCGGGTGATCTGCGACTGGCAGTAGGCGAGCGCGCGGTTGATGTCCGTGCCGCCGCCCAGCTGGGTGCCGAAGAGGACGTCGACCGGGTCGTCGAGCTGGTCCGTCAGGTCGACCACGGCGGTGTCGAAGACCACCAGCCGGGTCGCTATGGACCGCATGGAGGCCAGCACCGCCCCGAAGACGGAGGCGTAGACGACCGACGCGGCCATCGAGCCGGACTGGTCGATGCAGAGCACGACCTCCTTCTTCACCGCCTGGGAGGCCCGCCCGTAACCGATCAGCCGCTCCGGCACGACGGTGTTGTACTCGGGCAGGTAGTTCTTCAGGTTGGCCGCGATGGTGCGGTTCCAGTCGATGTCGTGGTGGCGCGGCCGGCTCACCTTGGCGCTGCGGTCCAGCGCTCCGGTGAGGGTGGCCCGGGTGCGCGAGGCGAGCCGCTTCTCCAGGTCCTCGACGACCTTGCGCACCACCGCGCGGGCGGTCTCCTTGGTGGTCTCCGGCATCGCCCGGTTGAGCGACAGCAGGGTGCCGACCAGATGGACGTCCGGCTGCACCGCCTCCAGCATCTCGGGCTCCAGCAGCAGCGAGGCCAGCCCGAGGCGGTCGATGGCGTCCTTCTGCATCACCTGGACGACGGAGGACGGGAAGTACGTCCGGATGTCGCCCAGCCACCGCGCCACCGACGGCGCCGAGCCGCCGAGCCCCGCCGAACGCTCGCCGCCGCGCGGACGGCCGGAGCCGCGCGCGCCCTGCTCGCCGTTGCCGTAGAGCGCGGCGAGGGCGGCGTCCATCGCCGCGTCCCGGCCGGTGAGGCCGTAGCCGGTGCCGTCGGCGCGGTCGCCGCCGAGCACCAGACGCCAGCGCCGCAGCCGCTCCGCGTCCGCGTCGGGCGCCGGGGCGGATGCCGGCCCGGGCGCCGGGGCGGTCGTGGTCGGGGATGTGGTCATGCCGCTGCCTCCACGAGGTCGTCGGGGTGAGGGCCGGGGGCCGGGTCGAGGCCCAGCAGCAGCCGGACCACGGGCAGGACGGCGTCGGCACGGGCCGTGTCGAGGCCCTCTCCGAAGCCGAGGGCGGACACCGCCGCCGTCCCCCCGCCGCCGGCCGACGGTCCGCGCCGGACCAGTTCGCCCAGGCTGCGGCGGACTCCCGGCTCGTAGGCGGAGAAGGTGCGGCGCAGCAGCGGCAGGACGTCGGTGAACGCCTCGGCCGGTACGCCGGTGAGCCAGGCGTCGACCAGGCCGAGCAGCCGCTCGTCGTGGACCAGCAGGAGTCCGCCGGAGCCGCCGCCCACGAAGCCTTCGATCCAGGCCGCCGCGTCGGCGGGCCCGGTGCCGGGCGACAGGACCAGGCCCATCCGCCGCGCGGCCTCGTCGGTGTCCAGCGAGCCGTCGTCGAGCAGGAGCCGCACCGAGCGGCCGCGGAGCACGCCGGGGACGGTGTCCCGTCCGGCGAGCTTGCGCAGCACCCCGTGCCAGCGGGTGCGCAGTCCTTCCGGGTCGACGGCGGGGACACCGCCGAGGAGCCCCACCGCGGTGTGCACCGCGTCGACGTGACGGCGCATCTCGTCGGCCGCGTCGGTGTCGAGCGCCGAGCAGGCCGGCGGCAGGCCGACGCATATCCGCTCGGCGAGCCCGGCGGCGACCCCGGCGAGCGCCCCGGTGTCGGTGCCGCGCACGTCGCCGTAGCGCAGGGTGCGCACCAGCGCGGGCAGGGCGGCCGCCAGGTGGGCGACGTCGGTGTCGAGCGCGGCCCGGTCGGCGAGGGCCCGCATCACCGTGGGCAGGGCGTCGGGGAGGTCGGCGAGCAGGCACCGTTCGGCGAGAGCGGTGATCTCGGCGAGGGCGGTGGCGTCCCGGGCGTCGGACTCGGCCCTGGCGGTGGCGGCGGAGAGCACGGTGGTGCCCCACACCCCGGCCTCCGCCACCCGGACCGCCAGCTCCGGCTCCCAGCGCAGCCGCCAGGTCTCCCGGAAGGTCCCGGTGCCGCCCCGCGCGGAGACGGGTTCGCCCCAGGGGACGGAGAGGAGGCGGAGCCGGTGCAGCAGGCGGCTGCGGGCGGCGTCGTTCTCCTTGCGCAGGTCCAGCTCGAGTTCCCGCTCGAGTGCCTCGGGCTTGAGGCGCAGGGTCCGCTGCTGCCGCTCCAGGTCCCGCCGCAGCGGCACCGAGGGCGTGGCGGACGGCACCTCGCCGAGCACGTCGCCGACGATCAGCCGGTCGCGGACCAGCTCCAGCGGCACGTCGGAGCCCTCGCACATCACCGCGCGCACCGCGTCGACGGTCTCGCCGAGACCGGGCAGCGGGCGGCCGCGCATCACCGCGAGGGTCTCGGCGAGCCGGACCGCCTCGATGACGTGGGCGGAGGAGACGCCCAGGTCCTCGTCGCGCAGCAGGCCGGCGACCTTGGTCATCCAGCGTTCCACCGGGCGGTCGGGGGCGGAGAAGAGGTGCCCGTACCAGCCCGGGGAGTCGATGCCGGCGCCGTAGCCGCTGAACCGGGAGAGCCGGCGGTGTGTCCAGGGCACCCAGGTCATCTCCGTCTTCACCTTGGGCAGGCCCTTGAGCAGGGCGCGGTCGGCGGTGACGGTGCTCCTCTCCCGCAGCGCGGGCACGTGCCAGGCGCCGCAGACCACGGCGACGTGGTCCCCGAACTCCTTGCGGGCGGCACGGAGCTGGAGGCGCATGTACGCCTCGCGGACCGGATCGCGGTCGTGTCCGCCGGTGCCGTACGCCTCGCGGAGGGCTCCCATCGCCTCCTCGACGGCGGCGAACGGCGCCAGCGGGTCCTCCCCGGCGCCGCGGTGTTCGACGACGTCCTCCCACCAGCGCTCCGGGTCGTCGTACCCGGCGGCGTCCGCCAGCACGGCGAGCGGGTCGACCCGCGGGTCAGGGGCACCGGCCCCGGCGTCCTCCTCGCCGTCGGCGGCGCCGCCTTCGCCCGCGGGAGCCGCGACCGGGTCCGCGTCCGGGGGCGCCGCCTCCTCCTCGCCCCGCAGGGCGAGGACATGGGTGGCGGGCAGGTCCACGAACCGGACCGGGACGTCGTTCTCCACGGCCCAGCGCAGGGCCACCCACTCCGGGGAGAACTCGGCCAGCGGCCAGAACGCGGAGCGTCCCGGCTCGTCGACCGCGTGGGCGAGCAGGGCGACCGGCGGCCTCATCTCCTCGTCGCCGACCAGCGGTACGAGGGCGTCGGCCTCGGGCGGCCCCTCGATCAGGACCGCCCGGGGCCCGGTCGCCTCCAGGGCCGCCCGTACCGCGCGGGCGGAGCCCGGCCCGTGGTGCCGCACCCCGAGCAGCAGCGGCAGCGCCTGGGCGCCGGTCATGCCGACACCTCCCGGCAGGCGCGGTAGAAGTCCTTCCAGCCGTCCCGCTCGCGGACCACCGTCTCCAGGTACTCCTGCCAGATCACCCGGTCGGCGGCCGGGTCGCGGACCACGGCGCCCAGGATGCCGGCGGCCACGTCACCGGGGCGCAGGACGCCGTCGCCGAAGTGCGCGGCGAGCGCCAGGCCGTTGGTGACCACCGAGATGGCCTCCGCGGTGGAGAGCGTGCCGCTGGGCGACTTGAGCTTGGTGCGCCCGTCGGTGGTGAGCCCGTCGCGCAGCTCGCGGAAGACCGTGACGACCCGGCGGATCTCGTCGATGCCGTCGGGCGCCTGCGGCAGGTCCAGGGAGCGGCCGAGCTGGTCGACCCGGCGGGAGACGATCTCCACCTCCGCCTCCGGGCTGTCCGGCAGCGGCAGCACCACCGTGTTGAAGCGGCGGCGCAGCGCGCTGGACAGGTCGTTGACCCCGCGGTCGCGGTCGTTGGCGGTGGCTATCAGGTTGAAGCCGCGCACCGCCTGGACCTCCTGGCCGAGCTCCGGTATCGGGAGCGTCTTCTCGGACAGGATGGTGATCAGGGTGTCCTGGACGTCGGCGGGGATGCGGGTGAGCTCCTCGACGCGGGCGATCATTCCCTCGCCCATGGCCCGCATCACCGGGCTCGGCACCAGCGCGTCGCGGCTGGGGCCGTGGGCCAACAGCTGTGCGTAGTTCCACCCGTAGCGGATGGCCTCCTCCGGCGTGCCGGCGGTGCCCTGGACGAGGAGCGTCGAGTCGCCGCTCACGGCGGCCGCCAGGTGCTCGGAGACCCAGGTCTTGGCCGTGCCCGGGACACCGAGCAGCAGCAGGGCGCGGTCGGTGGCGAGCGTGGTGACGGCCACCTCGACGATGCGGCGCGGGCCGACGTACTTCGGCGTGATCACCGTGCCGTCGTCGAGCGTGCCGCCCAGCAGGTAGGTGGCGACGGCCCACGGCGACATCTTCCAGCGGGCAGGGCGGGGGCGGTCGTCGGCGGCCGCCAGCGCCCTCAGTTCGTGGGCGAACGCGTCCTCGGCGTGCGGCCGCAGCGCCTGCTCGGCGTTTGCGCCGTTCGCGGGCGCGGGGTCGTCGGAACGCTCGGTGACGGACGTCGGGTCGATGGACACAGACATGGCTGAGGCCCCCTCCAGCTCGGCCGGTTCGGATCTGGTGACCACCTTGCACGACGCCACTGACAATCGGTCATGACCTGCGGGGACGGCAGCCTTCGAGCCGTCCCGGCGAGCATTGTCAGTGCCGGGCCCTACCGTCGTACACATGACTCAGCAGGGGGTGCGCTGGAGCGCGGAACAAGTGCTGGCACTGGCGCCTGACGCGGCGTCACGCAAAGCCGGCAGCAAACTCGCCGCGTCCGGACCGTGGTCCGGCACGGGCTGCGGCGACGAGGGGACGGTGTGGGGGCTCTGCAAGGGAAGCGGCAGCAAGCCCTATCAGACGATCGTGGACATGGCGGACCCGGCGGCGCCCGCCTACAGGTGCAGCTGTCCGAGCCGCAAGTTCCCCTGCAAGCACGCCCTGGGGCTGCTGCTGCTGTGGGCCGCCGACCCGGCGGCCGTCCCGGACGGACAGCAGTCTCCGGACTGGGCGGCGCAGTGGCTGGACGGCCGGCGGCAGCGGGCCGACCGCAAGGAGACGGCCGCGACCGACGGGGGTACCGCCGACGCGGAGGCGGCGCGCAAGCGCGCCGAGCGCCGCGCCCAGCGCATCGACGCGGGCGCCGTGGAGCTGGAGAGACGACTCGCCGACCTGCTGCGGACCGGCCTGGCCGGCGCGGAGCAGGCCGGGTACGCGCTCTGGGAGGAGACGGCGGCCCGGATGGTCGACGCCCAGGCGCCCGGACTGGCCGCGCGGGTGCGGGAGCTGGGGGCGATACCCGGCTCCGGCCCCGGCTGGCCGGTGCGGCTGCTGGAGGAGTGCGCCCTGCTCCACACGCTGGTCCAGGGCTGGCTGCGCCGCGACCGCCTCCCCGCCGAACTGGCCGCCACGGTCCGCTCCCGGGTGGGCCTGACCGGTTCGGCGGAGGGGCCCGCGGTCCGCGACCGGTGGCTGGTGCTCGCCCAGTACGACACGGCCGACGCCCGGCTGACCACCCGCCGCATATGGGTGCACGGCGAGGAGAGCGGCCGGACGGCGCTGCTCCTCTCCTACGGCGCCGCCGGCCGCGCCCCGGAACTGGTGCTGCCGACGGGGCTGGTCCTCGACGCCGAACTCTCCTCCTATCCGGGGTCCGGCCGGCCGAGGGCGGCGCTGGAGAAGCAGTTCGCCGCCCCGGCCCCGAGCACGCTGCGCCCACCGGGCCTCACCACGGCGGAGGCCGCCGCCCGGTACGGCGACGCGCTGTGCCACGACCCCTGGCTGGACTCCGCCCCGGTGACGCTGGAGGCCGTCACCCCGGTCCCGCAGGCCGAGGGCTGGCAGCTGGCCGACTCCGCGGGCGGCGCCGTGCCCGTCACCGGGTCGGCCTCCCCCGGCCCAGGCTTCTGGCGGCTGGTCTCCCTCTCCGGCGGCGCCCCGCTGCGCGTCTTCGGCGAGTACGGCCACCGCGGCTTCACCCCGCTCACCGCCTGGCCCGCCGGCCCCGGCGAGCCGGTGACGGTCCGATGACCGGCACCGCCCACCGGCCCGCCCGTCGCCACCGCGGCCACGGTCGTCTCCGCGGCCACGGTCGCCTCCGTCGCCTCACCGAAGGGACGCTCCCCTCATGACTGCCACCGCCTCCGCCTGGGAGGACCTGGTCACCACCGCCCTGCTGGGCACCGAGCGCCGCCCGCCGTCCGTTCCGCCGGAGGGGCGGGAGGCGCCGATCGCCCTGCTGGACGAGGCCGCGCAGCAGACGCTGCGCCGGAGGGCCGGGCTCCGCCCCGCCCAGGCCGGGCCCCTCCCCCGCCCCGCGCCCGAGGACCCCCGGCCCCCTCTGCCGCCGGCCGCGGCCCGCCGGCTCTCCCTGCTGCTCACCGCACGCCCCGGCAGCGGGGGCGGCGGGCGCCGCGGCACCACTCCCGACCTGGTGGAACTGCTGCCGCAGTGGCTGACCCTGGCCGACGAGCGCGGGTACGCCGCGCCGCCGGAGGCGCTGCCCGCCCTCCTGGAGGCCGCCCGCAGCCGCACCGATCTGCGGCCCGCGGTGCTCTCCTTCGCCGGGCCGCGGGCGCTCTGGCTGGCCGGGCTCAATCCGGAGTGGCGCTTCGCGCTGCGCGCCGCACCGGGAGGCAGCGGCAGGCTGCCCGCCGCCACCGATCCGGAGGGCGCACGGCAGCTCTGGGAGGAGGGCCTGTTCGCCGAGCGGGTCGCCCTGCTGACCTCCTTGCGCGGCCAGGATCCGGCCGCCGCCCGCGCGCTGCTGGAGTCCACCTGGACGACCGAGCGCGCGGAGGACCGGCTGAGGTTCCTCGACTCGCTGCGGGCCGGGCTGTGCGCGGAGGACGAGCCGTTCCTGGAGCGGGCGCTCGGCGACCGCAGCCGCAACGTGCGGGCCACCGCCGCGGAACTGCTGTCGGCGCTGCCGGGGTCCGCCCTGTCCCTGCGGATGGCGGCGCGGGCCACCACCTGCGTGGCCCTGGACCGCACGGGCGCGGAACCGTGCGTCGTCGTCGAGGCGCCGCACGCCTGCGACGCGGAGATGGAGCGCGACGGCGTGGTCGCCAAGGCGCCGAACGGACGCGGCGAACGCTCCTGGTGGCTGGGCCAGCTCGTCGAGGCCACGCCCCTGGCGACCTGGCCGGAGCGGCTGGGCGGGCTCGCGCCCGAGGAGATCGTGGCCCTCGAGGTGGCCGACGGCTGGGAGGGCGAACTCCACGCTGCCTGGTGCCGGGCGGCCGTCCGGCAAGGTGACGCCGCCTGGGCCCGCGCCCTGCTCGGCTCCCCCTCCGCGCCGGAGGCCGCCGGCCCGGGCGCGGTCGGTCCGGCCCAGCGGGCCAAGCTGCTCACCACCCTCGCCGACGGGGAACGCGCCACCTGGGTGGCGGAGTTCATCGCCGCGCACGGACTGTCCGAGGCCTTCCAGCTGCTCGGCGTGTGTGCGGTGCCGTGGTCGGCGCCGCTGGGGCGGGCCGTGGTGGACGCCCTGGACATCGCACGGGACGCCGGGAGCTACCCGTGGAGCTTCAGCGGGGTGATGGGCCTGGCGGAGCGCTGCCTGGACCCGGCCGAGGCCACCCGCCTCGCGCCCCTGACCGCCACCCCCGCCGACGGCGAGGACACGGCGCCGGGGGCCGGCGGCTACTGGTCGGAGGCCTTCCAGCGCCTCGACAGCACCCTCCGCCTCCGCGCCACCATGGCCGAGGAACTGGGCGCGACCTGACGGGCCGTCGACCGCGACGGGGCGGGACGGGAAGGGGGCCGCGCGGCCTGCCTGCACCGGGGTGGGCGCACCCGGTGCGGCGGAAGGCTCACTCACCAGGGCATCGGCTGCCCCGGGAGGCAGCGTCTCGACCGACGCACCGGCCGGACGGGACACCGGCCTGTCCGCGCCGCCGGACCGGTGTCGAGCGGCGCGCACGCAGGGCGTGCCGCTCCCCGCGGACGCCAGGAGCGGCGGTGCGGCGCCGGCGGCCAGGCACCGCGGCGAGTGGTCCGCGGGCCCGCGGGTGACGCAGCAGCGGCCCCGCACCGCGCACCGGCCTCCGCCGCCCAGCCCTAGCCATCGCCGACGCCGGCCGGCGCGCTCCGCTCAGGTCCGGCGCAAGCGCGTGCCCTTCGGGGGAACGGCACGAAACCAGGCGGGTGGAGAGGTCGGCCGTCCGGTGCCGTGCCGTCGCACCGGACGGCCCGACCGGTCAGGAGGAGGGCCGGCTCGGCACGCCGGCCCGGCAACCCCGGCAACCCCGGCAACCGCCACGCTCCCCGCAACGGCGCCCGGGCAACAGCCCTGGCGACGCACCGTACAACCGTATTAAGGGGAGCCGGCCGCCGCCCGACGCCCGGTCAGGCCTGCGCGCCCTCGCGGACGTTGGCGCGGACCCAGTCGACGACCGCCTGCGTCGGCGCGCCGGGCGTGAAGATCTCGGCGACACCCTTCTCCTTGAGCGGAGCGATGTCGGCCTCGGGGATGATCCCGCCGCCGAACACCAGGATGTCGGCCGCGTCCCGCTCCTTGAGCAGGTCGATCACCTTGGCGAACAGCGTGTTGTGCGCACCGGAGAGGATGGACAGGCCGATCGCGTCGGCGTCCTCCTGGATCGCGGTGTCCACGATCTGCTCGGGGGTCTGGTGGAGGCCCGTGTAGATGACCTCCATGCCCGCGTCACGCAGGGCACGCGCGATGACCTTGGCCCCACGATCGTGACCGTCCAGTCCCGGCTTGGCTACGACCACACGGATCGGACCGACTGCCACACCCATCAACGCCTCCATCAACCGACTCAAGCCCGCCGCACCGGCCGGGGAAGTGAACGCACGTTATCCACAGCATCCCTCAGCCGTCAGTCGCACGGTGAAGAGGGAGGGCAACATCACACGGCCACCCGCTCGACCGGCCCTCGAACACGCCCGGCGGCCCCTGCCACGGGCCTCCGACACGCCGGTCCCACGAGCACCGACAGGGCACTCGGGGGACAGGAGAACCGCCGGTCGGCGTGACCCTGGCACAGGCAATCGGCTCGTTCACCCCAAAACGGTGCCGCAGACCTCGAACGCTTGCCGAACACATCCCCAAGGACACGCCCGAGGAACACCGAAACAGGCCCTCCTGTCCCATTGGTGCCTGCACTATGGCCACCGAAGATTGTCCAGTCCGCATACCGCCGGGTACAGTCGCCGCACTGCTCTGGCAGCCCCTGTCGTCGAGGCGAAAGAGAAGTTGGTGGACGAGCGTCACCCGTCGGGGAGCATGACGACCCCGGCCCCGGCCTCCGACTCGTCGTCGGCGCCATATCCGGCGTACGGCGCGTCCGAGCCCTACTACGCGGACTTCACCCCGTACGACGCCCAGGCCTCCCAGGACTACGGCACCGGGTCCTACGAGACGCATACCCACCCCGGCGGTGGATACGACACGGGTTCCTACGACACGCTGTCCGGCTCCTACGACGCCGGTTCCTATCCGAGCGGTTCCTACGACACGACCGGCTGGACCGATCCGTCGATGACGGCGCAGTACACCGGTGACGGCTACGGCTCGAACTCCTCCTACGACAGCGGTCAGTGGGACATGGGCGCGCAGTACGACGCCTACGCAGCCCAGTTCTACGCGGAGCAGCACTACGCCGCCCAGGAGACCGGGACGTCCGACACCGACGCCTGGGGCAGCGGTGACCAGTACTCCGCCGAGCTCCCCGAGCAGGCGACCGGCGGGCACGAGAGCACCGGGCAGTGGAACTGGAACGAGCAGGACACCGAGACCGGCGCCTACGACGCCACCGCCTGGAACTCCGCGGAGGGCGGCGACGCCCACGACACGCCGGAGCCCGCCGACGGCCGGCGTGAGGACGCGGACGGCGAGGACCGCGACCGGATCGGAGGCCACGACGACCGGCCCGACGACCGGCCGCACCACCTGGACGACCAGGACGAGGCGCTGCCGTACGTCCCCCGGTCCGCTTCCCGCGGACGCCGCCGCACCCCCGCCCGCAGGTCCGCCCTGCTGACCGTCGCGGTGCCCTCGGTCTGCGTGATGGGCGTGGCCGGTGTCGCCGCCGCCTCGGTGGGCGGCGCCGCCGAGGAGACCACCACCCAGGCCGCGTCCGACGCCCAGCCGGTGAAACCCTCCGTCGCCAACGACAAGGTCTCCGCGCAGTTCAGCGAAGTGACCGTGGCCGCCGCCGACTTCGGTGACCGCGCCAGCCGTGAGCAGGAGCGGATCGACCTCGAGGCCCAGCGCGAGGCCGAGATCAGGAAGGCCGCGGAGGAGGCCGCCAAGAAGGAGCGGCTGCGCCCCAAGTTCGCCAGCCCGGTCTCCCAGCACGGTCTCAGCGCCTACTACGGCGCGGCGGGCGTCAACTGGATGTCGGTGCACACCGGCATCGACTTCCCGGTCTCCTACGGCACGCCGGTGCTGGCCGCGACCGACGGGGTGGTCCGCACCCAGTACAACAGCGCGTACGGCAACATGATGATCGTGACGGCCAAGGACGGCACGGAGACCTGGTACTGCCACCTCTCCACGTACAAGCTGGCCGACGGCACGGCCGTGAAGGCCGGCGACACCATCGCCTACTCGGGCAACTCGGGCAACTCCACCGGCCCGCACCTCCACTTCGAGGTCCGCCCCGGCGGCGGTGGCGCGGTCGACCCCCTGGCCTGGCTCCGCAGCCACGGCATCGACCCGACCTGACGGCCGAGCGGTAACCCTCCGCCACCGACGCGGCAGCACCCTCGACCACCACCGAAACAGCCCCTCCGCCACCGCGCCACGGGCCGCCACCCCCGGGCCGCCGCGGCGACGGCGGCGTGCCGTCGCCGCGGGCCCCGCTACAGCTTCTCGACCGGCGCGTACCGCAGCAGCAACCGCTTCGGGCTGCCGTCCCCGAAGTCGATCGTGGCCTGCGCCTTGTCGCCCGCCCCGGCCACGCCGACCACCGTGCCGAGACCGAACTGGTCGTGGGTGACCCGGTCGCCGACGGACAGGTCGACCACCGGCTTCTCCCCCGCCCGCCGCGTGGCGAAGCCGGAACCGCCCGCGGCCGAGGAACGGGCCCGCGAGGACGACAGCGAAGCCGCGACGCCCGCCGCGGGGCCGCTGCCGAAGCCGCCGCCCGAGGACGAGCCGCCCTTGCGCTTCCAGTCGACGTGCCCGTCCGGGATCTCGTCCAGGAACCGCGACGCCGGGTTGTACGACGGCTGCCCCCACGCACTGCGCAGTTCGGCGCGCGTCAGGTACAGCCGCTCACGGGCGCGGGTGATGCCGACGTAGGCGAGCCGCCGCTCCTCCTCGAGTTCCTTGGTCTGGCTCAGCGCCCGCATGTGCGGGAAGACGCCTTCCTCCATGCCGGTCAGGAAGACCACCGGGAACTCCAGGCCCTTGGCGGTGTGCAGCGTCATCAGCGTGATGACGCCGTCGCCGTCCTCCTCGTCCGGGATCTGGTCGGAGTCGGCGACCAGCGCGACCCGCTCCAGGAAGTCGGCGAGCGTGGATCCGCCCTCGGCCTCCGCGGTCTCCTGCTCGAACTCGAGGGCGACCGCGGCGAGCTCCTGGAGGTTCTCGATCCGCGTCTCGTCCTGCGGGTCGGTGGACGCCTGCAGCTCGGCGAGGTAGCCGGTCCGCTCCAGCACGGCCTCCAGGACCGTCGCCGGGCCGGCGCCGGACTCCACCACCGTGCGCAGGTCCTCCATCAGCGTGTTGAACCGCTTGACCGCGTTCGTCGAGCGGGCCGCCATGCCGTACGCCTCGTCGACGCGGACCAGCGCCTGCGGGAAGCTGATCCGCTCCCGCCGCGCCAGCGCCTCGATCATCGCCTCGGCCCGGTCGCCGATGCCCCGCTTGGGCACGTTGAGGATGCGGCGCAGCGGCACCGCGTCCTCCGGGTTGGCCAGCACGCGCAGGTAGGAGAGGACGTCCCGGACCTCCTTGCGCTCGTAGAAGCGCACGCCGCCGACGACCTTGTAGGGCAGCCCGACCCGGATGAAGACCTCTTCGAAGACACGGGACTGCGCGTTGGTCCGGTAGAACACCGCGACGTCGCCCGGCTTGGCGTCGCCGGCGTCGGTGAGGCGGTCTATCTCGTCGGCGACGAACTGCGCCTCGTCGTGCTCGGACGGCGCGACGTAGCCGGTGATCCTGGCGCCCGCGCCGGCGTTGGTCCACAGGTTCTTGGGCCTGCGGGACTCGTTGCGCTCGATGACCGCGTTGGCGGCGCTCAGGATGGTCTGCGTGGAGCGGTAGTTCTGCTCCAGCAGGATCGTCGTGGCGTTCGGGTAGTCCTCCTCGAAGTCGAGGATGTTGCGGATGGTCGCCCCGCGGAACGCGTAGATCGACTGGTCGGCGTCGCCCACCACGCACAGCTCGGCCGGCGGCACGTCCTCCGGGGCGGGCGGCACGTCCTCGTCGTGCGTCTCCGATGCCCCGCCCACCAGCTCACGGACCAGCGCGTACTGGGCGTGGTTGGTGTCCTGGTACTCGTCGACCATGACGTGCCGGAAGCGGCGTCGGTAGCTCTCCGCCACGTCCGGGAAGGCGCGGAACAGGTTGACCGTCGTCATGATCAGGTCGTCGAAGTCCAGGGCGTTCGCCTCGCGGAGGCGGGACTGGTACATCGCGTAGGCCTGGGCAAGGGTCTTCTCGAACCCGTCGGTCGCCTGGGCGGCGAAGTCCTCCTCGTCGATCAGCTCGTTCTTCAGGTTGGAGATCTTCGCGCTGAACGACTTGGGCGGGAACCGCTTCGGGTCCAGGTCCAGGTCGCGGCAGACCAGCGCCATCAGGCGCTTGCTGTCGGCGGCGTCGTAGATCGAGAAGGACGAGGTGAAGCCGAGGCGCTTGCTCTCCCGGCGCAGGATGCGCACGCAGGCGCTGTGGAACGTCATCACCCACATCGCGGAGGCGCGCGGGCCCACCAGCTGCTCGACGCGCTCCTTCATCTCCCCGGCCGCCTTGTTGGTGAAGGTGATGGCGAGGATCTGGCCGGGGTGGACGCCGCGCTCGGCGAGCAGGTAGGCGATGCGGTGGGTCAGCACCCGGGTCTTGCCGGAGCCGGCTCCGGCCACGATGAGCAGCGGGGACCCGGCGTGCCGCACGGCGGCGCGCTGGTTCTCGTTCAGCCCGTCCAGCAGGGCGGCGCCGCTCAGCGCGGGGCGCGGGGCGCCGTCCCGGTAGTAGGCGTCCCGGGCGGGCGGCACGTCGAAGCGGCCCGCGAACAGGTCGTCCGGGATCGGCTCCGGAGGGTATTCGCCGTGCTCCTCGTCGGGCGGCGGCGGGGCCTCGTCGTGGGCCGGAGGGGCCTGGAGGCTCGCCAGGTAGCTTTCGTCAAAGAGGCTGCTCATCGCCCTCCGAGTCTAGGTGCCCGGACCGACACCCGTGGCCGGTGGACGAAACCGCCCCCGAACCGTTGCACGGGCGCCCCGGCGCGTCCCGATGTCGCGCCCCGGTGTGTCCGGGTGCGACGCCCCTGCGCGTCCGGGTGTCGCACCACCGGCCCGTCCCGGTGTGACGAAGGTCCCGCCCCGGGGCCTGCCGCGAGGGCCCGGGGCGGCCCGCCGGCGGGCACGGCGTTCTCCGCACACCGGTAGAATTGGGCGGACAGACCCACACCCTGACGCCGGAAGGCCCCCCGTGTCATCAGCGCCCACCGCTGCGTCCGCCGCCCCCGACACCGTCCTGGTCGTCGACTTCGGTGCGCAGTACGCCCAGCTCATCGCCCGCCGCGTCCGCGAGGCCCGGGTCTACAGCGAGATCGTGCCGAGCACCATGCCGGTCGAGGAGATCCTCGCCAAGAACCCGGCGGCGATCATCCTCTCCGGCGGCCCCTCGTCCGTGTACGAGCCGGGCGCGCCGACCCTGGACCGCGCCCTCTTCGAGGCCGGCGTCCCCGTCTTCGGCATGTGCTACGGCTTCCAGCTGATGGCGCAGACCCTGGGCGGTCAGGTCGACAACACGGGCGCCCGTGAGTACGGCCGCACCCAGCTCCACGTGAGCCGGTCGGGCTCCACCCTCTTCGAGGGCACCCCGGACGAGCAGCCGGTGTGGATGTCGCACGGCGACGCCTGCTCCGCCGCCCCCGAGGGCTTCGAGGTCACGGCCTCCACCGACGTCGTGCCGGTCGCCGCCTTCGAGAACGACGCCAAGAAGCTGTACGGCGTGCAGTACCACCCCGAGGTGATGCACTCCACGTTCGGCCAGCAGATCCTCGAGCACTTCCTGTACCGGGGCGCGGGCATCAGCCCGACCTGGACCACCGGCAACGTCATCGACGAGCAGGTCGCCGCGATCCGCGAGATGGTCGGCACCAAGCGCGCCATCTGCGGCCTGTCCGGCGGCGTCGACTCCGCGGTCGCCGCGGCGCTCGTCCAGAAGGCCATCGGCAACCAGCTGACCTGCGTCTACGTCGACCACGGCCTGATGCGCAAGGGCGAGACCGAGCAGGTCGAGAAGGACTTCGTGGCCGCCACCGGCGTGGAGCTCAAGGTCGTCGACGCCGAGGAGCGGTTCCTGACCGCGCTCGCTGGCGTCAGCGACCCGGAGGAGAAGCGCAAGATCATCGGCCGGGAGTTCATCCGCGTCTTCGAGCAGGCGCAGGCCGAGATCGTCGCCGAGGCGCCGGGCGACCAGCCCGTCGAGTTCCTCGTCCAGGGCACCCTGTACCCGGACGTCGTCGAGTCCGGCGGCGGCACCGGCACGGCCAACATCAAGTCCCACCACAACGTGGGCGGCCTGCCGGAGGACCTCGAGTTCAAGCTGATCGAGCCGCTGCGCCAGCTGTTCAAGGACGAGGTCCGGATGGTCGGCCAGGAACTCGGCCTGCCGGAGGAGATCGTCCAGCGCCAGCCCTTCCCGGGCCCCGGCCTCGGCATCCGCATCGTCGGCGAGGTCACCAAGGAGCGCCTGGACCTGCTGCGCGAGGCCGACGCCATCGCCCGCGAGGAGCTCACCGCGGCCGGCCAGGACAGCAAGATCTGGCAGTGCCCGGTGGTCCTGCTCGCGGACGTCCGCAGCGTGGGCGTCCAGGGCGACGGCCGCACCTACGGCCACCCGATCGTGCTGCGCCCGGTCTCGTCCGAGGACGCCATGACGGCCGACTGGTCGCGCCTGCCGTACGAGGTGCTGGAGCGGATCTCCACCCGCATCACCAACGAGGTGCGGGACGTCAACCGCGTCGTGCTGGACGTCACCTCCAAGCCGCCGGGCACCATCGAGTGGGAGTGACCTCTCCCACCACCGCGTGACGAAGGGCGCCGTCCGGTCTTCCGGACGGCGCCCTTCGCCGTCGCCGGGAAACGGGCCGAAAATGTTGGGCCGCGACCGAGACCCGCAGGGCGCCGGAACGGTTGTGAAGGGAGAGGCCGAGACGCGCCCCCCGCTCCCGGTGGACCCCGCGGCGCAGCGGGCCCCGTGGACCGGACGGGGTGGGCGGTACGGCACAATTCCCCTACGCGGCAGGCGAGTTGCCGCTGTGACGATCGTTGCGGAAGGCGGACACGGCGTGGCGGTGCAGGAGGCGCGGCAGGGCGCCGACGCGGCGAAGGACACCCATGGGGGCGGCTGCACGTGCGGGGACTGTCCGCACGGCGCCCGGGCGGGACACCGGAAGGCCGTGGCGGCCTTCCTCCACCAGCGGGACGAGTACGCCGCCGGGAAGGGACTGCCCGCCGCGGTCGCCCACTCGGCCTCCGCCTCGCGGCAGTGGGTCTCCGACGAGCTCACCCAGTCCGCCGCGGAAGTCGCCGAGCGCAGCCGGGCCGAGGGCCAGGCCTGGCTGGCGCGGCTGTGGCGGGTCACGCTCTACGCCGTGTGGGGAGCGGTGCTGCTGCTCCTGCTGGTGCAGGCGCTCACCGCGATCGGGGCCGGGTGGACGCCGGCCCGCACGGCGGGGCTGCTCGCGGCCCTGGTGACGGCCGCCGCGCTGTCCGCCGCCTCCTGGTACCACCGAGCGCGCGGCGGCGTGCTCGCGCCGGTGATCGGCGAGGACAACCGCCTCTCCACCTCGCGCGCGGTGGCCGTCGCGTGGGTGCTGTTCACCGCCTTCGCCGTGCTCACCCTGGCCGGCCAGCTGGCCGCCGCCTCCGGGCACCGGGAGCGTGACGCGCTGATCGCGGGCCTCGACCTGGCGCGCGGGGCGGGCGTGGTGACGGTGCTGGCCGTGGTGTGCGCCATCGCGGTGCTGGTCCGCCGGGTGGTGAGCCTGCGGGTGCAGGGGCAGCGGCTGCAGAAGGTGCGCGCGCACCGGCCCCGCGCGGCGGACCTGCTGACCGACGACTCCGGGCGCGGCAGCTTCGCCGACATCCAGTACGTCGTGATCTCCGCGGTGGCGCTGGTCTTCGGCCTGGTCCGGCTGGCCCGCAAACCGGAGCAGCTGCCCGACCTGCCGTGGGGGCTGGCCGTGGTGGTGCTGATCTCGGCGGCGACCTACCTGGCCGGCAAGTACGCGGAGGGCGGCCGTCCGGTCGTGCTCTCCGTGGTGCGGGCCCGGGAGGCGGGAGACCTCGACGGGCCGATCCGCACCGGCGACGACATCGAGATCCGCGGGGCGGGCTTCGTGCCGCCGGGGGCGCAGGGCGCGGACCGGCTGTCGCGGATGGTCGTCCGGATAGGAGCGGTCAACGTCCACGTTCCGCTGGTGCCGGTGGCGGGCGGTTTCAGCAACCCGTCCGACACGGTGCTGACGGTGCCGGTGCCCGCCGATGTCGAGCCCGGCCGCGTCGAGGTCCAGGTCGTCACCGCGGCCGGTCTCGAGACCAACCGGGTGGTCGTCGACGTCACCGAGTGACCCTCCGCGTCCGCACGGCACCTCCTTGCGGAGCCACCGCCCGGGAGGGGCGGGGCGTGGCGAGGAGTGGCGAGGAGAGGCGTGGAGTGGCGAGGAGAGGCGTGACTACCACGAGCTGCCTGGGTGTGACGGAGCGCCACGCTCGGGCCAAGGTCACGAAAACGTATCGGGCATATCGCACACCGTCCTTCACACGGACCCCACGGGTTGGCTAACGTGCCGCGCGGGCCGTCCGACCCCGACCGGCGAACCTCGCCGGTCCGTGCGGCCCCCGCCGAGTCCGGCCCCGCGCCGGAGCCGGGGACCCGCACGCGCCACCTGGGGTGAATCGTTCCGGCCCCGCCGGACCGTAGGGCAACCCTTCCGGAACCGCCGCCCGAACCCGACAGCTAACCCGGTAGGCGGGAGACGGAAGGAGTCGCCGCCTTGGCGTCACACCGAAAACCCCGCCCTGCGGGCCTGCTCGCGGGCATACGCACCCCCGCCCTGGCGACCGTCGCCCTCACCTCCGTGGCCCTGCTGAGCCAGACCGCCCAGGCCGCCCCGTCCGACCGCCCCAGCCTCGCAGAGGTCCAGGAGAAGGTCGACGCCCTCTACCGCCAGGCCGAGGCCGCGACCGAGAAGTACAACTCCGCCAAGGAGCAGAGCGAGGCCCGGCGCAAGGAGCTCGACACGCTGCTCGACGAGGTCGCCGAGCGCACCGACGAGCTGAACGAGGCCCGCGAGAAGCTCGGTTCGTACGCCGCCGCCCAGTACCGCTCCGGCACCGCGCTCCCCGACACCGCCACCTTCCTCCTCGCCGAGGCCCCCGAGGACTACTTCGGCCAGGCCCAGCTGATGGACCGCCTGACCGCCCGCCAGCAGGAGGCGGTCGACGAGTTCGTGGAGCGCCAGGCCGCCACCGCCGAGAAGCGGCAGGAGGCCTCCGAGAGCATGGAGACCCTGAGCTCCTCCGAGGAGGAGCTCCGCACCAGCAAGGCGACCGTCCAGAAGAAGCTGAGCGACGCCCGCGAACTGCTGGCCGAGCTGACCGCCGAGGAGAAGGCGCGGCTCGCCGCGATCGAGCGGAAGAAGGAGGAGGAGGCCCGCCGCAAGGCGGAGGAGCTGGCACGGCAGCAGGCCGCCGAGGAGAAGGCCCGCCAGGAGGCGGCGGCCGAGGAGGCCGCCGAGGAGGGATCCACCGGCGGCGACACCGGATCCGGCGGCTCCACCGACGCGTCCGCCTCGCAGGGCCGGAAGGCGGTCGCGTTCGCGGAGGCCCGGATCGGCCTCCCCTACGTGTGGGGCGCGACCGGCCCGGACTCCTACGACTGCTCGGGCCTCACCCAGGCCGCCTGGAAGGCCGCCGGCGTGGACCTGCCGCGCACCACCTACGACCAGGTGAACGCCGGCACCACCGTCCCGGTCTCCCAGGCGCAGCCGGGCGACCTGGTCTTCTTCTACGACGACGTCACCCACGTGGGCGTCTACATCGGCGACGGCATGATGATCCACGCTCCGAAGCCGGGCACGAACGTCCGCGAGGAGTCGATCTACTACGACGGCGAGGGTTCCATCCACAGCGTCGTGCGCCCCTCCTGACCGGTCCGGCCCCCGGCGGCCCGCACGACGGCCCGCCCCATGCCCCGGGGACGCGCGACGGCCCGCACGCTCCAGGCGTGCGGGCCGTCGCGGTACGCGTCACGGACGCGGCGTCACGTCCACAGCACCGCGATGAAGACGTTGACCGTCGTCAGCGCCCCCACCAGGGCGAACTGCCCCTTCGACACCCGCTCCTCGTCGCGCTTCACGTAGACCAGGCCGAGGATCACGATCAGCAGCAGCAGCTTGATGCCGATCTTGATGTGGTTGACCGAGGCGCCCTGGGCCTCGTTGAGGCCCACCAGGACGATGCCGGTGACCAGCATGGTGAGGGCGCCGTGCAGCATGCCCGGGGTGAAGCGGGCGGTGCCCTGACCGATGGCCTTCATCTGGTGGAAGAAACCGCCGAGCAGCGCGGCGATACCGATGATGTGAAGGCCGACGAAGATGTGCAGGAGTACGTCCATGCCGGGGAGCCTAGCCACCGCCCGCGGCGCCGCACGCGGCGGGCCGCCGCGTAACGCCCCTCCCGCCCCACCCGCCCCGGACATGCGCAAACGGTCGTGACGGCACAGCAATCCGTCATCACCGGAACGCCACACCACTCCCTCGGACACCCGGTGACTCTTTGGAGTCATCTCCGCACAAACCGTTACCGGATGGTGACCTACCGGATTAGCGTCCTCCCCCAGGTGACCGGCTCCCCCGCCTGTCGTCCCGACCGGACGGCGTCGGCCACCCCATCGAAGGTCCGGCGGCGGCCCGCCTCCCCTGTGCGGGCCGCCGCCGGATGTGTGACCGTCCCGCCAGTGGGGCGGGACGTACGGAAGGACGTGGACTCCAACGTGGCATCGCACCGCAAACCCTCACAGCACCGGAGCGGCGGCAGGGCACGCACCCTGCTCACCGCGGTACTCGCGGGAGCGGCGGCCTCGGCGGGACTCGAGGGAGTCGGACACGCGGCGCCGAAGCCGACGCCGGAACAGGTCAGGGAAGAGGTCGACCAGCTGTACCGGGAGGCCGAGGCGGCCACCGAGAAGTACAACGGCGCCAAGGAGAGGACCCGGGCCGCCGAACGCCGGGTGGACCAGCTGCAGGACGAGGCAGCCCGGCGGGCCGAGGAGCTGAACGAGGCGCGTGAGGCACTGGGCTCGGCCGCCGCCGCCCAGTACCGCTCGGGGAACGGTCTCGACCCCACCATGCAGCTGGCACTCTCCTCCGACCCCGACCGCTTCCTGCGGGACGCGGGCTTCGCCCAGCGCGCCGGCGACCTCCAGGCCACGGAGATCGCCTCCGTGTCGCAGCAGATCCGCGAGCTCGACGAGGTGCGGGACGACGCCCGGACCGAGCTGGAGCGACTGCGCGACCAGCAGGAGCGGGCCGAGCGGCACAAGCGGACCGTCACCGGGAAGCTGGAGAAGGCCCGCCGGCTGCTCTCCCGGCTGACCGCCGAGGAACGCGCCCGCCTCGCGGAGACGTCGGGCGGCGGCGCGGAAGCGTCACCGGGACGGGGCGGCGGGTCCTCCGGCACGCAGGCCACCGGCGCCCAGGCCACCGGCGGCAGGATCGCCGCGCCCGACTCCCGCGCCGCGGCCGCCATCGCCTACGCCCAGCGGAAGCTGGGCAGCCCGTACGTCTGGGGCGCCACCGGGCCCAACGCCTTCGACTGCTCGGGACTGATCCAGGCCGCCTACCGCTCCGCGGGTGTCTCCCTGCCCCGCACCACCTACGCCCAGATCGACGCGGGGCGGCGCGTGTCCCGTTCCCAGCTCCGCCCGGGCGACCTGGTGTTCTTCTACCCCGGCGTCACCCATGTGGGCATGTACATCGGCCAGGGCAGGATGATCCACGCGCCGAATCCCTCGGCCCCGGTCCGGATCGCCCCCATCGACGAGATGCCCTTCGCCGGGGCGACCCGCGTGGTCTGAGCGGGAACCTGATCGCTCGGAGCGGGGCGGGACGGGACGGGGAGCGGCAGGACGGGGAGCGGCAGGACAGGGAGGGGCGGGACGGGGAGGGGCGGGACGGGGAAGCGAGAGGCGGCGGGGTCGGCCCGCCGTCAGACCAGGCGTCGGGCCGTGGCCCAGCGGGTCAGCTCGTGCCGGTTGGAGAGCTGGAGCTTGCGCAGGACCGCCGAGACGTGCGACTCCACCGTCTTCACCGAGATGAAGAGCTGCTTGGCGATCTCCTTGTAGGCGTAGCCGCGGGCGATCAGCCGGAGCACCTCCCGCTCCCGCTGGGTGAGCCGGTCCAGGTCCTCGTCCACCGGCGGCGCGTCGGTGGAGGCGAAGGCGTCCAGGACGAAGCCGGCCAGCCGGGGCGAGAACACCGCGTCGCCCTCCTGGACCCGGAAGACCGAGTCGACCAGGTCCGACCCGGTGATCGTCTTGGTGACGTATCCGCGGGCGCCGCCGCGGATGACGCCGATCACGTCCTCCGCGGCGTCGGAGACCGAGAGGGCGAGGAAGCGGACCGGCTGCTCCGGGTCGGAGGCGAGTCCCGCACACCGGCGCAGCACCTCGACGCCGCCGCCGCCCGGCAGGTGGACGTCGAGCAGCACGACCTCGGGCCGCGTGGCGGTGATCACCGTGACCGCCTGGTCGACGTCGGCGGCCTCCCCGACCACCTCCACGCCGGTGCGCTGCGTCTCGCCGATCTCGGCGCGCACCCCCGTGCGGAACATGCGGTGGTCGTCGACGAGCACGACCCTCACCCGGCGTCCGGCACCCGGCTCGCCGCCCGTGCCCGCCTCGATGCCCGTGCCCTCGGGGCCGGTGGCTCCGGTCGCGTCGCTCATGACGTCCTCTCCGCCCTCTCCATCTCCAGCTCGACCTCGGTGCCCCCGTCGGGGGCGGCCCGCACACGGGCCGTGCCGCCGTTGCGTTCCATGCGGCCGATGATCGACTCCCGGACACCCATCCGGTCGGCGGGTATCGCGTCCAGGTCGAAGCCGGGGCCGCGGTCGCGGACGGACACGAACACCGTCCTCCCCTCCACCTCGGCGTAGACCTGGACCGGCCCGCCGTCGCCACCGTACTTGGCGGCGTTCACCATGGCCTCCCGCGCGGCCTGGATCTGGGCGGCCAGTTTCTCGTCGAGCGGGCAGTCGCCCACCACCACCACCTCGATGGGGACACCGTGTTTGTCCTCCACCTCGGCGGCGGTGCTCCGGACCGCCTCGGCGAGCGTCTCCGGCTCGGCCTCCTCCTCCTTGCCGGAGCCCTCCGGCCGGTACAGCCAGGCCCGCAGCTCGCGCTCCTGGGCCCGGGCCAGCCGGCGGACCTCGCCGGGGCTGTCGGCGTTGCGCTGGATCAGCGTCAGCGTGTGCAGCACCGAGTCGTGGACGTGGGCGGCCACCTCGGCGCGTTCCTGCGCGCGGATGCGCATCAGCCGTTCCGTGGAGAGGTCCTGGGTCATCCGCACCAGGTAAGGGCCGGCGAGCAGGGCCACGCCGACCAGGACGGCCAGCGCGGCCTGCAGCACCGACCCGAGATGGGCGGCCGAGCCCTGCAGGACGAACATCCCCGAGACGCCGGCCGTCACCAGCAGGACACCCGCCGCGGCGCGGGCCAGCGTCACCGTGCGGCGACGGCGGCCGACCTCCACCCAGCGGGCCCGCCGCGCGTTGTCCGCCTGACGCCACACCAGGGCCACACCGGCCGCGACCAGCACCGCGGGCCACAGGTAGGCCCGCGTCCCGCCGCCGAGGTCCACACTGCCCACGAAGACCAGCGCGACCACGACCATCAGCAACAGCGCGACCAACTGCCCCCGGTCGGGCTTGCGCGCCACCAGTCGGCGCGGCGAGGCCGCCCCGGACGCCGACGCGGTCTGCTGCTTCCTGCCGTCCGCCGCCCCGACACCGCCGACACCCAGCGGGACGAAGAACCAGAACGCCGCGTACAGCAGCGCGCCCAGCCCCTGCGCCATGAACAGGCCCACGAAGGCCAGGCGGAGCCAGGCCACGGGCAGGCCGAGATGCCCGGCGAGCCCCCGCGCCACGCCCCCGAGCCAGCGTCCGTCGCCGCTGCGGTAGAGCTTGCGCGGCGGCCGCTGTTCGTCGAGTACTGCTGCGGCTTCCGGCATGCCACGATCGTCACACGCCGCGCCCTCCGGGTCATCAGGGTCCGCCCCCGAGAGGACCCTGATCCCCACCCCGGCGTGCCTCGAACAGTTCCCCTCCGGGACGCGGGGACGCCGGGACGCGGGGCGCCGGGCCGCAGGCCGCCGCCGCCCGGGACCGGGGGCACTCCGCGGCGGGTCGCCCCGGCGTGCCGTGGGCCTCGGCCTCACCCTGCGCCTCGATCCGCCCGGTCGGTGGCGGTGGCATCGGCGTCGGTGCGCCGGTGCCGGTTCGGCCCCGCCCCAGGTGCCCCGGAGCCTCGGGACCTCGGGACCTCGGGACCTCGGGACCTCGGGACCTCGGGACCTCGGGACCTCGGGACCTCGGGACCTCGGGACCTCGGGGGAGGATCTCAGGGTCTTCCCAGGGTCGTTGCGACTCCCGCCGGGCCGTCCCGCCCGTCACCATGAAGGCATGACGGATCACCACCACCCGCACGACCCCGCGTCCACCGACGCGGGGCGGCGCGCCGGTGCGTCCGCGACCGCCGACGAGCGGCCGGAACAGGAGCGGGAACCGCGGCCGCTGCGGCGCGACCGGCGGTACAGGATGCTGGGCGGGGTCTGCGCGGGTCTGGGCCGCCAGTGCGACATGGATCCGGTGATCTTCCGGATCACCCTCGCGGTGCTCTCGGCGACCGGCGGCATCGGTCTCGTCTTCTACGGCTTCGCCTGGCTCCTCGTCCCGTACGAGGGCGAGGAGGAGAACGAGATACGCCGCCTGCTCACCGGCCGGGTGGACGGTCCGGCGCTGGCCTCGGTGCTGTTCGCCCTGGTCGGCTGCGGGGTGTTCCTGTCCATGCTGGGCAACGGCGGGGTGCTGAGCTTCGGCGCGGTGCTCGCCCTGCTGCTGGCCGGGGCGGGGTACTGGTCCCGTCACCGGGACGCTCCCGGACCGGACCCGCTGGCCGCCCAGGCCGCGGCGGACGCCCCGCCCGAGGCCCAGGCTCCCCCGGTCTCGGTGCCGGGCCCTTCCTGGTGGCGGGAGCCAATCGTCAAGGACGGCACCTTCGTCGGGGGCACGGGCTACCTGTGGGGCCCCGGCGACCTGCGGCACACCTCCGGCAGGGACCTCGCGGCGGCGCTCACCATCTCCCGCGGCGGGGCCACCGCCGCGGCAGCCCCGGCCGACCGGCCTCCGAGCGCGGTCCCGACCCGGAGCGCGCGGCCGCGCCCCCGTTCCCTCGGCGGGACGGTGTTCCTGCTGGCCGTGGCGGCGGGCGTGCTGGCCACCGGCCTGGCCCGGGACGGCGCCCCTGCCGTCAGTGCCGTCCAGCAGGGCCTGGCCTGCGCCCTGCTGGTCCTCGGCCTGGGCCTGGCCGTCAGCGCCTTCCTCGGCCGCACCGGCGCGGGCACGGTCTTCTGGGGCCTGGTCACTGCGGCCCTGCTGACCGTGTCGGCGGCCCTGCCGAGGAGCGTCGACGCGGACTGGATGCGTGTGGAGTGGCGTCCGGCCTCCGCCGCGGCGGCCCGCGACGGCTATCAGCTGGGCATGGGCCTGGCCCGACTGGACCTGACGCGCCTTCCGGTGACGGACGGGCAGACGGTGCCGGTGGAGGCCAATGTCGGCACCGGGCGGCTGGAGGTGATCGTCCCGGACGACCTGAGGGTCAGGACCCGGATCGAGGTCGGCATGGGCGACATCCGTTCGCCCGCCGCCGCCGGGAAGGAGACCGGCCTCGGCGGTGGGCTGATCGAGGAGTACACGCTGCCCGCGGCGGACGGCGGGGACGGCGACGGCCGGGACGGACGGCCGGCCGGGACGATCGACCTGCGCCTCGAGGTGGGCGCGGGGAACGTGGAGGTGACCCGTGTGGCGCCATGAGTTCCAGCCGGGGCGGTTCACGGCCGGCCTGGTCCTGATCACGGCAGGCGTGCTCTTCGCGGGCGACGCCGCCGGGGAGTGGAGCGTGCCGTGGTTCGTGGCGATCCCCCTGGTGGTGGGCGGCCTCTCGCTGGCCGGGGCGGCCGGGCTCGTCGCCCGCACCCTCCGCTCCGGACGGGAGTCCGGCGACGACCCCGCGACCTGACCCCCGCCCGGCCAGCACGGCCCGCACGGCCCGCCCCGCCCTGACCTCGGTCGGGGCGACGGCCCTGCCTCCGGCGCCGCCCGGCACGCCCGGTGACCGCCCTGGTCACCGCGCCACCGCCGCGGCGCCACCGCCGAGGCACCACCGCCGCGGCGGCGCCTCACCGTGGACCGCGGTCTCACGATGCGGGCCGGGTTGGAGCTCGTGCGCCCCTCCGGCCATACTGGCCTCATGTCCGCGCTTTCGAGCTACGCGTTTACCTATGGCACCCGGCCCGCCGGCTGCCATGGTCGTGCTGCTCACCGCGGATAACCGCAGAGCGACTTCCCAGGCGCCCCGGGCCGGCAAGGCCCGGGGCGCCTGTCGTTCTCCCGGACCCACCGGCGCCGGGGCCTCACCGCACACCACGGAGGAGACCCCGATGAGCATCACCCCCACGACCGCCCCCGCGTCCACCGGCCCCACCGCTGCCACCGCCACCGCTCCCACCGCTCCCACCGCCCGGGGCACCGACCCGGCCGACGTCATCGCCGACGCCCGGACGCGGATCGACGCCCTCGACGACCGCATCCTGGGGCTGGTGCAGGAACGCATGGCCGTGTCCGCCGTGATCCAGCAGACCCGCATCTCCGCCGGTGGCCGCCGGGTGAACCTGTCCCGCGAGATGGAGGTCCTCTCCCGCTACCGCGACGCCCTGGGCCGGCCGGGCACCTCCCTGGCGATGACCATCCTGGAGCTCTCCCGCGGCCGCGTGTGAACCGCCGTCCCGAAGAGCCCCACCGGTTCGGCCGGCCCCGCCGGCCCGCCACCGCCACCGTGGCCGTGGCCGCCGCCCCCGGTCGACGCCCGACCGCCGCACGGTCACCCGTCCGGGACCGTGACCGTCCACCCGCACGCTTCGTTGGTCCGGTTGTCCGTGCCGGCCAGGCACGGCTCCCGAAAAAACCCACGCGTGGCTTGCTGGAGCGATGAGGCGCACGGAACACCGTGCCGTGCGCCGTGGGACCGTCGCTCCAGGGTGGTGACCGGACGGCAGGGGACAGCAGCCCGGTCCAACCGGAAAAACGGCCGGCTCCGGGGACGCCCGGAGCCGGCCGACAGGGACCGCCACCCACGGTCCCGGTCCTGAGGTGATGCCAGTGATGCCAGTGGTGTCAGTGCTGCCGGTGGTGTCGAGGGCAGGCGCTACTCGGCCGTCCCCGCGGCCTCCACGGTCGGCGGGTCCACCAGGTCCGTCTCGGCCGGCCTCGGCATGGTGATCGCCTCGGACGGCTTCGACGCCGCCCCCGACGCCGCCCCCGGCGCAGGCGCCGACGCAGAGGCAGACGCCGGTACCGCGTCCGCCTTCTTGGGCGGCACCACCGGCATGCCGAGGAACGGCAGCTTCAGCGCCGCGAAGGCCTTCTCGGGCACCACCGGTGTCCGCGGCGGCACCGCGGCCAGTCGCCGGTACGCCTCTCCCTGAGCCGGGCGCGGGTCCTCCTCGCCCTTGTTGGGCCAGAACGACATCGCCCGCTCGGCCTGCGCCGTGATCGTCAGCGAGGGGTTGACGCCCAGGTTGGCGGAGACCGCCGAGCCGTCCACCACGGAGATCCCCGGGTATCCGTACAGCCGGTGGTACGGGTCGATCACACCGGTCTCCGGCGAGTCGCCGATGGGGCAGCCGCCCAGGAAGTGCGCGGTCAGCGGCATGCCGGTGAGCTCTCCGACGTTGCTGCCGGCGAAACCGTTGATCTCCTCCGACAGCAGCGAGGCCGCCTCCACCGCCGCCTTGATCTGCTTCGGGTTGGGCGCCCCGTGGCCCTGCCGGGCGGTGAGCAGGCCCTTGCCGAAGCCGGTGCGCTTCAGGTGGGTGGTCAGCGAGTTGTCCAGGGACTGCATCACCAGGCCGATGATGGTCCGCTCCGACCAGCGCCGGTTGGACAGCGAGCGCAGGGTCAGCCACGGGTGGCGCAGGCTGTTGCCCAGCCATCCCAGGACCCGCGCCGGGCCCGTGCCCTTGGCGGCGTAGGGCACCTGGAGCACCGTGAGGGCGCCCATCGCGTTGGAGCCCTTGCCGTAGCGGACCGGTTCGATGTGGGTGTTGGCGTCCGGGTGGATGGACGAGGTGATGGCGACGCCCCGGGTGAAGTCGACCTGGGGCTGCCCGGTCACCCGGCGGTAGCGCCGGTCGTCGGTCTGCGCGCCCACCAGCGCCTCGGAGTTGGTGCGGGTGAGCATGCCCAGCTTGCCGGAGATCCGGGGCAGCTGCCCGCCCGCCTTCATCCGGTGCAGCAGCGTCTGCGTGCCGTAGGTGCCGGCGGCCACGACCACGTGACGCGCGCGGAAGACGCGCCCCTTGCCGAGCCTCTTGCGGTCGGTGCCGACGGCGTCGATCAGGAACCCGCCGTGACCGTCCTCGGTGACGGACCGCACGGTGGTCATCGGGTGCACCGTCGCGCCGGCCTTCTCGGCGAGGTACAGGTAGTTCTCGTTGAGGGTGTTCTTGGCGCCGTGGCGGCAGCCCGTCATGCACTCGCCGCACTCGGCGCACGCCTTGCGGCTGGGGCCGACCCCGCCGAAGTACGGGTCGGCGGCCTCCTCGCCGGGCCGCGCGGTGACGCTGCCGTCCGCGTCCTCACCGTCGCCGAAGAACACGCCGACCGGCGCCAGGTGGAAGCTGTCGCCGACGCCCATCCGCTCGGCGGTCGCCTTCAGGTGGACGTCCGAGGGGGTCATGGTGGGGTTGAGCCGTACGCCCAGCATGCGCTGCGCCTGGTCGTAGTACGGCTTCAGCTCCTCCTCCCAGTCGGTGATGTCCTTCCACTGCGGGTCCTTGAAGAAGGGCGTCGGCGGCACGTACAGGGTGTTGGCGTAGTTGAGCGAGCCACCGCCGACCCCGGCGCCGGCCAGCACCATCACGTTGCCCAGCAGGTGGATGCGCTGGATGCCGTACATGCCGAGCTGCGGGGCCCAGAGGAACTTCTTCAGGTCCCACGAGTTCTTCGGCAGGGTCTCCCGGGTGAACCTGCGGCCCGCCTCCAGGACGCCGACCCGGTAGCCCTTCTCGGTGAGCCGGAGCGCGGTGACGGAACCCCCGAAGCCGGAGCCGACCACGACCACGTCGTAGTCGTGGGGCTGCTGGTCCTGCGGGGCGTCGGGAAGGCCTGCGGTCTTCTCCTGCGAAGCGTTCTCCTGCGACATGCGCGCTCCTCACTGAGAACGGTTGAGAACCGGGCGGGCGGTGGGTACGGCGGTCCGGTGCGACGGTCCGACCGGTCGGTCCGGTGCGGCGGTAAAGGGTCCGGTGCGGTGATCGGCTGCGGTGGTCGACTGCTGCGGGACAGGCGGGTGGCGGAACAGGCGGGTGGCGGAACAGGCGGGTGGCGGGACGGGTGTGGTGCGGCGGCGGGTGGGGTGCGGCCCGCCGCCGCGGGGCGGTCAGCGGAGGCGGAAGGCCTTCATCACCTTCAGGCCCATGCTGAGCACGGTCGCGTACTGCTCGTCGCTGAGGCCGAACGACGGCGCCAGCGGCATCAGCCGCTGCACGGCGACGGTCTGCGCCTCGGTGTACTTGAGGATGCCCTCGGCCCCGTGACGGCGGCCCAGGCCGGAGTCCTTCATGCCGCCCATCGGCGAGCGGGCGCTGCCGTAGGCGGGCGCGAAGCCCTCGTTGATGTTGACGGTGCCGGTCTGGAGCCGGGCGGCGATGCGCCGGGCACGGCGGGTGTCCTTGGACCAGACCGACGAGTTGAGGCCGTAGTCGGTGCCGTTGACCCGTTCCACGGCCTCCTCCACGTCGGCGAAGCGGTAGACCGAGACGACCGGGCCGAAGGTCTCCTCGGAGCAGACCGACATCGGGGCCTCGACGCCGTCCAGGACGGTCGGCTCGTAGAAGTACGGGCCGACGTCGGGCCGGGCGACACCGCCGGCGAGCACCGTGGCGCCCTTGGCGACCGCGTCCTCGACGTGCCGCATGGTGGTCTCCATCTGGCGCTCGCTGGCCAGCGACCCCATGTCGGCGCCGTATCCGAGGAAGTTGCCCAGCCTGAGCGCCTTGGTCCGGGCGACGAACCGCTCCAGGAAGGCGTCGGCCACCGACGCGTGGACGAAGAGCCGCTCGATGGAGATGCACAGCTGGCCGGCGGTCGAGAAGCAGGCGCGCACCGCGCCCTCGGCGGCCTTGTCCAGGTCGGCGTCCTCGAGGACCAGCATGGCGTTCTTGCCGCCGAGTTCCAGCGAGACGCCGACCAGGCGGGCGGCGGCGCGCTCGGCGACCTCACGGCCTGTGCGGGTGGAGCCGGTGAACGAGACGTAGTCGGCGTGGCGGACCACCTCGGGGCCCACCACCGGGCCCTCGCCGATGACGACCTGCCAGACGTCGGCGGGCAGCCCGGCCTCGATCAGCGTCTCGCGCGCCCACAGGGCGGTCAGCGCGGTCTCGGTGTCCGGCTTCATCACCACGGCGTTGCCCGCCACGAACGCGGGCAGCGCGTCGCCGACGGACAGCTCCAGCGGATAGTTCCAGGGGGCGATCTGGCCGATCACCCCGCGCGGGTGGCGCAGTTCCTCGACCTTGGTGAGCACCGGCACCGCGCCCAGGTGGCCCTTGGGGGCCAGGTAGGCCGGGGCCTTCCTGCCGTAGTGGCGGGCGGCCATGGCGACGGCCTGCAGCTCCTCGTGGGCGTGCAGGCGGGCCTTCCCGGTCTCGGCCTGGATCAGGTCGAGGATCTCGGCCTGCCGCTGGAGCACCAGGTCGTGGAAGCGGAGCAGGACGGCCGCTCGGCGGCGCACCGGGACGGCGGCCCAGGCCTTCTGCGCCGCGCGGGCACGCTCGAACGCCGTCGCGACCTCCTCGACGGAGGTCTCCGGAAGGTCGGCGAGCCGTTCGCCGGTGAACGGACTGTGGTTGAAGGTGAGGCCGGTACCGGTCACACCCCTGGTCAGCCGCGCCACCAGTTCCGGCGTCACCACGTCGGCGATGGCGCGCGCGCCGGACGGCGCGGCGGCCACCGGATTGGTGCCGGCCGTGCCGCTGTCCGTCCTCCGCGCCTGCGGGGCCTGCGTCTCCGTCATGACGCGCAGGGTATGACGGTCGAAACACTTTGGGTACCCATCGGTAACCCCCCTTCACCTCGTGGACACATCATGCCAGTGATCGCTGGCACAAAAGCCCTGATCAGGGGTTGTGCGACGGGAAACCGGTGCGCAGAACTCTTCCGGCAACTCTTCCGGACCGGTTTCGGCCACATGACGCCCGGCGGGCGTCGCGGGCCCGGCGGCGGCGTCCGACCCGGGCACCGGGGCGTCGCGTCAGACCGGGTCGAAGACCAGGTTCTCGATGGTCCGCCGCGCCACTTCCCTGCCCCGCTCCGTGACGTCGCCCTTGCGCGGGTAGGCGATCACGACCCGGTACATGCGCTCGTCGGTGTTCTCGTAGTAGAAGAAGCGCATCTCGACCGGGCGGGGGTCCTGGGAGTCGGTGGTGTCGAAGCCGACGACGTTCTCCGCCGCGGGCCGGTCCTGGTGCCTCAGTCCGGGCCGGGGGGTGGTGGTGGGGTTCTCCGGCATGTCGAAGGCGTACTCGCCGTCCTTGACGAACTCGTCGTTCTCCGCGTGCATCTGGGCGTCCGGGCTGACGGCGACGTCCCGCAGGACGTCGTCCCGCGAGTACCGCTCGACCTGTACCCGAATGGCGCCGCTGGGGTCGGAGAAGGTGACCTTGTCCTGCTGGGAGTCGGTCTCCTTGGGCTCGATGACCTCGTAGCTGCCGGGCACGCCGACGCTCACGCCGAGCGCCTTGCGGTGGTGGGTCTTCCAGCCGTCCGGCAGCGGACCGGCGAACGGGTCGGCCAGCACCGTCCAGACGGCCAGCACCGTCGCCAGCAGGCCGGCCACCGCCCCGAACAGCGCCTTCCTCGGCACCCACACCCCGCCGGCGCGCGGCGGGGCCGGGCGCGGCGGGGCGGGCGGGGCCGGGGGCCGCAGCGCCGTCTCCAGCAGGCGGCGGGCGCCCGCGTGGTCCAGCCGGTGCGCCGGGTCCTTGCGGAGCAGCCCGGTGATCGCCTCGGCGAGCGGACCGGAGGCGGACGGCGCGGGCGGCTCGGAGTTGAGCACCGCCTGCAGGGTCGCCGGAACGTTGCTGCGCCGGAACGGCGAGACGCCCTGGGTGGCCGCGTACAGCACCACTCCCAGCGACCACAGGTCGGAGGCCTCCCCCGGCCGCTGCCCCAGCACCCGCTCCGGGGAGACGTACTCGGGCGAGCCGACGAAGGCTCCGGTGTCGGTGAGGCTGGTGTCGCCCTCGGCCTGGGCGATGCCGAAGTCGGTGAGGACGACCCGGTCGTGGCTGCCGAGCAGCACGTTCTCCGGCTTGACGTCCCGGTGCAGGATCCGCGCCGCGTGCACCGCCTCCAGCGCGCCCAGCACCTCGAGTCCTATGCGGGCGGCCTCGCGGGAGTCGAGCGTGCCCTCCTGGAGGATGTCGCCGAGCGAGCGGCCGTGGACCAGCTCCATCACGATCCACGGCCGGCCGTCGACCAGCGCCACGTCGTGGACGGTGACCACGGCGGGATGGTCGGTGCGGGCGGCGGTGGTCGCCTCGCGCCGCATCCGGGTGTACAGCTTCTCCTGCTCCTCGGCGGGGAGGTGGTCCGGGACCCGCGGCTCCTTGACGGCGACCTCGCGGCCCACCGTCTCGTCCACGGCCCGCCAGACGGTGCCCATGCCGCCGTGGCCGAGCCGGGAGAGCAGCCGGTAGCGGCCCGCGATCAGGCGCCCCGTGCCGGGGTCCTGGGCGGGCGGCCGCTCCGGCGTCGCCGGGGCGGGCCCGTGCGGGTGGGGCTGGGCCGGCGTCGCGGGGTGGGGCGGTGCGGGCGCGTGGGCGTGCTGCGGCGTCGGCTGCGCCTGACGGGCGGCCGGGTGGGGCGCCTGCTGCTGGGCGGGCACCCCGTACGGCGCCGGCGGCTGCTGGGCGGGCACGCCGTGCGGCGCCGGCGGCCGGTCGGGCACGCCGCGCGGAGCCGGCGGCTGCAGGCCGTAGCTGGTCGGTTCCTCGGGCCGGTGGCCGGCTCCCCCGTTGCTGCTCATGCGTCCATCCCTATCGCGCCCGGCCCGCACGAATCCACCGTCCCGGGCGAGCGGTCACAGAGCCGTGACGGTCAGCGGGTGGCGTGGACCGTCAGCGGGTGTACTCGTAGGTGGCCGAGGCCTGTTCGAAGAGCCGGGTCACCTGGTCCTTCTCCGCCTCCGGTCCGCGCAGCTGCACCACGTGGTAGCGGCCGCCGTCGAGGATGGCCAGGTTGCGCACGTAGATCTTGCGTCCCTGGTCGTCGGTCCAGGTGAACTCGCCCTCGGCCATGACCTTGCCGCCCACCTCGATGCGGCGCAGGCCGCCCGATCCGGCCCAGGTGGAGTCCCGGTAGGGCTGCAGTTCGGGCTCGTGCTCCTGCTGGTAGACCTGCGGGTCGCGGCCGTACTGCTCGGCGCTGTCCCGTCCGGGCACGACGATCAGCCGGAAGTCGCCCCGCGAGTAGACGACCTGGCCCTGGCCGTTGCGGGGTGCGCGGTCCCAGCCGCCGGCGACGGCGATCTCGAAGCCCTCGGGGTCCTCGCGGAGCGTGAATCCCTCCGCGAGGTCGCCCTTGGGCGGGTCGGAGGGCCGGGCGGGGTCCTTCGCGGACGCCGACGGGGACGGCTCCGCGTCGTCCGGGGGCGGCGTGCTCCGCGGGGTGCCGGCGGGGAAGGAGTTGCCGGAGCGGCCCTGCTCGCCGGCCTGTTCCCCGGCCTTCGGCATGAAGAGCACGGCGTAGGCGACGGCGGCCACCAGCAGCAGGAGGATCGCCACGAGCAGCGTCCGCCCGAGGTTGCGCGGTGACTGCTCACGCTCCCGCGGCACGGCCCGCTCGGCGCGTTCGGCGCGTGCGGGCCGCTCCGGCGGTGCGTGCCGGTCCGCGCGTACGGGTCGTTCGGCGCGTGCGGCGCGTTCCGGGTGTTCGGCGGCGGCGCGGCGGTGGCGGGCGCGGACGGCCCCGTCCTTGCGGGAGCCCCGGCGGCGGCGGACCAGTTCGCCCTTGCCGCGCACCATCGGCAGCCGCTCCGGGTCGGCCGGCGGCAGGGCGATGACGTTGGCGCCCGCCTCGGGTTCCGGCGCGGACCGCACCATCGAGCGCAGCCAGCCGGCGAGTTCCTCGACGTCCGGCCGGTCGGTGGGGTCCTGGCGCAGCAGGGACTCCACGACGGGACGCAGCGGGCCGCACTCCTCGGCGAAGGCCGGCGGCTCCGCGCACACCAGCTGGACCAGTTCGGCGGTGGAGTCCTCCGGGTAGGGGGCGTGCCCCTGCACGGCGCGGAACAGCAGCGCGCCGAGCGCCCACAGGTCGGTGGCCGGTCCCACGGGCGCGGCGAGCTGCCAGTTGTCGTGCACCGGGTGGGCCTGTTCGGGCGCCCACCGCTCGGTGACCGCGCCGACCACCGTCATCCGCGCCTGCCGGGCCCGCTCCGCGGCGAGCGCGGTGGCCGGACCGCGACCCGGCGGCGCGACCGGCGGGGCGACCTGCGGGGCAGCCGGAACGGTCGGGACCGCCGGGGGCACCGGGGCGTGCTGCGAGGGCCCGCCCTGCTGCGGGACGGGCGGGTTCGCCGGGCGGGGGACGGGATCGGCGGCCGGCTCGGACCCGGGCGGGGTCGGCCAGGTGACGGAGGTGCCGGGGCGCGGCTCGACGCCGTGCCACGACGGCCGCCCCTGCACGCCGTACGGATCGGCTATCCGGCCGGGCGGGTCGGCGGGCTTCTCCGGTGCGGGCACGCCTTCGACGGGGGTGCGGGCCCCGGGCAGCGCCGGGCGCCCGCCGGGTGCGTGTTCCTCCAGGCTCCGGCCGGCGCCGCGCGCCTCGTCCACCCGGGCGGCCGCCGCACGCGCGCCCTCCTGGTAGGCGGCGACCGCGCGGTACGGCGCGTCCTCGCCGCGTGACGCGGGGCCGTCCGCGCCGGGCCACGGCGACGCCTCCGGGGCCGGGGTCCAGCTGTCGGAGGACGGCGAGGGCGCGGGCAGGCCCGGAACGGTGCGCGGGGCGGTGACGGCGGGCGCGTCGGGGGCCGGGGAGTCCGGGCCGCCGGACGTCCCGGGTTCGGGCGCGGGCGGCTCCGGGGCGTCCAGCGGCGGCGTCTCCGGCGGGACGGGGTCGTAGCCGCAGAGGGCTTCCTCGGCGGCTCCGGCGGCCAGACCGCCGAGGACCACCCGCCCGTCGTCGCAGACCAGCACCGTGCGCGGGGTGATGTTGCGGTGGACCCAGCCGTGCGCGTGCAGGACCCGGAGCGCCATCAGCACGTCGGCGGCGACCTCGGCGGCGCGGTACGGGGTCAGCGGGCGCTCGGTGAGCAGGTCCCCGAGGGGTCGGCCGGGCACGGCCTCGCCCACGACCCAGAGGGAGCCGCCGTCGGCGAACACGTCGTAGACCTGGTCCAGGCGGGGGTGGTCGGGGATGCGCGCCGCCTCCCGGGCCGCCTCCAGGGCGCGGCGCACCGCCGGCTCGGCGGGCTCCTCGTCCCGGCTCCCGCCGTACCGCGCGGCCGCGCTGAAGCCCTCGGGCAGCCCGTCGGCGTCGAGCACCTCGGCCTCGACGACCTCGGGGAGCGGGATCTGACGGACCCGCACCTCCTGGCCGCTGTAGGTGTCGAAGGCCAGGCCCTCGGCCAGGTCGTACCGGTCCTCGCCGGACGGGGGCAGGGGCAGGCGATAGCGATCGGCGAGTATCCGTCCCGCGTAGTCGTCCACCAGACCCTCCCCGCTCCGCCCGGTCGGTCAGTTCCGTTCGGTGTGCGCCGTGTTCCGGCCGTTCTTCCCTCTGCGTACGGTCCGCGCGGGTTCACGATACGTGCCGTGGCCGACACCCGCTGCTCCGATGCGACATCCTGCCACCGCGCGGCCCCGTCGGATCAGGACTTCGGCCGGAACGTGGCGGTGAGGGTGTCCCAGGTGTCCTTGCGCCGGTCACCGTCCCAGTCGGCGGACGGCGCGGTGTACATGAGCGCGTAGCCCTGGATGGGGCTCACCACGAACCCGCGGTCGATCACCCGGTACTTGGTGCCCCCCTGGGCGTAGGTGAACTCCCAGTCGGCCGCGTTCCAGCCGCGGAAGTCCACCGCCTCTATCCGGATCCGCCGGTACTGGTCGCGGGCCATGTAGTTCTCCTGCTGCTCCCAGTCGGCCACCGGGTCGTCCTTGGGGGTGCTGGTCCAGCCGATCAGCAGGCGCTGGTCGCCGGGGCCGGTGAAGCGGGCGCCGGCCTTGTCGCTGGAGCGGTAGCGCCAGCCGGCGGGCAGGCCGATGGTGAAGCCCTGCGGCGACGTGTAATCGGTGGTCTCCAGCAGACCGTCCTCGGAGGTGCCGGACCCCTTGTCGCCGCCCTTGCCGCCGCCCTCGTCGCCGTCCTTGTCCCCGCCCTTGTCGTCCGCCGCGCCGTCGTCGTCGGAGGCGCCCGGGGAGGTGCGGTCGTCGGGCTCGCCGGAGGAACCCTTCGAGGAGCCGGACGTCCCGTCGCCGGGCTCGGGCTCGCCGCTGGCCGCCACGTCGCCCCGGCCGCCGGAATCGTCCGTGCCGTCGCCGAGCGTGTTGACCAGGACGGCGACCAGTACGGCGAGGACCGCGACCACCGCGACGGCGATCAGCACGGACCGCCGGGAGAACACGTCCCCGAGGGAGCCGCCCGGCCCGCCCGGTCCGCCCGGCTTCGACGACGCGGGGGCGACGGGCCGCTCCGGCATGTCGGCGGGCGTGCTCATCACGGGCCAGCCCGGCCGCGCGGCGGGCGTGGCGGGCGTGGCGGGCGTGGCGGCGGACTTCGCGGCCGTCCCGCCCGCGGGCTCCCCGGCGTCCGTCCCGGAGCCGCCGGCGGCGGGGCGGGGGGTGGTGCCGGTGAGGGGCAGTGCGGCGGAGCCCTCGCGCTCCTCGTCGGGCAGCGGGACCGTGCGCACGGCGTCCACCGGAGTGGACTCGGCCTCGGCCGCGGTGCCGGAGAGCACGGCGCCGAGCAGGGCACGCGCCTTGGCGTCGTCCAGCCGCTTGGCGGGGTCCTTGTCCAGCAGGCCCAGGATGACCTCGCGCAGCGGTCCGGCGTGCCGGGGCTCCTCCACCGGCTCGGTCATCACCGCGGTGAGCGTGGCGATGGCGGAGCCCTTGTCGTACGGCGGCACGCCCTCGACGGCCGCGTACAGCAGGCCGCCCAGCGACCACAGGTCGGCGGCGGGGCCCGGCTTGTGGCCGCGGGCGCGCTCCGGGGAGATGTAGGAGGGGGCGCCGACGAGCATGCCCGTGGAGGTGAGGGAGGGGTCGCCCTCGATCTGGGCGATGCCGAAGTCGGTGAGGACCACCCGGCCGTCCTCGGCCATCAGCACGTTGGACGGCTTCACGTCGCGGTGCAGGATGCCCTCGCGGTGGGCGGAGCGCAGCACGTCGAGGACGGCGAGGCCCACCTCGGCGGCGCGGCGCGGGTTGAGCGTGCCGTCCTCGCGGATCACCTCGGCGAGGGACTTGCCGGTGACCATCTCCATCACGATCCACGGCCGGTCGTCCTCGTCGACCACGTCGTAGACGGTCACCGCGCTGGTGTTGCGGATCCGCGCGATCGCCTTCGCCTCGCGCAGGGTGCGCGTGATCAGGCGGCGCTTCTCCTCCTCGTCGATGTTGGCCGGAAATCGCAGTTCCTTGACGGCGACCTTCCGGCCGAGCGTCTCGTCCTCGGCCCGCCAGACCGTGCCCATGCCGCCTCGGCCGAGCACCGACTCCAGCCGGTAGCGCCCGGCGAGGAGACGTCCGGTCCTGTCCTGACGAGGTGTCCCCGCCCGCTCCGTCTCCGACATGCGTCCCCTCATGCAACCCGCCCTGACAGAGCCTCCATTGTCCCCCACCCGACAAGTGGACGGGCCGCCGGGTGGGGATGAACCGGCTTGCCGTGCTTGACCGATGACGGGCTGCCACCGTGGCCGACGGTACCGGCGAAAACCGCCCCGTCCACCCCCGACGGCGGACGAATCCCCTCACCTCGCTCCCCGCCGCCCACCCGGTCCCGGCCAAGCCCCTGGCCCGTCCCACCGGCCCCGAGGCGGCCGGAGCGGCCCGTCCCACCGGCCCGGAGAGGGCTTGGGCGGCCGTCCCACCGGCCCGGAGAGGGCTTGGGCGGCCGTCCCACCGGCCCGGAGAGGGCTTGGGCGGCCGTCCCACCGGCCCGGAGAGGGCCTGGAGCGGCTTTGAGCCGCCCGGAAGCCGTCGAGCAGCGCCCGGGAACCGCCCTGAGACGCCGCGAAGACGGCCCCGCAGCCCGCGGCGTGCCCGCACTCCGCGCGTCGCCGCGCACGGGCCGGGCACCGCCTGCGGCACAGGCCAAAACCCGCCCCCGGCACGGGCCGGAGCCCGCTCCCGGCTCGGGCCGGGACCGGCAACGACCGCCCGTCGCCGAGACGCTGCCCCGCCCTGGCCCGCCCTGGCCCGTCGCGATGGCGTCACGGCCCGTTCCGACGCCGTCCTCTCCGCACGGCCGGCCGGGAGGCGCGGCCCACGAGCCGCCGGGACGGCGACACCGGCCCGACGCAGCCCCGCGACACCCACGGCCCCTTGCGCCCGCCCGCGGGACGGCGCCGACGGTCCGGCCGGCACGGCGTCCCCCGCGAGGGGCCGCCAGGGCCGTCAGGAGCGGACGATGTCCGGCGCCCCGAGCCTCGCCGCGTCCGCCGTGAGGTCGTCCGGCTGACGCTGCGACTCCCGTTCCGCCTCCACCCGCTTCTCGTAGTACTCCACCTCCCGGTCCACCCGCTCCGCGTCCCAGCCGAGGACCGGGGCCATCAGCTCGGCGACCTCCCGCGCGCTGCGGGTGCCGCGGTCGAAGGTCTCGATGGAGATGCGGGTGCGCCGGGTCATCACGTCGTCCAGGTGCAGCGCGCCCTCGCTGCGGGCCGCGTACACCACCTCGGCGCGCAGGTAGTCGTCGGCGCCGGGGAGGGGCGCGGCCAGCGAGGGGTCCTCGGCGATCAGTTCCAGCACCTCCTCGGCGAGCGAGCCGTACCGGTTGAGCAGGTGCTCGACCCGGACCACGTGGAGTCCGGTGCGCGCGGCGATGCGGGCCCGCGCGTTCCACAGCGCCCGGTAGCCCTCCGCGCCGACCAGCGGGATCTCCTCGGTGACGCAGGGCGCGACCCGCCGGTCGAGGCCGTGCACCGCCGCGTCCACCGCGTCCTTGGCCATCACCCGGTACGTCGTGTACTTGCCGCCCGCGACCACCACCAGGCCCGGCACCGGGTGCGCCACCGTGTGCTCGCGGGAGAGCTTGCTGGTCGCCTCCGACTCCCCGGCCAGCAGCGGCCGCAGACCGGCGTAGACGCCCTCCACGTCGTCCCTGGTGAGGGGGACGGCCAGCACGGAGTTGACGTGTTCCAGCAGGTAGTCGATGTCGGCGCTGGAGGCCGCCGGGTGTGCCTTGTCGAGGCTCCACTCGGTGTCGGTGGTGCCGACGATCCAGTGCCGCCCCCAGGGGATGACGAACAGGACGGACTTCTCGGTCCGCAGGATCAGCCCTGTCCTGGAGTGGATGCGGTCCTTGGGGACGACCAGGTGGATGCCCTTGGACGCCTTGACGTGGAACTGGCCGCGCTCGCCGACCATCGCCTGGGTGTCGTCCGTCCACACCCCGGTCGCGTTGACGATCTGCTGGGCGCGGATCTCGTACTCCCCGCCGCCCTCCAGGTCCTTCACGCGGGCGCCGACCACCCGCTCGCCCTCCCGGACGAAGCCGGTGACCCGGGCCCGGTTGGCGACCTTGGCCCCGTAGGCGGCGGCCGTCCGCACCAGGGTGGCGACGTAGCGCGCGTCGTCCATCTGGGCGTCGTAGTACTGCAGCGCGCCGGTCAGCGCGTCCTTGCGCAGGCAGGGGGCGATGCGCAGGGCGTGACGGCGGGTCAGGTGCCGGTGGCCCGGCAGCCCCCGGCCGTGCCCCCGGGCCAGCGACATCACGTCGTACATCGCGACGCCGGTGCCGGCGTAGGCGCGCTCCCAGGCCTTGTGCTGGAGCGGGTAGAGGAAGGGGACCGGCTTCACCAGGTGCGGCGCCAGCCGCTCCAGCAGCAGGCCGCGTTCCTTCAGCGCCTCGCGGACCAGCGCGAAGTCCAGCATCTCCAGGTACCGCAGGCCGCCGTGGATCAGTTTGCTGGAGCGGCTGGACGTGCCGGAGGCCCAGTCGCGGGCCTCGACCAGGCCGGTCACCAGCCCGCGGGTCGCCGCGTCCAGCGCGGTGCCGGCCCCGACCACGCCTCCTCCGACCACCAGCACGTCGAGTTCCCGTTCGGCCATGGCCGCCAGGGACTCGTCCCGCTGCTCCGGCCCGAGTGTCGCTGTCCTCACCGCTGCCTCCCACGCTGTCGTCGTGTTGGTGCCGGTCGAACTGGGTGGGTCACCCGTGCTGATCGATTCTCACCGGCCCGCCGTGGATCGGCCACCACCCGTCCCCTGCCTGTGGACAACCTGCCCGGCGTTCCCGCACGTCACTGCCGCCCCGTCACCCCTGAGGCTGATCCGCGTGATCAACACGCGCACGCCGTCCACAATGCCGCATAACGGTCATATTTACTCCTAGTCTGACAGTGCGCTCGTCCGAGAGGATCTCCCGGCTTGCGCACCTGTCCCCCTCCGGCTATCGGGAAGGACGGCCCACCCATGCCCGCAGACCTCGCCGTCATCGGACTCGGCCCGCTCGGCCTGCCGCTGGCCCAGGCCGCCGTCGCCGCCGGCGTCCCCACCCTCGGCTACCGCCTCGGACCGGACTCCGGATCCCTGACCGCCGCCGAACTCCGCCGCATGCTGGCCCGCGGCTTCCGCCCCACCGACCGTCCCGACGAACTCGGCAAGGTCCGCACCGCCGTCATCTGCGCCCCCGTCACCCGTGCGGCCGACGACGGCCTGGACCTCACCGAGGTCGCCACCGCGGCCCGGACCCTCGCCGCCCGGCTGCGTCCCCACACCACCGTGATCCTCGAGTCGCCGGTCCACCCGGGCACCACCGAGGGCTTCCTGCGCGACCTGCTGGAGCAGGGGTCGGGGCTGCTGGCCGGGCGGGACTTCCACCTCGCCTACTCCCCCAGCCGCGTCGACCCCGGCAACCGCGCCTGGACGCCGGCCAACACCCCCACCGTGGTCGGCGGCCTCACCCCCGCCTGCACCGAATCCGCCATCGCCTTCTACTCCCGGATCACCGACCGCGTGGTCCGCGCCCGCGGTCTGCGCGAGGCGGAGACCGTGCACCTGCTGGAGACCAACTTCCGGCACGTCAACATCGCCCTGGTCAACGAGATGGCGGTGGTCTGCCACGACCTCGGCGTCGACCTGTGGGACGTCATCCGCTGCGCCGAGACCAAGCCTTTCGGCTTCGAGGCGTTCCGCCCCGGCCCCGGCGTCGGCGGCCACGGCCTCCCCCGCGACCTGACCTCCCGGACCGCGGGCGCGGCGGGGCCGACCCTGCGCATGGTGGAACTCGCCCGCCGCGTCAACGCCGGTATGCCGGGCTACGTGTCCCGCCGGGCCGCCGCCCTGCTCAACGAGCACGGCAAGTCGGCGCGCGGCGCCCGGGTCCTGCTGCTCGGCGTCACCTACAAGCCCGACCTCGACGACGACCGCCACTCCCCCGCCGAGGAGATCGCCGCCCACCTCGGCGCCCTGGGCGCCGAGGTGGTCTTCCACGACCCCTACGTCGGCGAGTGGCGCGTTCGCGGCCGGTCCGTGCCCCGCGCCGACTCCGTCCACGAGGCCGCGGCCGACGCCGACCTGACGATCCTCCTCCAGCAGCACCGGGCGTACGACCTGCAGAGCCTCTCGGTCAAGGCGCAACTCCTGCTCGACACCAGGGGGGCGACGCCGACGGGTGCGGCGCACCGTCTCTGACGAAGTGACAGGTCACGGGCGGGCGGCCGCCGGCCGAAATCGTGCGAGGACGGCAGGTCCCCACTGCTACTCTGCCCACTCTTCGTACACACGCTCGTACCCACGGGGGACCTGTCATGACCCAACCCACGCCTCCTCAGCCGGCCGAGGGCAACCCGTACGCCGCCGCTCCCGGTGTCCCGCCGCAGGGCGGCGCACCGCAGGGCCAGCCGGCTCCGCAGGGCTACCCAGGCGCGCCCGTTTACGGCGCCCCCGCTCCGTCCTACAGCTCCCCGGCGATCCCCGCCCTCCCCTCCGGCGGCAAGCTGGCGCTGGGCGCGGTGGCCGGCCTGGTCACGGGTCTGGTGGCGGCCGTGGTCTACGGCCTGATCCTGGGCAAGGCCGAGGTGGAGATCGGCTACGCCGCGGTGGGCGTGGGCGCCCTCGTGGGCCTGGTCGCGGGCAAGCTGGGCGGCGGCAACCCGGTGACGGGCGCGATCGCCGCGATCGTCTCGCTGGGCTCCGTCTACCTGGGCCAGCTCATCGGCATCGCCGTCTTCGCGGCGGACAGCCCGCTGCTCCCCTACGACAGCTTCTTCCAGGTGCTGGTCGAGGACTTCTCCATCGTCCAGCAGGCCTGGAGCGAGGAGCTCGACTTCCTGAGCTTCGTCTTCATCGCCCTCGGCGGCGCGGCGGCGTTCAGCGTCGCCAAGAAGGTCGGCAGCGACTGATCCGGCGCCCCGGACGAGACGAAGGGCCCGCCCCCGGACGAACCGGTGGGCGGGCCCTCGTGCGTGACGGGTGGGTGTCAGCGGCGGTGCTGGGAGTCCCCGACGGTCACCTCGACGCGCTGGAACTCCTTGAGCTCGCTGTAGCCCGTGGTCGCCATGGCCCGCTTGAGCGCGCCGAAGAAGTTCATCGACCCGTCCGGCGAGTGGGACGGCCCGGTGAGGATCTCCTCCAGGGTGCCCACGGTGCCCAGCGCGACCTTCTTGCCGCGCGGCAGCTCGGCGTTGACCGCCTCCATGCCCCAGTGGTGGCCCTTGCCCGGCGCGTCGGTGGCGCGCGCCAGCGGGGAGCCGATCATCACCGAGTCCGCGCCGCAGGCGATCGCCTTGGGCAGGTCGCCGGACCAGCCCACGCCGCCGTCGGCGATCACGTGCACGTACCGGCCGCCGGACTCGTCCATGTAGTCCCGGCGCGCCGCCGCCACGTCGGCGACCGCGGTGGCCATCGGCACCTGGATGCCCAGCACGTTGCGCGTGGTGTGCGCGGCGCCGCCGCCGAAGCCGACCAGCACGCCCGCCGCGCCGGTGCGCATCAGGTGCAGCGCGGCCGTGTAGGTGGCGCAGCCGCCCACGATGACCGGCACGTCCAGCTCGTAGATGAACTGCTTCAGGTTGAGCGGCTCGTGCGAGGAGGACACGTGCTCCGCCGACACGGTGGTGCCGCGGATCACGAAGATGTCGACGCCGGCGTCCACGACCGTCTTGGAGAACTCGGCCGTGCGCTGCGGGGAGAGCGCCGCGGCGGTGACCACACCGGCGTCGCGCACCTCCTTGATGCGCTGCCCGATCAGTTCCTCCTTGATCGGCGCGGCGTAGATCTCCTGGAGGCGGCGGGTGGCGGCCTCGGCCGGCAGCTCGGCGATCTCGTCGAGCAGCGGCTGCGGGTCGTCGTACCGGGTCCACAGGCCCTCGAGGTTGAGGACGCCGAGGCCCCCCATCTCGCCGATGCGGATGGCGGTGGCCGGGGAGACGACCGAGTCCATCGGCGCGGCCAGGAACGGCAGCTCGAAGCGGTAGGCGTCGATCTGCCACGCGATCGAGACCTCCTGCGGGTCCCGCGTGCGGCGGCTCGGGACGACAGCGATGTCGTCGAAGGCGTACGCCCGGCGGCCGCGCTTGCCGCGCCCGATCTCGATCTCAGTCACGTCTGTGGCCTTTCCCTCTGCTTGTCAGGCGTCATCCAGTATCGCCGACGCCCATGCAGAGGGCGGCCCCGCGCCCGGCGGGACCGCCCTTCTGCGGTGTTTTCGGTGCTTCCGCTTACGGCTTGCCGCTGTAGTTCGGCGCCTCGACCGTCATCTGGATGTCATGCGGGTGGCTCTCCTTGAGGCCCGCCGAGGTGATCCGGACGAAGCGGCCCTTGGACTCCATCTCCTCGATGGTCGCCGCGCCCACGTAGCCCATGGTCTGGCGCAGGCCGCCGACGAGCTGGTGCAGCACGTTGGAGAGCGGGCCCCGGTAGGGGACCTGGCCCTCGATGCCCTCGGGGACGAGCTTCTCGTCGGAGGCGACCTCGGCCTGGAAGTAGCGGTCCTTGGAGTAGGACTTGCCCTGGCCGCGGGACTGCATCGCGCCGAGCGAGCCCATGCCGCGGTAGGACTTGAACTGCTTGCCGTTGATGAACTGCAGCTCGCCCGGGGACTCCTCGCAGCCGGCCAGCAGGCTGCCCAGCATCACGCTGTCCGCGCCGGCGGCCAGCGCCTTGCCGATGTCGCCGGAGTACTGCAGGCCGCCGTCGCCGATGACCGGCACACCGGCCGGGCGGGCGGCGAGGGACGCCTCGTAGATGGCGCTGACCTGCGGGACGCCGATGCCGGCGACGACGCGGGTGGTGCAGATGGAGCCGGGTCCGACACCGACCTTCACGCCGTCGGCGCCGGCGTCGATGATCGCCTGGGCGCCGTCACGGGTGGCGACGTTGCCGCCGATCACGTCGACGTCCACCGCGGACTTGATCTTCGCCATCCAGGACAGGGCGTTGCTGTTGTGGCCGTGGGAGGTGTCGACGATCAGGAAGTCCACACCGGCGGCGGCCAGCGCCTGGGCCCGCTCCAGCGCCTCGGGGCTCGCGCCCACGGCGGCGCCGACGAGCAGCCGGCCCTCGGAGTCCTTGGCGGCGTTGGGGTACTGCTCGGCCTTGACGAAGTCCTTGACCGTGATCAGGCCCTTGAGCACGCCCGCGTCGTCGACCAGCGGCAGCTTCTCGATCTTGTGCTTGCGGAGCAGCTCGATCGCGTCCGCACCGGAGATGCCGACCTTGCCCGTGACCAGCGGCATCGGCGTCATGACCTCGTGCACCTTGCGGCTGCGGTCGGTCTCGAAGGCCATGTCGCGGTTGGTGACGATGCCCAGCAGCTTGCCCGCCGGGTCGGTGACCGGGACGCCGCTGATGCGGAACTTGGCGCACAGCGCGTCGGCCTCGGCGAGGGTGGCCTCGGGGTGCACGGTGATCGGGTCCGTCACCATGCCGGACTCGGAGCGCTTCACCAGGTCGACCTGGTTGACCTGGTCCTCGATGGAGAGGTTGCGGTGGAGCACGCCGACGCCGCCCTGCCGGGCCATGGCGATGGCCATCCGGGACTCGGTCACCTTGTCCATCGCCGCCGAGAGCAGCGGGATGTTGACCTTGATGTTCCGGGAGATCCGGGTGGAGGTGTCGACCGCGTTGGGGAGGACGTCCGACGCTCCCGGTAGCAGCAACACGTCGTCGTAGGTCAGCCCGAGTGTCGCGAACTTGGCGGGCACTCCGTCGACGTTTGCAGTCATGACACCTTCCCCAAATGGCCTTGATCGGTGCGGATGTCCATGCTAACGGGATCCTGGGGTCCGGCATTCCACCATTCGTGGGCGTGGTGGGTGACACCCCGGCCCCGCGTTCGGTTACCGGGGGTGATCGCCGGCCGCGCCGCGGTGACGGAGGGGGCCGTGCCCCACGGTCGGGACGCGCCGTGGCCGGAAACCGCCGGTCGCACCGTCGCGCGCAGTGACCGTCACTGCTCGGCGAGCGCCCGCAGACGGCTCAGCGCACGGTGCTGGGCGACCCGCACGGCACCGGGTGACATTCCCAACATCTGGCCGGTTTCCTCCGCCGTGAGGCCGACCGCGATCCGCAGCAGCAGCAGCTCCCGCTGGTTCTCCGGGAGGTTGGCGAGCAGCTTCTTGGCCCACTCGGCGTCGCTGCTGAGCAGCGCCCGCTCCTCGGGGCCGAGGGAGTCGTCGGGCCGCTCGGGCATCTCGTCCGACGGCACCGCCGTGGATCCGGGGTGGCGCATCGCGGCGCGCTGCAGGTCGGCGACCTTGTGCGCGGCGATGGCGAAGACGAAGGCCTCGAAGGGCCGGCCCGTGTCCCGGTAGCGCGGGAGGGCCAGGAGCACCGCGACGCACACCTCCTGCGCCAGGTCCTCCACGAAGTGGCGGGCGTCGCCCGGGAGCCTGGACAGCCGGGTGCGGCAGTACCGCAGGGCCAGCGGGTGCACCCGGGCCAGCAGGTCGTGCGTCGCCTGTTCGTCGCCGTCGACGGCACGAAGGACGAGGGCACCGATCACCGTCGTCTCGTCGTCGCGCATCGCTCCATGGTGCCCTGGAGCCTGCGAGCCAGGTCCGCCACGGTCCTGGTTGTGCACCGAAGCGTTATGAGCAGGTGCGCCGGCACTCATCCCCTGCGCCCTCCCCTTCCGCTCGACCGACTCGTCCCCGAGAACTCCACATCCTCAAGGATGCGGCATCCGCCGGGAAACGAGCATCGGGCACCCGTCGGGAGGTTCTGACGTCTCCGTCACAGGTGCGGCAGGCGGGTCTCCCGGAGCGTTCTCCGGGACCCCGCCGTGACGCAGTCATCGAGGCGACCCACGGGTGTGGGTCCTACCGGACCAGGCCCCAGCGGAAGCCGAGTGCCACGGCGTGCGCCCGGTCCGAGGCGCCGAGCTTCTTGAAGAGCCGGCGGGCGTGCGTCTTGACCGTGTCCTCGGAGAGGAACAGCTCACGGCCGATCTCCGCGTTGGAACGGCCGTGGCTCATGCCCTCGAGGACCTGGATCTCACGGGCCGTGAGCGTGGGCGCTGCGCCCATCTCGGCGGACCGCAGACGGCGCGGGGCGAGCCGCCACGTCGGGTCGGCGAGGGCCTGCGTCACCGTGGCGCGCAGTTCGGCCCGGGAGGCGTCCTTGTGCAGGTAGCCGCGGGCGCCGGCGGCGACGGCGAGCGCCACACCGTCCAGGTCCTCGGCGACGGTGAGCATGATGATCCGCGCCCCGGGGTCGGCGGAGAGGAGGCGGCGGACCGTCTCGACACCGCCCAGGCCGGGCATGCGGACGTCCATGAGAATGAGGTCCGAGCGGTCGGCGCCCCAGCGGCGGAGGACTTCCTCGCCGTTGGCCGCCGTCGTCACACGCTCGACGCCGGGCACGGTCGCGACCGCGCGGCGGAGCGCCTCTCGGGCAAGCGGGGAGTCGTCGCAGACGAGGACGGAAGTCATGACCGCCCTCCGCAGCTGATGCGCGTCACCTTGAGCCTCCAGGCTGGTACGAAATCGTCACCTGTGCGGTCGATCCTTCGTGGGCCTCTCGGATCATCCACCCGAGCGCTTGTTCCGTCGACCGCCTCGCCCTCTCAACGACGGTCACTCGAAAGAGTTACGGGGAGAAAGGCCGCCTTCAGCACTCTACGTGAGGGGTTCATCACGTATCGGTTACACACAGCATGCACACAAGTTTTCCTCACGCACTCTGACCCGTTTGGTCCCTTTTCTTCCCTTTTGCTGGTGTCTGTAGCTAGATTCGCAATGAGTCATATTTTCATCTCCTTAGATCGTTCGTAGATCTTCATTGATCGCGGGTACGCGGTCGCCGAACCGGCAACCAGCACCAAGGGGACACGCCATGGCTGATTTCTCCCGCCTTCCCGGGCCGAACGCGGATCTGTGGGACTGGCAGCTCCACGCCGCCTGCCGAGGGGTCGACAGTTCGCTGTTCTTCCATCCGGAGGGAGAACGCGGGGCGGCCCGCAGCGCACGTGAGAACTCGGCCAAGGAGGTGTGCATGCGGTGCCCGGTACGGGCCGAGTGCGCCGCGCACGCACTGGCGGTCCGGGAGCCCTACGGAGTGTGGGGCGGGCTCACGGAGGACGAACGCGAGGAACTGATGGGGCGGGCGCGGCACCGCCTCGTCCCGGTGCCGGACCGGGGGCCGCGGGCCCACGACGTGGACGGCCCGCACCGCGGGGACCACGGGGACCACCGGCCCTTCGGGGACCACGGGGGCCACGGGGACTTCTAGCGCCGCGGCTCGCGGCCGACGCCCGAGAGCAAACGTTTCTGCTGGTTACCGGGGTGAGACGGCGTGAGGCCGCGTCAGGCGGCGTGAGCCCGACCGGGCTCAGCCGCGGGTCGTTCCGGCGCGCTCCAGCTGGGCGAGGGTGGCCGCCACGGCGGGAACGTGTTCCAGGTCGGGAAGGGTGAGGGCGACGATCTCGCGCCGCACCGCCGGTTCCACGCGGACCTCGCGGACGCCCCGCCCCCTGACCGACTCCACCGCCAGCCGGGGCAGCACCGCCACGCCCAGGCCCGCGCCGACCAGCCCGGCCACGGCCGGGTAGTCGTCCGTCGCGAAGTCGATCCGCGGCGTGAAGCCGGCCTCCGCGCACACCTGCACCAGCTGTCCGCGGCACCGCGGACAGCCCGCGATCCACGGTTCCCCGGCCAGCTCGCCGATGCCCACCGACTCGGCGGACGCCAGCCGGTGCCCCTCGGGCACCAGACCCACCAGGCGGTCGCTGAGCAGCGGCCGCACCACCAGGTCGTCCCACTCCTCCGACTCGGCGGCGCCCGAGGCCGCCGCGTAGCGGAAGGCGAGCGCCACGTCGCAGTCACCGGCGCGCAGCATCTCCACCGAGCGCGGCGGCTCGGCCTCCTCCAGCGACACCTGGGTGCCGGGGTGCTCGGCCCGCAGCGCGGCCAGCGCCGTCGGCACCAGCGTGGAGCTGCCGCTCGGGAACGACACGAGGCGGACCCGGCCCGCCCGCAGCCCGGCGATCGCCGCCACCTCCTCCTCGGCGGCGGTCAGCCCGGCGAGGATGCCCGCGGCGTGCCGCACCAGGACCTCACCGGCCTGGGTGAGCCGCATGCCGCGGCCCGCCCGGACGATCAGGGGGGTGCCGGCCGAGGACTCCAGCGCCTTCATCTGCTGGCTGACGGCGGGCTGCGTGCAGCCCAGCTCGCGGGCCGCCGCGGAGAACGAACCGGTGGCGGCGACGGCGCGCAGGACACGGAGATGACGGGCCTCGATCACCCTTCCGAGCATAAGTCAGCCTTGGAGCGGAACGGCAAAAACCACCTCCCGCTTTGATGCCGTCGGCGCTACCGTGCGGCGTATGAAGGTGCTCTCGCTCAACCTCGGGTCCGCCGTCGCGGTGCCGTACACCCAGCAGCCGGACGGTCTGACCGGCATCGACAAACGCCCGGTGGACGGCCCCGTCCGCGTCTTCGCCCCCGGCCCGAAGGGCACCGGGGCGAGCGGCATGACCGGCGACGCGGTCTGCCACACCCGCCACCACGGCGGCGACGACCAGGCGGTCTACGCGTACGCCCGCGAGGACCTCGACGAGTGGGAGCGCGATCTCGGCCGGCCGCTGCGCAGCGGCGTCTTCGGCGAGAACCTGACCGTCTCCGGCCTCGACGTCTCCGGCGCCCGGGTGGGAGAGCGGTGGCGGGTGGGCCCCGAGGTCGTCCTCCAGGTCACCTCGCCGCGCATCCCCTGCGGCACCTTCCAGGGCCACATGGGCGAGCCGCAGTGGGTGAAGCGGTTCACGGCCAAGGGCGCACCCGGCGCCTACCTGCGCGTGCTCACCCCCGGTGAGATCCGCCCGGGGGACGCGGTGGAGGTGATCCACCGCCCCGGCCACGACGTCACCGTCGCGCTGGTCTTCCGCGCGCTGATGGTGGAGCGCGCCCTGCTGCCCCGCCTCCTGGAGGCCGGTGAGGACCTTCCGGCGGAGGAGCGCGAGGTCGTGCGGAAGTACCGGGGGCGGCAGGCGCCCTGACCGGCGTTCGTCCACCGGCCGCCCCGCCTCCCCCGGGCCCGTCGGCCTGCATAACCTGACCCCATGACCACTGCTCTGATCACAGGTTCGACGGCCGGCCTCGGCGCCGCCTTCGCACGACGGCTGGCCGCCCGGGGGCACAACCTGGTGCTGGTGGCCAGGGACACCGAGCGGCTGCGCACGCAGGCGACCGAGCTGCACGACCGGCACGGCATCGAGGCCGAGGTGCTCACCGCGGACCTCGCCACCGACCAGGGCATCGAGGCGGTGGCCGCCCGCCTCTCCGACCGCCGGAACTCGGTCGACCTGCTGGTCAACAACGCGGGCTTCGGCAACAAGGGCCGCTACCTGGAGGTCCCCCTCGCGGACGAGCTGCGGATGCTCAAGGTGCACTGCGAGGCGGTGCTGCGTCTGACCTCCGCGGCGGTCGAGGGGATGCGGGAGCGCCACCGCGGCGGCGTGATCAACGTGGCCTCGGTCGCCGCGTTCGTCCCGCGCGGCACGTACGGCGCGTCCAAGGCCTGGGTCGTGCAGTTCACCCAGGGGGCGGCCCGTGACGTCGCCGGCGACGGGGTCCGCCTGATGGCCCTGTGCCCCGGTTTCGTGCGCACCGAGTTCCACGAGCGCGCGGGCATGGGCACGGACAACATCCCCGGCTGGATGTGGCTGGACGCCGACAAGGTGGTCACGGCCGCCCTCGACGACCTGGCCCGCGGCAAGACCCTCTCCATCCCGGACCCCCGCTACAAGGCGCTGATGGGTCTCACCAAGCTGGTCCCCCGCAACCTGATCGGCGGGGTCTCCTCCTCCGCGGGGCGGAAGTACGGGCCGAGCCGCTGATCCGGACGTCGCGGACCGTCCCCGTCCCGGTTCCGGTCCGCGTCCTCGTCCGTCCCGGTCCGGTCCCCGGCCGTCCCGGTTCCGGTCCCCGGCCGTGGCCGCCTCCTGGAGAGGCGGCCACGGCCGTGTCACAGCGCCGGCAGGCCCGCCGCCGTCGGTCGGAAGCCGCACGCGTCGACGTGGAAGGGGCGCAGCGGCTCCTCGGGGTCGACGCGCGGCCACCGGCACCCCGCCCGCCCCCGCCTCCCGCGCCGCCGGCCGGACCAGGACGGCCCGGTCCCCTCGCCCTGCCGCTCCAGGGCGACCGCGGTGTCGAGCGGGAACGTGTGCGTGCCGCCGTCCCACGCGACGTCGACGAACCCCACGAGCCTCCCGCCGCCGCGCGCGCAGACCGGCCGAGGCTGTGCCCCCTCGGGTGCGCCTCCCATCGGCCGTCGCCGGGCGGGTGCCCGAACGCCACGGCATGCGGGGCCTCCGGCTCTGCGTCCTGGACGTGGCCGGGCCACTCGCAGCGGATCGTCCTGCGTGCGCCCCGCTCCTTCGGCCCGTTCGCTCAGCCGCAGCAGCCTCCGCCGTCCTGCGCGGGGCGCTCGGCCAGGTGGAGGAGCTGCGGGGTCCGCACGGCCTGCGGCTCGGGAGCGGCCGGGGTTGCCGGGGCCGCCGGGGTGGCCGCGGTTGCCGGGGTGGCCGCGGTTGCCGGGTCGGCAGGGGTGGCCGGGGTGCAGCAGCCGCTGTCCGCGGCCTGTCCGGTGGCGGAGGTGTCGAAGAGTCCCGCGCCGCCGCAGACGCCGGTCTCCGGGAGGACCAGTTCGGAACGGTCGGCGGCCTCGGGGTCACCGGCCAGCGCGGCGACGACCGACCGGACCTGCTCGTAGCCGGTGAGGGCGAGGAAGGTCGGGGCGCGGCCGTAGGACTTGGCGCCGACCAGGTGGAAGTTCCGCTCGGGATGCGCGAGTTCGCGGTGGCCGTGCGGGCGGACCGTGCCGCAGGAGTGCTGGTTGGGGTCGATCAGCGGGGCCAGCTCGGCGGGGGCCTGCAGCCGCTCGTCGAGGCGGAGGCGGATCTCGGAGAGGAACGACAGGTCCGGGCGGAGGCCGGTCAGCACGATCACCTCGTCGACCGGATCGAGGCGGCGGCCGTCCTCGGCCACCAGGACGACGCGCCCCTCGCGATCCCGCTCGACGGCCGCCGTGCGGAAGCCGGTGACGGCGTCGGCGTGTCCCTGGTCCACCGCGGCCCGGGCGGAGAGGCCGAGCGCGCCGCGGGCGGGGAGTTGGTCATCGGCGCCACCGCCGAAGGTGGAGCCGGAGATGCCGCGGCGCAGGACCCAGGCGGTGTGCGTCCCCGCGCCGTCCTCCGCCGCGGCCAGCTCGGCCAACGCGGCCAACGCGGTGAACGCGGAGGCGCCGGAGCCGACGACCGCGGTGCGGCGCCCGGCGTAGCGGGCCCGCACGGCGGGGTCGGCCAGGTCGGGCACCCGGTAGGTGGTCCGGTCCGCGGCGGCCTTCTCCCCCGGGGCGGGCAGCCCGTCGCCGCCGGCCGGGCCCGGCAGCGTCCAGGTGCCGGAGGCGTCGATCACCGCGGCGGCGAGCAGCCGCTCCTCGCGGCCGTCGGCGTGGGTGACGTGCACGGTGAACGGCTGGGTCTCCCGGCCGGCGTCGACCACCCGGTCCCGGGCCGCGCGGGACACGCCGGTGACGGTGGTGCCATAGCGGACCGCGTCCCCGAGGACGTCGGCCAGCGGCTGCAGGTACCGCTCGGCCCAGTCCCCGCCGGTGGGGTACGAAGCGGCGTCGGGGCGCGTCCAGCCGGTGGGGGCGAGGAGCTTCTCGGCCTCCGCGTCCACCAGTTCGCTCCAGGTGGAGAAGAGCCGCACGTGCGCCCACTCCCGCACCGCGGCCCCGGCGGCCCGCCCCGCCTCGAGCACCAGCGGGGTCAGCCCGCGCCCGGTCAGGTGCGCGGCGGCCGCCAGGCCGACGGGCCCGGCTCCGATGACGACGACGGGAAGCTGCTGCTCGGTCACGTCTGCCTTCTCCCGGCCGGTGTATCGATGAACGTCGATCTCTTGCCGTCGACACCCTGCCAGCTACTTCGACAACCGTCAACATAGACATCCATCGAACAGCTGAACCCGCTTCTCGTCCAGTTGACGATAAAGGGCCGGGCGCTATATCGTCATGCTGACGAAAACGGTTCGACGGCTGGAGCCCTTCATGGCTGACATCATCAAGCGCCTCGGCATGCGCCACCTGCGGGGAACCCCCACCGCGCACATCCGGCACCACCGTTCCGGACGGCTGGTGCACGAGGGGCCCGGCATCAGCTTCTGGTACCGGTCGTTGACCGCCGCCCTCTCCGAGGTGCCGGTGGACGACCGTGAGCTGGCGATGACCTTCCACGCCCGCACCGCCGACTTCCAGGACGTCACGGTGCAGGCCACGGTCACCTACCGGATCGGCGACCCCGCGGTCGCCGCCGAGCGGCTGGACTTCTCCATCGACCCGGACACCGGCGTCTGGCGCGGCTCGCCCCTGGAGCAACTGTCCACGCTGCTCACCGAGTCGGCGCAGCAGCAGGTGCTCGACGTGATGGCACGCACTCCGCTGGAGCGGGCGCTGGCGGACGGCGTGGGGCTGGTGAGGGAGAGGGTCGCCGCCGGGCTGGCCGCCGAGCCGCGGCTGCCGGCGACGGGCATCGAGATCGTCACCGTGCGGGTGGTGGCGCTGCGGCCCGAGCCCGAGGTGGAGCGGGCGCTGCGCACCCCGGCGCGGGAGCGGATCCAGCAGGAGGCGGACCGGGCCACGTACGAGCGGCGCGCGGTGGCCGTGGAGCGCGAGCGGACCATCGCCGAGAACGAACTGGCCAGCAAGATCGAACTCGCCCGGCGGGAGGAGCAGTTGGTCGACCAGCACGGCACCAACGCCCGCCGCCAGGCGGAGGAGCAGGCCGCCGCCGACGCGGTGCGGGCCGAGGCCGAGGCCGCGCGCACGGTGCGACTGGCGCAGGCCCAGGCCCAGGCGGAACGGGAGACCGGCGCGGCCAAGGCCGAGGCGCAGGCCGCCTGGCTGCGGGTGCACGCCGAGGTCGACGCCGGGACGCTGCGGGCCCTCACCGGCATGCAGCTCGCCCAGCACGTGCCCGACATCGCGAGCCTCACCGTCTCGCCGGACGTCCTCACCGGCCTGCTGGCCAAGCTGGCCGGCACGCACTCGGGACCGGCCGCATGAGCCTCGCGCCGCGCGCCGTGCTGGTGCACCGGGCCACCGAGTACGAGGAACTGGTGGCCCGGCACGGCACCCACGGTCAGGCCGCGTTCTTCCTCGCCTCCCGCGGGCGGAGCATCGACGAGGTCGCCGACCGTCACGCCCGCAACCACCGGGCGCTGGCCGAGGTGGCCGCGGCGGTGCCGCTGACCTGGCGGCAGGCGCGGGTGGAGCGGCGGGACGTGGACCGGTTCCTGTTCGCGCCGGAGGACGTGGTGGTCGTGGTCGGGCAGGACGGGCTGGTCGCCAACGTCGCCAAGTACCTGTCCGGGCAGCCGGTGATCGGCGTCGACACGGACCCGGGCCGCAACCCCGGCGTCCTGGTCCGGCACCGTCCCGGCGCCGCGGGCCGGCTGCTGCGTCACGCGGCGCGGCCGTCGGCGCGGGCCGACGAGCTCACCATGGTGGAGGCGGTCGCGGACGACACCCAGCGGCTGACCGCCCTCAACGAGATCTACCTCGGCGCCCCCGGCCACCGCACCGCCCGCTACCGGCTGGGTCTCGACGCCCCCTCCGACGCTGCGGAGTCGCAGGCGTCCTCCGGCGTCCTGGTCGGCACGGGCACGGGCGCGACCGGCTGGATCCGCTCCGTCCGGCAGGAACGCCCGGAGCCCGGCCGGCTCGCTCTCCCCGCCCCGACCGAGGACCGGCTCCTCTGGTACGTCCGCGAGGCCTGGCCCTCGCCGGGGACCGGCACCTCACTGGTCGCCGGCGAGCTGACCGCCCGCGCCCGCCTCTCCCTCACCGTGGAGTCCGAGCACCTGGTGGCCTTCGGCGACGGCATGGAGGACGACGCCCTCGCCCTCACCTGGGGCCAGACCGTCCGCGTCGGCGTCTGCGAGGACCGCCTGCGGCTGGTGTGAACACTTGGCCTCACCGCTCCCGGTCACGCTCACGCCCTTGGCGCACGGTCCGGCAACTCCGGCCCGTTGAGGCAGCCGGCCTTCTCCACCATCACCCGTGCGGCGTCCAGCAGCAGATCGAAGCGAGGGTTGGCCCCGAGGTCACCGCTGAGGCCGTCCGTGAGCGTGCCCTCGAGCGGCACCCGCGTCTCCTGGCCGTACATCGAGCCTTCGACCCGGCACTTCACGAAGACGGAATACTCGTTCGGCTCGTCCGGACCCATCTCCCAGGAGACCAGCTTGGCGTCCTCACCAGCGGCGGTAACCACCCCGCCGCCCTCCAACTCGCCCTCGGGCAGCTTCTCCCAAGGGGTCGCCGCCGCTCCGAACTCGATGGTGAGTAGCTCGCCACCGACGTCCCGCCCTTCGTGCACGAGCCGGCACACCGTCTTCAGAGAGCTCCACCCATAACCGTTCTCGTCAGTCGCTGCCGTCCAACTCTCCGCCTCGCGTCGGAACTGCCGGGTCGCCTTCGCCTCCCCCTGCACGTCCCGGTCGGACTCCGCGATCGGGGAGCTCTGGCTCTTCTTGACCCACTCGACGCCGTCGGCCCCGATGAGCCGACGGCAGTGCTCCGCCGGTTGTTCGACGGGTGACTCCGACTTTCGCGGCCGCATGTCGTTGGTGTTCGCATCACATGCCGCGAGCGACCCCATCAGACAGACAGCGGCCATGGCTCCGAACTTGCCTATCACGAACTTCGGCATCACTTATCCACGTTGTCCGTATCTGCCAGGCTTCGGCCGTCGTTGTAAGCACCTTCCATGTCCTTGGCCGCCGCTCGTCTATCCCTCTCTGTCATACCGTGCTGTTCCATGTACTCCCTAACCGGCGCGGTCGCGTTGTTCGCCCCGACGTCCCTGGCCTCGTCAAGGGACTTGATGGACTCCGCGTCATTCTTGAACTCGTTCTTTTCGAGCCAGTCCATCATGTGGTTTCCGACCGCCGTCTCCACAGCACCCCCCACGGTGTCCGCGACGATCGGTACCGCAACCGCGCCGATGCCGGCCGTGGGTGCAGTCACCAGACCCGTGCCGACACCGACCAGGGCTCCGGCGCCGAACTCGATCCAGGCAGCCTGCTTTTCCAGTTCCTTGTTGCGCGTCTTCCCTCGCGAGACTGCCCTCAATGCCCTTGTGCTTCGCCAGTAGTTCGGGATCCGCGTAAGCGCCCACGACGCCCATCGCCAGCGCCGTCCGTTCACTCCTCGCAGTGATCTGGTCAAGCGTCTCCACCGGCGGGACCGCAGGTTCCTTGGAGTCGTATGCGTATCCCAGGGTCGCTGATTCCAGTGCGTGACCCAGGTTGTCGAGCCCGTCTGTGTTCTCCGGCCACTTGCGTCCGTGTTCGCCGTTTCCCACGAGGTACTCGAAGTTGCTGATGCGCTTTTCGCCCTTACCGGTCTCTTCGTTGAAGAAGACCAGCGATGCCTCGGGGTTGTGGCCGAGAGCTTCGAGGAAGCCGGTCATCGGGTCGTTGGGGTTCTTGCCGCTGTCCGGGTAGTTGAGCGTGATGCCGCTGTACCAGGGCTCCCCGGAGCCACGGAACTTCTCTCGCTCGTGGGTGATGAGAATTGTGCCGTAGTCGTTGAGGAACTCGTTCTCGAAGCGGCCTTTCTGCATCAAACTACTCATGACTTGGAAACCGGTGGGCCCGATGGGTAGGTCGCCGGGCAGCTGCTTGGGGCCGGCAGCGATCAGGTCCTTCTTCCACTGCTCGACGACAGGGCTGTCTCCATGGGAAGCATTGGCGAGGGACATGCTGAGGTTGTCCTGGACCTTCGCCAGGAGCTTGGCCCGGTCGCCTTCGGCAGGTCCGTCGTAGGGGTGGGCGAGCTCCCGCCACATCTCCAGCGTCTGCGCGGCGCCGATGCCCGTGAAGAAGGTCTCGGTGAAGCCGGGGTTGTCCCGGTGAAGGACGAGCGATCGGTTGAAGGCTTCGAGTTCGGCGTCGCTCCACTGCTTGTAGTCGCCGGAGAGGATGTCCTTCTTCCACTTCTCTGCCTGCGCCTGCCCTTGGCGCATGTCGGCTTCCTTGAGGCTGCCCGCCCCCGCGCCGGAGAAGTCGTGCTCGTCCTTCATGATCCCTCGCAGCGCGTCCTTGGCGATGCGGTCGGTCTCGGTGGCCTCCCACAGGATGCGCGTGATGCGCGCCTTCGCCGCCTCCAGGTCCTCCTGCGACACCTTGGCCACCCCAGGATGCTGCTCGGTGGGGCCTTTGGGCCCGTTGTCGACGATCGTGCCGTCCCCGAGAACCAGGATGTTCCGTGCTCGCAATTCCGACTCCGCGGTCTGCAAGCTCTCCTTGTGCTTCGCCATCTGCGACGCGAGGTCGCTCAGAATGCCCAGGACGTCCTTCGCCTCCGCGTCCGCGTCGTCGAACTGTTTGGCCGTCTTGGTGACGAACTCCCGGGAGACGGTCGCGTTGACGCCTTCCCAGTCGGCGGCCTTGGCCTTGCTCTCCAGGTCGCGGGCGCTCACGTCACCGCTGCCGCCCGTGGCGAGTTTGGTGAGCTTGTCCGCCATGACCCGCCAGTCCGCGACGGCCTTGTTGAGATTGCCGAGGCGGAGGTGTCGGAGTTCCTCGACCGTCAGCGTCGCGATGTCCGCCATTCGCTGTCCCCCGTGCGTGTCACTTGATGTAGTCGGAGATCTTCGACAGCGGCTGCAGGCCGGCACCCGCCGCTCCGAGGCCGCTGCCGGCCGCTTCGTCGTCGCCGCTGTGCTGTGAGCTGGTGAAACCCAGGTGGTTGCGGATGTGGGAGCACGCGTCCAGCAGGACATGCAGCTTGGTGCTCCACACCTCGGCGAGCCGCAGCACCTGGTGGCCGGAGTCGAGGCCGTCGTTGGAGAGGCCCGTGCCGGCCGAGAACGTGGCGGGCCGGGCGTGGTCGCCGTCCACCTGGAGGCGTTGTCGCAGGTCGTCGGCGAGCTTGCCGAGGGCGCGGAGTTGCTGGTGCCGGACCTTGAGGTCGGGGCCGCCGGCGCCTTGGGCGGCGGGAAGCTGGTCGAGCCGCGGTCCGCCCGACGTGGCCGCGGACGCCGTCGCCTCCTGTTTCAGCTGCTCCCACTCGTTCCAGGTCATGTCGTCCCCGCACCTCCCGTGATCCCGCCCGTACCGCGGCCGGTGCCACCAGTCGTACCAAGCGATGCCGGTCGTTCCAGGACGCTACGGCGATCCGACCGGAACCTTTCCGTGGATCGGCACGTCCCCGCGGCGCGTCCACCGCCGGTGACGCTGGTGGGAGGGCTTGCCGAGGATCACCCGCGCGAGTGGGCCGTCGGCGCGGGGATGGCGTGACTCCTGCGGGTGAAGCGGCGGCGGCAGGGGCCCGCGTGGAGGTGTCGGGGACGCGCCGAGGCCCGGCGCCCCGCGGAACGCGGGAGGCCGGGCCTCGGTGGGAGAGCGGGGTGGGTCAGTGGGCGTGACCGTGGCCGTGGCCGTGGCCGCCCGCCGCCGGCTCCTCCTCTTCCTTCTTCTCGACGACCAGGGTCTCGGTCGTGAGGAGGAGGGAGGCGATGGAGGCGGCGTTCTCCAGGGCGGAGCGGGTGACCTTGACCGGGTCGATGACGCCGGACTTGATCAGGTCGCCGTACTCGCCGGTGGCGGCGTTGTAGCCCTGGCCCTTCTCCATCTCCTTGACCTTGGAGACGATGACGTAGCCCTCGAGGCCGGCGTTCTCGGCGATCCAGCGCAGCGGCTCGACGACCGCGTTGCGGACCACGGCGACACCGGTGGCCTCGTCGCCGGTCTTGTCGAGGCTGCCCTCGAGGACCTTGGCGGCGTGGACCAGCGCGGAGCCACCACCGGAGACGATGCCCTCCTCGACCGCGGCGCGGGTCGCGGAGATGGCGTCCTCCAGACGGTGCTTCTTCTCCTTCAGCTCCACCTCGGTGGCGGCGCCGACCTTGATCACGCACACGCCGCCGGCCAGCTTGGCGAGGCGCTCCTGGAGCTTCTCGCGGTCCCAGTCGGAGTCCGTGGCGTCGATCTCGGCCTTGATCTGCGCGACGCGGCCCTGCACGTCCTCGGAGGAGCCGGCGCCGTCGACGATCGTGGTGTCGTCCTTGGTGACGGTCACGCGGCGGGCGGAACCGAGCACCTCGAGGCCGACCTGGTCCAGCTTGAGGCCGACCTCCTCGGCGATGACCTGGGCGCCCGTGAGGACGGCCATGTCCTGCAGCATCGCCTTGCGGCGGTCACCGAAGCCGGGGGCCTTGACCGCGACGGCGTTGAACGTGCCGCGGATCTTGTTGACCACCAGGGTCGACAGGGCCTCGCCCTCGACGTCCTCGGCGATGATCAGCAGCGGACGCGAGGCGTTCGACTGGATGATCTTCTCGAGCAGCGGCAGGAGGTCCTGGATGGAGGAGATCTTGCCCTGGTTGATCAGGATGTACGGGTCCTCGAGGACCGCCTCCATGCGCTCCTGGTCCGTCACGAAGTACGGGGACAGGTAGCCCTTGTCGAAGGCCATGCCCTCGGTGAAGTCCAGCTCCAGGCCGAAGGTGTTGGACTCCTCGACGGTGATGACGCCGTCCTTGCCGACCTTGTCCATCGCCTCGGCGATGAGCTCGCCGACCTGCTTGTCCTGGGCGGACAGGGCGGCGACGGCGGCGATGTCGGACTTCTCGTCGATCGGACGGGCGGTGGCGAGGAGGTCCTCGGACACGGCCTTGACCGCGGCGTCGATGCCCTTCTTCAGGGCGGCCGGGGAGGCGCCGGCGGCGACGTTGCGCAGACCCTCGCGGACCAGCGCCTGGGCGAGCACGGTCGCGGTGGTCGTACCGTCACCGGCGATGTCGTTGGTCTTGGTCGCGACCTCCTTCACCAGCTGGGCGCCGAGGTTCTCGTACGGGTCCTCGATCTCCACCTCACGGGCGATGGTGACGCCGTCGTTGGTGATGGTCGGGGCGCCGAACTTCTTGTCGATGACGACGTTGCGGCCCTTGGGGCCGATCGTCACCTTGACCGTGTCGGCCAGCTTGTTGACGCCGCGCTCGAGGGCGCGACGGGCGTCCTCGTCGAACTTCAGGATCTTCGCCATGGGAGCGGTTCAGCCCTCTCGGGAGAAATGCGGTGTATCGCCGGTGTGTCTGAGCGGTACGAAGTCTTGGAAAAGCGAACTGCGCCCCGGCGCCCGGCTTATGGCGCGGGGGCCCGGGGCGCAGCTCGGTGCTTCTGGGAAGCGGGTGAAATTACTTCTCGATGACCGCGAGGACGTCGCGGGACGAGAGGACGAGGTACTCCTCGCCGTTGTACTTCACCTCGGTGCCGCCGTACTTGCTGTAGAGCACGATGTCGCCGACCTTGACGTCGAGCGGCAGGCGCTCGCCGTTCTCGAAGCGACCCGGGCCCACGGCCAGGATGACGCCCTCCTGGGGCTTCTCCTTGGCGGTGTCCGGAATGACCAGGCCAGAGGCCGTGGTCTGCTCGGCGTCCAGCGGCTGGACCACGATGCGGTCCTCGAGCGGCTTGATGGCAACCTTGGAGCTGGCGGTCGTCACGATCCGACCTCCCCCTTCGGAGATCTCACGGGGTTAACTGTCTGAGGTGGCGACCAGGTCGATCCGTCGTCGCGGGTGCCGGACCTGCCCGTCGCTTGTTGGCACTCACCTGGGGCGAGTGCCAAGACTGAGACTATGACCGGGGTTAGCACTCGGTCAAGCGGAGTGCCAATTTATCGGCGGGTTGCGCGAAACAGCCGTGCGGAGGAGGGCGTTCCCCGGCGCCCGGCCCGCGCCGCCCCGAGGCCCCGCGCCCGGCCCGCGCAGCCCCGGGGCCCGGCGCGCGGCCCGCGGCGGCCGACGGGGAGAATGGGACGGTGAGTGAGACCGTGGCCGCGTTCGCGGCGCTGCTGAGCCCCGAGGGCCGCGCCCTCCTCGACGAGGTGCGGGACGTCGCCCCCGGCGGGGAACTCGCCGCCGCCACCCGGCTGCGCCGGAGCCACTCCCCCGAACTGGTGTCGGCCGCCCTCACCCAGGCCCGCCTGCGCGCCCGCGCCGCCGCGAAGTTCGGTCCGGACGACGCCCGGCGGATGTTCTTCACCCCCAACGGCGTGGAGCAGTCGACCCGCGCCTCGGTGGCCGCCCACCGTGCCGGGCGATTCGCCGCCCTCGGCGTCCGGTCCGTCGCCGATCTCTGCGGCGGCATCGGCGGCGACGCCGTCGCGCTGGCCCGGGCCGGCATCCGCGTCCTGGCCGTCGACCGGGACCCGCTGACCGCCGCCGTGGCCCGGGCCAACGCCGAGGCGCTGGGGCTTGCGGACCTGATCGAGGTGCGGGAGGCCGACGTCACCGAGGTGGACACCGCCCCCTACGACGCCGTGTTCGTCGACCCGGCGCGCCGCGGCGGCCGGGGGCGGATCTTCGACCCGGAGGCCTACTCCCCGCCGCTGTCCTGGGCGGTGGGGGCCGCCCGCGGCGCCTCCCGGGCCGCCGCGCTGAAGGTGGCCCCGGGCATCCCGCACGAGGCCGTCCCCGAGGACGCCGAGGCGGAGTGGATCTCGGACGGCGGCGACGTCAAGGAGGCCGTCCTCTGGTTCGGCGAGGCGGCACGCCCCGGCGAGGTTGCCGCCACGCTGCTGCCCGGCCCCCGGCGGCTGCTCGGCCGGGGCCTGCCCGACCCGGCGGTCCGCCCCGTCGGGCGGTACCTGTACGAGCCGGACGGGGCGGTCATCCGCGCCCACCTGGTCGCCGAGGTGGCCGAGGAGGTCGGCGGCGGGCTGATCGACGAGACCATCGCCTTCGTCACCTCCGACGAACTCCGCCCCACCCCGTACGCCACCGGGTACGAGATCACCGACGCGCTTCCCTTCAACGTGAAGAAGCTCAAGGCGCTGCTCAGGGAACGCCAGGTCGGCACGCTCACCGTGAAGAAGCGCGGCTCGGCGGTCGAACCGGAGGAACTCCGCCGCAAGGCGCTCCCCAAGCCGCAGGGGCGTGCCGCGGTCACGGTCTTCCTGACCCGCGCCGCGGGCGCTCCCATGATGCTCCTGGGACAGCCGCTGCCGCGCTGACGCCGGCCGGGCGCGGACCGGGCACGCCCGCCGCCGCCGGGGTCCGGCGACCCGCCCGGTCGCCGCTGAAGGAACGTTACTGCGGCAGCGGCTGCGGCCCGGACACCGACGGCGCCCCGGGCACGGACGGCGGCCGGGTCACGGTGGCGGACGCGGTGGCGGACGCGGAGACCCCTGATCCCGAGGGCTCCGGCACGACGGCGGGCGCCCCCGGCAGCAGCGACGCCCACAGCTCCCCCGCCTCCGGCTCCTCGGGCACCACCCGGTTCCGGTCGAACGGCGCGGGCACCACCGGGAGCGTCACCGTCCGGACGGCCTCGGGCGTGAGCCCGCTCAGGCTGCGCGCGAGCCCCGCGAGTTCCTCCAGCGAGTCCAGGCCGGTGTCGGCGGTCAGGCCGGAGGTGGCCGCGTCCGCCACCTGGTACAGCCGCACCGGGTCGGCCAGCAGGTCGGCCCGCTCGACCTGTTCCAGCAGCGCCCTGACCAACTGCTGTTGCAGGCCTATCCGCCCCAGGTCGCTGCCGTCCCCGACGCCGTGGCGGGTGCGGGCCAGGGCCAACGCGTCCTCGCCGTACAGGTGGTGGACCCCGGCGTCGACGTGCAGGTGGCTCAGGTCGTCGTCGATGGGCTCGGCGAGTTCGACCGTCACGCCGCCCAACGCGTCCACCAGGTTGGCGAACCCGGCGAAGTCGACCTCCAGGTAGTGGTCCATCGGTACACCCGACAGGGCCTCCACCGTCTTCACCGCGCAGACCGGGCCCCCCACCGCGTAGGCGCTGTTGAACATCACCCCCTGCGCCGCCGCCGTGGTGCCGCCGTCCGGCAGCGGACAGGCCGGACGGGTCACCAGGGTGTCGCGCGGTATGGAGACCACCGTCGCGGAGGTCCGCCCCTCCGCCAGGTGCACCACCATCGCGGTGTCCGCCCGGGCGCTGCCCGGACTGCCGCCGCCCAGGCGCCGGTTCTCCTCGCCGTCACGCGAGTCGGAGCCCAGCAGCAGGATGTTCAGCGCCCCACCGCCCTCCGCCGGGCCCTGCGACGGCCCCGCGGACTCCATCGGCATGCCCACCGGCGCGTGCGGCCGGTCGTCCCCGAGGGCCGCGTCGATGTCGACGCTGCGGATGTTGCCGTCCAGGTGCCGGTAGACCCAGCCGCCCCCCACGGCGGCGATCACCAGCACTCCCCCGAGCGTGTACCCGACGGCCCTGACCCAGCGCCTGTTCGGCGTCCGGGCGGCGGCTCCCCGGCCACGCTCCCCGATCCCCTCGGTCCCCTTGGTCCCCTCGTTCTCGCTCACAGGCCTGAACATAAGTCCGGACAGGCCCGGTGCGGAATCTTCCGCCGGAGAACCCGGCGGGACCGTCGTCGAAAGTTTCGAAGGGATTCGGCGGCTCAGGAAGCCCCGGCGGGAGGCGGAGCGGTGCTGCTGCGCACCACGAGACTGGTCGCCAGCTCCATCCGCGCGCCGGCCGACGGCTTCTCCTCGCGCCCGAGTTCGAGAACCATCCGGGTGGCCGCCTCCGCCATCTCCGTCAGCGGCTGCCGGACGGTGGTCAGCGGCGGGCCAACCCAGCGGGCCACCGGCAGGTCGTCGAACCCGACCACGCTCAGGTCGTCGGGGATCCGCAGCCCCAGCTCGCGCGCGGCCTCGTACAGGCCCAGCGCCTGGAGGTCGTTGCCCGCGAAGACGGCCGTCGGCCGGTTCTCGCGGCGCAGCAGGTCCAGGCCGAGCCGGTAGCCCGCCTCGTGGTGGAAGTCGCCGTCCAGGATCAGGCCGGGGTCCACGGCCAGTCCGGCCGTCTCCAGGGCGGCGCGGTAGCCGTCCACGCGGGCGCGGGCGCACATCATCCGGGTGGGGCCGCTGATGGCGCCGATCCGGGTGTGGCCCAGTTCCACGAGGTGCCGGGTGGCGGACAGCCCGCCCTGCCAGTTGGTGGCGCCCACCGAGGGGACCTCCGCGCCGGGGTCGCCGGCCGGGTCCATCACCACGAACGGGATGGACCGGCTGGTCAGCAGGGTGCGCTGACTCTCGTCCAGCCCCGACAGCACGAGGATCACGCCGTGCGGCCGGCGGGCCGCCACCTGGTCCGCCCAACTCCCCCCGGGCGTATGGCGTCCGGCGCTCTCGGAGAGCACCACGCTCAGCCCGGCACGCCGCGCCGCCCGCTCCACGCCGCGGATGACCTCCATGGCCCAGGCGCTCTCCAGCTCGTGGAAGACGAGCTCGACGAGCGGGGACCGGGAGGCGTCCGCCCGGCGCCTGCGGTAGCCGTGGCTGCGCAGCAGGCGCTCCACCCGCGAGCGGGTCGCCGGAGCCACGTCCGCCCTGCCGTTGAGGACTTTCGAAACTGTCGGAGCGGACACACCGGCCGCCCGTGCGATCTCGGCAAGCGTCGCGGTGCGCCCTTGCCGGGGCACGGAGGGGGTTTCGGCGGATTCCGGAGTCGTCATGGTTCGGGATCGTATATCTGCGCAACCTCTTGACGAACCCCCCCGGCGCGCTTAGGTTCCCAAAACATTCGCGGCATCGATCGAAACCTTCGAAGGAAGCATCAAAGCATCTCCACCGGACGAGCCGTGAGCCGCAGAACGGGCAGCTCCGTGAACGCCCCGTCCCCGTCCCTTTTGCGGTCAACGACGACCGCTTCTTCCGAGGAGTACGTGTCCCATGGAGTCGTACAGCAGGCGTTGGTTCCTGGGCGTCGGCGGCGCCACCCTGCTCACCGCCGGCCTCACCGCCTGCGGCTCGGGCGACAGCGACGAGAACGACATGGACGCCGTCGAGGACGGGACACTCACGGCGTTCGTCTGGGGCGACGACGCCGCCAGGATCCAGGAGCAGGCGATCCAGCGCTTCAACGAGTCCGCCGCGGCGAAGAGGACCGGCGCGACCATCAAGCTGCAGCGCATACCCGGCAGCGACTACACCGCCAAGCTGCGCACCGCGATGGGCTCGCCGAGCGCGCCCGACCTGTTCTTCAACTGGGGCGGCGGCTCGATCAAGGCGTACGTGGACGAGGACCGGATCATCGACCTCCACGACATCATCGAGTCCACGCCCGAGCTGAAGAACGGTTTCCTGCCCTCGGTCATCCAGTCCGGCGCCCTCGACGGCCGTCCGTACGGCATTCCGATGCGCGGCATGCAGCCCGTGCTGATGTTCTTCAACAAGAAGGTCTTCGCGGAGGCCGGCATCGAACCCCCCACCACCTGGGGGCAGATGCTCGACGTCAACAGGAGGCTGCAGGCCCGCGGCGTCACCCCGTACGCGCTGGGCGGCGCGGACACGTGGACCGAGCTGATGTGGGTGGAGTACCTGGTGGACCGCATCGCCGGCCCCGAGGTCTTCCGCGCCATCCAGTCCGGCGACCCGGCCGGCTGGGGCGACCCGGCGGTCCTGCGGGCGGCCGAGGAGATCAGGAAGCTGGTCGACGGCCAGGCCTTCGGCAAGGGCTTCGGCTCCGTCCAGTACAACAACGGCGACGCCTCGGGCCGGCTCGCCGCGGGCAAGGCCGCCATGCACCTGATGGGTTCCTGGGAGTACTCGACCCAGCTGGGCAAGTACGAGGACTTCGCCAGGAAGAACCTCGGCTGGTTCGCCTTCCCGGCCTACGAGGGCGGCGCGGGCGACATCAAGAACGTCGTGGGCAACCCGAGCAACTACTGGTCGGTGAGCTCCCGCACCGAGAACCGGGACGCGGTGATCGCGTTCCTGAAGACCTGCGCGTCGGAGGAGTACGCCAAGGCGCTGGTCGCCAACGGCGACATCCCCACCACCTCCAACGCCGCCGTGCTGCTGGAGAACTCGCCCAACCCGGAGTTCGCCACGTTCCAGTACGAACTCGTCGAGGCTGCACCGGCGTTCACCCTCAGCTGGGACCAGGCCGTCAAGCCGAACTGGTCCGCGCCGATGCTCACCGAGATCGACAAGCTCTTCCAGGGCAGGTCCACGCCCAAGGAGTTCGTCGACGCGTTGAAGGGGCTCAAGTGACCGGGTCGGTCACCCCCCGCGCCGGCGCGGCGCCCAGGGGCGGCGTGCGGACGACCCGGACGGGTCCGCCGCACGCCTCCTGGGCGCTGTCCGGCGTCCTGCTCACCGTGGTGAGCCACCACCTGCTCGACACGGCGCTCGCCGCCCTCGGCGTCGTTGCCCTCGGCGTCGTTGCCATCGTTGTCGTTGCCGTCGTTGTCGGGCTCCCGCCGTCCCCGGCCCGCGTCGCGGTCCGCGACCGCGGCTTCCGGTCGAGCGGCGCCGTCCGGTCGAGCGGCGTCGTCCGGCCGCCGGGTGACCGTCCTGCCGCCGGCGGCGTTCGCCCTGCCGGTCCGGGGCGGCTTCCTCTGCCCTCCGATTCCCCCCGGGTCCGAGGAACCGCGTGTCCTCGCCCTGGGTCTGTACAACTACGTCAGCCAGTGCGGGGGCGACGACGCCCCCGCGCTGTCGGACTCCGTCGTTCCTTCCGGCGTGCCGATCCTCGCCGTTCACCCGGTGGCCCGGCGGGCCCTGGTGAGCGGGTCGATGGGCGTCGGCGGCAAGTAACACTTTTCTCTCAGGAGCATCATGACCGCCCCCTGGCGCGATTCCGCACTGACCGCCGAAGCCCGTGTCGACGACCTCCTCTCCCGGATGACCCTGGAGGAGAAGGCCGCACAGCTCTATGGAGTGTGGGTCGGCGCCTCGACGGACGCTGAAGCGGGCGTGGCCCCGCACCAGCACGAGATGGCCACCGACTGGGACTGGGACGAGGTGATCGCCCACGGCCTGGGCCAGATCACCCGTTCCTACGGCACCGCCCCGATCGCACCGGACGAGGGCGCCCGCGCGCTCGCCCGGGCGCAGCGGACCATCATGGCCGCCAACCGGTTCGGCATCCCGGCCGTCGCCCACGAGGAGTGCCTGGCCGGCTTCACCGCGTGGGGCGCGACCGCGTACCCCGTGCCGCTCGCCTGGGGCGCCTCGTTCGACCCCGAGCTGGTCGAGGAGCTGGGCCGCCGCGTCGGCGACGACCTCGCCGCGGCCGGCGTCCAGCAGGGCCTCGCCCCCGTCCTGGACGTCGTGCGCGACGCGCGCTGGGGCCGGGTGGAGGAGACCGTCGGCGAGGACCCCTACCTGGTCGGCACCATCGCCTCCGCGTACGTCCGGGGCCTGGAGTCCACCGGGGTGGTCGCCACCCTGAAGCACTTCGCCGGCTACGCCTCGTCGGCGGGGGCCCGCAACCACGCGCCGGTGCGCGCCGGCGTGCGGGAGATCGCCGACGTGACACTGCCCCCCTTCGAGCACGGTCTGCGGCACGGCGGGGCGCGGTCGGTGATGGCCGCCTACACGGAGATCGACGGCGTGCCCTCCCACTCCGACGCCTCCCTGCTGACCGGACTGCTGCGGGAGAAGTGGGGCTTCACCGGCACGGTCGTCGCCGACTACTTCGGCGTCGGCTTCCTGCACAGCCTGCAGCGGGTGGCCGACGGCCTGGGCGACGCCGCGCGTGTGGCCCTGGAGGCCGGCGTCGACGTCGAGCTGCCGACGCTGCACTGCTACGGCAAGCCGCTCGTCGAGGCCGTGCGCGAGGGTCGGCTCTCCGAGGCCCTGGTGGACCGGGCGGCCCGCCGGGTGCTGCTGCAGAAGTGCGAGCTGGGACTGCTCGACGAGGACTGGTCGCCGGAGCCGCGGGGCTCCCTCGACCTGGACTCCCCGGGCAACCGCGCGCTGGCCCGCCGGCTCGCGGACGAGTCGGTGGTGCTGCTCGCCAACGGCGGCGGCGTCCTGCCGCTGGCCCCGTCCGGCCCCTCGGCGGTGCGCCGCATCGCCGTGGTCGGCCCGCGGGCCGACGACGCGATGGCGATGCTGGGCTGCTACTCCTTCCCCTCGCACGTGCTGCCCCACCACCCCGACACCGAGCTGGGGGTGGAGATCCCCACCGTTCTCGAGTCCCTCCGCGACGAGTTCCCGGACGCCGCCGTGGAGTTCGCCGCCGGGTGCGACGTCCAGGACGCCGACACCTCCGGCTTCGCGGACGCGGCGGCGCTGGCCTCGTCCTCGGACGTGGTCGTGGCCGTCCTCGGTGACCGGGCCGGTCTCTTCGGCCGGGGCACCTCCGGCGAGGGCTGCGACGCCGCCGACCTGGCCCTGCCGGGTGTCCAGGGCGAACTGCTGGACGCGCTCCTGGAGACCGGCAGGCCGGTGGTGCTGGTGCTGCTCACCGGGCGGCCGTACGCGCTGGGCCGCTGGGCGGACCGGCTGGCCGGCGTCGTCCAGGCCTTCTTCCCCGGCGAGGAGGGCGGCCCCGCGGTGGCGGGCGTGCTGTCCGGGCGGGTGACCCCGTCGGGCCGCCTCCCCGTCAGCGTGCCGCGCGACCCGGGCGGGCAGCCGTGGACCTACCTCCAGCCGCCGCTGGGCCTGGCCAACGACATCACCAACCTGGACCCGACGCCGCTGTACCCCTTCGGCCACGGCCTGTCGTACACGACGTTCGCCTGGGACCGCTTCGAGTCCCCGGCCTCCGGCCCGCGCATCGGCACCGACGGCACGTACGAGGTGTCGGTGACCGTCCGCAACGACGGCGACCGGAGCGGCGCCGAGGTGGTGCAGCTCTACCTGCACGACCCCGTCGCCTCGGTCACCCGTCCGGACGTCCGGCTGATCGGCTACCGGCGCCTGGAGCTGGCCCCCGGCGAGTCCCGCCGGGTGACCTTCCGGTTCCACGCCGACCTCGCGTCGTTCACCGGCCGCGACGGCGTCCGGATCGTCGAGCCCGGCAGGCTGGAGCTCCGCCTCGCCGCGTCCTCGGCGGACGTCCGGCACGTCTTCCCGCTCACCCTGGACGGTGAGGTCCGGGAGGTCGGGTACGACCGGGAACTGCTCTGCGCGACGGAGGTCACCAAGGCCGAGTAGGCCCGGCCCTTGGCGTTCCCCGGGAGCCGCCCTGAGCGTCTCCCGGGCCGCCGCCCGGGAGCGCCGACCTGGGCGGTCCACCCGGGAGCCGGCCCGGGCGGCCCCAGGAAGTCGCCCTAGGCGTCCTCGTCCTCGCAGTAGGCGAAGGCCAGCCCGCTGATCGGCTCGCCGTCGGCGGCAGGGTTGTCGAGCACGACCCGCCAGCCGTCGACGCCGAGCCGCTGGGAGACGCCGGCCACCAGGCCGGGCTCGGTGGTGGACCAGCCGCCGGAGACCGCGACCATGCCCTCCGGGCAGACGGCGACGCTCTCCCCGGTCCCGCCCGGGGCCACCTCCACCACGTCACCGACCACCTCGGTGAGGCCGTCCGGCGTCTCGCAGGCGCCGCCCGGCGCGGCGGCGCGCGGGGCGGCGCCCGCCTGGGTGGCGGGCTCGGCGGCACCGGCTCCCTGACCGGGACGCACGTCCTCCCGCCCCTCGCCGACGGCCTGGTCCGGACGCGTGCCGTCCGGCCCGGGCTGCGGCAGCGGCCGGTCGTCGCACCGGTCCCACTCACCCTCGCAGCCCCGGGCCGCCCGGTCGCCGAGGCCCCACTGGGGGAACCAGGAGGCCAACCGCCCGGCGCCCTCGTTCTCCCGGCGCCGGTCGCCGTCCTCCTCGCACCTGTCGCCGGCCGCCGGGGCCGGCGCCGCCGCGACCCGCGGCTGCTCCGCGGCCACCGCGCCGCCGGCCGCTCCGCAGGCCAGCGCGACGGCCAGCGACGCCGACACACCGCCGGCGGCCCACACGGCGCGGCGGCGCCGCGGCCTCCCGTGTCCAGAAGTCATCTGCTCTCCCGCGTCTCGTTCGTCGGTCTGCGAGGAAGCTGTGACCTGCGGCGGTCCGGGTCAGTCAGGGACGCTGGGCCAGGCGAGCTAAAAAGTCATCTGATCAGCCTGGGCAGTCCCCCGAATGGCCCCGGCACGGCCCGCCGCCCCGGCGGCGAGGGCGCTCAGGCGGCCGAGCGGTACGGGCAGGACGCCTCGGCGCCCGTCCGCGCGCGCCGCCCCGGTATCGCGCGGGCGACCCGCCGTGGCTCCGCGCCGCACTCACCGCACCGGGGCGCCGGTGGCACCGGCGGCGCGACCTCCGCCGATCGCGACGCCTCCCTCAGCGCCTCGGTGGTTGCCACCAGAACATCGCGCAGCAGCACAGGTTCGCGACTGCGAGTCGTACTCCGCTCGTCCCACATCGCCGACCCCCTACGGGCGGCCCGGCCCTACGGCCGGGTCATCGACAGCACCTGCTGGGATCTTCGCATCCGCCACTGACAACGCCCGGAACACGGGACGAACGTTCAGGGCACCGGGCCGCCGAGCACGGCACGGACGAAGCCGTCGGGCGGCAGGTACCCGTGCGACTCCACGTAGTGCGCGACCAGTTCCGGCGCCGCGTAGGCGACCCCGTCGCCCACCGCCCTGATCTCCGCGCTGCCGCGCGGGCAGTCGGGGCCGGCCCGCAGCAGTCGCATCGAGCACCAGGGGCAGAGGTGGAAACCGCGGGTCTGCTGCGCCCGGTGGGTGCGCGTCCGCTCCCACAGCGCGTCCACCAGGCCCTGCGGGGCCGTGCCCCTGCGGTAGCGCCGGGCGGCGCTCAGCCAGCCGACGTTGACCAGCGGGAGCCCGTGCCACGGCCGGGGCGCCTCGGTCCCCGGCCCGCCGGGCGGGAGGAAGGTGTACGGCGTGAGGTCGGCGTAGTAGGGCACCGGGGCGTCACTCCGTCCCGAGCGACTCGAACCGCCAGCGGTGCACCGCGCGGGAGACCAAGCCGTGGGGCGGCTCGGGGAGTTCCGGCAGCGGCTCGTGGGGGCCGGCGTCCCACCAGGTGACGACGAGGACGCGGTCCTGCGCGGCCCGGAAGGTCTCGCGGCGCAGCGGTTCGCGCGGCAGTCCCTGCTCCCGCGCCCAGCCGAGCAGTTCCTCGCCGCGGCCCTCGACCGCCCGGGCCTCCCACATCAGCGCGACCGTCACGAGTACAGGTTCTCCTTCGACAGTTCGTGCACGTGGTCGTGGGAATGGGCGTGCGCGTGGCCGTGGCCGTGCGCGGCCTCGGGGTCCGGCACGTGCGGCTCGGTCACCGGCAGCGAGGAGTCCGCCGACAGGTCCCAGGCGGAGGCGGCCCGCCCGCGCGCCACCATCTCGGCGCCGAGGGCGGCGACCATCGCGCCGTTGTCGGTGCACAGCTTGGGGCGCGGCACCCGCAGCCGGATGCCGGCCTTCTCGCACCGCTCCTGGGCCAGCGCCCGCAGCCGGGAGTTGGCCGCCACGCCGCCGCCGATCATCAGGTGGTCGACGCCCTCGTCCTTGCAGGCGCGCACCGCCTTGCGGGTGAGCACGTCCACCACGGCCTCCTGGAAGGAGGCGGCGACGTCCCGCACCGGGACCTCCTCGCCCGCGGCCCGCCGGGCCTCGATCCAGCGGGCCACCGCCGTCTTGAGCCCGGAGAAGGAGAAGTCGTAGGCGGGGTCGCGGGGGCCGGTCAGGCCGCGCGGGAAGGAGATGGCGTTCGGGTCGCCCTCCTTGGCGTACCGGTCGATCACCGGGCCGCCGGGGAAGCCGAGGTTCAGCACCCGGGCGATCTTGTCGAAGGCCTCGCCGGCCGCGTCGTCGATGGTGGCGCCCATCGGCCGGACGTCGGAGGTGATGTCGGAGGAGAGCAGCAGCGACGAGTGGCCGCCGGAGACCAGCAGCGCCATGGTCGGCTCGGGCAGCGGCCCGTGCTCGAGCTGGTCCACGCAGATGTGCGAGGCCAGGTGGTTGACGCCGTAGAGCGGCTTGCCCAGCGCGTAGGCGTACGCCTTGGCGGCGGAGACGCCGACCAGCAGCGCGCCCGCGAGGCCCGGGCCCGCGGTGACCGCGACGCCGTCGAGGTCCTTGGCGCTGACGCCGGCCTCCTTGAGCGCCCGTCGGATGGTGGGGACCATCGCCTCCAGGTGCGCCCGCGAGGCGACCTCGGGCACCACGCCGCCGAAGCGGGCGTGCTCGTCGACGCTGGACGCGACGGCGTCGGCCAGCAGGGTGGTGCCGCGGACGATGCCGACGCCGGTCTCGTCGCAGGAGGTCTCGATGCCGAGGACGAGGGGCTCGTCCCGCAGGTCAGCCATGGTTCGGGGTTCCTTGTGCAGCGGAGGGGGTGACGGCGGAGGAGGGGGCGGAGGCCGGGTCGGTCAGGCGCATCACCAGCGCGTCGACGTTGCCGGGCTGGTAGTAGCCGCGGCGGAAGCCGATCGGTGCGAAGCCGAATCTCTCGTAGAGCCGCTGGGCGCGGACGTTGTCGACCCGGACCTCCAGCATCACCTCGTGGCACTCGAAGTCGGTGGCCGCGCGGAGCAGTTCGACGAGCAGGCGGCTGCCGAGACCGGTGCCCTGGTGGTCCGGCGCGACGGCGATGGTCTGGACGTCGCCCTGGTCGCCGGCGGCGGCGAGCCCCGCGTAGCCGACCAGCCGGCCGTCCGGGGCCTCGGCGACCACGTACCGGCGGGTGGCGCCGGGCCCGCGGGCATGGGCGAGCTCCGACCAGAACATGCCGCGGGACCAGGCGTCCTCCGGGAACAGCTCCTTCTCCAGCGTCAGCACCGGGTCGATGTCCCACCAGCGCATCTCGCGGATCTCCGCGGTGGGTACCGGGGCGTCCGGCACGGTGTTCACTGCGGCGCTCACCGGGGGGTGACCACCTTGTAGTTCTTGGGGACCTGGGCGTCCGGGCGCCGCAGGTAGAGCGGGCGCGGCGCGGCGAGTTCCTCGCCGCGGGCCAGCCGCTCGGCGGCGAGCGAGGCCAGCGCGGCCGCGGAGACGTGCTCGGGTCCGTGCACGTCCGGGAAGGCGTCGGGGTAGAGCAGCGCGCCGGCGCCGACGGCGGGCACCCCGGCGACCTGCTCCGCGATGTCGGCCGGGCGGTCGACGGCGGGGTCGGTGAGCCGGGTGCGGGAGTCGGCGTAGCGCGCCCAGTAGACCTCCTTGCGCCGGGCGTCGGTCGCCACGACGAAGGGGCCTTCGATGTCGGCGGCGTAGGCCAGCCCGTCGAGCGTGCACACGCCGTGGACCGGGACGCCGAGCGCCAGGCCGAAGGTGTCCGCGGTCATCAGGCCGACGCGCAGTCCGGTGTAGGGGCCGGGCCCGGTGCCGACGACGATGCCGGTGACGGCGTCGAGCCCGACGCCCGCCGCGCCGAGGACCCGGTCGACGGTGGGCAGCAGCAGCTCTCCGTGGCGGCGCGCGTCCACCTGGCTCGACGAGGCGACGACGTCCGTCCCGTCGTGCAGGGCGGCGGTGACGGCGGGGGTTGCGGTATCCAGAGCGAGCAAGAGCACGCGAACAGCCTACGGCTCCCGGGCCGCCCGCACGGCCTCGCGGGGCTCGGACCACCCCCGCTGCTAACGTCGCGCATGCATACGACTGCGCAGAGTGACGGTGCGACGAGCGAGGGAGACCGGCGGTGGCGGTCCGCAGCGGGGTGTTGGTGGGGGTACTGACGGGCGCGGCGCTGACCGCGGTGGTGGTGCTCGGGCTCCAGGCGAACGCGAACGTGCCGCCCGCCCTGCGCACGCCGGGTCCCCCGGCGGCCTCCGGGACGGCGACCGCACCCGAGCCTCCGGGACCGCGCGGGCTGCCCGCCCGCTCCGGGCGCGGGGAGCGGGTCGTGTACTCGCTGGGCCAGGACCGGGTGTGGCTGGTGGACGCCCGGGGCGGGGTGCGGCGGGTCTTCCGCGTGGTGCCCGGCGCGGTGGACCCGGCGCCGGGGACGTACACGGTGACCTCGCGCTCGCTGCGCGGCGTCGGGGCGGACGGGGCGCCCATCGAGCACGTGGTCCGGTTCGCGGACGTACGGGGTGTGGTGATCGGCTTCAGCGCGCCGCGCGGCGGCGCGGTGGCGGGAACCCCGGCGCCGGGCACCGGCGGGATCCGCGAGGCCCGGCCGGACGGCCTGGCCATGTGGGACTTCGCGGTGCTGGGCGGGCGGGTGGTCGTCGTCCGGTGACGGGCGCCGCCGCCCGCGCCGGACGTTCACCCGAGGTTTCCGACACCGCGTCGGGAAGATATTGCGCGCCGCCCGGCGGGCGTGGTTAGGTCTACCTAACCACGCCCGCCCTCGGGATCCCAGGAGGCGTCATGCTCTTTCCGGTTGCCGGCCCCGACACCACGGAGCGTTGCGCGGACGCCGCACCGGCGGACGCGGTCACGCGTGGCGCCGCCGCGGTGTCCATGCGGGACCTGCTCGCGTCCTGCGCGGCGGCCCGCGCCGTCTCCTCCCCGCCGTGCCCCGACCGCCCCGCCGCCGACCCCCGCGCCACCCGCGCCACCCGCGAGGCCGCCTGAGGCAGGCCGCGCCGCCTCAGGCGGCTTCGGGCGGGCTCAGCCGGCCTCGGGTGCGACCGTGGTTCAGCCCCGGAGGGCGCTCAGGTCGGCGGAGGCCCAGCGGTCGCCGAGACCGGTGACCGTCAGCCGCCGGACGTCGTCGTCGGTGCCGTCGGCGCCGGCGGTGTCGCCCGTCGCGCGGGCGATCAGGACCTGCAGGCGCTCCTCGGTGAGTTCCTCGACCTTCCCCTCGCCCCACTCCACGACGATGACCGAGTCGGGCAGCGAGACGTCGAGGTCCAGGTCCTCCATCTCGTCCAGCCCGCCGCCGAGCCGGTAGGCGTCGACGTGCACCAGGGGCGGGCCGTCGCCGAGCGAGGGGTGGACACGGGCGATCACGAACGTCGGCGAGGTGACCGCGCCCCGGACGTTCAGGCCCTCGCCGAGGCCCCGGGTGAGCGTGGTCTTGCCCGCGCCGAGCTCGCCGGTGAGCATCACCAGGTCGCCGGCGCGCAGCAGACCGGCGAGTCGACGGCCGAGGTCCAGCATCTCCTCGGCGGAGGAGACGGTCAGCTCGAGCGTGTGCCGGTCGCCGGCGGCGCCGTCGGGACGGCCGTGCTCACCGGGGTTCTGTTCGCTGGGGTTGTGCGGTGCCGCGGGTGCTTCCATGGGACCCCACGGTAGCCGCCCCGGGCAGCGCTCCCGCGCGGACGAGGAGGTCGGCGAGCCGGGCGTCCACCACCTCGGGGTGCTCCAGCATCACCAGGTGCCCGGCGTCGGGCACCCGCACCAGTTCCGCCTCCGGCAGTTCGCGGGCGATGGTCTCGCTGTGGCCCACGGGGGTGACCAGGTCGCCCTCGCCGGCGACGATCAGCACCGGCAGTCCGCGGAACCGGGCCAGCGCCGCCGTCTTGTCGTGCTCGTCGAAGGCCGGGTAGAACTCGGCGACCACGTCGATCGGCGTCGCCTCGATCATCCGTTCGGCGAACCGGGCGACCACCGGGTCGACCTCGGCCGAGGCGAACGAGTAGCGGCTGATGATCCCGGCGAACAGGTCGGCCGTGGCGCGCCGCCCCCTCTCCACCAGTTCGGCCCGCTGTCCCAGCGCCCGCAGCACGCCCGGCAGGAGCCGCCGCACCGCGTTGACGCCGGCCATCGGCAGGCCGAAGTTGACCTCGCCGAGCCCGCCGGACGAGGTGCCCACCAGGGCTACCCCGGCGACCCGCTCGCGGATCAGGTCGGGGAACCGGTCGGCCAGCGCCATCACCGTCATCCCGCCCATCGAGTGCCCGACCAGCACCAGCGGGCCCTCCGGCGCGGCGGCGGCGATCACGGCCTCGAGGTCGCGGCCCAGCCGGTCGATGGTGACGGGCTCGCCCTGCTCCACCCGGGTGGCGCCGCGACCGGACCGGCCGTGGCTGCGCTGGTCCCAGTAGACGGCGCGGACGCCGGCCGAGCGGAGCGCGGCACGCTGGAAGTGCCAGGCGTCCTGGTTGAGGCAGTAGCCGTGGCTGAACACCACGGTGACGGGCGGCCGGGGCCCGGCGGTCCGGCGGCGGCCGGCGAACAGCCGCCGGCGGCGCGGGGCCGGCTCGGGCGCGGGGGCCGGCACCTCGTCGACCTCGTAGTACAGCTCGGTGCCGTCGTCTGCGCGGGCGGTTCCGGGGGTGCCGCGGAGGGTGCCGTAGGGGCCGGTCACCTCCAGGGCGAGGCGGGCCTTGCGGCGGATGCCGCGGCCCATGGTGAGGCGCTCGACGGCCACCCCGGCGGCCGCGCCCGCGGCGACCACGCCGATCGCGGCGCCCGCCAGTCCGGTGCTGCGGCGCCAGGCCCGGGGGGCCGGGGCGGCGACGCCCGTGGCGGCGACGACCAGTTCGGGCACGGTCACCGCGGTCACCGCCGGGCTCTCCTCGCTCACCTGGCGCTCCCTCTCCTCCCGTCTCCCGGGATCGTTCGGCGGACCCGCCTGCCGCCGCGTCGCGTCAGGCCCTCTGCCGTTCGATTACCCCGTGGCGTGCTCGTTCACATACACGCGGGGCACCCGGACGCCGATCCGGGTCACGATCTCGTAGACGATGGTGCCGCAGGCCTGCGCCCAGTCCTCGGCGGTCGGCTCGCCGCGGTCCCCCGCGCCGAACAGGACGGCCTCCGTGCCGGGCTCCGGCCGGTCGCCGCCGAGGTCGACCACGAACTGGTCCATGGCGACCCGCCCGGCCACCGTGCGCAGCTTGCCGCCGACCAGCACCGGGCCGGCGTCGGAGGCGTGCCGGGGGATGCCGTCGGCGTAACCGGCGGGGACCAGGCCGAGGGTGGTCCCGCCGGGGGTGACGTAGTGGTGCCCGTAGCTGACCCCGTGCCCGCCGGGCACCTCCTTGACCAGCACCAGGTCGGCGGAGAGCCGCATCACGGGCCGCAGGCCGAGGTCGGCGGCCGAGCCCAGTTCGGGGCCGGGCGACACCCCGTAGGTGGCGATGCCGGCGCGGACCAGGTCGAAGTGGGCGTCGGGACGGGTCAGCAGCGCGGGCGAGTTGGCGATGTGCCGCACCTCGGGCCGGACGCCCTGGCCCTCGGCGTACGCCACCATCTCGCGGAACCGGGCGAGCTGGGCGTCGTTCGCCGGGTGCTCCGGCTCGTCGGCGCAGGCGAAGTGGGACCAGAGGCCGACGACGCGGACCAGGCCGTCCCGCTCGGCGGCGAGGGCGGCGGCGACGAGCTCCGGCCAGTCGGCGGGCTGGCAGCCGTTGCGGCCGAGGCCGGTGTCCGCCTTCAGGTGCACCCGGGCGGGGGCGCGTTCGGCGCGGGCCGCGGCGGTCACCTCGCGCAGCGCCCACAGGGCGCTGACCGAGACGTCCACGTCGGCGGCGATCGCCTCGCGCCAGGGGCCGCCGGGGGCCCACAGCCAGCACAGCATCCGCCCCCGCAGGCCGGCCTCGCGCAGGGCCAGCGCCTCCTCGGGGGTGGCGGTGCCCAGCCACTCCGCGCCCGCCTGCTGCGCGGCGAGGGCGCACGGGACGGCGCCGTGGCCGTAGGCGTCGGCCTTCACCACGGCCATCAGGGCGGCGCCGGAGACCCGTGCGCGCAGCGACGTCACGTTGGCGCGGAGGGCGGCGAGGTCGACCTCCGCGCGGACGCGGGTCGTGTCGCGGGGGCGCGCATCACGTTCACTCATGGTCCCCCCAGTCTGACAGAGCCCCGCCCACCGCCCGGGCCCACGTTCCGCGAACGAGCCCCCCGCCGCGGCGGGCCCCTGCGGGCGGGCCCCGCCCGCAGGACGGAGGCGTCGCGGGTAGCCCCGCGCGCGGAGCGGCACCGGGGCGGGGGTCACTCCAGGGTGCGGTCACTCCGAGGCGGGGGACTCCAGGGCGGGGGGCGCTCCAGGGGGCGGGGCACACCGGGGCGGGAGGCACTCCTGGGCAGCGAGCCGCTCCGAGGGGCAGGGCACTCCAGGGCGGAAACGCTCCAGGCCGGCGGGCCACTCCAGGGCGAGAGTCACTCCGGGGCGAGAGTCACTCCAGGGCGGCGGGTCACCCCGGGGCGGGGGTCACTCCGGGGTGGTGATGTCGCGCCAGGCGGTGGGGATGGCGGCGGCGACGTCCAGCGCGGCGACCGGCGCCCCCACCGACGCCCTCCGCGCCGCCAGCCCGTGCAGGTACGCCCCCACGCTCCCCGCGTCCCGCGCCGGCAGCCCCGCCGCCAGCAACGACCCGGCCAGCCCGGATAGCACGTCGCCCGACCCCGCCGTGGCCAGCCACGGCGTCCCCGTGGGGTTGACCCGCACCGCGGCCGGGCCCGGGGACACCACCAGCGTGGTCGTGCCCTTCAGCAGCACCGTCGCCCGGTACCGCTCCGCCAGCTCCCGCGCCGCCGTGAGCCGCGCGGACTCGACCTCCGCCCGGTCGACGCCGAGCAGCGCCGCGGCCTCCCCCGCGTGCGGGGTGAGCAGCGTCGGGGCGGTCCGGGACCGCACCGTCTCGCGGTCCGCGAGCCGCAGCCCGTCGGCGTCGATCAGCACCGGGACCTCCGCCTCGCCGGCGACGGCCAGCGCCTCGGCCACCGTGCCCGCGTCGTCCCCGGCACCGGGTCCGATCACCCACGCCTGCACCCGGCCCGCCCGCCGCGGTCCGCCCTCGGAGACCATCGTCTCGGGGAACCGCGCCAGCACCGCCTCACCGGCCGGCCCCGCGTACCGGACGGCCCCGCCACCGCCGCGCAGCGCGCCGGCGACGGCGAGCACCGCGGCCCCCGGATACCGCGCGGACCCGGCGGCGACGCCGACCACGCCCCGCCGGTACTTGTCACTCTCCGCCCCCGGCCGCGGCAGCAGCCGGGCCACGTCCTGGTGCTGCAGCGCCTCCAGGTCCGGTTCCCCGGGCAGCCACGGGCCGAGACCGATGTCCACCAGCCGCACCGAGCCCGCGTACTCGCGCGCCGGGTCGATCAGCAGCGCCGGCTTGTGCGTGCCGAAGGTGACGGTGAGGTCGGCCCGCACGGCGGGACCGCGCACCTCGCCGGTGTCGGCCTCCACCCCGCTCGGCAGGTCCACGGCGACCACGGCGGCGCGGGACGCAGCGACCAGCTCCGCCAGCGGCGCGGCGTCCGCCCGCAGGCCGCCCCGTCCGCCGATGCCGACGATCCCGTCCAGCACCAGGTCCGCCGCCCGGATCAACCGCGCCACCTCGTCCGGCACACCACCCGACGCCCCGGACCCCGCGGCCACGGCCGCGCCGGAAGCCGCCTCCCCCGATGCCACGCCGCCGGAACCCGCCCTGCCGAAGGCCGCCCCGCCCGCCGGCATCGGCACGTCCCGGCCGCCGGCCCGCCGCAGCGCGGCCAGCCCGCCCCCGTGCACCCGCTCGGGCGTGACCAGGACGGCGGTCACCCCCGCCCCGCGCCGCGCCAGCCGCGCACCCGCGTACAGGGCGTCCCCGCCGTTGTCCCCGCTGCCGACCAGCAGCACCACCCGGCTGCCGTAGACCCGGCCCGCCGTCCGGCCCAGGACCTGGGCCGAGGCGGCGGCGAGCCCGGCGGCCGCACGTTGCATCAACGCGCCCTCCGGAAGCCTCGCCATCAGCTCCCGCTCGGCCGCACGTACCGTCTCCACGCTGTAGGCACTCCGCATGCCGCCGAGTCTTCCCCAGGAATCAGCCTTCAGCGATCACCACGGCCGAGGCGACGCCCGCGTCATGACTGAGCGACACGTGCCAGGAGCTGACGCCCAGTTCGGCGGCGCGGGCGGCGACCGTGCCGGTGACCCGCAGCCGCGGCTGCCCGCTGTCCTCCAGGTACACCTCGGCGTCCCGCCACTGCAGCCCGGGAGGCGCGCCCAGGGCCTTGGCCAGCGCCTCCTTGGCGGCGAACCGGGCGGCCAGCGAGGCGATGCCGCGCCGCTCGCCGCTGGGCAGTATCAGCTCGCTGTCGTTGAACAGGCGTTGCGCCATGTGCGGGGTGCGGGCGAGGGCGGCCTGGAAACGGTCGATCTCGGCCACGTCGATACCGACGCCGATGATGCTCATGGCCCTCACCCTACGGACCGCCGCCGCCCACCCGCCGAGCCTGTGGACAACCGACCCGGGCCACCCACCCCCCTGTGGACAACCGCACCGGGCCGCCCGTCACCTGTGGAAAACCCGGCCCTCCACTCCCACCGGCCCTCCACTCCCACCGCGGCGGCCCCGCGGTCCGGACCGCTCACTCCACCGTGACGGACTTCGCCAGGTTCCGCGGCTGGTCGACCTCGTTGCCGCGCGCCGTCGCCAGCTCGCAGGCGAACACCTGGAGCGGCACCGTGGCCACCAGCGGCTGGAGCAGCGGCGGCGTCGCCGGGATCCGCACCAGGTGGTCCGCGTACGGCAGCACCGCCTCGTCCCCCTCCTCGGCGATCACCACGGTCCGCGCCCCGCGCGCCCGGATCTCCTGGATGTTCGACACGATCTTGTCGTGCAGCACCGACCGGTCCCGCGGCGACGGCACGATCACCACCACCGGCACGCCCTCCTCGATCAGCGCGATCGGCCCGTGCTTCAGCTCGCCCGCCGCGAACCCCTCGGCGTGCATGTAGGCGAGCTCCTTCAGCTTGAGCGCGCCCTCCAGCGCCACCGGGTAGCCCACGTGCCGCCCCAGGAACAGCACCGTGTTCCGGGAGGCGAGCGAGCGGGCCAGCTCCCGCACGGGCTCCATGGTGCCCAGCACCCGCTCCACGCCGTCGGCGATGCCCGACAGCTCCCGCACCTGCTCGCCGATCTCCTCGTCCGACCGGGTGCCCCGCACCTGCCCCAGGTAGAGGGCGACCAGGTAGCAGGCCACCAGCTGCGTCAGGAACGCCTTGGTGGAGGCGACCGCCACCTCGGGGCCCGCGTGGGTGTACAGCACCGCGTCGGACTCGCGGGGGATCGTCGCGCCGTTGGTGTTGCAGATGGCCAGCACCTTGGAGCCCTGCTCACGGGCGTGGCGCAGCGCCATCAGGGTGTCCATGGTCTCGCCCGACTGGGAGATGGCGATGACCAGGGCGCGCGGCCCCAGGATGGGGTCGCGGTAGCGGAACTCGCTGGCCAACTCCACCTCGCAGGGGACCCGCGTCCAGTGCTCGACGGCGTACTTGGCGATCAGCCCGGCGTGGAAGGCGGTGCCGCAGGCGACGATCACCACCTTGTCGATCTCGCGCAGCTCCTCGGGCGGGATCCGCAGTTCGTCCAGCGACAGGCGCCCGGCGCCGTCGGTCCGTCCGAGCAGGGTGTCGGCGACCGCCTTGGGCTGCTCGGCGATCTCCTTGAGCATGAAGTAGTCGTAGCCGCCCTTCTCGGCGGCCGAGGCGTCCCAGTCGATGTGGAACTCCCGCACCTCGGCGGGCTGCCCGTCGAAGCCGGTCACCGTCACCGCGACCGGCCCGTCCGCCTCCTGCCGGCGCAGCTCGACGACCTGGTCCTGGCCCAGCTCGATCGCGTCCCGGGTGTACTCGATGAAGGCGGCCACGTCGGAGGCGAGGAACCCCTCGCCCTCGCCCACGCCGACCACCAGCGGCGAGTTCCGCCGGGCGCCGACCACCACGCCGGGCTCCTCCGCCGCGACCGCCACCAGGGTGAACGCGCCCTCCAGCCGCCGGCACACCAGCCGCATCGCCTCGGCGAGGTCGCCGCACGCCGAGTACTCCTCGGCCAGCAGGTGGGACACCACCTCGGTGTCCGTCTCCGAGGCCAGCCGGTGGCCCCGCTCCGCCAGCTCGGCCCGCAGCGACGCGAAGTTCTCGATGATCCCGTTGTGCACGACGGCGACCCGCCCGGCGTCGTCGAGGTGCGGGTGGGCGTTGACGTCGTTGGGCGGGCCGTGGGTGGCCCAGCGGGTGTGGCCGAGGCCGGTGGTGGCGGCGGGGAGGGGCCGCTCGCCGAGTTCCTTCTCCAGGTTGACCAGCTTGCCGGCCTTCTTGACCGCCGCCAGGACCCCGTCGGCGAGGACGGCCACCCCCGCCGAGTCGTAGCCCCGGTACTCCAGCCTGCGCAGCCCGGCCGTCACGACGTCGAGTGCCGCCTGTCGCCCCACATATCCCACGATTCCGCACATGTCCCTCACCCTAGGCCGGGCCCGGGAACGGCGCGGCCCGTCGTGGTCCGTTCGGGCCCCGCCCCGGCCGCACACCCCCGACCGCCCCCGACAGACCCGCGTCCCACCCCCGATCCCGCCCCCAGTCCCACCCCCGTCCGCCCCCACCCACCCCCCAACCGCACCCCCGTCGCACCCCAGCCGCACCCCCTGAGTGACGCACCCCACCCCGCGACCTGTTCGCACGCCCGTAACAATGGACTGTGATCTCTCCGGCCTCCCCGATGCCCTCCGGCGGCGCCCCCCGGTCCCGGCCGGAGGCGACCCCGTACGTGGACCTGACCCGTGCGGAATGGAGCGCGCTGCGCGACAAGACGCCGCTCCCCCTCACCGCGGAGGAGGTCGAGCGGCTGCGCGGCCTGGGCGACGTGATCGACCTGGACGAGGTCCGGGACATCTACCTCCCGCTCTCCCGGCTGCTCAACCTCTACGTGCGGTCCACCGACAACCTGCGGTCCTCCCTCAACACCTTCCTCGGCGAGAAGGGATCGCAGTCGGGCACGCCGTTCGTCATAGGGGTCGCCGGATCGGTGGCGGTCGGCAAGTCCACCGTCTCCCGCCTGCTGCGGGCGCTGCTCTCCCGCTGGCCCGAGCACCCCCGCGTCGAGCTGGTCACCACCGACGGCTTCCTGCTGCCCACCCGGGAGCTGCAGGCGCGCGGCCTGATGGAGCGCAAGGGCTTCCCCGAGTCGTACGACCGCCGGGCGCTCACCCGGTTCGTCGCCGACATCAAGGCCGGCAAGGACGAGGTCACCGCCCCCGTCTACTCCCACCTGATCTACGACATCGTCCCCGGCGAGAAGCTGACCGTGCGCCGCCCGGACATCCTGATCGTGGAGGGCCTGAACGTCCTCCAGCCCGCCCTGCCCGGCAAGGACGGCCGCACCCGGGTGGCGCTGGCCGACTACTTCGACTTCAGCGTGTACGTCGACGCCAAGGCGGAGGACATCGAGAAGTGGTACCTGCACCGCTTCCGCCGCCTGCGGGAGACGGCGTTCCAGAACCCCGAGTCGTACTTCCGCCGCTGGACCCAGGTCTCCGAGGAGGAGGCCCTGCAGTACGCCCGCCGCACCTGGCAGACCATCAACCGGCCCAACCTGGTGGAGAACGTGGCCCCCACCCGCGGCCGCGCCACCCTGGTCCTGCGCAAGGGCCCCGACCACAAGGTCCAGCGCCTGCGCCTGCGCAAGCTCTGACCGGCGACGGCCGCCGCACGCGACGACGACCCCAGGGCCCGCCGAGGACACGCCCCCCGGGGTCACGAACCGGTGCCGCTTCCCCGCGCACCGTCGGCCCCGGGGCCGCGCCCCCGCTAGTCTGCCGCGCATGCTGCACCTGCGACTGATCACACCGTGCGGGCGGACCGACGAAGTGGTCGACCTCCTCCGCAAGACCGTCGGCTGCACCCACCTGGTGGTCGTTCCGGGAGCGGCCCGCGAACCGGCCGGCGACCTGCTGACGGTGGACGTGGCGCGTGAGGCCGCCGACGAGGTGATCGGCGAGCTGCGCAGGATGGGGCTGGACAAGGAAGGCTCCATCAGCGCCGACAACCTCGACCTGTCCCTGTCCGCGCACGCCGACCGGGCCGAGCGGGAGGCGCCCGGCGAGGGCGCCGACGCGGTGGTCTGGGACCAGCTCGTGGAGGCCACCCACGAGGAGTCCAGCTTCTCCTGGACCTACGTGGCCTTCCTGTCGCTGGCCACCATGATCGCGGCCTGCGGTGTGGTGCTGGACAACGCGGTGCTGATCGTGGGCGCCATGGCGGTGGGCCCGGAGTTCGGCCCGCTCGCCGGCTTCTGCACGGCCCTGGTCCGCCCGGCCCCGCGCCTGGCCGTCCGCTCGCTCGTGGCGCTGCTGGGCGGCTTCGCGGTGGCGATGGCGCTGACGGTGCTGTTCAGCTATCTCATGACCGGGCTGGAACTCTTCAGCGCCGAGCAGGTGAAGGCCGATCGCCCCAACACGGCGTTCATCTACGCGCCGGACGAGTTCTCCTTCGTGGTCGCCCTGCTCGCGGGCTGCGCGGGCATGCTCTCGCTGACCTCGGCCAAGTCCGGCGCCCTGGTCGGCGTCGCCATCTCCGTCACCACGGTCCCCGCGGCCGCCAACGCCGCCGTCGCCTTCGAGTACGACTTCTACGGCCAGGCCTGGGGCTCCACCCTGCAGCTGCTGCTGAACCTCGCCGGCATCGTCCTGGCCGGCACCCTGACGCTGCTCGTGCAGAAGTGGAGCTGGTCCCGCAAGCTCCGCCGCCACCCGCTCAACCCGACCCCCTGACGCCCGCCCGGGGAGCCGGCCCGGCCCACGACGAGCCCGCCCGGCACCCGCCCCACACAGACGCGGGGCGGGACCGCAACGGCCCCGCCCCACGTCGTCACGTCGTCACGTCGTCACGTCGTCACCCGCGAGAGTGACGGTCCGACGCCCCGGTCAGCCCAGCGCGGACTTGACCACGTCCGCCAGACGCCTGGCCACCGACTCGGCCTGGTGGATGTCGGCCGCCTCGACCATCACCCGCACCAGCGGCTCGGTGCCGGACGACCGCAGCAGCACCCGCCCGGTGGTGCCCAGCTCCCGCTCCGCCTCCGCCACCGCGGCGCTGAGCTCGGCGGAGGTGGAGACCCGCGTCTTGTCCACGTCGCGCACGTTGACCAGCACCTGCGGCAGGCGCTCCATCACCGAGGCCAGGTCCCGCAGCGGACGTCCGCTCGCCGCGACCCGGGCCGCGAGCAGCAGGCCGGTCAGCGTGCCGTCACCGGTGGTGGCGTGGTCGAGCACGATCACGTGCCCGGACTGCTCGCCGCCCAGCGCGTAGCCCTTGTCCTTCATCTCCTCCAGCACGTAGCGGTCGCCGACCGCCGTCTGGACGAGCTGGATGCCCTCGCGCTCCATGGCGAGCGTGAAGCCCAGGTTGGACATCACGGTGGCGACCACGGTGTCGGCGCGCAGCACGCCCTGCTCCCGCATGGCCAGCGCGAGGATCGCCAGGATCTGGTCCCCGTCGACCTCCTCGCCCGTGTGGTCGACCGCCAGGCACCGGTCGGCGTCGCCGTCGTGCGCGATGCCGAGGTCCGCGCCGTGCTCGACGACCGCGGCCTTCAGCTTGTCCAGATGGGTGGAACCGTAGCCGTCGTTGATGTTGAGGCCGTCCGGGTCGGCCCCGATGGTGACGACCTGCGCGCCGGCGCGCTCGAAGGCGACCGGCGAGACCCGCGCCGCGGCGCCGTGCGCCTCGTCGAGGACGACCTTCAGGCCGTCGAGACGGTTGGGGAGCACGCCGAGCAGGTGCTGGACGTACGTCTCCAGGCCCTCCCCGTGCTCGCCGACCCGGCCGACGCCCGCCCCGGTCGGCCGGTCCCACGGCGCGCCGGTGCTGTGCTCGCGGTACCGGGCCTCGATGCGGTCCTCGAGGTCGTCGGCCAGTTTGTGGCCGCCGCGGGCGAAGAACTTGATGCCGTTGTCGGGCATGGCGTTGTGGCTGGCGGAGAGCATCACGCCCAGGTCCGCGCCGAGTACGCCGGTCAGGTGGGCGACCGCCGGCGTGGGCAGCACGCCCACCTTCAGCACGTCGACCCCGGCGCTGGCGAGACCGGCCACCACGGCGGCCTCCAGGAACTCTCCGGACGCCCGCGGGTCCCGTCCGACGACCGCCTTCGGGCGATGCCCCTCGAAGGTGCCCGCCTCGGCCAGGACATGTGCCGCCGCCACGGAGAGACCGAGTGCGAGCTCGGCCGTCAGATCCGCATTGGCGACACCGCGTACACCGTCGGTGCCGAAGAGTCGTCCCACTGGTCCTCCAGAGAAGTGCTACATAGTGACGAACGCCGCGCCTGATCCGCCGTGCTTGACGCCCTACGGACGCTACGAGCGTTACAGCACATTGTTCCCTTATATGACTGCTGCCGCCGATAAACGAACGCCCCGACGGCACCAGGTGAGTGCCGACGGGGCGTTCGGGCGTACTGTCGGTCTGCCGTACGTACAGGCAGGACCGGATTTAGCGCTTGCTGTACTGCGGCGCCTTGCGGGCCTTCTTCAGACCGGCCTTCTTGCGCTCGACGGCACGCGCGTCGCGGCTCAGGAAGCCGGCCTTCTTCAGCGGGCCACGGTTGTTGTCGACGTCCGCCTCGTTCAGCGCACGGGCGACACCCAGACGGAGCGCACCGGCCTGACCGGAGACGCCGCCACCCGCGATGCGGGCGATGACGTCGTAACGGCCCTCGAGCTCGAGCACCTTGAAGGGCTCGTTGACCTCCTGCTGGTGCACCTTGTTCGGGAAGTAGTCCTCGAGGGTGCGGCCGTTGATCTTCCACTTGCCGGTGCCCGGAACGATCCGGACGCGGGCGATGGCGTTCTTGCGGCGGCCCAGGCCGGCGGCCGGCTGGGGCTCGCCGAAGCGGGAGGCCATGGACTCCGAGGTGTACTCGCCCTCGACGGGGGCCTCGGACTCGGTGGTGTAGCTGTCGATGTCAAGCTCTTCGAGCGGCTGCTCGGCAGTGGTCTCGGCCACGATTCTCCTCAGATTCTCTTCAGGCTTAGGGGGTGGCCGTACTTACTGCGCGACCTGGGTGATCTCGAACGGAACCGGCTGCTGGGCAGCGTGCGGGTGGTTCTCGCCCGAGTAGACCTTCAGCTTGGAGAGCATCTGACGGCCCAGGGTGTTCTTGGGGAGCATGCCCTTGACGGCCTTCTCGATGGCCTTCTCCGGGTTCTTCGCGAGCAGCTCGTCGTAACGAACCGACCGGAGACCACCCGGGTAGCCGGAGTGGCGGTAGGCCATCTTCTGGGTCTTCTTGTTGCCGGACAGGTGCACCTTGTCCGCGTTGATGATGATGACGAAGTCACCAGCGTCGACGTGGGGCGCGTAGATCGGCTTGTGCTTGCCCCGCAGGAGGGAGGCGGCGGTGGACGCCAGACGGCCGAGGACGACGTCCTGGGCGTCAATGACGTGCCACTGGCGGGTGATATCGCCGGGCTTGGGGCTGAACGTACGCACGGTTCGTAGCCTTCGCTATCTTCAGTGAATGGTCCTAGACAAGGTCACCGAAGCGATCACGACAGCCCTGACCGCACTGCGGTGACGCAAACCGCGTGCTGGTCGCTGGTCATCGGCCCGGTGGACCGGTGTAAGGGCCCGTCCCGTGAGAATGAGCAAGCCAATACACAACGAAAAGGCAGGTTACCCCTCGCCCGGCCCACGGGTCAAAACGCCCGTTCGCCTGTTCGGCGCCCACACCCCGGCCGGGCCTGATCGTTCCGCCCGCCGGAGCATGATCGTCCGCCCCATGACCCCCGCTCCGCACCGCCCCACGGCCCCAGCTCCGCACCGCCCGTCGCCCCCTGCCCCGCACGGCTGCGCGCCTCCCCCACGGCCCGTCGGGAGACCTGCGCCACACCCCCCGGCCGCCCCGGCACGGAGCGCGCGGAGCCCGGTCTAGGATGCGCGGCATGAGTTATGGGCAAGGGGGGCCTGGGCCACAGCAGTGGGACCCTTGGAAGCCTCATTCGCAGCAGCCGGACGCCGCAGCTCCGCAGCCGTGGTCGCAGGGCGGTTCCGGCAACCCCGGGGAGCCGGACTGGGAGGCCCTCGCGGAGGCCTCCGCCGCCAAGGCGAAGCGCCGCCGGATCGTCGCGGCCGCCGTCGCGGCGGTGGTCGTCGTGGCCGGCGCCGTCACCGCGGTCCTGCTGACCCGCGGCGGGGACGACCCCGGCCCCGTGGCCGGCTCCGGGGGCACCAGCGCCTCGGGCTCGACCGGCACGCCGTCCTTCGCGCCCACCAGCGCCCCGCCGCCGCTGGACCCGGAGGAGATCCTGGCGGACTCCCGCAAGGACACCGCGCCGCTCTCCCCCGCCGCCCTCTTCCCGGGCAAGGCGGGCGGGAAACTCACCCTCGGCGAGGCCGCCTACACCAAGGGCCCCTCCGCCGAGACCGCCGACTGCGCCTCCGCCGCCCAGCACACCCTCCCGAAGGTGCTGGCCGACAACGGCTGCACCAAGATGCTGCGCGCCACCTACACCCGTGACGGCGTCGCCGTCACCGTGGGCGTGGCCGTCTTCGACAACGCGGAGGACGCGACGGCGGCCCGGGAGCAGTCCGACAAGAGCGCCATCATCGCGCCGCTGTCCGGCAAGGGCGTGAAGTCGTTCTGCGACGGCGCGGTCTGCCGCAGCACGATCAACTCCTACGGCCGGTACACCTACTTCACCATCACCGGCTTCACCGACGGCAAGGACGTCAAGGCCCAGGACAAGGAGGTCTTCGACGCCGGCGACCACCTGGCCCACTACGCCTTCCAGCAGATCCACCGCCGCGGCGAGGCCCAGGCGACGGCGGCCCCGGCGCAGTGACCCGCACCCGCGGGACCTGGGGCCGACATGGCAGGGGCCCGGCGCATACCGCACGCGCCGGGCCCCTCCGCACGGACCAGGTCACATCGGGTCAGTCGCAGGTGACGCAGCCCTCGACGGCCGCCGAGCCCGGCCCCGACCCGGCCCCCGGCAGCGTGCGCCGGTTGCGGGCGGCGAGGTTGCGCGCGGCGAGCTGGTCGTCCGCCGGGTAGCCGACCTCCTCCAGCGTCAGCCCGTGCGGCCGCACCACGTGCACGGCGGAGTCCCGCACCCCGGCCGCCAGCACCTTCCCGGGCCACTCCACGGGCCGGTGCCCGTCACCGACGAACAGCAGCGCGCCGATCAGCGAGCGCACCATGTTGTGGCAGAACGCGTCCGCCCGCACCGTCGCGGTGACGATCCCGTCGTCCCCGCGGACCAGGCTCAGCTCCTGGAGGGTGCGGATGGTGGTGGCGCCCTCCCGCTTCTTGCAGTACGCGGCGAAGTCGTGCTCGCCCAGCAGCGCCTTGGCGGCCTCGTTCATCGCGGCCACGTCCAGCGGCCAGTCGTGCCAGAGCACGTGGCCGCGCAGCAGCGGGTCGACGCCGCCGGGGGCGTCGGTGACCCGGTAGGCGTACCGGCGCCAGACCGCGGAGAACCGCGCGTTGAAGCCGGGGGGCGCCTCGACCGCGGACCAGATCCGCACGTCCCGCGAGAGCCGCCCCGCCAGCCGCTTGAGCAGCTTCTCCCGGTGCTCGGCCCACAGCTCCGCGGGCAGGTCGACGTGGGCGACCTGGCCCCGGGCGTGCACCCCGGCGTCGGTGCGGCCGGCCACGGTCAGCTCGTACGTGGTGTCCCTCGACCGGGTCACGGTCCGCAGCGCGTCCTCGATCTCGCCCTGCACGGTGCGCTTCCCGCCGGCCTGCTTGGCCCACCCGTGGAAGCCGGTGCCGTCGTAGGACAGGTCCAGCCGCACCCGGACGAAACCGGGCTGTACTTCGTCGCTCACCCTTCGATCCTCTCAGGTCCCGTTCGGGTACCGGCATGCGAAAGCGGGCCCACCCCGAAGGGCGGGCCCGCTCTCGGAAGGCGTCAGCCTCAGGCGTCCTTGGCGTCACCCTCGGCCGCGTCCGCGGCGGGCTCGGCGGGAGCCTCGGTGGCCTCGTCCGTCTCGGTGGCCTCGGCCTGCTTGGCGTCCTTCTCGGAGGACTCCTTGACCGCACGCTTGGTGGCGGCCTCGGCCTCGCCGGTGGCCTGCTGGGCCACGGTCAGGGCCTCCACCAGCTCGATGACGGCCATGGGCGCGTTGTCGCCACGGCGGTTACCGATCTTGGTGATGCGGGTGTAACCACCGGGGCGGTTCTCGTAGCGCGGGCCGATCTCGGTGAAGAGCGTGTGGACGATGCTCTTGTCCGTGATGACCTGGAGCACCTGACGGCGGTTGTGAAGGTCGCCCTTCTTCGCCTTGGTGATCAGACGCTCGGCGTACGGGCGCAGACGGCGCGCCTTCGCCTCGGTGGTGGTGATGCGACCGTGCTCGAAGAGGCTCTTCGCGAGGTTCGCGAGGAGGAGCTTCTCGTGCGCGGCGCCGCCGCCCAGACGGGCACCCTTGGTGGGCTTCGGCATGTCTTTCTCCTAGGTGTCTGCCCCGGCCGTATCAGGTACCGGGGTCAGTATCCGAGCGGGCGGTCGCCCGTCGGAGACCCGCGCCCCCGAGGGGGCGCGGGAAGTGCGGCTGCCGGGACCGGGCTCAGTACTGCTCGGTCTCGACGAACCCGGCGTCCGAGTCGTCGTCGGCGCCGAAGGCGTCGGCGGCGGCGGTCGGGTCGAATCCGGGCGGGCTGTCCTTGAGGGCCAGGCCCATGCCGGCCAGCTTCGCCTTGACCTCGTCGATGGACTTCGCGCCGAAGTTGCGGATGTCCAGCAGGTCGGCCTCGGAGCGGGCGACGAGCTCACCCACGGAGTGGATGCCCTCGCGCTTGAGGCAGTTGTACGACCGAACGGTGAGCTCCAGCTCCTCGATCGGCAGCGCCAGGTCGGCGGCCAGGGCGGCGTCCGTCGGCGACGGGCCCATGTCGATGCCCTCGGCGTCGACGTTGAGCTCGCGGGCCAGACCGAACAGCTCGACCAGGGTCTTGCCGGCCGACGCCATGGCGTCACGCGGGCGCATGGCCTGCTTGGTCTCGACGTCGACGATCAGCTTGTCGAAGTCGGTGCGCTGCTCGACTCGGGTCGCCTCGACCTTGTAGGTGACCTTGAGGACCGGCGAGTAGATCGAGTCGACCGGGATGCGGCCGATCTCCTGGCCGGCCTGCTTGTTCTGGACGGCGGAGACGTAGCCGCGACCGCGCTCGACGGTCAGCTCCATCTCCAGCTTGCCCTTGCCGTTCAGCGAGGCCAGAACCAGGTCGGGGTTGTGCACCTCGACACCGGCCGGGGGCGCGATGTCGGCGGCGGTGACCAGACCCGGGCCCTGCTTGCGCAGGTACATCACGACCGGCTCGTCGTGCTCCGAGGAGACGACCAGCTGCTTGATGTTGAGGATCAGGTCGGTGACGTCCTCCTTGACGCCCGGCACGGTGGTGAACTCGTGCAGCACGCCGTCGATGCGGATGGACGTGACCGCCGCACCCGGGATCGAGGAGAGGAGGGTACGGCGCAGGGAGTTGCCGAGGGTGTAACCGAAGCCCGGCTCCAGCGGCTCGATCACGAACCGGGACCGGAACTCGTCGACGACCTCTTCGGTCAACGAGGGACGCTGAGCGATCAGCATGCTGGGATCAGATCCTTCTTTCGTGGACGCCCGCTATTTGACGTCCGACGGAACCGCGCCCGGCAGGAGGCGCGGGTACTGCAAGGATACGGGCGGCACGTCCCCTTCCGGATCCGTACCGCCCGACATCTCAAGCCCTCACGGGCGCCATGCGAAACCCTCGGCCGGGAGACCCCGGCCGCGGATCAGACGCGGCGGCGCTTCGGCGGACGGCAGCCGTTGTGGGGGGTGGGGGTGACGTCCTGGATCGAACCCACCTCGAGGCCGGTGGCCTGGAGGGAGCGGATCGCGGTCTCACGGCCGGAGCCGGGACCCTTGACGAAGACGTCGACCTTGCGCATGCCGTGCTCCTGCGCGCGACGCGCGGCCGACTCGGCGGCCATCTGCGCGGCGAACGGGGTGGACTTGCGCGAGCCCTTGAAGCCGACGTGGCCGGCGGAGGCCCAGGAGATCACGTTGCCCGACGGGTCCGTGATCGAGACGATCGTGTTGTTGAACGTGCTCTTGATGTGCGCGTGGCCGTGAGCGACGTTCTTCTTTTCCTTGCGGCGCACCTTCTTGGCAGCGCCCTGACGTCCCTTGGGGGGCATGTCTTATCTCCTACGGGAGGTGGTCGGTCCTACAGCGAAGACCGTGGACAGTCGTCCGCTGCGGACTACTTCTTGCCCGGCTTCTTCTTGCCGGCGATGGCGCGACGCGGGCCCTTGCGGGTACGAGCGTTCGTGCTGGTGCGCTGACCGCGGACCGGCAGGCCACGACGGTGACGCAGACCCTGGTACGAACCGATCTCGACCTTGCGGCGGATGTCGGCCTGCACCTCGCGACGGAGGTCACCCTCGGTCTTGATGTTGGCGTCCACGTACTCGCGGATCGCGACGAGCTGCTCCTCGGAGAGGTCGCGAACACGGATGTTCGGGTCGATGCCCGTCGCGGCCAGCGTCTGCTGGGAGAGGGTCCGGCCGATGCCGAACACGTAGGTGAGGGCGACCTCCACGCGCTTTTCGCGCGGGATGTCAACACCGGAAACGCGTGCCATTCAATGGCTCCAGTTGGTTGTCGGAGGTCTGCGGCAGAACCGGCTCCCGCCCGCCGTTCCCCGCTGCTTTCACGGGGTCGGTACGGGACGGGTCCCCGGCCTCCGACCGGGGGTGTCGGAACCGACCGAACGGCTCCGGGTCCTGCGTATGACATTTTGCTCGCGTCGCGCGAAGACTCTGCGGAAGCAGAGGGGAGGTCAGTGCGTCAGCCCTGGCGCTGCTTGTGGCGCGGGTTCTCGCAGATGACCATGACCCGACCGTGACGGCGGATCACCCTGCACTTGTCGCAGATCTTCTTGACGCTCGGCTTGACCTTCATGGGATGAGGTTCTCCGGGTCAGTGCCACCACCCGCGGACCGCCCAAGCCGGACGGCGCACGGAGTGCAGGCAGATCTACTTGTACCGGTAGACGATCCGGCCACGCGTCAGGTCGTACGGAGAAAGCTCCACCACGACCCGGTCGTCAGGGAGGATGCGGATGTAGTGCATACGCATCTTGCCGCTGATGTGAGCCAGGACCTGGTGGCCGTTCTGGAGCTCGACCCTGAACATGGCGTTCGGCAGAGACTCGACGACAGTGCCCTCGATCTCGATGGCACCTTGCTTCTTGGCCACGCTTCGCCCTTCGAATCGACTACCTTGATCGACTCCGCACGAAGCGCATACAGGCATGCGGGTGCACGGGAGCCGACGAGTCAGTCTACGTCAGGGCTCCGCGAAATACGAATCGGGGAAGAATGCCCCATCCGCGTGATCCTTACTCCCGGTTTCCCCGGGGAACCCGCGAGGAACCGACGGGCCGCCGGACGTCACCGGCCCTCACGCACCGCGCCCCCGCGCCGGAGGCGGAGGGCGCTCCGGGGGCGGGGGCGGCGGGAAGGCTCAGGAGGCCAGCGGGTCCGGGGCCGCGGTGATGCCGTGCTCGGCCAGCTTGGCGCGGCCGCCGTCGGGGGCGGTGAGGACCAGCGGGCCCTCCGCCGTCAGCGCCACCGAGTGCTCCCAGTGCGAGGACCAGGTCCCGTCCGTGGTGATCACGGTCCAGTCGTCGGCGAGGACCTTCGTCTTCGGCGTGCCCAGCGACACCATCGGCTCGATGGCCAGGCAGAAGCCGGTGACCAGCTTGGGGCCCTTGCCGCGGCGTCGCTCGACGTAGTTCAGCAGGTGCGGGTCCATGTGCATCTCGGTGCCGATGCCGTGGCCGCCGTAGTCCTCGACGATGCCGTACTTGCCGCCGCCCGGCTTCGGCTGGCGGCGGATGTACGTCTCGATGGCGCGGGAGATGTCGACCAGCCGGTTGCCCTGCTTCATGGCCGCGATGCCCGCCCACATCGACTCCTCGGTCACCCGGGAGAGCTCGTGCAGCTCGGGCAGGTGGCCGGAGCCCACGAAGCAGGTGTACGCGGCGTCCGCGTGCCAGCCGTCGATGATGGCGCCGGCGTCGATGGAGATCACGTCGCCGTCCTTGAGGACCACCTCGTCGGAGGGGATGCCGTGGACGACCACCTCGTTGACCGAGGTGCAGATGGTGGCGGGGAAACCGCCGTAGCCGAGGAAGTTCGACTTCGCGCCGTGCTCGGCGAGCACCTTGCGGGCCACCTCGTCGAGGTCACGGGTGGTGGCGCCGGGGACCGCGGCCTCCCGGGTGGCGGCGTGCACGGCGGCGACGACCAGCCCCGCCTCGCGCATCTTCGCGATCTGCTCCGGGGTCTTGATCTGCACCATGAGCGCTACGGGCCTTTCTCCGCCGGACCGACGTGGTCCCGTCCTGTACGTACACCACCAACGATACGTGTTCCCCGCACCCGCCGTGACAGCCCGGTCCCGGACGCGCACGCAGCGCACCGGGCCGACGGGCACCGGGGCGCCACAGGCCGCCGCGGGCCGCCGGGCCGCCGCGGGCCGCCGAGGGCCGCCGGGACGCCGAGGGCCGCCGGAGAACGCCGAGGGCCGCCGGAGAACGCCGAGGCCGCGGCTCCCCGGGGGGAGCCGCGGCCTCGTACGGCGGTCTGCGGGCGGGCGGAGGACTACTCGCCGACCTTGAGCGCGGCCATCGCGCGGGCGGTGACCTCGTCCACCTTCCCGAGCGCCTCGATCGTCACGACCAGGTCCTGCGCCCGGTAGTAGTCGATGATCGGCTCGGTCTGGGTGTGGTAGACCTCCAGGCGCTTGCGCACCGTGTCCTCGGTGTCGTCGTCACGCTGGTACAGCTCGCCGCCGCAGACGTCGCAGACGCCCTCGGTCTTCGGCGGGTTGTACGTGGCGTGGAAGACGTGCGCGGAGTCCTTGCGGCAGATGCGCCGGCCGGCGATCCGCTTCACGATCTCGTCCTCGGGGACCTCGAGGTCCAGCACCGCGTCGAGCTTCATGCCGCCCTCGCCGAGCATGCCGTCCAGCGCCTCGGCCTGCGAGACGTTGCGGGGGAAGCCGTCGAGGAGGAAGCCGCCCACGGCGTCCGCCTGCTCCATGCGGTCCTTGGCCATGGCGATGGTGACCTCGTCCGGTACCAGGTCGCCCTTGTCCATGTAGGACTTCGCCAGCTTGCCCAGCTCCGTCTGCTGGCCGATGTTGGCCCGGAACAGGTCGCCCGTGGAGATGTGCGGGATGGAGAGGTTCTCGGCGAGGAACGCGGCCTGCGTTCCCTTACCGGCACCAGGCGGCCCGACGAGGACGATTCGCATCAGCGGAGGAACCCTTCGTAATTGCGCTGCTGGAGCTGGCTCTCGATCTGCTTCACCGTCTCGAGGCCCACACCCACGATGATCAGGATGCTGGTGCCACCGAACGGGAAGTTCTGGTTTGCCCCGAAACCGGCCAACGCCATTGTCGGCACGAGAGCGATCAGACCCAGGTACAGCGAACCCGGCCAGGTGATCCGGTTGAGCACGTAGCTCAGGTACTCAGCGGTCGGTCGGCCAGCCCGGATGCCCGGGATGAACCCACCATACTTCTTCATGTTGTCGGCCACTTCTTCGGGGTTGAAGGTGATGGCCACGTAGAAGAAGGCGAAGAAGACGATCAGCAGGAAGTACATGGCGATGTAAATCGGGTCATCGCCATCCACAAGGTGCGCCTGGATCCACGTCTTCCAGCCGGACGTACCGCTCGAGAACTGGGCCACCAGCGCCGGGATGTACAGCAGCGACGAGGCGAAGATGACCGGGATCACACCCGCCTGGTTGACCTTGAGGGGGATGTAGGTCGACGTGCCGCCGTAGGAGCGGCGGCCGATCATGCGCTTCGCGTACTGGACGGGAATGCGCCGCTGCGCCTGCTCGACGAACACCACCAGGCCGACCATCACGAAGCCGACCAGCATCACGGTGCCGAACTCGATCCAGCCGTCGGCCAGGGTGCCCTGCTCCTTGATGGCCCAGAGGGCGGAGGGGAAGGTGGCGGCGATCGAGATGAACATCAGGATCGACATGCCGTTGCCGATGCCGCGGTCGGTGATGAGCTCGCCCAGCCACATGACGGCGGCGGTGCCGGCCGTCATGGTGAGGACCATGATGACGGTGACGTAGATCGAGCGGTCCGGAACGATCTGGCCGGCCACGGAGCAGCCGCTGAAGAGCGCGCCGCTGCGGGCGGTCGCGACGAGGCCGGTGCCCTGGAGCACGGCCAGCGCGATGGTCAGGTATCGGGTGTACTGGGTGATCTTCGCCGTACCGCTCTGGCCCTCCTTCTTGAGGGCCTCGAGCCGCGGGATCACGACGGTCAGCAGCTGCAGAATGATGCTCGCCGTGATGTACGGCATGATGCCGAGCGCGAAGATCGTGATCTGCAGCAGCGCACCACCGCTGAACATGTTGACCAGGCCGAAGAGACCCGAGTTGCCGGCCGCCTGGTCCACACAGATCTGTACGGACTGGTAGTCCACACCGGGAATCGGGACATGCGTACCGACGCGGTAGACAACGATGATGCCGAGCGTGAAGAGCAGCTTCTTGCGCAGGTCGGGCGTCTTGAACGCCCGGGCGAACGCGGTGAGCACGGTGCCTCCTGCGACCCCCGCGCAACTGCGTCAAGGGTGACGGTCTTGAGGATCGACAAATACCAAACGATGTAACGGGCCGCCGCCGCTTCGAGTGCCCGGTGCGTCGTGTGGGCGCACTGGTCGAAGGGTGGCAGTGGAGGTCACCTTACCGGCGACACCAACCCCTTGAGAACGACCAACCGGGGATACCCCATTTGTGGGGCATCCCCGGTCGGGAATCGCTCGGGTCACAGGGACATCAGCCGTACACCGCAAGGACGCCGACCGTGCCCGGTGCTCGTCAGACGAGCTCGGTGACCGTACCGCCGGCGGCGGTGATCTTCTCCTTGGCGGAGCCGGAGACGGCGTCGACCGTCACCTGCAGCGCCACGGAGATCTCGCCCTGGCCGAGGACCTTGACGAGCTGGTTCTTGCGGACGGCACCCTTGGCGACCAGGTCGGCAACGGTGACCTCCCCACCCTCGGGGTAGAGGGCGGCGAGCTTGTCCAGGTTCACGACCTGGAACTCGGTCTTGAAGGGGTTCTTGAAGCCCTTGAGCTTCGGGAGACGCATGTGGAGGGGCATCTGGCCACCCTCGAAGCGCTCCGGAACCTGGTAACGGGCCTTGGTGCCCTTGGTGCCACGACCGGCCGTCTTACCCTTCGACGCCTCACCACGACCCACACGGGTCTTGGCGGTCTTGGCGCCCGGGGCGGGACGGAGGTTGTGGATCTTGAGCGGGTTCTGCTCCGCCATGATCAGTCGACCTCCTCGACCGTCACGAGGTGGCGGACGGTGTGCACCATGCCGCGGAACTCGGGGCGGTCCTCCTTGACGACCTGCGTGTTGATGCCCTTGAGGCCAAGGGAACGCAGGGTGTCGCGGTGGTTCTGCTTGCTGCCGATGTACGACTTAACCTGGGTGATCTTCAGCTGCGCCATCACGCACCCGCCCCGGCACGCGCACGAAGGAGAGCCGCGGGAGCGACGTCCTCGAGCGGCAGACCACGGCGGGCCGCGATCTCCTCGGGACGCTGCAGGCCCTTCAGGGCCTCCACGGTCGCGTGCACGATGTTGATCGCGTTGGACGAGCCGAGCGACTTCGACAGCACGTCGTGGATACCGGCGCACTCGAGCACGGCGCGCACCGGACCACCGGCGATAACACCGGTACCGGGGGACGCGGGCTTGAGCAGCACGACGCCGGCAGCCTTCTCACCCGTGATCGGGTGCGGGATGGTGCCCTGGATGCGGGGGACCTTGAAGAAGTGCTTCTTGGCCTCCTCAACGCCCTTGGCGATGGCGGCCGGCACCTCCTTGGCCTTGCCGTAACCGACACCCACGGTGCCGTCACCGTCGCCCACCACGACCAGCGCGGTGAAGCTGAAGCGACGACCACCCTTCACAACCTTGGCGACACGGTTGATCGCGACAACGCGCTCAACGTAAGCGGTCTTCTCGGCGGCAGCTGCGCCGCCGTCACGGCCCTTCCGGTCCCGCCGCTCGCCGCCACCGGCACCGCTGCCGCGGCGCTGGGGTCCAGCCATTGGAATTACCTCTCTCTGTTTCCGCTAGCTTCGCTACGGAACCGGCTCAGAACTTGAGACCGGCTTCGCGGGCGGCGTCCGCCAGGGCGGCGATGCGCCCCGCGTACCTGTTGCCACCACGGTCGAACACGACAGCCTCGACGCCCGCGGCCTTGGCACGCTCGGCGACAAGGGCGCCGACCTGACCGGCCTGAGCGGACTTGTCGTTCTCGCCGCCGCGGATCGAGGCGTCCAGGGTGGACGCCGACGCCAGGGTGTGACCCTTGATGTCGTCGATCACCTGGGCCACGATGTGGCGGTTCGAACGGGTCACGACGAGACGGGGACGCTCGGCGGTACCGGAGATGTTCTTGCGGATCCGGATGTGCCGACGCTTGATGGCGGCGCGCTTGTAGGCGTCGCCCTTCAGGATCTTCTGCCCGTATGCCATGGGTTACTTACCCGCCTTTCCGACCTTGCGGCGGATGACTTCGCCCTCGTACTTGACGCCCTTGGCCTTGTACGGGTCGGGCTTGCGCAGCTTGCGGATGTTCGCCGCGACCTCGCCGACCTTCTGCTTGTCGATGCCCTCGACCTGGAAGCGGGTGGGGGTCTCCACCTTGAAGGTGATGCCCTCGGGCGCCTCGACGGTGATCGGGTGCGAGTAGCCGAGCGCGAACTCGAGGTTCGAACCCTTGGCCGTCACGCGGTAACCGACACCGCTGATCTCGAGCTTCTTCACGTAACCCTGGGTCACGCCGGTGATCATGTTCGCCACCAGCGTGCGGGACAGGCCGTGGAGGGCCTTGTTCTGACGCTCGTCGTTGGGGCGGGTCACCTGGAGGGTGCCGTCCTCGCCCTTGACGATCTCGATCGGCGCCACGACGGTGTGGGTCAGAGAGCCCTTGGGGCCCTTGACCGAGACCGTACGGCCGTCGATGGTGACGTCCACGCCGGCGGGAACCGCGATGGGGAGCTTGCCGATACGCGACATAGCTGTATCTCGTTCCCTTCCGTTACCAGACGTAGGCGAGGACTTCCCCACCCACGCCCTTCTTGCCGGCCTGCTTGTCGGTCAGGAGACCGTGCGACGTGGAGATGATCGCCACGCCGAGGCCGCCGAGGACCTTGGGCAGGTTGGTGGACTTCGCGTACACCCGGAGACCGGGCTTGGAGATCCGCTTGATCCCCGCGATGGAGCGCTCGCGGTTCGGGCCGAACTTCAGCTCGAGGACGAGGTTCTTGCCGACCTCGGCGTCCTCGGTCTTCCAGCCGGTGATGAAGCCCTCCTGCTGGAGGATCTCCGCGATGTGCGACTTGATCTTGGAGTGCGGCATCGACACCGTGTCGTGGTATGCCGAGTTCGCGTTACGCAGACGCGTGAGCATGTCTGCGATCGGATCAGTCATGGTCATGAATTGGCCTTAGGCCTCTCTCGCCGGGGTTTCCTGATGCGCCATCCCTCTCCCCGATCCGAGACGGGACGGGTGCGGCGCGGTGGACCTACGGCGTAGTAAGCGTCATTGAGCGGGCCGCCAACTGGCACAGCCCGCGGACGGCCGGGCACGGCAAGCGCCCAGCCACACCAGCCTAAGCCATGTGTGGCGGGTCGCCTGCCGGACCGGCCTGCTTACCGAGAGCCCGGGATCCCCAAATGGGGATTTACCAGGAGCTCTTGGTCACGCCCGGCAGCTCGCCACGGTGAGCCATCTCACGGAGGCACACGCGGCAGAGGCCGAACTTGCGGTACACGGAGTGCGGACGGCCGCAGCGCTGGCAGCGGGTGTACGCGCGCACACCGAACTTGGGCTTGCGAGCAGCCTTCGCGATGAGAGCCTTCTTCGCCATCTCGCTCACGCCTCCTTGAACGGGAAGCCGAGGTGACGGAGGAGCGCACGGCCCTCAGCGTCGTTGGCAGCCGTGGTCACCACGGTGATGTCCATGCCTCGGGTGCGGTCGATCTTGTCCTGGTCGATCTCGTGGAACATGACCTGCTCCGTGAGACCGAAGGTGTAGTTGCCACGGCCGTCGAACTGCTTGGGGGACAGGCCGCGGAAGTCGCGGATGCGCGGGAGCGCGAGCGACAGGGTGCGGTCCAGGAACTCCCACATGCGGTCGCCACGGAGCGTGACGTGGGCACCGATCGGCTGACCCTCACGCAGCTTGAACTGCGCGATGGACTTGCGGGCCTTGGTGACGGCCGGCTTCTGACCGGTGATCGTGGTGAGGTCGCGGATGGCGCCCTCGATCAGCTTGGAGTCGCGGGCGGCGTCGCCCACACCCATGTTGACCACGATCTTGACGAGGCCGGGAACCTGCATGACGTTCTCGTACTTGAACTCGTCACGCAGCTTGCCCGCGATCTCCTCGCGGTACTTCGTCTTCAGACGCGGAGTGGTGGTAGCCATCAGATGTCCTCACCCGTCCGCTTGGCAACGCGGATCTTGTTGCCGTTCTCGTCGAAGCGGTAACCGACGCGGGTCACGACCTTCTGGCCGTCCTTCTCCACGACGAGCTGAACGTTGCTCACGTGGACCGGAGCCTCGACGGTCACGATGCCGCCGGCCTGGTTCGGGCCGGCCTTCGTGTGCTTCTTGACCCGGTTGACACCCTCGACCAGGACGCGGTTCTCGCGGGGGAAGGCCGCGACGACCTTGCCCTGCTTGCCCTTGTCCTTGCCGGTGATGACCTGGACCAGGTCGCCCTTCTTGATCTTCATGCTCACAGCACCTCCGGCGCGAGGGAGATGATCTTCATGAACTTCTTCTCGCGCAGCTCACGGCCCACGGGGCCGAAGATACGGGTGCCACGAGGGTCGCCGTCGTTCTTCAGAATGACGGCGGCGTTCTCGTCGAAGCGGATGTACGAGCCGTCCGGACGGCGGCGCTCCTTGACGGTGCGAACGACGACGGCCTTGACGACGTCGCCCTTCTTCACGTTGCCACCGGGGATCGCGTCCTTGACGGTGGCGACGATGACGTCACCGATGCCCGCGTAGCGGCGACCGGAGCCACCGAGCACACGGATGCAAAGGATTTCCTTCGCACCAGTGTTGTCGGCGACACGCAGTCGCGACTCCTGCTGGATCACGTCTATCTCCTGATCGTCTGCCGGTTCCCTCCGGAGCAGAGCCGGAGAGCCTGGCGGAACTCACCCGCGGGAAGCCCCCGCGGGAATTACTTGTGGCCTCTGAGGCGGGAACCGGACCGGGGGGCGGGGAAGCCCCCCGGCCGGTCAGCTGGGGCAGGGCCCCGGCTTCTTACTTCGCCTTCTCGAGGATCTCGATGACGCGCCAGTGCTTGGTGGCGGACAGCTTCCGGGTCTCCATCAGGAGGACGCGGTCGCCGATGCCGGCAGCGTTCTGCTCGTCATGCGCCTTGAGCTTGTTCGTACGGCGGATGACCTTGCCGTACAGCGCGTGCTTCACGTGGTCCTCGACGGCGACGACGACGGTCTTGTCCATCTTGTCGCTGACGACCAGACCCTCACGGGTCTTGCGTGCGTTGCGCTCGCCTGCGGCGGAGCCGCCGGTGTTTGCAGTCTGCTCAGTCACGTTGTTCTCGCTCATGCGTTCTCCACCGACTCGATGCCGAGCTCACGCTCACGCATGAGGGTGTAGACCCGGGCGATGTCCTTGCGGACCGCCTTCAGACGGCCGTGGTTCTCGAGCTGGCCCGTCGCCGCCTGGAAGCGGAGGTTGAACAGCTCTTCCTTGGCCTCGCGGAGCTTCGCGAGAAGCTCCTCGTTGCCCAGCTCGCGCAGCTCGGACGCCTTGGTACCGGCCGACATCACGCTTCACCTGCCTCGCGCTTGACGATCCGGCACTTCATCGGCAGCTTGTGGGCCGCACGGGTCAGCGCCTCACGGGCGATCTTCTCGTTGGGGTAAGACAGCTCGAACATGACCCGACCCGGGTGCACGTTCGCGACCCACCACTCCGGAGAACCCTTACCGGAACCCATGCGGGTCTCGGCGGGCTTCTTGGTGAGGGGGCGGTCCGGGTAGATGTTGATCCAGACCTTGCCGCCACGCTTGATGTGGCGGGTCATCGCGATACGAGCGGCCTCGATCTGGCGGTTGGTGACGTACGCCGGCGTCATGGCCTGAATGCCGTACTCGCCGAACGCAACCGTCGTACCGCCCTTGGCCATACCGCGGCGCTTGGGGTGGTGCTGCTTGCGGTGCTTGACCCTACGCGGGATCAGCATGGGTCAGCTCTCCTTTCCGGCAGAGCTCGGCTCGGCAGCGGCGCCCGCGGGGGCCTCGGCCGTGCGGGCCTCGGCGGCGGCAGCCGACTGCTGGGGCTTGCGGCCACGACCGCCACGCTCGCCACCGCGGCCACCACGGCCGGCCGGGCGGTCGTTGCCGCCACCACGGGCCGGACGGTTGCCGGCGCGGGCGGCGGCGTTCTCGGCGCGGACCTCGGCGATGTTCTTGACGTCGCCCTTGTAGATCCAGACCTTCACGCCGATGCGGCCGAAGGTCGTCTTGGCCTCGAAGAAGCCGTAGTCGACGTTGGCGCGGAGCGTGTGCAGGGGCACGCGGCCCTCGCGGTAGAACTCCGAGCGCGACATCTCGGCGCCGCCGAGACGGCCACCGCACTGGATCTTGATGCCCTTGGCGCCCGCCTTCATCGCCGACTGCATGCTCTTACGCATGGCACGGCGGAAGGAGACGCGGGAGGACAGCTGCTCGGCGACGGCCTGGGCCACGAGCTGAGCGTCGGTCTCGGGGTTCTTGACCTCGAGGATGTTCAGCTGGACCTGCTTGCCGGTGAGCTTCTCGAGGTCACCGCGGATGCGGTCGGCCTCGGCGCCGCGGCGGCCGATCACGATGCCCGGACGGGCGGTGTGGATGTCCACCCGCACGCGGTCACGGGTGCGCTCGATCTCGACCTTGGAGATGCCGGCGCGCTCCATGCCGGACGTCATCATCCGACGGATGGCGACGTCTTCCTTGACGTAGTCCTTGTACAGCTTGTCGGCGTACCAACGCGACTTGAAGTCGGTCGTGACACCGAGCCGGAACCCATGCGGGTTAACCTTCTGGCCCATTACCGGGTTCCTTCCTTGCTGCTGACGACCACGGTGATGTGGCTGGTCCGCTTGCGGATCCGGTAGGCGCGGCCCTGGGCGCGCGGACGGAACCGCTTCAGGGTCGGGCCCTCGTCGACGTACGCCTCGGAGACGTACAGGCTCGACGAATCGGTGTGGTCGTAGTTGTGCGCGGCGTTGGCGATGGCGCTGTCCAGCACCTTGCCGACCGGCACGCTCGCGGCCTGCGGGGCGAAACGCAGGACCGCCTGAGCCTCCGTGGCATCCATGCCACGGATAAGGTCCACCACGCGGCGGGCCTTCATGGGCGTGACGCGGATGTACCGCGCCTGGGCCCTGGCTTCCATGGTTGTCCCTTCAGTGTCTGTCATGGTCTTTCACAGCCCCGCTTTAGCGGCGCTTCGACTTCCGGTCGTCCTTGACGTGACCCCGGAAGGTGCGCGTCGGCGAGAACTCGCCGAGCTTGTGGCCGACCATGGACTCGGTGACAAACACCGGGATGTGGGTCTTGCCGTTGTGCACCGCGATCGTGTGGCCGAGCATGGCCGGGACGATCATCGAGCGACGGGACCAGGTCTTGATGACGTTCTTGGTGCCGGCTTCGTTCTGGACATCCACCTTCTTCATGAGGTGGTCGTCGACGAAGGGCCCCTTCTTGAGACTACGCGGCATCTAAACCCGCTCCTAGCGCTTCTTGTTCGTCTTGCGGCGGCGGACGATGTACTTGTTCGACGCCTTCTTGGGCGAACGAGTACGACCTTCCTTCTTGCCCCACGGGGAGACGGGGTGACGGCCACCGGAGGTACGGCCTTCACCACCACCGTGCGGGTGGTCGACCGGGTTCATGACGACACCACGGACGGTCGGGCGGACGCCCAGCCACCGCTTGCGGCCGGCCTTGCCCCAGTTGATGTTGCTCTGCTCGGCGTTGCCGACCTCGCCGACGGTGGCGCGGCAGCGCACGTCGACCAGGCGGATCTCACCGGAAGGCATGCGGAGGTGGGCCATCGAGCCCTCCTTCGCGAGCAGCTGCACGGAGGCGCCTGCGGAGCGGGCGAACTTGGCGCCGCCACCGGGACGGAGCTCGATCGCGTGGATCGTGGTACCGACCGGGATGTTGCGGAGCGCCAGGTTGTTGCCCGGCTTGATGTCGGCCCCGGGACCGGCCTCGACACGGTCGCCCTGCTGCAGGTTGCGCGGCGCGATGATGTAGCGCTTCTCGCCGTCCGCGTAGTGCAGCAGCGCGATGCGCGCGGTGCGGTTGGGGTCGTACTCGATGTGCGCGACCTTCGCCGGCACGCCGTCCTTGTCGTGACGACGGAAGTCGATCACGCGGTAGGCGCGCTTGTGTCCGCCACCCTGGTGGCGAACGGTCACACGACCGGCGTTGTTACGGCCGCCCTTGCTGTGCAGGGGGCGGACCAGCGACTTCTCCGGCGTGGACCGCGTGACCTCGACGAAGTCGGCGACGCTGGAGCCACGACGGCCCGGAGTCGTCGGCTTGTACTTGCGGATACCCATTTCTCAGTCCTCGTCCGATATCGGACGATCCGGACCGCCGTCAGGCGGTCGGACCGCCGAAGATGTCGATACGGTCGCCCTCGGCGAGGGTCACGATCGCGCGCTTGGTGTCGGGGCGCTTGCCGAACCCGGTGCGGGTGCGCTTGCGCTTGCCCTGGCGGTTGATCGTGTTGACCCCGGTGACCTTGACCGAGAAGACCGACTGCACGGCCTCCTTGATCTGGGTCTTGTTGGAGCCCGGCGCGACGATGAACGTGTACTTGTTCTCGTCGATGAGCGCGTAGCTCTTCTCCGACACGACCGGCTTCAGCAGCACGTCACGGGGGTCCGTGTACGCCTTGCTGGCCGGGGTGACGACGGTGTTCTTGCCCTCGGCGGCGTGGCGGCGCGCCTTGGCGACGCGCGCGGCCTTGGCGGCCTTCGCAGCCTTGGAGGCGATGCTCGGGTGACGCGTAGCCATCAGGCCTCGCTCCCTTCGGTGACGGTCTGGCCGCCGGACACGAAGGACTCGAAAGCGGCCTGGGTGAAGACCACGTCGTCCGAGACGAGAACGTCGTACGTGTTCAGCTGGCCCGGCTCCAGGATGTGGACCTGGGGCAGGTTGCGGGCGGACAGCCACGCGGCCTCGTCGGCGCGGTCGACGACCAGGAGCAGGTTCTTGCGCTCCGAGATCTTGCCGAACAGCGACTTCGCGGCCTTCGTGGAGGCGGCACCCTCGACCACGCCGGAGACGACGTGGATGCGGTTGTGGCGGGCCCGGTCGGTGAGGGCGCCACGCAGGGCGGCGGCCTTCATCTTCTTGGGGGTCCGCTGCGAGTAGTCACGCGGCACGGGACCGTGCACGACGCCACCACCGGCGAACTGCGGCGCGCGGGTCGAACCCTGGCGGGCGCGACCGGTGCCCTTCTGGCGGTACGGCTTGCGGCCACCGCCACGGACCTCGCCGCGGGTCTTGGTCTTGTGCGTGCCCTGACGGGCAGCGGCCAGCTGCGCGACGACGACCTGGTGGATCAGCGGAACGCTGACCTTGGCGTCGAAGATCTCCGCGGGGAGCTCGACGGTACCGGCCTTGTCGCCCGCCGGCGAAAGGATGTCAACAGTGCTCATCGGTTACCTCAGGCCCCCTTGGCCGCGGTGCGGACCAGGACGAGGCCGCCGTTCGGACCGGGAACCGCGCCCTTGATGAGCAGCAGACCCTTCTCCGCGTCAACGGCGTGGACGGTCAGGTTCTGGGTGGTGACCCGCTCGTTGCCCATGCGACCCGCCATGCGGAGGCCCTTGAACACACGGCCCGGGGTGGCGCAGCCACCGATGGAGCCGGGAGAGCGGTGCTTGCGCTGGGTGCCGTGACCGGCGCCGAGGCCCTTGAAGTTGTGACGCTTCATGACACCGGCGAAGCCCTTGCCCTTGCTCTTGCCGGTCACGTCCACCTTGACGCCGGCCTCGAACACCTCGGCGGTGATCTCCTGGCCGAGGGTGTACTCGGAAGCGTCCGAGGTACGGATCTCGACGAGGTGGCGGCGGGGGGTGACGTCGGCCTTGGAGAAGTGGCCCTTGAGGGGCTTGTTCACCTTGCGCGGGTCGATCTCGCCGAAGGCGATCTGGACCGACTCGTAGCCGTCGACGTCGTTCGTACGGACCTGGGTCACGACGTTCGGGGCGGCCTTGACGACGGTGACCGGGACGACGCGGTTGTTCGCGTCCCAGACCTGCGTCATGCCGAGCTTCTCGCCCAGGATGCCCTTGATCTGCTTAGCCATTCTCAGATCACCGGCCTTCAGAGCTTGATCTCGATGTCGACACCGGCCGGGAGGTCGAGTCGCATCAGGGAGTCAACGGTCTTGGGCGTCGGGTCGAGAATGTCGATCAGGCGCTTGTGCGTGCGCATCTCGAAGTGCTCGCGCGAGTCCTTGTACTTGTGCGGCGACTTGATGACGCAGTACACGTTCTTCTCAGTGGGCAGCGGCACCGGGCCCGCGACCGACGCACCAGTGCGGGTCACCGTCTCGACGATCTTCTTCGCCGAAGAGTCGATGACCTCGTGGTCGTAGGCCTTGAGCCGGATGCGGATCTTCTGTCCCGCCATGGCTACTCAGTAGTCCTGTCTCTAGTAACGCTCTGGAACCCGGTGGGTTTGCTGGACCCTCTTCGCCGACCCACGCGGTCGGGCGTGTCGCGCTCCCGTCGATACGAAGTCCCGAACCGGGAATCCCTACCAGGGGAGTGCGGCTCACCGCCGCGGAGCCGGGAGCGGAAGGCCCACCGGGTGCCTGGCCGGAGTCGCGCCGGCACTTCCCGGAAGATTCCCGTACTTCCAGCCCACGCGGGGCTGACGAGTACTGTGGGACTCGCTTCCGGTCCTCCCGGCGGGAGACGTGCGACATCAACACTCGACCGAGCAACTTGGCTAGTGTGCCATACGGGGCATGAGCCTGGCCAATCGGGCGGAAGAGCGTACCCCGCACGACAAGCACGTCAAACCCGAGGGCGACGTGTCGCGCACGCGAGGGCGAACCCGCAGGTCGGCGGGGGTGCGGCGGCCGTGCCGCGAGGTCGCGCGACGCCTGCGCGCCGCTCCCGCCGGACCGGGGCCGCGGGTGCGCGGGGCCGCCGTCGCGCACGGAGGTGCGGAATGTGGCGCGGATCATGCGGGCCCTCCGCCGCGACCCGGCGACGCGGTGACGCGGTGACGCGGCGACCGGTCAGGACACGCGGGCGAACCGTTCGGGGGCTACCAGGAGCCGCCCCCGCCGCCTCCGTCGCCGCCGCCGCTCGAGCCGCCGCCCCCGCTGCCGTCACCGCCACCGGTGTGACCGCCGGACGAGGAGGACGAGCCCCCGGTGTCGGCGGCGAGGCGGCTGCCGGCCGCCGCCGCGGCGTCCGGCAGGTGGGCGGCGAGAGCGACCAGGTCCCCGTCGCGCCGGTGGCCGGCGGACCAGGCGGCGGCCAGGCCGAGGGCCACCGCCCACGGGGTGTCGCGGTCCGTGCGGGGCGTGCCGGGGTCGGCCAGGTGACGGCGCAACGCCTCGGTGGCGAGCCACAGTCGGGCCCCTCGCGCGGTACGGACGCGCAGCTCGTCGGCGAGGACCAGCAGCGCGAGGCCCGCCCCGGCCGCAGCCGCCCACCCGGCCCGCGCGTCCACGACCGCGGTGAGCACGGTCCCCGCGAGGGCCGCCACCGCGCCCACGATCCGCGCGGCACGGACGTAGGCGTCGCCCCGCGGTGTCCACAGCCCTTCGCCGCCGGAGGCCCGCCACTCGTCGAGGCGCGTGCGCAGCAGCTTCCAGGCCGCGGCGAAGTCCCGGTGGTACTGCCCGAGGCGTATCTTGTCGCGGCGCGCGAAGAGCAGGTCCAGGACCTCCGCGGTGACCGGTTCGTCGGCCCCGCTCCCCCGGCGCGCGCCCCGGAACAGGACGGGTCTCTTACGGCCGGTGATGGTGAGCGCCCCGTCCCGCGAGGCGCTCATCAGCCAGGCCGCCCGGTGCTCGTCCCGCACCCGTCCGGCGTGCAGGATCCCGGCCTGGGCGGGGGTGAGCCCCGCGGGCGGGACGGGGGACGGCTTCACGGCGGCGGCCGCGCGGCGCAGGTCCCGCCGCCGCACCCCGCCGTCGGCGCCCTCGACCCGCGCCCGCGTGGCGAACCGGACCAGCGCCGCCGTGAGCAGCGCCGCGGCCGCCGCGGCTCCCGTCGCGCCCAGCCCTGCCAGGGCGGGACCGGGCCGCTCCTCCGCGGCGGGGCGTCCGGCCGGTTCCGCGGGCGGGGCGCCGGCCGCGCCGCCGGTCAGCGCCCGGCCGACGTCGGCGCGGAGCAGGACGCCCTCCCCCTCGTCCAGCCCGGAGACGTCCGCGTCCAGCCGTCCGGGCGTGGGCCGCCGCATCTCGCACGACCCGCCCCCGCCGGTGCCGTAGTGCGTGCAGACCGCCGACTCCAGCCGGGCCGGGGCGGTGATCCGCACCTGCACACGGTCGGCCGGGACCTCCCAGCCGAGCCCGTTCACGTCCCAGGAGAAGCCCTGGCCGGCGACGACCAGGCCGGGCAGGGTGTAGCTGATCCGGTACCGGTGCACCCCGGTCAGGGTCCCGTCCGGGTCGCCGACCCGGACGCGGACGGCGCCCGCTCCGGTGTCGGTGGTGGTGAAGGGGACGGGCCTCCCGTCGAGTGTGGCGGTCATGTCCCGCGGTGTCCCCGTGCCGGTGCCGCCGATCCGCCGGTGGATGCCGTGGCGGTCCTCGCCGGCGAAGTCGTAGTCGATCACCTCGGTGATCCGCGCGCTGTCGTCCTCGGCGAGCTCGGCGACCACCCGGTGCAGCAGCACCCGCTCCCCCGGGGCTCCGAACACCGCCCCCAGGAGCCCCGTCAGCCCCACCACCAGCACGCCCACCACCAGGAGCACGGCGCCTCGCCCGCTCCGGCCCCCCGCTTTCCCCGCCACCGAACCCCTCCCGTCCCGGCCTGCCGCGGATGCTGTCGGCCGCGCTGCCGGGAGCGTACCCGCGGCGGGGCGGGTCAGGTTTGCCCGCGCCCGATCCGCCCACCCGGGCGGAGTGACGAGCGGAAGGAGAGTGACCGTATGAGCGCCCTGAAGGTCAAGGAGATGCTCGACGCCTACCCCGCGGCACTCGGCGGCGTCGACCGGGAGAAGCTGACCGCCTGCATCGAGGAATGCGTGTCCTGCGCCCAGGTCTGCACGGCCTGCGCGGACGCCTGTCTGTCCGAGGAGATGGTCGACGAACTCGCCGACTGCGTCCGCACCGACCTGGACTGCTCCGGCATCTGCACGACCACCGCCGCCGTGCTCTCGCGGCACACCGGGTTCCACGCCGACGTCGCCCGCGCCCTGCTCACCGCCTGCGCCACCGCGTGCCGCACGTGCGGCGAGGAGTGCGCCCACCACACCCAGCACGACCACTGCCAGATCTGCGCCGAGTCCTGCCGTGCCTGCGAGGACGCCTGCGAGGCGCTGCTGGCCTCCCTGGGCTGAGGTCGGCCCACCCGCGCGGACCGGCCTCGCTCGTGCACCGGCCTCCGCAGCGCACCGGCCTTCCCAGCGCACCGGCCTCCCCAGCGCACCGGCCTTCCCAGCGCACCGGCCTCCCCAGCGCACCGATCGCCCGCGCCACACCGGTGCGCCCCCGCCGGAGGGATGGAGGCTCCGGCGGGGGCGCGGGGTGCCGGCGGGGTCAGGGTCCCGTCGGCGGCGTTCCCCCGGGGGCCGGGGGAGTCGGGGTGGGCAGTGGTGCGGGGACGGGCGGTGGAGCGGGGACGGGCGGTGGTGCCGGGCGGCGGGGCCGCGGGGTCAGGCGACCCGCTGCCACAGGGCCGGCACGTTCGGCGGCTCCCAGCCGCCCTGCGCCTGGTGCTGCTGGAGGCACCGGTAGCTCACGCCGTCGTAGGTGACGGTCGCGCCGGCCTGGTAGACGACGCCCGGCGTCCAGGTGGTGGCGCCCGGGTCGGTGGGCGGCGGGGTGGTGGGCGGCGGCGTGGTACCGCCTGCCGTCTTCAGCGTGAGCCCGTACGAGGAGAGGATCGGGTTGACCGGGTAGTAGTAGGTCGTGCCGCCGGAGCTGCAGTTGCCGCTGCCGCCCGAGGTGACGCCCTGGGCCTGGCTGCCGGAGATGAAGGAGCCGCCCGAGTCCCCCGGCTCGGCGCACACCGAGGTACGCGTCACGCCGGAGACGGTGCCCTCCGGGTAGGTGACGCTGGTGTTGTGCTGCTGCACCGTGCCGCAGCGCCAGCCGGTGGTGGAACCGGAGCGGCAGATCGACGCGCCCACGGCCGCCTGGGTGGAACCGGCCACCTGCTGGCTGGAGCTCACGACGGTCGCGGTCGCCGTCCAGTTGGAGTTGACCGCCACCCAGGCCATGTCCCGGCCCGGGAAGGTGGAGCCCTGGAAGGTGCCCTGGGCGACCTGGTTGTAGCCGGAGGTGGTCCGGCCGACCGTGCCGCAGTGACCCGCGGTGACGAAGCCCTGCGTGGTGGACCGGGTCACGCCGAAGCCGACCGAACATCGGCCGCCGCCGCCCATGTAGTAGGCGTCGCCGCCGCGCACGTCGTAGTAGGTGCGCGGGCGTTCCGCGGTCCGCACCACCTCGACGTGCGACGGGTCCACGCCGGCCGCCGCGACCAGCCGCCCGGCCGCGGCCGGGTCGACCGCCTCGACGACGACCTTGTTGCGCCGGAGGTCGACGTAGCGGACCGGGACGTCCGCGGCGGAGACCTTCCCGGCGGCCCGGTCGAGCCGGGCCCGGTCCGCCTCCAGCTCGCCCAGCGACCGGTCCACGACGACGGCCCGGGCTCCGGCCCGCTCGATGACGGCGACGTCGGAGCGGTCGGTGGTGGCCACCGTGAGGGCGCCGGCGTCCGCGCCGCCGATCCAGCCGCCGGCGTGGTCGGCGCCGAGCGCGAGGCGCAGCCGTCCGAGGGTGGCGCCGGCCTCCGCCTCGTTGACCAGGCGCCGTTCCGCCTGGCCGGCGGTCAGGCCGAGGTCGCGCTGGAGGGCCTTCAGCAGCCCGGCCGGGGCGCGGTCGGTGCGGAGGGTCTCGGCGGCGGACGGGCTGTCGACGCGGGGCGGCACGGTCGGCCTGGCCGTGGCGGTGCCGGCCAGGCCGGACAGCAGCAGCGTGCCGGCGGCGAGCAGGGCGGCCGTGCCGGTGACCCGGGAGAAGGGAGGCATGGGTGTCTCCTACAGGTGGGAGGTGGAGCAGGAGCCGTGCGGGGAGCTTGGCGCTGCCGTGAACGTACGACCGCCAGGCATGTCCGCGTCAGCCTCCGGCCGACCCCCTCCCCCGGAGCTATGGATCGGCTGCCGCCGCTATGCCGGGCCCTCCGCCGCCCGCTCCCGGGCGTCCGCGTGCGCCGCGCGGGCCTGCGCGAGGACCAGGTCGACCACCGGGTCCGGCTGCGCGGCGCCCTGCCAGCCCAGCAGGTGCCGCCAGGTCAGCGGCGTCCCCGCGAGCGGCCGGGTGACGATGCCCGGCGTGGGCGGGAACGTCGCCCGCGCCAGCCCCAGCGCCCGCCCCACCTGCACCAGGTGCACGATCGACGAGGTGTCCGTCTCGTACAGGCTCCGCGGGGTGAAGCCGGCCCGGGCGCAGGCCGCGGCGAAGCAGTCCGCGAAGCAGCCGTCGCCCGGCACGGCCCCCCAGTCCTCCCCTGCCAGCTCCGCCAGGTCGATCGCGGCGCGCCCCACCAGCGGATGGGTGGCCGGCAGCATCACGTGCACGGCGTCCACGGCTATCTCCCGCCAGGACACCTGGGGGGCCGCCGGCGGGTGCGCGGATCCGCACACCCCGAGCAGGGCGAAGTCGATCCGCCCCTCGGAGACCTGCGCGGCCAGTTCCCGCTCCGACCAGGTCGTGGTGGTGGTGACCGGCACGCCGGACGCCGCGTCGGACAGACGGGCCAGCAGGCCGCCCAGCAGCGGCCCGTGCGTGCCGCCCAGCCGGAAACGCCGCAGGCCGGAGCGGGTGCGGGCGAAGAGCGCCGCCTCCTGCTGGAGCTCGGTCACCGCCGGCAGCACCACCCGGGTGCGGGCCAGCACCAGCTCCCCCAGCGGCGTCGCCCGCACCCCGAACCGCCCGCGCTCGAAGAGCGTGCCGCCGAGCGTCCGCTCGATCCGCTTCAGCTGCGCGCTCAGTGTGGGCTGGGACAGCCCCAGCGCCTTCGCCGCACGGGTCAGACTGCCCGCGTCGGCTATCTCCCTGATCACCCTCAGATGACGCAACTCCAGCTCCATGGACGGAGCTTGGTCCTTGGTCCGGACCGGCGCAAGGGCCGCCGTCCCGGGCGCCGGCCGGGCACGGCGGAGCGCCCCCGCCGGAGGGTTGGAGGGCTCCGGCGGGGGCGCGTGCACCGGCGGGCGGCGCGGGGTGAAGTGTGCCTGCCGGAGCCGGTCACCCGTGCCGAGCCGGCGGCACGGGGGGACGGGCCTCAAGGGCCCGCAGGGGTACGGGTCCCGAGGGCCCGCAGGCATACGGGCCTCGGCGACCCGCGCGGGAGGGTCGCGGCCTCAGCGGCCCGGGCCGGGTCGGTCGCGGCCCTCGGCCAGCTCCTGACGCACCGCCCAGTAGGACGGCTTGGGGGCGTAGGACTCGTCGTAGATGTTGGCCGAGCCCTCCCCGGCGAAGACCCCGGGCACCCACGAGTACTGGTCGGCGAAGCCCCAGATGGTGAACGAGGTGCACCGTTCCTGGCCGAGGCAGGCGTCCAGCATGCCGCGGAAGTAGTCGGCCTGGCGGGTCAGCTTGGCCTCGTCCATAGGCATCACGCCGCGGACGTCGACCTCGGTGAACGAGCTCTCCATGCCCAGGTCGGCGAAGCGCTCCAGGTTGGCCGGGATGTCGCCCGGGAAGCCGTACTGGGTGCTCAGGTGCCCCTGGATGCCGAAGCCGTCCACCTTGATGCCCTGGGCGCGCAGTTCCTTCGCCAGGTTGTAGTAGGCGGTGGACTTCGCGTTGACGCCCTCGACGTTGTAGTCGTTCACGTAGAGCTTGGCGTGCGGGTCGGCCTGCCGGGCCCAGCGGAAGGTGTCGGCGATGTAGGACGGGCCGAGCTGCTGGTACCAGAGGGACTGCCGGTAGCTGCCGTCCTCCTCGAAGACCTCGTTGACGACGTCCCACTGGTAGATCTTGCCCTTGTAGTGCTTGGCCACCGTGGTGACGTGCTCGCGCAGGATCCGGCGCAGCTCGTCCTTGGTGATCGAGCCGTCCGCGACGCCGGAGGTCAGCCAGCCGGGGAGCTGGTTGTGCCACAGCAGCGTGTGCCCGCGGACCTGCTGGCCGTTGGCCCGGGCGAACGCGACCAGGGCGTCGCCCTGGCTGAAGTCGTAGACGCCCCGCTCCGGCTGGAGGGTCTCCCACTTCATCACGTTCTCGGCGGTGACCGAGTTGAACTCACGGGCCGTGATCCTGCGGTAGGTCGTGTCCTCGGCGAGCGCGTCCATGTTGACGGCCGTGCCGAAGCGCAGGTCGGCGCGGGCGGCCAGCGCCTTGAGCGGAGCGCCCTTGGGGTGGTGGTGGGCGCCGGCCGGCGCGGCCTGCGCCGAGGCGACGGCGCCGGTGAACAGCAGCGCCCCGCTCGCCATGACGGCGGCGGCAGCACGGAGGTGCTTCATTGCGGTCCTCTCGATGGTGCTCGGTGTCGGTGGTGCGGGTGCCGGGTGGGCCGTGGAACCGTGGGGGGTCGGGGGTGCGGGGGGAAGGGGGTGTGGGGGTGTGGGGGGGGAAGGGGCGCCGGACCTCCCCAGGTCGGCGCCCCTGGTCTCAGCGGACCCGGTGGCTCTCCACCGGGCCGAGGTAGGTCTCGGAGAGCCCGCCGGTGTCGACGATCAGCCGCTGCAGCACGACGGTCGGGTCGACCATCCAGAACCGCAGCCGGTGGACGCCGGCCCGGGCGACGGTGTGCACCGACGAGGTCCGGTTGACGTTGTCGGAGGTGTGGCGCGCCCACCGCTTGTTGAGCCCGCCGTCGTCCGGCCCGGTCGCCGCGATGAAGTCGACCGTCGTCGGCGGCCGGTCGTCGAAGGAGACGGCGTACCGCAGGCCCGGGCGGGCCAGCGCGGGGTTGCGCGGCGAGACGTAGGCCCAGACGGTGACCTCGCCCGGGGTGAGCAGGGTGACCTCGTACTCCAGGTACGGGGCGCCGGCGCCGGGGGTCTGCGGCGGGGCGGTGACCGGCCACGGGGACATGCCCGCCGGGGTGCGGCCGATCCGGTCGATCCGCAGCCAGCCGGCGCCCTTCCCGCCGACCGCCCGGGAGTAGTGGTGGGCGTCGACGGCGACGTAGCCGCCGGCCTCGACGAAGCCCTTGACGCCCCGCGGCGAGACCCGGGCGGCGACCGCCTTCACGGTCACCGTGCGGCCGGCGCCCTCCACGGTCAGCTCGGCCTCGCCGCGGCCGGAGGGCGCGCGGTGCCAGTCGACGCCCACCGTGAGCCGGACCTGCTCGCCGACGGTGCCGCGGGTGCGCTCCACCCGCAGCCAGGGCGCCGAGGAGGTCACCCGGTAGTCGAACGGGCGCGACCCCCGGTTGAAGATCTCGACGTACACCTCGTCCCCTGTGCGGTACGGGCTGAACTCGGGGAGCACCGGCTCTCCCCCGGCCTGCGGCCACCACTCCTCGGAGCCGCTGACCGCCACGCCCATCTCCGCCGTGTCCGGCAGCTCGATGCGCCTGACCGCGGGGAAGATCTCGTCGGGGATGGCGACGTTGTCCAGCTCCGGCTGCTGCCACCCGGCGTTGGGGCCGTACCGCTCGACGTCCCCGTAGCCGATGTGCGGCTGGAGCTGGAAGTCCTTCCACTTGCCGTCGGCGATCTCCTTGTTGAAGACGTCCTGGAGCCGGAAGTCCTCCCGGAGCGCCGCCTCGGCCCGGGCCGCGAGCTCGTTGGTGCGGGCACGGCCCTGCCCGGCGTAGAGGATGTTGGTGAACTGGGCCTCGCGCAGGTAGTACACGTTGGCGGTGGCCGCCACGTTGTACCCGACCAGCTCGAACCAGGCCTCCCGGGCGGAGGCCGGCAGCTTCCGGGCCACCCGGGCCGCGTCCCGGTCGAGCTCCCGCCACGCCCGGGTGACGCGCTCCAGCTCGCCCCCGTGGAAGGGGGTCTGCTCGTCGTCGTAGACGACCGCGCTGTCGTCCTTGGTGATGTCCTTCGTCGGGTCCAGGGTGATCCGGCGGTTCAGCAGCTCCGGCTTGCGCAGCTGCTGCAGGTGGGCGTAGCGGGAGAGGATCTCGGCGACGGCCTCGGCGTGCTCCTCGCCGAAGTGGAGCGCCGCGTACCCGCGTTCCCACTCGGGGATGTTCTCCAGCTCCCAGCGCGAGGGCTCCCAGGCGTAGTCCAGGAAGAACTGGGTGGGCACCTCGTTGCCCTTCAGGTCGCCCACGTTGGTCATCCACAGCCCGTGGTTGCCGTAGGCGATCGCCTGGTGGAGCTGGTCCCACATGTTCGGCAGCGAGGTGGTGTCGACCCACTTGTAGTTGCGGCCGGCCCCGACGTAGTCGAAGTGGTAGTAGATGCCGTAACCGCCCGAGCGCGCCGGCTCGTCCGGGTCCGGGTGCATCCGGAGGTTGCCCCAGTTGTCGTCGCAGAGCACCACCGTGACGTCCTCGGGCGCGCGCAGGCCCCGGCTCCAGTAGCGCTGGACCTCCTTGTAGAGGGTCCACACCTGCGGCACGGCGGTCTCCGAGCCGAACACCTCGGCGATGATCCGCCGCTGGGTGGCGATGATGTCCTCCATCAGCTCGATGCCGTCGCCGTCGGGCAGGCTGACGTCGCCGTTGCCGCGCATGCCGAGGGTGACCACGCCCTCGATGCCCTCGCGCCGCATCCGCTCGACGCCCTCGCGCCAGTACGCCTCGATGGCGGGCCGGTTGCGGCGGAAGGACCACTCGCCGGTGCCGCCGTAGGGGTCGTGGCCGGGGGTGGTGATGTTGCCCGCGGCGTCGCGGACGGCGGCCTTGGCGTGCCGGTTCCACTCCTCGATGCCGCGCATCATCGGGGCCTCGTGGGAGGTGCCCATGACGACGCCGTAGGCGGTGGCGCGGGCGTGGTTCTCCGGGTCGTCCTCGGCGAACGCCCGGCCCCACACGGCCGGCCACAGGTAGTTGCCCTTCAGGCGGAGCAGGACCTCGAAGACCTTCTCCCAGAACTTCGCGTTGAAGCCGCCCTCGTAGCCCGGCGCCTTGCCCGGTCCGAAGAACTGCGGGGCCCAGGTGCCGAGGTTCGGGTTCTCGTCGTTGATGAAGACACCGCGGTACTTCACCTTCGGCGTGCCCTGGGTCCAGGAGCCGGCCCTGACGTAGATCTCCTGGCGCCGCGCGGGCTTCACGTCGTCCCACCAGTACCAGGGGGAGACGCCGATGCCGTGACTGACGTCGTAGGCACCGAAGATGGTGCCCCGCTGGTCGCTGCCGACGATCACCAGGGCGCGGTCCACCCCGGGCATCGGGCGCTCCACGACGGTCTGCTGGGAGGTCTCCCACTTGCCGCGGATCCCGGACACGTCCAGCCTGCCGGACTCGACCAGCCGGTCCACCGGCCCGCTGTTGCCGAGGGTGCCGACGATGACGACCTCGCGCGCCGACCCGGCCCGCGCCGCCGGCTTCACGCCGGTGACCCGCTCGACGTCCGCGCGGAGGTCCTCGGCGACCCGGACGACGCCGGCGTGGTCGTCCGGGTCCACCAGAACCGGGGCGGCCCACCCGTCGCGCACCAGGGGGAAGGCGCCGCGCTCGGGCCGGAACACCACGTACGCGCCCTTGTCGGTGCGGCGCGGCCCCCCTCCGGCCGCGCCGCGCTCCGCGCCGTCCTGGGCCGCGTACGCGGTGCCGGCCCCGCCACCCGCCAGGGGCAGAGCCACCAGGCCCGCCGCCCCTGTTCCCAGGACGCTTCTGCGGCTGACGTTTCCGCGCATGGCTCACCCATTCCTCGGCTGATTTTGGTAACCGGCCTGACAAATGTTGGAGCAGCGACGGGAACACGACAACGGGTCGTCGGCAACGAAAACTTTCGATGCCCGGACCCGGCCGGGAACGTCCCGGAATCACGCCTGGCAGCGGGCCCGCGAGGGGCGAACGAGGCGCGGAATCCCGCAACTTTCGATCGTGGTCCGCAACCCGGGAGACACTCAGGACCACTGCGGCACCACCCTCCGGAAGTGCCGCCGGGAACGCCGAAGGGCCCGCACGACATGACGTCGTGCGGGCCCTCCTTGAGCCACAAGAGCTCAGGTCATGGCATGACCTTCAAGCAAGGGGTACTTACTTGACGATCTTGGTGACCTGGCCGGCGCCCACGGTACGACCACCCTCACGGATGGCGAACTTCAGGCCCTCCTCCATGGCGACGGGCTGGATGAGCTCCACCTTCATCTCGGTGTTGTCACCCGGCATGACCATCTCGGTGCCCTCGGGGAGGGTCACGACGCCGGTCACGTCCGTCGTACGGAAGTAGAACTGCGGGCGGTAGTTGTTGAAGAACGGGGTGTGGCGACCACCCTCGTCCTTGCCGAGGATGTAGGCCTGGGCCTCGAACTCGGTGTGCGGGGTGACCGAACCCGGCTTGATGATGACCTGGCCGCGCTCGACGTCCTCGCGCTTGATGCCGCGGAGGAGCAGACCGACGTTCTCACCGGCCTGGCCCTCGTCGAGCAGCTTGCGGAACATCTCGATACCGGTGACCGTGGTGGTGGTCTTCTCGGTCTTGATGCCGATGATGTCGACGGTCTCGTTGACCTTCAGGACACCACGCTCGATACGGCCGGTGACGACCGTACCGCGACCGGTGATCGTGAAGACGTCCTCGATGGGCATGAGGAACGGCTTGTCGACGTCGCGCTCCGGCTGCGGGATGGCGGTGTCGACGGCGTTCATGAGGTCGAGGACCGACTGGGCCCACTTCTCGTCGCCCTCGAGCGCCTTCAGCGCGGAGACCTGCACGACCGGGACGTCGTCGCCCGGGAACTCGTACTCGGTGAGGAGCTCACGGACCTCGAGCTCGACGAGCTCCAGGATCTCCTCGTCGTCCACCATGTCGGCCTTGTTCAGGGCGACGACGATGTACGGAACGCCGACCTGGCGGGCCAGGAGCACGTGCTCCTTGGTCTGCGGCATCGGGCCGTCGGTCGCGGCGACCACCAGGATCGCGCCGTCCATCTGGGCGGCACCGGTGATCATGTTCTTGATGTAGTCCGCGTGACCGGGGCAGTCGACGTGGGCGTAGTGACGCTCCTCCGTCTGGTACTCGACGTGCGCGATGGAGATGGTGATACCGCGCTGGCGCTCCTCAGGAGCCTTGTCGATGTTGTCGAACGCGGTGGCCTCGTTCAGGTCCGGGTACGCGTCGTGCAGCACCTTGGTAATGGCGGCCGTGAGGGTCGTCTTACCGTGGTCGATGTGACCGATGGTGCCGATGTTGACGTGCGGCTTAGTCCGCTCGAACTTCGCCTTCGCCACTGGGGTCCTCCTGGGAGTGGTTCTGAACGCCTTGCTTCATCGGCGCCAGGTGATCTTTGCTGGAATGCCCGGCCCCTCGGGGCACCCCGGCACGTTCCTCTCGGTTCGCGCCGGAATGCCCCTGGAGGCACGGAGTCAAGCCTAAAGCGTGGAACTCGGTGGAGTTACTCGCCCTTGGCCTTCGCGATGATCTCCTCGGCGACGTTCCGCGGAACCTCGGCGTAGGAGTCGAACTGCATCGAGTAGCTCGCGCGACCCGACGTCTTGCTGCGGAGGTCGCCGACGTAGCCGAACATCTCCGAAAGCGGAACCAGGCCCTTGACGACGCGGGCGCCGGCACGCTCCTCCATGGCCTGGATCTGGCCACGGCGGGAGTTGATGTCGCCGATGACCTCACCCATGTAGTCCTCGGGCGTGGTGACCTCGACGGCCATCATCGGCTCGAGCAGCACGGGGCTGGCCTTGCGCGCGGCCTCCTTGAAGGCCTGCGAACCGGCGATCTTGAAGGCGAGCTCGGAGGAGTCGACCTCGTGGTAGCCACCGTCGATGAGGGTGACGCGCACGCCGGTCATCTCGTAGCCGGCGAGGATGCCGAACTGCATGGCCTCCTGCGCACCGGCGTCCACCGAAGGGATGTACTCCTTCGGGATGCGGCCACCGGTGACCTTGTTCACGAACTCGTACGACGCCTCGCCGCCCTCGATGGGCTCGATCGCGATCTGCACCTTGGCGAACTGACCGGTACCACCGGTCTGCTTCTTGTGGGTGTAGTCCACGCGCTCGACGGCCTTGCGGATCGTCTCGCGGTACGCGACCTGCGGCTTGCCGACGTTGGCCTCGACCTTGAACTCACGGCGCATGCGGTCGACCAGCACCTCGAGGTGCAGCTCGCCCATACCGCCGATGATGGTCTGGCCGGTCTCCTCGTCCGAGTGGACCTGGAAGGAGGGGTCCTCCTCCGCGAGACGCTGGATGGCGACACCCAGCTTCTCCTGGTCGCCCTTGGACTTGGGCTCGATGGCGACCTGGATGACCGGCGCCGGGAAGTCCATGGACTCCAGGATGACCGGGGCCTTGTCGTCCGACAGCGTCTCACCGGTGGTGGTCTGCTTGAGACCCATCACGGCGATGATGTCGCCGGCGCCCACCGACTCGATCTCCTCACGCTTGTTCGCGTGCATGCGGTAGATCTTGCCGATGCGCTCCTTCTTGCCCTTGACGGAGTTCAGCACCGAGGAGCCGGACTCCAGGCGGCCCGAGTACACCCGGACGAAGGTGAGCTTGCCCAGGTGGGGGTCGCTCATGATCTTGAACGCGAGGGCCGCGAGCGGCTCGTCGTCGGACGGCTTGCGCTTGACGACGGTCTCGGAGTCCTTCGGGTCCGTGCCCTCGATCGCCTCGATGTCGACCGGCGACGGCAGGTAGCGCACGACGGCGTCGAGCAGGGGCTGGACGCCCTTGTTCTTGAACGCGGTGCCGCAGAACACGGGGGTGACGGTGGTGCCGCCGCCCTTGCCGGACGCGATGGTGATACGACGGATCGCCGCGTAGAGCTGCTCCTCGGTGGGCTCGTTGCCCTCGAGGTACATCTCCATCAGCTCTTCGTCGTTCTCCGCGACGTCCTCGACCAGCTTGGCGCGGTACTCCTCGGCCTGCTCCTGCAGGTCGGCCGGGATGTCGACGATGTCGTACATCTCGCCCTTGGTGGCCTCGGGGGAGTAGACCAGGGCCTTCATGCGGACCAGGTCGACGACGCCGACGAAGTCGGCCTCGGCACCGATGGGCAGCTGCATGACGATCGGCTGGGCGCCCAGACGGTTGACGATCATGTCAACGCAGCGGAAGAAGTCCGCGCCGGTACGGTCCAGCTTGTTCACGAAGCAGATACGCGGAACGCCGTAACGGTCGGCCTGACGCCACACCGTCTCGGACTGGGGCTCCACGCCGGCGACGCCGTCGAACACCGTCACGGCACCGTCGAGCACGCGCAGGGAGCGCTCCACCTCGACGGTGAAGTCGACGTGGCCCGGGGTGTCGATGATGTTGATGGTGTGGTCGACGTCCTCGAGCGGCCAGTGACAGGTGGTGGCAGCAGAGGTGATCGTGATGCCACGCTCCTGCTCCTGCTCCATCCAGTCCATGGTCGCGGCGCCGTCGTGGACCTCACCGATCTTGTAGCTGACGCCCGTGTAGAACAGGATCCGCTCGGTGGTGGTCGTCTTGCCCGCGTCGATGTGGGCCATGATCCCGATGTTGCGGACCTTGGCCAGGTCAAGCGAAGTGGTAGCCATAAGGCTTCAGTCTTCTCTCGGTCTCGATGGGGTCTGCGACTACCAGCGGTAGTGCGCGAAGGCCTTGTTGGACTCGGCCATCTTGTGCGTGTCCTCGCGCTTCTTGACGGCCGCACCGAGGCCGTTCGAGGCGTCGAGAAGCTCGTTGAGCAGACGCTCGGTCATCGTCTTCTCGCGACGGGCGCGGGAGTAACCGACCAGCCAGCGCAGGGCCAGCGTGTTGGCGCGACCGGGCTTGACCTCGATCGGCACCTGGTAGGTCGCACCACCGACGCGGCGGGACTTGACCTCGAGGGTCGGCTTGATGTTCTCGAGAGCGCGCTTCAGCGTGATGACCGGGTCGTTGCCGGTCTTCTCGCGCAGGCCCTCCATGGCGCCGTAGACGATGCGCTCGGCGGTGGAGCGCTTGCCGTTCAGCAGCACCTTGTTGATCAGGGAGGTCACCAGAGGAGAACCGTAGACCGGGTCGATGATGACCGGGCGCTTCGGGGCGGGGCCCTTACGAGGCATTCTTACTTCTCCTTCTTGGCGCCGTAGCGGCTGCGGGCCTGCTTGCGGTTCTTGACACCCTGGGTGTCGAGGGAGCCGCGGATGATCTTGTAGCGAACACCCGGCAGGTCCTTCACACGGCCGCCGCGCACGAGCACGATGGAGTGCTCCTGCAGGTTGTGTCCCTCACCCGGAATGTAAGCAGTGACCTCGATACCGCTGGTCAGACGCACACGCGCGACCTTACGCAGGGCCGAGTTCGGCTTCTTCGGGGTGGTCGTGAACACACGCGTGCAGACGCCACGGCGCTGAGGGGAACCCTCGAGTGCGGGCGTCTTGTTCTTCTCGACCTTGTCCTGCCGGCCCTTCCGGACCAGCTGCTGGATCGTAGGCACTACTTCTCCGGTTTCTGTGTGCCGAATGGTGAAGCTAACCTGGAACATCGCCGACCCACGCGGTCGGGTGTGTCGAATCACGCGGACCTGCGCCCGAAGGCGAGAACTGCGCGGATTACGGTGGCCGATGCGGACTCCCCCTGCGGTGGAAAGGCACGCAAGGAGGCCAGGGCACACCCCAGGCACAAGGTCTGAGCGTACCTACCGCACTCTCCCTGGTCAAAACAAATGCCCCGGGGCCGCCCGCGGCCCGATCCGGGCACCCTCAGGTGTGCGGATTCGAATGAACGAATGACTCGCCGTCCGTCTGTTGATACACACGGCAGTGGGAAGAAGTCGCGCAGGGAACCGAGCAGGCACACCGAGCGAAGGGAACGCACCATGGCTTCACCTCTCACCGCCGACGCGCTCGTCAGAGCGCTGCGGAACGAAGGCGTGAAGGTGGTCGAGCACTCCGGCTGGCGCACCAACAACCGGAACAGCAAGGGGGCCTGGGGGCCGGTCCACGGCGTGATGATCCACCACACGGTGACCAGCGGCACGGACGCCACCGTGCGGCTGTGCTTCGACGGCAGGTCGGACCTCCCCGGCCCGCTGTGCCACGGCGTCATCGCCAAGGACGGCACCGTCCACCTGGTCGGCAACGGCCGCGCCAACCACGCGGGCCTGGGCGACGACGACGTGCTGCGCGCGGTGGTCGCGGAGTCCGCGGCGCTGCCGGCGCCGAACGAGAACAACACCGACGGCAACTCGCGTTTCTACGGCTTCGAGTGCGTCAACCTCGGTGACGGCAAGGACCCCTGGCCGGCGGCCCAGCTGGAGGCGATAGAGGCGGCCGCGGCCGCGATCTGCCGTGCCCACCGGTGGAGCGCCCGTTCGGTGATCGGGCACAAGGAGTGGACCAACACCAAGATCGACCCTCGCGGCTTCTCGATGGCCGGCATGCGCGAGCGCATCGCCTCCCGCCTCGGCGCCGCCGCCCCCACGCCTCCGCCGCGGCCCGTGGTGGACCTCTCCCGGCTGGTCGCCGCCGCGAGGAACGACCCCGCCGCCCCGGGCACGCCGGTCAGCTACAGCGGCGTGAAGACCGTGGAGCGGGCCCTGGTGGCCGAGGGGCTCCTGGCCGCGGCCTACGCGGACGGCCACTTCGGCACCCAGACCGTGACCGCGTACGCCGCCTGGCAGCGCCGCTGCGGCTACTCGGGCGCGGACGCGGACGGCATCCCCGGCATGTCCACCCTGCGCCGCCTCGGCGACAAGCACGGGTTCACGGTCCAGCAGTGACCCCCTGACCCCCCGCGCGACGGAGCACGCACCGGGCCCCGCCCACCCCGTGGCCACCCCCCACCCCCGCCACACGGCTTCACTCCCCGCGCCGGCCCCTCGCCCCGAGACCGCTGCGACCCTCTGCGCCCCCTCGCCCCGAGACCGCTGCGACCCTCTGTCGCACTCTCCGGTCCCCGGGTCCCGTCATCCCCGACAGCGCTCCGTGGCCCCGGCCCCGGGCCCTGCACCCGCCGGCACCCCCGTACCGGCGCAGCCCCCGCACCACCGCACGGCCCCGGACACCACCCGCTGCGCTCCCGTCGGCGCTCACGGGACCGTCCTGCCCCGACGCCGTCCCCCGAGCCGCTCCGGCCTCGGCAGCGCTCCACGGCGGCACCGAGCCCCTGCCTCATCGGCGCCCCGAAGCCGCTTCGCCTCTCCCAGCACTCCCCCGGCGCCGTCCCCGGACACACCGCCCAGCGCCTCCGTGCTGCGATCCCGCCCCGCACCACCGGCCCCGGCCTCGACGGGCCCGGTGCTCCTGCAACTCCCGCGCCGCTCCCCTGGCCCTGCCCCCGGCCGTCCTCCGATGCCGCCCGGAACCACCCCGGTACCGCCCCACGGTCCCTCGCGGTGCCCCGCGGTGCCCCACCGCCCCCAGGACCTTCCCCCGGGCTGCGGCCATCCCGACCGCGCGCCACCGGCCCCGCGACTGTCGCCCCGCCGCACGCCACCACCCCGCGGCGGACCCGGCCCCGCCAACGGCACGCCCCGCCCCCGCCCCACCGGGAGACCCGCGCCCCGCTACCGCGTCGAGCCCGCCACCGTCAGCACCCAGAAGAGGCTCCACCCGACCACCCACAACCAGCCCAGCACGATCCCCGCCAGCGCGCAGCCGTCGCCGTCCTGGCCCGTGTTCCGGATCTCCGCCCGCGCGAGGTGCCCGAAGACCACCGCCGGGATGCTGGTGACGCCCCCGGTGACCACGGACAGGATGCCCAGCACCAGCGCGGCGACCGCCTTGCCGTTGGTGCTCGCGGACCGCGCCACCGGCCAGGACACCGGGGCCGGCGGTATCGAGGGGGGCGGTGGCAGGGCGGACACGGGGCCGTGCGGCAGGTCGGAGACCAGGGCGGACAGCTCCCCCTGGGTGCGCGCGGCGTACGCCTGGGCGACCCGCTGCTCGAACTCGGCCTTCACCAGCCGCCCCTCGGCGAAGCCGGCCCGGAGTACGTCGACCGCGCGTTCACGGTCGGCCGTCGAGGCCAGCATCGGGCCTCCGGCTCCGTAGGACCCCCACGGTTGCACGTTCATCTCCCACCACCCTCTCCCTCGGTGGGAGAAACGCCCTCCCTCGCCCGCCCGGTTCCCTCTGCCCCCGTTTTCCCCCGTTCGGCCCCACCCGGGGAACCCCCGCGGCCCGCGGCCCGCCGCCCTCGCGCCGCGTCGGCCCGCGCGCCCCGCCGCCCCGCGGCCCCACTCCCACTCCCCGCCCGGGCACGCCGAAGGGCGGCCACCCCCAGGGGTGACCGCCCTTCCGTTCGCGGGACCTACCCGCTCGCGTGGACCTGCCGCTTACTGGTTGTACGGACCGTAGTCGTAGTCCTCCAGCGGCACCGCCTGGCCGGAGCCGGCGCCGAACGGCGAGTAGTCCATGTCGTCGTAGCCCACCGCCGAGTACATGGCGGCCTTGGCCTCCTCGGTCGGCTCGACCCGGATGTTGCGGTAGCGGGACAGACCCGTACCGGCCGGGATGAGCTTACCGATGATGACGTTCTCCTTGAGGCCGATCAGGGAGTCGGACTTGGCGTTGATCGCCGCGTCCGTCAGGACCCTGGTCGTCTCCTGGAAGGACGCCGCCGACAGCCACGACTCGGTCGCCAGCGAGGCCTTGGTGATACCCATCAGCTGCGGACGGCCGGAGGCCGGGTGGCCGCCTTCCTGGACCACACGACGGTTCTCGGTCTCGAACTTCGAGCGCTCCACCAGCTCGCCCGGCAGCAGCTCCGCGTCGCCGGACTCGATGATCGTCACGCGGCGCAGCATCTGCCGGATGATGATCTCGATGTGCTTGTCGTGGATCGACACGCCCTGCGAGTTGTAGACCTTCTGGACCTCGCCGACCAGGTGGACCTGGACCGCGCGCTGGCCGAGGATGCGCAGCACGTCGTGCGGGTTGGTCGCACCCATGGTGAGCTGCTGACCGACCTGGACGTGGTCGCCCTCGCCCACCAGGACCTTGGCGCGCTTGGAGATGGGGTAGGCCATCTCGTCGCTGCCGTCGTCCGGGGTGACGACGATCTTCTTGGTCTTCTCGGTCTCCTCGATCCGCACGCGGCCGGCGGCCTCGGAGATCGGGGCGACACCCTTCGGGGTACGGGCCTCGAAGAGCTCGACGACACGCGGCAGACCCTGGGTGATGTCGTCACCGGCCACACCACCGGTGTGGAAGGTACGCATCGTCAGCTGGGTACCGGGCTCACCGATGGACTGGGCGGCGATGATGCCGACCGCCTCACCGATGTCGACCAGCTTGCCGGTGGCCAGCGAACGGCCGTAGCACATGGCGCAGGTACCGACGGCGGACTCGCAGGTCAGGACCGAGCGGGTCTTGACCTCCTCGACGCCCGCCTTGACCAGCTGGTCGATGAGCACGTCACCGAGGTCGACGCCCGCCGGGGCGAGCACCTTGCCGTCGACGACGACGTCCTCGGCGAGGCAGCGTGCGTAGACCGAGGTCTCCACGTTGCCGACCTTGGCGAAGACGCCCGCCTCGTCGCGCTCGGCGATCTTCAGCTTGAGGCCGCGCTCGGTGCCGCAGTCCTCCTCGCGGATGATCACGTCCTGCGAGACGTCCACCAGACGACGGGTCAGGTAACCCGAGTCGGCGGTACGCAGGGCGGTGTCCGCGAGACCCTTACGGGCGCCGTGGGTGGAGATGAAGTACTCCAGCACGGACAGGCCCTCACGGAAGGACGCCTTGATGGGACGCGGGATCGTCTCGTTCTTGGCGTTCGACACCAGACCACGCATACCGGCGATCTGACGCATCTGCATCATGTTTCCTCGGGCGCCCGAGTTCACCATCATGGAGACCGGGTTGACCTTCGGGAAGTTGTCGTTCATGGCCTCGGCGACCTTGTTGGTCGCCTCGGTCCAGATGCCGATGAGCTCGTTGGTGCGCTCTTCCTTGGTGATCAGACCGCGCTCGTACTGCTTCTGGACCTTCTCGTCCTTGGCCTCGTACGACTGGACGATCTCCTTCTTCGCGTCCGGGACGACGATGTCGGAGATGGCCACGGTGACACCCGAGCGGGTCGCCCAGAAGAAGCCGGACGACTTCAGGTTGTCGAGCGTCGCCGCCACGATCACCTTGGGGTAGCGCTCGGCGAGGTCGTTGACGATCTCGGAGAGCTGCTTCTTGCCCACCTCTTCGTCGACGAACGGGTAGTCCTCCGGCAGCAGCTCGTTGAAGAGCGCGCGGCCGAGGGTCGTCCGCAGACGGAACGAGTCACCCTGCTGCCACTCGGCGGCGTCCTCGTCGTCGGCCGGCGGGGTCCAGCCGCGGGGCGGCATGGTGCCGACCGGGAAGCGGATGTCCACCTCGGCCTGGAGCGAGAGCTCACCGGCGTCGAAGGCCATGATCGCCTCGGCGACGGACGCGAAGGAGCGGCCCTCGCCCTTGGGGCTGCGGCCCTCGGCGTCGGTGGTGAGGAAGAACAGACCGAGGACCATGTCCTGGGTCGGCATCGTCACCGGACGGCCGTCGGCCGGCTTCAGGATGTTGTTCGAGGAGAGCATCAGGATGCGCGCCTCGGCCTGCGCCTCCGCGGAGAGCGGCAGGTGGACGGCCATCTGGTCACCGTCGAAGTCCGCGTTGAACGCGGTGCAGACGAGCGGGTGGATCTGGATGGCCTTGCCCTCGACCAGCTGCGGCTCGAAGGCCTGGATGCCCAGGCGGTGCAGGGTGGGCGCACGGTTCAGCAGAACCGGGTGCTCGGCGATGACCTCTTCGAGGACGTCGTACACGACCGTGCGGCCGCGCTCGACCATCCGCTTGGCGCTCTTGATGTTCTGCGCGTGGTTCAGGTCGACCAGGCGCTTCATCACGAACGGCTTGAAGAGCTCCAGCGCCATCGCCTTCGGCAGACCGCACTGGTGCAGCTTGAGCTGCGGACCGACGACGATCACGGAACGCGCGGAGTAGTCCACGCGCTTGCCGAGGAGGTTCTGGCGGAAGCGGCCCTGCTTGCCCTTGAGCATGTCGCTCAGGGACTTCAGCGGACGGTTGCCCGGACCGGTGACCGGCCGGCCACGACGGCCGTTGTCGAACAGCGCGTCCACGGCCTCCTGGAGCATGCGCTTCTCGTTGTTCACGATGATCTCGGGCGCGCCGAGGTCGAGAAGCCGCTTCAGGCGGTTGTTGCGGTTGATGACGCGGCGGTACAGGTCGTTCAGGTCGGAGGTCGCGAAGCGGCCACCGTCCAGCTGCACCATCGGACGCAGGTCCGGCGGGATGACCGGCACGCAGTCGAGCACCATGCCCTTGGGGCTGTTGCTGGTCTGCAGGAACGCGGAGACGACCTTGAGGCGCTTGAGCGCACGGGTCTTCTTCTGGCCCTTGCCGGTGCGGATGATCTCGCGGAGCTTCTCGGCCTCCTCCTCGAGGTCGAAGGACTCCAGCCGCTTCTGCAGCGCGGCGGCGCCCATCGAGCCGTCGAAGTACGTGCCGAAGCGGTCACGCAGCTCGCGGTAGAGCATCTCGTCGCCCTCGAGGTCCTGGACCTTGAGGTTCTTGAAGCGGTTCCACACCTCGTCGAGGCGGTCGATCTCGCGCTGGGCGCGGTCGCGGAGCTGCTTCATCTCGCGCTCGGCACCGTCACGCACCTTGCGGCGCACGTCGGCCTTGGCGCCCTCGGCCTCGAGCTCGGCCAGGTCGTTCTCGAGCTTCTTGGCGCGGGCCTCGAGGTCCGCGTCGCGGCGGTTCTCGATCTGCTGGCGCTCGACGGAGACGTGGGCCTCCAGCGAGGGCAGGTCACGCTGACGACGCTCCTCGTCCACGTACGTGATCATGTACGCGGCGAAGTAGATGACCTTCTCGAGGTCCTTCGGGGCGAGGTCGAGCAGGTAGCCCAGACGCGACGGGACGCCCTTGAAGTACCAGATGTGGGTGACGGGGGCGGCGAGCTCGATGTGGCCCATCCGCTCACGGCGCACCTTGGCGCGGGTCACCTCGACGCCGCAGCGCTCACAGATGATGCCCTTGAAGCGGACGCGCTTGTACTTGCCGCAGTAGCACTCCCAGTCCCGGGTGGGACCGAAGATCTTCTCGCAGAAGAGCCCGTCCTTTTCCGGCTTGAGGGTGCGGTAGTTGATGGTCTCGGGCTTCTTGACCTCGCCGTGGCTCCACTGACGGATGTCGTCAGCGGTCGCCAGACCGATCCGGAGCTCGTCGAAGAAGTTGACGTCGAGCACTATGCGTCAATCCCTCTCAGGGTTGTAAGTCTGTGGTCTGAAACGGGGGTCGCGGGATCGGCGGGGGCCGGCCTCAACGGCAGGCCCCCCACCGGACTCCCGTCAGACCTCTTCGACGCTGCTCGGCTCGCGCCGGGACAGGTCGATGCCGAGCTCCTCCGCAGCGCGGAAGACGTCCTCGTCGGTGTCACGCATCTCGATGGACATACCGTCGCTGGACAGCACCTCCACGTTGAGGCACAGGGACTGCATCTCCTTGATGAGCACCTTGAAGGACTCGGGGATGCCGGGCTCAGGGATGTTCTCGCCCTTGACGATGGCCTCGTAGACCTTCACGCGGCCGGTCACGTCGTCGGACTTGATGGTCAGCAGCTCCTGGAGGGCGTACGCGGCGCCGTAAGCCTCCAGCGCCCACACCTCCATCTCGCCGAAGCGCTGGCCACCGAACTGGGCCTTACCACCCAGCGGCTGCTGGGTGATCATGGAGTACGGGCCGGTCGAGCGGGCGTGCAGCTTGTCGTCGACCAGGTGGTGCAGCTTGAGGATGTACATGTACCCGACCGAGATCGGGTCCGGGAACGGCTCGCCGGAGCGGCCGTCGAACAGCCTCGCCTTGCCGGACGGCAGGACCATGCGGTTGCCGTCGCGGTTCGGGATGGTGTGCTGCAGCAGGCCGGCGAGCTCGTCCTCACGGGCGCCGTCGAAGACCGGGGTCGCGACGTTGGTGCCGGGCTGGACCGCGTCGGCGCCGATCGCCTGGAGGCGGCGGGCCCACTCGTCGGCCAGGCCGGAGACGTCCCAGCCGCGGCTGGCGAGCCAGCCGAGGTGGATCTCCAGCACCTGTCCCGGGTTCATTCGGGACGGCACACCCAGCGGGTTGAGGATGATGTCGACCGGGGTGCCGTCCTCCAGGAACGGCATGTCCTCGATCGGCAGGATCTTCGAGATGACGCCCTTGTTGCCGTGGCGGCCGGCGAGCTTGTCACCGTCGGTGATCTTGCGCTTCTGCGCGACGTAGACGCGGACCAGCTGGTTCACGCCCGGCGGCAGCTCGTCGCCCTCCTCGCGGTCGAAGACGCGCACGCCGATGACCTTGCCGGTCTCACCGTGCGGCACCTTCAGCGAGGTGTCGCGGACCTCACGGGCCTTCTCACCGAAGATCGCGCGCAGCAGGCGCTCCTCCGGGGTCAGCTCGGTCTCACCCTTGGGCGTGACCTTGCCGACCAGGATGTCGCCGGCGATGACCTCGGCGCCGATGCGGATGATGCCGCGCTCGTCGAGGTCGGCCAGGACCTCCTCGGAGACGTTCGGGATGTCCCGAGTGATCTCCTCGGGGCCCAGCTTGGTGTCACGGGCGTCGACCTCGTGCTCCTCGATGTGGATCGAGGAGAGGACGTCGTCCTGCACGAGGCGCTGCGACAGGATGATCGCGTCCTCGTAGTTGTGACCCTCCCACGGCATGAACGCCACGAGCAGGTTCTTGCCGAGGGCCATCTCGCCGTTCTCGGTGGCCGGGCCGTCGGCGAGGACCTGACCGGTGATGATCCGGTCGCCCTCGTTGACGATGACCTTCTGGTTGACCGAGGTGCCCTGGTTGGAGCGGGAGAACTTGGCCAGGCGGTACGTGATGTACGTGCCGTCGTCGTTGGCGGTGGTGATGTAGTCCGCGGAGACCTCCTGGACCACACCGTCCTTCTCGGCCTTGACCACGTCGCCGGCGTCGACCGCGGAGCGGTACTCCATGCCGGTGCCGACCAGCGGGGCCTCGCTCTTGATGAGCGGCACGGCCTGGCGCATCATGTTCGCGCCCATGAGGGCACGGTTGGCGTCGTCGTGCTCGAGGAACGGGATCATGGCGGTCGCGACCGACACCATCTGGCGCGGCGAGACGTCCATGTAGTCCACGTCCTCGGGGCCGACGTAGTCGACCTCGCCGCCCTTGCGGCGGACCAGCACGCGGCTCTCGGCGAAGCGGAGCTCGTCGGTCAGCGGCGCGTTGGCCTGCGCGATGACGAAGCGGTCCTCCTCGTCGGCGGTCAGGTAGTCGACGTCGTCGGTGACCTGGCCGTCGATGACCTTGCGGTACGGGGTCTCGACGAAGCCGAACGCGTTGACGCGGCCGTAGGAGGCGAGCGAGCCGATCAGACCGATGTTCGGGCCTTCGGGCGTCTCGATCGGGCACATGCGGCCGTAGTGCGACGGGTGCACGTCACGGACCTCGAAGCCGGCCCGCTCACGGGACAGACCGCCGGGGCCCAGCGCCGACAGACGGCGCTTGTGGGTCAGACCCGACAGCGGGTTGTTCTGGTCCATGAACTGCGACAGCTGGCTGGTGCCGAAGAACTCCTTGATGGAGGCGACGACCGGCCGGATGTTGATCAGGGTCTGCGGCGTGATCGCCTCGACGTCCTGGGTGGTCATGCGCTCGCGCACGACGCGCTCCATACGGGCGAGACCCGTACGGACCTGGTTCTGGATCAGCTCGCCGACGTTGCGCAGGCGGCGGTTGCCGAAGTGGTCGATGTCGTCGGTCTCGACGACCACGGTCGAGCCGTTGTCCCCGACCGTCTCGGTCTCGCCGGCGTGCAGCTTCACCAGGTACTTGATCGTCGCGATGATGTCCTCGACGGTCAGGATCCCGGCGTCCAGCGGGGTGTCCGTGCCCAGCTTCTTGTTGACCTTGTAGCGGCCGACCTTGGCCAGGTCGTAGCGCTTGGGGTTGAAGTAGAGGTTCTCGAGCAGCGTCTGCGCGGCCTCACGCGTCGGGGGCTCGCCCGGACGCAGCTTGCGGTAGATGTCCAGCAGCGCGTCGTCCTGGCCCTGGGTGTGGTCCTTCTCCAGGGTGGCGCGGATGGACTCGTAGTCGCCGAACTCCTCGAGGATCTGCTCGGTGGTGTAGCCGAGCGCCTTGAGCAGCACGGTGACCGACTGCTTGCGCTTGCGGTCGATGCGGACACCGACCATGTCGCGCTTGTCGATCTCCATCTCCAGCCAGGCGCCCCGGGAGGGGATGATCTTGGCGGAGAAGATGTCCTTGTCGGACGTCTTGTCGATCGAGGAGTCGAAGTAGACGCCCGGCGAACGGACCAGCTGCGAGACCACGACACGCTCGGTGCCGTTGATCACGAAGGTGCCCTTGTTGGTCATGAGCGGGAAGTCGCCCATGAAGACCGTCTGGGACTTGATCTCGCCGGTCTCGTTGTTGGTGAACTCGGCGGTGACGAAGAGCGGAGCCGCGTACGTGAAGTCGCGCTCCTTGCACTCCTCGATGGAGTTCTTCGGGGGCTCGAAACGGTGGTCGCGGAAGGTCAGCGACATCGACCCGGAGAAGTCCTCGATCGGGGAGATCTCCTCGAAGATCTCCTCCAGACCGGACTTGGTGGGGACGTCCTGACCTGACTCCAGAGCCGCCTCGACGCGAGCCTTCCACGCGTCGTTGCCGAGCAGCCAGTCGAAGCTCTCGGTTTGCAGCGCCAGAAGGTTCGGAACCTCGAGGGGCTCCTTGATCTTTGCAAAGGAGATGCGCAGCGGGGCGGTGCTGGCACCGTTGTTCGTATTCGCGGTCGAGGCAGTGCGCGAGGCGGCCAAGAGGGGGTCCTTCCGAGGGCTCGGACTCACTACGCGCGTACCGGCCCCCCGCAGAGGGGAGGAAGGGAGGACGAAATCCCAGGTCGGGACGGTCCGGCCTTCCTGGCTCGAGCGAGGGCAGACCCCTGGTGACGGGCAGGGGGCAGCTAACAGGCAGCGCAAAGGGTCAGTGTAGCCACATGGCTCACTGATGTCCAGTGCGGGTATGCGTGAACCCCACGAATGCCGCTGACCCTCGCTGTTCTCGACACCTTGTCTTGTCACCGTCTCGACGGCGCCTCGGGCGGGAGCGATACCCCCTGCCGTCAACGCACGGTGATACTGCCCTCTTCGCCGCCGATCCATGCCTCGGATACGGATCGTGTCGCGGCGCGAACTGAGAATCGCGCGCCACGTGCGGTTCGTCAAGAGCTCCCCGCTGTCCGGCTGTTCCCCGGCGGCGCGCTGCCACGGCCACCGGAAAGCACTGCGTGCGGGACTCCCCGGGCACGGCGAAGATCACCATACCCCGAGCCACCGACACCGCAAGGAGCCCGCCGGAGGGCCCGGGAAACGCCGAAGAGCGACCACCCACTTGGGTGATCGCTCTCCGGTGCGTCAGCGTTACAGCCGGCTTACGCGGCGGCTGTCACGACCGCAGGATCCGTGCGGACCCGCAGAGGTCTTACTTGACCTCGACGGAGGCGCCGGCGCCCTTGAGGGCCTCGGCAGCCTTGTCCGCGGCCTCCTTGTTGACCTTCTCGAGGACGGGCTTCGGGGTGCCGTCCACCAGGTCCTTGGCCTCCTTCAGGCCGAGGGAGGTGAGCTCGCGCACGACCTTGATGACCTGGATCTTCTTCTCGCCGGCGCCGGTGAGGATGACGTCGAACTCGTCCTTCTCCTCGGCGGCCTCGGCGGCACCACCGGCGGCGGCGCCACCGGCGACCATGACCGGGGCGGCAGCGGCGGCGGTGACGTCGAACTTGTCCTCGAAGGCCTTCACGAACTCGGAGAGCTCGATGAGGGTCATCTCCTCGAACTGGGCAAGCAGCTCGTCCTGGGTGAGCTTCGCCATGATGGCGGTCCTTCCACTCGATCGGCGGGTGCCGGATGTACTGGGTGAGGCGGGCGTACGTTGGGCCCGCTGTTGATCCCCGACGCGCTCAGGCGGCGGCGATCAGAAAGCGAGCCGAATTACTCGGCACCGCCCTGCTCGTCCTGCTTGGCGCGAAGCGCGTCCACGGTGCGGACGAGCTTCGACGGGAGCGCCTGGAAGACAGAGGCAGCCTGGGACTGCTTGCCCTTCATGGCACCCGCCAGCTTGGAGAGCAGAACCTCGCGGGACTCGAGGTCCGCAAGCTTCTTGATCTCGTCGGCGGACAGCGCCTTGCCGTCAAGGACACCGCCCTTGATGACGAGATTCGGGTTCTCCTTGGCGAAGTCACGGAGACCCTTCGCCGACTCCACCGGGTCACCGGTGACGAAGGCGACCGCCGTCGGACCGTTGAACAGGTCGTCGAGCGAGGAGATCCCGGCCTCGTTGGCCGCAATCTTGGTCAGCGTGTTCTTCACCACGGCGTACTGGGCGTTCTCACCGAGCGAACGGCGCAGCTGCTTGAGCTGGGCCACGGTGAGACCGCGGTACTCGGTCAGCACGGCGGCGTTGGAGCTGCGGAACGCGTCCACGAGCTCGGCAACCGCGGCAGCCTTGTCGGGCCTCGCCATAGAGCCTCGGCCTCCTTCCGGGTGATTCGGACCGCGCGGACCCGAAGGAGGACTGGGAAAAACGAAACGCCCCATGCGCAGGCGCACGGGGCTCAGCTCGACCGGCACGGCTCAGGCCGTTCCGGGAACTCATCCACGGTCACCTACGCGGGTCGCCCGCACTTCAGCGGATCCTTCGGCCACCGCACCCTCATGCGAGCGCACGGCAACGACCAGCGGTCTTTGGCTTCCTCGGAAGGGTACGTGAGGGGGGCGCCCCGGAGCAAATCCGCCCGGGACGTCCCCTCTTCGCACGCGGATCGGGTGCCGTCAGGCGCCCGCGCCGGCCATCATCTCGGCCAGGTCGAAGGTCTCCTCGGCCGGCGGCGGCGTGACCTCGGCCTTGGTGCCGAACTCGGACAGGTCCATCCGGACCTCCATCTCGCCGAGGGAGGAGTCCATGACCACGTCCATCCGGGCCGGCAGGTCGTCCTCCGTCACCCAGACCTCGATCTCGTAGGTACTCACCCCGGCCGTCTCGATGGTGGTCGCCAGCTTCTCGCGCTCGGCCTCGGTGAGGTTGTCGAAGGCCTTGTTGGACTCGATCATCTCCGCGACCGGCACGGTGCCCTTGTAATGCTCGGTCTCCAGACCGTTGACCTTCTCGGCGCCGACGTGCTGGATGTTCGGCGACTCCAGCAGGATGGCCAGCGACTCGGCCGGGTTCTGGTTCATGTTCTCGTTCATGGCGCCGGAGAGGCCGGAGGCGTCGGCCCCGCCCTGCTTCCCGGCGGACTCGGCGAGCTCGGCGAGCTCGGCGAGGTCCATCTTCATCCAGCGCTTGCCGTCCATCTCCGCGGCGGCGGCCTTGCCCATGTCCATGTACATGGCCTGGTCGACCATCAGCATCCGGATCTCCTGCGGCGCCCCCGGCTGCCCGCCGCCGAGCGCCGCGCCGGACATCGTCACGTCCAGCAGGCCCGGGTCCCAGCCCTGGACCCCGCTCATGGTGATCTCGCCGCCCTGGGGGCCCGGGACGGTCATCGTCATCTCGACGTGGGCGGTCTTGACGTCGGAGGTCTTCTCGAACGCGGCGGCCAGCGCGGCCTCCGGGTTGGCTCCCCCCTTCGCCTGGGAGGCGGCGTCCGTCCGGCCGGCCGTCTCCTCGCCCTGGCAGGCGGAGGCGCCGAGCAGCACGGCCGAGACGGCGGCGACGGCGGCCAGCGGGCGACGGGTGCGAAGTGTCATGGGTGATCCCCCCGGGATCGTTGCCGGTATGCGTACGCGACCCGCTGCCGGTGCCCGGCGTGCGGCACCGCCGCGGGTCGTTCTCCACACTAGGCACGGGGTACGACAGCGCGTCCCCCTTTTTCCGGCACTGTTGACGACCGCCGCGTTGCCCGGTCCCGGAAACGGCCTCCGGGCGGCCGGAAACGGCGGTGGCCCCGCCCCCCAGGCGAGGGGGCGGGGCCACCGGAAGAATCCGTCGCGGTGAGCCTCAGGCTCAGACCGCGGCCGGGTCCTCCTCGACGAGGAGGTTCCGCGTACGGTTCGGGTCCAGCGGGATGCCGGGGCCCATCGTCGTGGAGAGCGCGGCCTTCTTGATGTACCGGCCCTTCGCGGCGGACGGCTTCAGACGGAGGATCTCCTCCAGCGCGGCGCCGTAGTTCTCCACCAGCTTGGTGTCGTCGAAGGACGTCTTGCCGATGATGAAGTGCAGGTTCGAGTGCTTGTCGACCCGGAACTCGATCTTGCCGCCCTTGATCTCGGTGACGGCCTTCGCGGTGTCCATGGTGACGGTGCCGGTCTTCGGGTTCGGCATCAGACCACGCGGACCGAGCACGCGGCCGAGGCGGCCGACCTTGCCCATGAGGTCCGGGGTGGCGACGACGGCGTCGAAGTCGAGGCGGCCCTTGGCGACCTCGTCGATGAGCTCGTCGGAGCCGACGATGTCGGCGCCCGCGGCACGCGCGGCCTCGGCACGGTCGCCGGTCGCGAAGACCAGGACCCGGGCGGTCTTACCGGTGCCGTGCGGGAGGTTCACGGTGCCACGGACCATCTGGTCGGCCTTGCGCGGGTCGACACCCAGACGGAAGGCGACCTCGACGGTGCCGTCGAACTTGGTCGTGGAGGTCTCCTTGGCGAGACGGACGGCCTCGAGCGGGGCGTAGAGCTTCTCCCGGTCGACCTTGGCGTCCGCAGCGCGGAGAGACTTGCTGCGCTTGCTCACTTCTGCTCCTGAGTACTGAGAGGAGTCGTGGTGCGGGCCGAGCCGGCCCTTCCACGTCAACTGCTACGGGGTTGGTCAGCCTTCGACGGTGATGCCCATGGAACGGGCGGTGCCGGCGATGATCTTCGCCGCGGCGTCGATGTCGTTGGCGTTGAGGTCGGGCATCTTGGTCGTGGCGATCTCACGGACCTGCGCGTCGGTGATCTTCGCGACCTTGGTCTTGTGCGGCTCGCCGGAGCCCTTCTCGACGCCCGCGGCCTTGAGGATCATCTTCGCGGCCGGCGGAGTCTTGGTCACGAAGGTGAAGGAGCGGTCCTCGTAGACCGTGATCTCCACCGGGATGACCCAGCCACGCTGCGACTCGGTCGCGGCGTTGTAGGCCTTGCAGAACTCCATGATGTTGACGCCGTGCTGGCCCAGCGCGGGGCCGACCGGCGGGGCCGGGTTGGCCGCACCGGCGTTGATCTGGAGCTTGATGAGCCCCGTGACCTTCTTCTTCTTGGGAGGCATGTGCTCTCTCTCCGGGTCTTAGTGAGAGGTTCGAGCCAACCATCCGAATCAGCCGGATGGAGGCATACCGCACCACGATAACGGGTATCCATGTGCGGCTGAAAACCGAGCAGGTCAGACGGCCACCGAAGTGTGCCGTCCGACCTGTTTCGGAAGACTTTGGATCAGTTCTTCTGGATCTGGTCGAAGGACAGCTCGACCGGGGTCTCCCGGCCGAAGATCTCGACCAGGCCCTTGACCTTCTTCGAGTCGGCGTTGATCTCGTTGATCGTCGCCTGCAGCGTGGCGAAGGGGCCGTCGGTGACGGTGACCGAGTCGCCCACCTCGAAGTCCAGGACCTGGACCTCGACCTTGCGCTGCGGGGCCGGCTTGCCCTCGGCCTCGGCGGCCTCGCGGGCGGCCTTGGCCTCGGCCTCCGGGGCGAGCATCTTCACGATCTCGTCCAGCGACAGCGGGTACGGGTCGTAGGCGTTGCCCACGAAGCCGGTGACGCCCGGGGTGTTGCGGACGACGCCCCAGGACTCGTTCGTCAGATCCATGCGGACGAGGACGTAGCCGGGCAGCTTGTTCTGCTTGACCGTCTTCCGCTCGCCGTTCTTGATCTGGACGATCTCTTCCTCGGGGACCTCGGCCTGGTAGATGAACTCCTCGACGTTCAGGGAGACGGCACGCTGCTCGAGGTTGGCCTTCACGCGCTTCTCGTAGCCGGCGTACGTGTGGATCACGTACCAGTCGCCGGGCAGGGTGCGCAGTTCCTCGCGGAGGGCGGCCACCGGGTCCACGACCTCGCCGGCCTCGCCCGCGCTCTCCTCCGACTCGTCGGCGGCGCCCTCGGGCGCCTCCTCGACGTCGGCGTCGGCAGCCTCGACCTCGGCGGAGGTCTCGGTGTCCTCGGTGTCCGCGCCCTCGACGATCTCGAGCTCGTCCTCGACGGCCTCGACCGACTCGCTGGCGTCGTTCAGGTTCGGGTCAGACACGGTGGCTGCTTCTTCCTGGGTACATGGGGGTTGATGCCGTTCCGCCGGCGCCGCCTGCCGGGGGCGCTCCCCGCCGGGCCTCTCGCGGGAGAGACGTCGACGGTCCAACGGAACACTGGGGTTCAGCCTAGCGGACGATTCGTCCCTGTCAGGTGTTCATGAACACCGGGCCGGGACGCGAACAAGGGCGCCGTTTGCACGGCGCCCTGTCTGCTGCGATGCGGTTCCAGGTGCTGCTGGGGGCTATCCGAAGACCCAGCCGGCGGCCTCGTCGAGACCGAAGTCGATCACCGTGACCAGGCCGATCATGATCACCACGAAGATGATGACCACGGTCGTGTAGGTGCTCAGCTGACTGCGGGTGGGCCAGACGACCTTGCGAAGCTCCGCGACGATCTGGCGGTAGAAGAGCGCCAGGCGCTTCAGCGGGCCCTTCTTGGCGCGCTTGCCGCCCTTGCGCGGCTTCTTGTCTTCGTCCTGGGCGTCAGGCATGTCGATGGAGCCCACGGCGTCCGTCACTCGTCCTCACCTGAATCCCGGGTCATGCCGTGCACGAGCCCGGTATGAGCCGCACGGCGGTGCATAGCAGTACTGACATGCGCACACATCCTGGCTAGGTGTGTGTAGCAGGGCCGGAGGGACTTGAACCCCCAACCGCTGGTTTTGGAGACCAGTGCTCTACCAATTGAGCTACGACCCTTTGTGGTGTCCACCAACCTACCGCATGCCATCGGGAGACTCGCAAGCTCCCGACCGGCACGGTCCGTCGGCGTCCAACGAGGTGAGAGTGTACGTGCTCTTGGGCCCGGCGTCGAACATAAAGTTCCGCGACGCCCGCCCACCTCGGTGAGAACTTCCGCCACGGCGTCCGGATGGGCACGCTTGTGCACCCCCTGTTCACTCCGCGAACCGGGATGCCGACGCCGTTTCCTTTCTGAAACCATGGCGGCCATGAGCGCAGCTACCTCTCCGACCGAGCGGCGGGTGTCCGCCCGCATCGGCGCGATCTCCGAGTCCGCGACCCTCGCCGTCGACGCCAAGGCCAAGGCCCTGAAGGCCGCCGGGCGCCCGGTGATCGGCTTCGGCGCCGGCGAGCCGGACTTCCCGACGCCGGACTACATCGTCGAGGCCGCGATCGAAGCCTGCAAGAACCCGAAGTTCCACCGCTACACCCCGGCCGGCGGCCTGCCCGAGCTCAAGGCCGCGATCGCCGCCAAGACGCTGCGCGACTCCGGCTACGAGGTCGACCCCTCGCAGGTGCTGGTGACCAACGGCGGCAAGCAGGCCATCTACGAGGCCTTCGCCGCGATCCTCGACCCGGGCGACGAGGTCATCGTCCCGGCCCCGTACTGGACCACCTACCCGGAGTCGATCCGCCTGGCCGGCGGCGTCCCGGTGGAGGTCGTGGCCGACGAGACGACCGGCTACCGGGTCTCGGTCGAGCAGCTCGAGGCCGCCCGGACCGACCGCACCAAGGTCGTCCTGTTCGTCTCGCCCTCCAACCCGACCGGCGCGGTCTACAGCCGTGAGGACGCCGAGGCCATCGGCCGCTGGGCCGTCGAGCACGGCCTGTGGGTGCTGACCGACGAGATCTACGAGCACCTGGTCTACGGCGACGCCTCCTTCACCTCGCTGCCGGCCCTGCTGCCCGAGCTGCGCGACAAGTGCGTCGTGGTCAACGGCGTCGCGAAGACGTACGCGATGACCGGCTGGCGGGTGGGCTGGATCATCGGCCCCAAGGACGTCGTGAAGGCCGCGACCAACCTGCAGTCGCACGCCACCTCCAACGTCTCCAACGTGGCCCAGGCCGCGGCCCTGGCCGCCGTCTCCGGCGACCTGGCCGCCGTGGAGAGGATGCGCGAGGCCTTCGACCGCCGCCGCCGGACCATCGTGCGGATGCTCAACGAGATCGACGGCGTGGTCTGCCCGGAGCCGGAGGGCGCGTTCTACGCCTACCCGTCGGTGAAGGCGCTCATCGGCAAGGAGATCCGCGGCCGCCGTCCGCAGAACTCCGTGGAGCTCGCCGCGCTGATCCTGGAGGAGGTGGAGGTCGCGGTCGTCCCGGGCGAGGCCTTCGGCACCCCCGGTTACCTGCGGCTCTCCTACGCGCTGGGCGACGAGGACCTCGTCGAGGGCGTCAGCCGCATCCAGAAGCTGCTGGCGGAGGCCCAGGACTGAGCCGGCCGGACCCCGTGGGCGGGGCCGGTGCGTGGGGTCACGCACCGGCCCCGCCCCCTTTTCGCCCGGTTTGCCGGACCGATTTTTCGTTCGGGCAAGGTCCCGAAGGAGGAACGGGGTAGGAGAGGGCCATGGGAGTACGGCAGGATCGGGCAATGGAGCGCGTACGTGATCTCACCAAGCTGCCGAAGGCTCATCTGCACCTGCACTTCACCGGTTCGATGCGCCCCCAGACCCTGCTCGAACTGGCGGACAAGCACGGCGTCCGTCTGCCGGACGCGCTGACCGGGGCGGAGCCCCCGCAGCTGCGCGCCACCGACGAGCGGGGCTGGTTCCGCTTCCAGCGGCTCTACGACGCCGCCCGGAACTGCCTCCGTGACGAGGACGACATCCGCCGGCTGGTCCGGGAGGCCGCCGAGGAGGACGTCCGGGACGGCTCGGGGTGGCTGGAGATCCAGGTGGACCCGACCTCCTACGCGCCGCGGCTGGGCGGCCTGATCCCCACCATGGAGATCATCCTGGACGCGGTGGAGGCGGCCTCCCGCGAGACCGGCCTGGGCATCCGCGTGCTGGTGGCGGCGAACCGGATGAAGCACCCCCTGGACGCGCGGACCCTGGCCCGGCTGGCGGTGCGCTACGCGGACCGCGGGGTGGTCGGCTTCGGCCTCTCCAACGACGAACGGCGCGGCCTGGCCCGTGACTTCGACCGGGCCTTCGCGATCGCGCGGGAGGGCGGCCTCCTCGCGGCCCCGCACGGCGGCGAGCTGACCGGCCCGGCCTCGGTGCGGGACTGCCTGGACGACCTGGAGGCCACCCGGATCGGCCACGGCGTGCGGGCGGCGGAGGACCCGCGGCTGCTCCGGCGGCTCGCGGACCGGCAGATCACCTGCGAGGTGTGCCCCTCCTCCAACGTGGCGCTGGGCGTCTACGACAAGCCGGAGGAGGTCCCGCTGCGCACCATGTTCGAGGCGGGGGTGCCGCTGGCGCTGGGCGCGGACGACCCGCTGCTCTTCGGCTCCCGGCTGGCCGCGCAGTACGAGGTCGCCCGGGAGCACCACGGCTTCGACGACGCGGAGCTGGCCGAGCTGGCCCGTCAGTCGGTCCGCGGCTCCGCGGCGCCGCCGGAGGTGCGGTCCCGTCTGCTGGCCGGCATCGACACCTGGCTGACCTCGCCGGCGTGACGGCGGCGGGCCGGAGTGCGCCGGGAAACGGGCCGGGCGCTCAGAGGCCGACGCCCACCATGACCGGCTCGTTGACCAGCGTGACGCCGAACGCCTCGCGGACGCCGGCCACCACCTCGCGGGCCAGGGCGAGCAGGTCCTCGGTGGTGGCCTCGCCGCGGTTGGTGAGGGCCAGGGTGTGCTTGGTGGAGATGCGGGCGGGCCCGGTGCCGTAGCCCTTGGTGAAGCCGGCCTTGTCGATCAGCCAGGCGGCCGAGGTCTTGGTGCGGCCCTCCCCCGCCGGGTAGGCGGGCGGCGTCACGTCGTCGCCCAGCCGTTCGCGGACCCGCTCCAGGAAGAGGGCGAAGGCCTGCTCGTCCAGGATCGGGTTGGTGAAGAAGGAGCCGGCGGACCACGTGTCGTGGTCCTCGGCGTCCAGCACCATGCCCTTGCCGGCCCGCAGCTTCAGCACCGTCTCCCGGGCCCGCTCCAGCGGCACCCGGTCCCCGGCCTCGACGCCCAGGGCCCGCGCGGTCTCGGGGTACTTCACGGGGGCGGACATGCCGCCGGCGTCCTCCAGCTCGAAGCGGACCCGCAGGACGACGTAGCGGTCGGGGTCGGCCTTGAAGCGGCTGTGCCGGTAGGAGAAGGCGCACTCGGCGTTGGACAGGGTGACGGTGCGTCCCTCCGCCCGGTCGTAGGCGATCACCTCGGTGACGGTGGAGGAGACCTCCTGCCCGTAGGCGCCGACGTTCTGGATCGGCGTGGCGCCCGCCGAGCCGGGGATGCCGGACAGGCACTCGATGCCCGCCAGACCGGCCTGGACGGTGCGCGCCACGGCCTCGGACCAGACCTCGCCGGCGGCGAGCTCCAGCCGGGTGCCGTCGAGCGAGAAGCCGCTGGTGGCGATGCGCAGGGCGGTGCCCTCGAAGCCCTTGTCGCCGATGACGAGGTTGGACCCGCCGCCGACGACCAGCAGCGGCGTGCCGGAGGCGTCCGCCTCACGGACGGCCTCGACCACCTCGGCGTCGGTGGTCGCGGTGATCAGCCGGCGGGCCGGGCCTCCGAGGCGGAAGGTGGTCAGCGGGGCGAGCGGGGCGTCATGTCGTTCCTGCACGCGCACCAGCCTACGAGACCCGGCCGCCCGGTTCCCCCTGTGGGCACGGGGGTCCCGGGCGGCCGGGGCGGCCGCGGCGGTCAGCCGAGGCGGCGCAGGACCTCGTCCCAGGCGACCGGCAGGCCGTCGGCGGGGGCCCTCCAGGAGGCGTACCGCTTGTCCTTCATGGTGGCGGCCAGCCGCCGGGCGGCCGGCCCGTGCGGACCGGAGCGGGCGAAGGCGCGCAGCGCCTCGGGCGACTCCCAGGCGGAGACGGTCCAGAACGTCCGCCGCAGCGGAGCGGCGCGCAGGCTCGCCCCGTACGCGCCGGGCGCGGTGGCCACCTGCCGCCGGACGGCGGGGGTGCCGAGGAAGAACCTCAGCGCGCCCCAGCGGGTGCGGGTCTCGAAGCGCGAGGCGAACACGTGCACGTCGGCGCCCTCGGGGGGCGGGGTGGAAACGGTCCACGGCAGGGTGGGCATGACAGGTCTCCCTCTCGTCACGTACGGACACTCGGCGGTACGGGCGGGGCGGTGCGCCGGTGCGGTGCGCCGGGCGGCCCGCCGGCGGTGCGCGGTCCGGCGGGGCGGTCCCACCGGGCGGTTCGTGCATCTGTCCGGCGTGCGGTTCGTGGGGCGGTCCCGTGGGGCGGTACGCCCATAGGTCCGGCGGGGCGGCTCGCGTCGCCGGTCCGGCGGGGCGGTCCCACCGGGCGGTGCGCGCATCGGTCCGCCGGGCGGTTCGCGGGGCGGTTCCGTGGGGCGGCTCGCACCGGTCCGGCGGAGCGCTTGGCACGTGGTCCGGCGGGACGGCCCTGCAGGGTGCTCGCGCATCGGTCCGCGGGGGCGGCCGACAGGCCCGTCCCGCAGGGCTGTCCCGCAAGGCCGTTGGCGCATCGGCCCGCCGGGGCGGCTCGCGAAGCGGCTCGGGCACGGTCCGGCGGGGCGGCGGTCAGGGGCTGTCGGGCAGGCGCCCGGAGGGTGCGGAGGCGGCGGCCTCCGCCTTCCGTGCCGGTCGCGGGCCGGGTTCGGCGGGAACCGGGGCCTTCGCCGGGGAGACGGGCAGCGCCAGCGCGGCCGCACCCGCGAGCGCCACCGTCACGGCGCCGACCACCAGCGCGGGCCTCAGTCCCGCGACGAAGTCCGCCCCCGAGCCGAGGCCGCCGGCCGCGGAGAAGACGGACGACATCACCGCGACGCCCAGCGCGCCCCCGACCTCGCGGAGCGCGTTGTTCGCCCCGGAGGCGACGCCCCGCCGGTGCGGGAGGACGGAGGACATCACCAGGCCGGCGGCCGGGGCGAAGTAGAGGCCCATGCCGATGCCGCTGACGATCAGCGCGGGCAACTGCGCCGCGTAGCTCACGTCCGTCGACGTGACGACGGCGAACCAGCCCAGGCCGGCCGCCTGCAGGAACAGGCCCGCGACCACCACCGGACGCCCGCCGATCCGGTCGGAGAGCACTCCCGCCAGCGGCGCGACCACCAGCGGCATGGCGGTCCACGGCAGCATGCGCAGCCCGGCCTCGGTGGGCGAGTGGTGCAGCACGGACTGCAGGAACTGGCTGAGCAGGAAGATCGACCCGAACATTCCGACGAACATCAGCAGACTCGCCGCGTTGATCGCGCTGAAGGCCCGGGACCGGAAGAGCCGCATCGGCAGCATCGGGTGCGCGGTCCGGGACTCGTACGCGACGAAGCCGATGAGCAGCACCACGCCGGCGACGAGGCTCAGCAGCACCGCCGGGTCCGTCCAGCCGTCGGCGGGACCGCGGACCAGTCCGTACACGAGTCCGAACAGGCCGGAACCGGCCAGCAGGGTGCCGATCAGGTCGAGCGGGACCTCGGCGCCGCGCGACTCGGCGAGCCGCAGACGGGCCAGCGGCAGCAGGAGCAGTCCGGTGGGGACGTTCAGCCAGAAGATCCACTGCCACGACACGTGCTCGGTGAGGGCGCCGCCGACGAGCGGGCCGCCGGCCACCGCCAGCCCGTTGACCGCGCCCCAGATCCCGAGGGCGGCGCCCCGCCGCTCCTCCGGCACCGCGGCGGTCAGCAGGGTGAGGGTCAGCGGCATCATGACGGCCGCGCCGACGCCCTGTGCGGCGCGCGCGACGAGCAGGGCGTCGATGTCGGGCGCGAGGGCCGCGCCCGCGGAGGCCGCGGTGAAAATGGCCAGCCCGGCCAGGAACATCCTGCGGCGGCCGTACCGGTCGCCGAGGGCCGCGCCGAGCATCATGAGCGCCGCGAAGGTGAGGGTGTAGGCGCTGACGGTCCATTCGAGGTCGTGCAACGCGCCGCCGAGGTCCTCACGGATCCGGGGCAGGGCGGTGGTGACGACCAGGTTGTCCAGGCTCGCCATGAAGCCCGCGATGCCCGTGAGGGCGAGCGTCCAGGCCGTGGAGCCCTGGCGGTGACCCGTGGTGGTGCGTGGTGACATCTCTCCCCCTGAAAGTGTTCACGTGCCTGTCTGCGGATTCTGCGTGTTCTGCGGTTCTGCCGGCCGTGCCGGTCCTGACTAGTGAGTGCTCACTAACTTTCGACGGCGCACGAAGGGGAAGCGGCCGTCCCCGCGACCCGGCACGGCCGCGGCTCCGCCTACTCCCCCGGCGCCGACCCCTCCGGCCCCTCAGGCCCTTCCGACCCCTCCGACCCGGCGTCCGCGGCGCCCGGGGTGCCGAGCCCCGCCCAGACCCGGTGCCCGGCCGGGAAGCCCATGGCCACCAGGGAGTTGATGAGCATCCCGGCGGCCATGAACCGCGTGGTCTCGTCGACGTCCGACCCCAACGGCAGGTGGACGGTGTCCCAGAGCCGCATCCAGCCGGCCCGGACCGACGCCCCGAACTCGTGGTCACCGGCCTCCTCGGCGGCGGACACGGTGACGAACATCTGCATCTGCAGCCGGAGCAGTTCCGGACGCTCGGCGATCAGGCCGGTGTAGGCGTCGGCCATGGCGACCAGGGCGTCGGCCCCGCGCACGCCCTCGGACGCCTCCTCGAAGGTGACCTGCAACTCCTCCATGCAGCGCTCGATCGCGGCGAGGAAGAGCCCCTTCTTGCCCTGGAAGAGCCGGAAGAGGTACGGCTGCGAGACACCGACCCGGCGGGCGATCGATTCCGTCGACGTGCCCGCGTAGCCGCCGCGGGCGAACTCGCTCATCGCCGCGCGGATCACCGCCTCGCGCCGCTCCTCGGCGCTCATCCGAACCATGGACCCGAAGTTAGTGCTCACTCACTAACTACGCAAGGCCCCAATGCGCGAGGCGCAGGAAGAGTCACGGAGAGAAAAGCGTGGGCGGGGCCGCCCGGAGGGAGGCCCCGCCCACCGTCCGAAGCCGCCCTCAGGCGAGCCGCACCACGGCACGCGACATGCCGAGGACCTTCTGCCCGCCGTGCGTGGCGGTCAGGTCCACACGGACCCGGTTGTCGTCCAGCTTGGCGGCGACCTTGCCGCTGACCTCGACCGTGGCGCCCTCGTCGTCGTTGGGGACCACGACCGGCTTGGTGAAGCGGACGCCGTACTCGACGACCGCGCCCGGGTCGCCGGCCCAGTCGGTGACCACGCGGGCCGCCTCGGCCATGGTGAGCATGCCGTGCGCGATGACGTCCGGCAGCCCGACCTCCTTGGCGAACTTCTCGTTCCAGTGGATCGGGTTGAAGTCGCCGGACGCGCCGGCGTACTCGACCAGGGTGGCACGGGTCAGCTGGAAGACCTGCGCGGGCAGCTCGGTGCCGACCTCCACGTCGGCGTACGCGACCTTCGCCGTCATGCTCGTCATCCCTCCTCGGCGGCGCGCGCCACCAGCTTGGTCCAGGCGGTCACCACGAGTTCGCCGGTCTCGTCGTACACGTCGCCGCGGATGTCCAGGATGTCGTTGCCGGCCAGCGACTTGATCGCGTCGATGGTGGTGGTGACGGTGAGCCGGTCCCCGGCGCGGACCGGGCGCCGGTAGGAGAACTTCTGGTCGCCGTGCACCACGCGGCTGTAGTCCAGACCCAGTTCCGGGTCGTGGATCACCCGGCTCGCGGCCTTGAAGGAGACGGCGAAGACGAAGGTCGGCGGCGCGATCACGTCCGGGTGCCCGAGGGCCTTCGCGGCCTCCGGATCCGTGTACGCGGGGTTCGGGTCACCGACGGCGGCGGCGAACTCCCGGATCTTCTCCCGGCCGACCTCGTACGGGTCGGTGGGCGGGTAGCTCCGCCCGACGAACGACTGGTCCAGCGCCATGGGCGCCACCTCCTGCTGCCTGTGCTTGCTGCCGTAACCCTAGAACGACGCCGGACGCGCAACGCCGTGGAACGACGAAAGGCCGCCCCCTCGCGGGGACGGCCTCACGTACGAGCCTGATTTATCGCGTCTCGCGGTGCGCGGTGTGCGCGTTGCAACGCGGGCAGTGCTTCTTCATCTCCAGTCGGTCCGGGTTGTTACGCCGGTTCTTCTTGGTGATGTAGTTCCGCTCCTTGCACTCCACGCAGGCCAGCGTGATCTTCGGGCGGACGTCGGTGGCAGCCACGTGAAGTGCTCCTTGACGAACGGATGGGACGATATGCAGACAGAAAAATAGTAGCCGACCGAAGGACCGACCCCGCAATCGGCTACTAAGAGTAGCGGTGACCGGACTTGAACCGGTGACACAGCGATTATGAGCCGCTTGCTCTACCGACTGAGCTACACCGCTGCGGATCGATCGGTTCCCGCCTTGCGGCGGGAACCTCTCTCACCTGAGCCCCAATACGGAATCGAACCGTAGACCTTCTCCTTACCATGGAGACGCTCTACCGACTGAGCTATTGGGGCGAGCGAGGAAGACATTACACGGTCGTCCGCCGATCCCCCAAATCCGTTTCCCGGTGTCCTGCGCCGGGATGTCCCGAACCGGCCCTCGCCCCGTCCCGGCGGCCCCCGCAGGCCCCCGCCCCGGCCCCGGCTCCGGCCCCGCCCTCGGCGGCACCACGCCGGTACGACTATTGCGCTCCTCCCCGGGGTGCGCGGGTCGCCGCCCTAGGCTCGGTCCACACCACCTGATCTTTCGATCGCCCCCTCTCCTTCCCGGTCGCCCTCGGCGCCGTCCCGCAGCAGCACCCGGATCCGGACCCTCAGGAACGCGATGTCCGACAGCCAGCCGCCGCCCCAGCAGCCCAACCCGTCGCCCTCCTCCACGCCCGGCGCCGCCGAGCCCGCGGCCCTCCTGCTGTGCGGCGCCCGCCTGACCGACGGCCGCACGGTGGACGTCCGGCTCGGCGGCGGGCGGATCGAGGCCGTCGGCACGGCGGGCAGCCTGGCCGGCGACCCCGTCACCGGCACCGTCCCCGGCCCGCTGGTCCCCGCCCCCGCGGAGGCCGTCCCGGCGCCCGCGCCCGCGCCGGTGCCCGCGCCGGCCCGGGTGAACCTGGAGGGCTACCTGCTCCTCCCCGCCCCGGTCGAACCGCACGCGCACGCCGACACCGCGCTCACCGCGGAGTCGGACGGCCCGGTCCCGGCCGACCCCCAGGACGTCCAGCGGCGTGCCACCGAGGCCGTCCTCGCCCAGCTCGGCCACGGCGCCACCGCCATCCGCTCCCACGTCCGCGTCGGCGACGTCCAGGGTCTCGGCGCCCTGGAGGCCGTGCTGCGGGTCCGCGGCGTGGTGCGCGAGCTGGTCGACCTCGCCCCGGTGGCGATGCCGCGGCTGCTCACCGGCGCCGCCGGGGCGGACGGGCTGGCCCTGCTGAGGGACGCCGTCGGCATGGGCGCCACCGTGGTCGGCGGCTGCCCGGACACCGACCCGGACCCCACCGGCTACGTGGAGGCGGTCCTGGAGCTCGCCGCCGCGCACGGCTGCGCCGTCGACCTGCACACCGACGGCACCGACCCGGCGCGGCTGTGCCGCCTGGCCGCCATGGCGGGAGGCCTGCGGGGCGGGGTGACGGTCGGCCCGCTGGGCGGGCTGGGGCTGCTCCCCACCGACGTGGCCTCCCGCTGCGCCGACCAGCTCGCGGCGGCCGGGGTCGGCGTCGTCTGCCTGCCCCAGGGCGGCTGCGCGGGCGCGGACCGGCGCGGCGCCGCCCCGGTGCGGCTGCTGCGCGCGGCGGGCGTGCGGGTCGCGGCGGGCAGCGGCACCCTGCGCGACCTGTGCAACCCGGTCGGCCGCGGCGATCCGCTGGAGGCGGCCTACCTGCTGGCCTCGCAGGACGCGCTGCCGGTCGAGGACGCCTACGACACGGTGGGCGCGGCCGCCCGCGCGGTGCTGGGGCTGCCTCCGGTGCGGGTGGAGGCCGGCTTCCCGGCCGACCTGATCGCGGTGCGCGGCGACCGCCTCGCCGGGGCGCTGTCGCTGGCGTACAGCCGGATCGTCATCCACGCCGGGCGGGTGGTGTCCCGGACCAGCGCCGTCCGCGAGTACTGCGACCTCGGCAGCGCGGCCACGGCGCTGGAACTCCCGCGCCAGGCACGGCATCCCTGAGGTCGCTGACGCGTCGCGGGGCATCGTCCGGCCCACCGCGTTACGGTCGAAGCATGCGTATCGTCATCGCCGGAGGCCACGGCCAAATCGCCCTGCGACTGTCGCGTCTGCTCGCCGCGAGGGGAGAGCAGGTGGCGGGCATCATCCGCAACCCCGACCAGTCCGACGACCTCCGTGAGGCCGGCGCGGAGCCCCTGGTCCTCGACCTGGAGTCGGCCACCGTCGAGGAGGTCGCCGAACTGCTGCGCGGCGCGGACGCCGCCGTCTTCGCGGCGGGCGCGGGCCCGGGCAGCGGGACGGACCGCAAGGCGACCGTCGACAAGGGCGCGGCGGTCCTGATGGCCGACGCCTGCGTCCGGGCCGGCGTCCGCCGCTACCTGGTCGTCTCCTCGATGGCCGCCGACCCGAACCACCAGGGGGACGAGGTCTTCGACGTCTACCTGCGCGCCAAGGGCGAGGCCGACGCCCATGTCCGCTCCCTCGGCGACGCGCTCGACTGGACGATCCTGCGCCCCGGCATGCTCACCGACGACGCCGGCACGGGCCGTGTCCTCCTCCGCGCCTCGACCGGCCGGGGACCGGTGCCGCGGGACGACGTGGCGGCCGTCCTCGCCGAACTCCTGGACTTCCCGGGCACGGTGGGGCTGACGCTGGAGCTCATCAGCGGCTCCACGCCGGTCTCCGACGCGGTGAAGATGGTCTCCGGGGAGTAGGGCAGTGCAGTAGGGGAGTAGGCGGGAGGCTCGGAGGCCTTGCCGCCGGATCCGTGGCGCCGTACGCGCTCAGCGGGGCATGCGGCCCGCGGGTGGCTGGACGACACCGGGTCCGCCGGTGTGCGGGGCCTGCACGTACCCCTTGGCCGGTGCGGGGAGCGCGTCGACGCAGGCCGTCGAGCAGGCGTTGACCAGCAGGGGCAGGACGTCGGCGCCGGACGTCCACAGCGAGATCCAGACCTGGCGCAGCGTCCCGGCCGTGACCGGCCCGTCGCAGACGCTGCAGGAACGGATCGCCGTGCCGCCCCGCACACCGGGGTCGAGATCGCCGAGGTCGGCGTCCTCGGGCGCCGCGCCGGCCAGGGCGGGGAAGGGCGGCCGGAGCTTGTAACTCCCGTACAGGGCACGGGTACTGACGGTGCTGTACCGCAGGGCGCGGCACCGGGTGATCTCGTACGGGAACCAGTGGAGGCGGTAGGACGTGTACGGGCCGAAGCTCTCCAGGCTCGTCATCGCACCGATCTCCGGCGGGATCCGCACCAGGTTGCTGCCGTACAGCACGAGGCTCTTCACCGCGGTCAGCTTGGCGACGGTCGGCGGCAGGGTGACGACCTGGCGCCGCTCGCCGGCGGAGAGCTCCACCAGCGGCTTGAACTCCTCGCGCCCGTCGGCCGCGGCCTCCTCCACGAGTTCCAGGAGGCGCAGCCAGCCCGGGGCGGTGGTGTCCTGGCGTTCCGCGTGGAAGCGGGTCGGGCCTGGGCCGGCGTTCCCGACGGGCCTGGCGGGCCTGACGGGCGCGACGCAGTCGCACCGGTCCTGGGAGGGACCGTCGCCCGCGGGTCCCACCGCGTCGGCCCAGCGGTTCGGGAACACCCGTGGTTTCGTCTCCTCGCCCATCCGGTCACCGTAAGGGGTGAGGGCCGGACCGGGCGGCGGGCGGGAGCCCGAAGCGCCCCTCGGCGCAGGCCCGTTGCACAGCCCTCCCCGTCTGGGTGCCGCGCCTCGAGCTGCTTCGCCGTCGCCCGGTCCTCGACCAGCACCTGCCGGTGACCGAGGAAGACCGCCGCCAGAACGACGGCGCCGGCCTTTTGGCCCACGACCCGTTCCCCCCTGACGCCCGCCGCAGCTGCGGTCGCGGTCTGCTCGAACGGCGTTTGAACACGTGCACGGGCTGTGGGCCGGGACTTCCGCTGAAGGGACCGCTTCCGGCCGCGGCGGCAGGCGGCCCCGCGAACACCCTCGTCACAGCGAAACCCCCTCCGACCTGCCGTGATGGCTGGTCGGAGGGGGCTCCGTTTGTCTGGTGGCGGCGCCAGGATTCGAACCTGGGAAGGCTGAGCCGGCAGATTTACAGTCTGCTCCCTTTGGCCGCTCGGGCACACCGCCTAGACGGTGCCACGAAGTCGAACCGGTTTGCGGCCGGGTCTCCCTCGCGACGACGTAAACAATACCTGATGCCCGGGGGTGCTCCGCCACTCCATTGATCGCGGTTCGCGGGGCGCGGGATGGCTAGGCTGGGGCGGGCTCGATCCGGGGCGTGGTCTCCGGGTCGGCGTCCCCGCAAGCACCCCGACACAGACCCCGATGCAAGGAGCCACAGGACATGGCCGACTCCAGTTTCGACATCGTCTCGAAGGTCGAGCGGCAGGAGGTCGACAACGCCCTCAACCAGGCCGGCAAGGAGATCTCGCAGCGCTACGACTTCAAGGGCGTCGGCGCCTCGATCTCGTGGTCCGGCGAGAAGATCCTCATGGAGGCCAACTCCGAGGACCGGGTCAAGGCGGTCCTCGACGTCTTCCAGTCCAAGCTGATCAAGCGCGGCATCTCGCTGAAGGCGCTGGAGGCCGGTGAGCCGCAGCTCTCCGGCAAGGAGTACAAGATCTTCGCGGAGATCAAGGAGGGCATCTCCCAGGAGAACGCCAAGAAGGTGGCGAAGCTCATCCGCGACGAGGGCCCCAAGGGCGTCAAGGCCCAGGTCCAGGGCGAGGAGCTGCGGGTCAGCTCCAAGAGCCGGGACGACCTGCAGGCCGTGATCACCCTGCTGAAGAACCAGGACTTCGACTTCGCGCTGCAGTTCGTGAACTACCGGTAGGACCACCGGTAGGACGACGGTGGTCGGACGCGCCGAAGCGGCAGGGGCGCATCGCGGGGCACGGGCCCGGCGGTGCGCCCTTGCCGCTGTACGGGCCGCGGGGGCGCCGCCGGTACCGTGCCCGGCATGAGTGAGCAGGGCGGGCTGCGGCGGACGCTGGGCGTGCGGGACGCGGTGGTGATCGGGCTGGGGTCAATGGTGGGGGCCGGGATCTTCACGGCCCCTGCGCCGGCGGCCCGCGCGGCCGGGGCGGGGCTGCTGGTGGCGCTGGCGCTGGCCGGCGTGGTCGCGTACTGCAACGCGACGTCCTCGGCACGGCTGGCGGCGGTGTACCCGGCGTCCGGGGGCACCTACGTGTACGGCAGGGAGCGGCTCGGGGAGTTCTGGGGCTACCTCGCCGGATGGGCGTTCGTGGTCGGCAAGACGGCCTCCTGCGCGGCGATGGCGCTGACGGTCGGGGCGTACGTCTGGCCGGGGCACGAGCGGGCGGTGGCGGTGGCCGCGGTGGTGGCGCTGACGGCCGTGAACTACCGGGGGGTGACCAGGTCCGTCCGGGTGACGCGGGTGATCGTCGCGGTGGTGCTGGCGGTGCTGGCGGCCGTGGTGGTGGTCTGCCTGGGCGGCGGCGGGTCCGCGGGGCGGGCGCCGGGGGTTCCGGTGACCGCGGGCGGCGTGCTGGAGGCGGCGGGGCTGCTGTTCTTCGCGTTCGCCGGGTACGCGCGGATCGCCACCCTGGGCGAGGAGGTGCGGGACCCCGCCCGGACGATCCCGCGGGCGGTCCCGCTCGCCTTGGGGATCGCGCTGGTGGTGTACGCGGCGGTGATCGCGGCCGTGCTGTCGGTGCTGGGGGCGGGAGGTCTGGCCGGGGCCGGGGCGCCGCTGGCGGAGGCGGTGCGGGCGGCCGGGGCCGAGCGGCTGGCGCCCGTGGTGCGGGGGGCGGCGGCGCTGGCCGCGCTGGGGTCGCTGCTGGCGCTGATCCTGGGCGTGTCACGGACCACGCTGGCGATGGCCCGCGACCGGCACCTTCCGGGCGCCCTGGCGGCGGTGCACCCCCGTTTCCGGGTGCCGCACCGGGCGGAACTGGCGGTGGGCGTGGTGGTCGCGGTGGCGGCGGCCACGGCGGATCTGCGGGGCGCGATCGGGTTCTCGTCGTTCGGCGTGCTGCTCTACTACGCGATCGCCAACGCCTCCGCGTGGACGCTCAACCGGTCGGCCGCCTCCCGCGTCCTTCCCGGTGCGGGGCTGCTCGGGTGCCTGCTGCTGGCGTTCGCGCTGCCCGTGGCCTCGGTGGTGGCGGGGGCGGCGGTCGTGCTGGCCGGAGCGCTCGTCCACCGGATCCGACGGACACTGGTCGGGTAGGCCCGCGAACCGACGAAGGAGGGGAAGGGCCATGAAGCCGGTCAATCTGGTGCTCAACATCCTGTGGGTGGTCTTCTGCGGCTTCTGGATGGCGGTGGGCTATCTGGTGGCGGCGCTGATCAGCTTCGTGCTGATCATCACCATCCCGTTCGGCATCGCCTCGCTGCGGCTGGCCGGGTACGCCCTCTGGCCTTTCGGGCGGACCACGGTGCCCAAGCCGACGGCGGGCGTGGGGTCGATGGTCGGCAACGTCGTCTGGGTGATCGTGGCCGGCTGGTGGCTGGCGCTCGGACACCTGGTGACCAGCGTGCCGCTGTTCCTCTCGATCATCGGGATCCCCTTCGGCTGGGCGAACCTGAAGATGATCCCGATCTCCCTGATGCCGCTCGGCTCCGAGGTCGTCCCCGCGGAGGACGCCCAGCGGACGCCGGCGGGAGCGCAGCAGCGCTGGTGACCCCGCGCGGCCCGGGTGCCGGTCGCTGTGCCGGTCGCGGCGTCAGTCGCTGTGCCGGTCGCTGTGCGGGGCGCGGCGTCAGTCGCGGCCGCCCGCCATCCGCTCCAGGCGGGCGACGCGCTCGGCCATCGGCGGGTGGGTGGAGAAGAGCTTGGACAGGCCCTGGCCGGGGCGGAACGGGTTGGCGATCATCATGTGGCTGGCCGTCTCGATCCGCGGCTCCGGCGGCAGGGGCAGGGCCTTGGCGCCGGCCTCCAGCTTCCGCAGGGCGCTGGCCAGGGCCAGTGGGTCGCCGGTGAGGCGGGCGCCGTCGGCGTCGGCCTCGTACTCGCGGGAGCGGCTGATGGCGAGCTGGATCACGGAGGCGGCCAGCGGGCCGAGCAGCATGATCAGGAGCATGCCGAGCAGGCCGGGGCCGTCGTCGTCGTTCGAACGGCCGATGGGGATCAGCCAGGCGAAGTTCACCAGGAACATGATCACCGAGGCCAGCGCCCCCGCGACCGAGGAGGTCAGGATGTCGCGGTTGTACACGTGGCTGAGCTCGTGGCCGATCACGCCCCGCAGTTCGCGCTCGTCGAGGATGCGCAGGATGCCGTCGGTGCAGCAGACGGCAGCGTTGCGCGGGTTGCGGCCGGTGGCGAAGGCGTTGGGCGCGTCCGTGGGTGAGATGTAGAGCCGGGGCATGGGCCGGCGGGCCTGTATGGAGAGCTCGCGGACGATCCGGTAGAGCCCGGGGGCCTCGAACTCGCTGACCGGGCGGGCCCGCATGGCGCGCAGGGCGAGCTTGTCGCTGTTCCAGTAGGCGTAGGCGTTGGTGCCCACGGCGACCAGGACGGCGACGACGAGGCCGGTGCGGCCGAAGAAGCCGCCGATGAGGATGATGAGCGCCGACAGCCCCCCGAGGAGGACGGCGGTCCTGAGTCCGTTGTGCCGACGGTGCACGGTACGCCCTCCAAGCGGTGCGGCGGGGGGAGCCTCTGGTGCGGCGCGTCCAGTGGACCCTTACGTACAGGTCAACGCGGTGCGGGCCGTCCCAGTTCCCCGCGCCGGTCCTCCGTGGAGTACCCCGACGGGCGTCCGTCGCACCCGCCCCCCGGAGGGGGCGGCCGCGGCCGGGTGGGTCAGAAGAGGGTCACGCCGGTGAGGCGGAGGATCAGCTGGGGCGCGCCGGAGAGGGCGACGGCGATCAGCGCGGTGGCCACCAGGGCGGCCGTCAGCGGGACGGTCGGCGGCGCCGTCGGCGGGGCGGTGGCGCGTCCGGCGGCCGGGGCGGGCCCGTCGAGCGCGGACGACGCGCCGGGGGCGGCTCCGTGAGGCACGTCTCCGTGCGGGACGACTCCGTCCAGGGCGGCTCCGTGCGGGACGGCTCCGTCGGGGGCGGCTCCTTCGGGGACGGCTCCTTCGGGGGCCGGGCGGAAGAGCAGGGCGGTCCAGCGCAGGTAGTAGACGAGCGCGATGACGACGTTGACGGCCATCAGCACGGCCAGCCAGCCCATCCCCGCCTCCACCGCGGAGGCGAAGACGGTGACCTTGGCGAAGAGGCCCACGATGCCGGGCGGCAGCCCGGCCAGGCAGAGCAGGAAGAAGGCCATCAGCAGCGCGGCGGCCGGGCGGGCCGCGTACAGGCCGCGGTGGTCGTCGACCCGGCCCGCCGGACGGCCGCGGCCCACCACGGTGACCACGGCGAAGGCGCCGAGGTTCACGGCGGCGTACATCAGGGCGTAGGCGAGGGTGGAGCCGACGGCGCGGTCGGGGTCGTCGGTGTAGGCGGCGGCCGCGACCGGGACCAGCAGGTAGCCGGCCTGTCCCACGGACGACCAGGCCAGCAGCCGGACCGCGCTGCGGTCGCGGTCGGGGCGCTGGCGCAGGGCGCCGACGTTGCCGACCGTCATGGTGAGCGCGGCCAGGAGGGCCATGGCGGGGCCCCACACCGGCGCGTACGACGGGAAGGCGAGGACGGTGACCAGGATCAGGCCGCTGAAGCCGACGGCCTTGCCGGTGACCGACAGGTAGGCGGCGACGGGCAGCGGGGCGCCCGTGTAGGTGTCGGGCACCCAGAAGTGGAACGGGACGGCGGCCGTCTTGAAGGCGAAGCCGACCAGGGTGAGGACGACGCCGGTCCGGGCGAGGGCGGCGAACTGGCCGTCGACCTGCTGGATCTCCTCCGCGATGACCGTCAGGTGCATCGAGCCGGTGACGGCGTAGACGAAGCTGACGCCGAGCAGGCTGACGGCGGTGGCGGTGACCGAGGACAGGAAGAACTTGAGGGCGGCCTCCGAGGAGCGGCGGTCGCCGTGGCGCAGGCCCACCAGGGCGAACGCGGGGAGCGAGGCCACCTCGAGGGCGACGATCAGGGTGGCCAGGTCCCGCGAGGCGGGCAGCAGGGCGGCACCGGCGGCCGAGCTGAGCAGCAGGAACCAGTACTCGCCGGCGGGCAGCCGTCGGGACTCGTCGCGCAGCGCCGTCACCGACAGGAGCGCGGCGAGCAGCGCGCCGCCGAGGACGACCAGCTGGACGACCAGGGCGAAGCGGTCGGCGACGTAGCTGCAGACGCCCGGTTCGCCGACCAGGCAGAAGGTGGAGCGGTCGCCGTCGAGCAGCGGCAGCAGGGTGAGCAGGCCGGCCGCGAGGGCGGCGACGGAGATCCAGCCCAGGAGCGGCTTGCGGGCCTCGGGGAGGAACAGGTCGGCCACCAGCACCACGAGGGCGGCCACGGCGGTGAGGGTGGGGGGCGCGACGGCGAGCCAGTCGACGGACTGGACCACGCTCTCGGCGGCCAGGACGCTCATCGGGGGCCTCCTGCGAGGAGCTGCTGGACGGCCGGGTCGGTGAGGCCGAGGAGCACCTTCGGCCAGAGCCCGGCGAGGACGGTGAGGACCACCAGCGGGGTCCAGGCGGCGAACTCGTGGCCGCGGACGTCGGCGAGGAGCGGCACGTCGTCGCCCTCGCGCGACGGCACGCCCATGCAGACGCGGCGGACCACGACCAGCAGGTAGGCGGCGGTGAGCAGGGTGCCGAGGGCGCCGATCGCCATGAAGACCAGGTACGCCGGGCGGCTGAGGCCGGCCGCCGGGTCGAAGGCGCCGAAGAGGGCGAGCATCTCGCCCCAGAAGCCGGCGAGGCCGGGCAGACCGAGCGAGGCGACGGCGGCGAAGGCCAGCAGGCCGCCCAGGCGCGGGGCACGGCCGTAGAGGGCGGCACCGGTGGCCCGCGCGCCCTGCGCGGAGAGGGTGTCCAGGTCGGTGGTGCCGGTGCGGTCCTTGAGGGCGCCGACCAGGAAGAAGAGCAGGCCGGTGATCAGGCCGTGAGCGACGTTGGCGAACAGGGCTCCGTTGACGCCGGTGGGGGTCATGGTGGCGATGCCCAGCAGCACGAAGCCCATGTGGCCGACGGAGGAGTAGGCGATCAGGCGCTTGAGGTCGCCCTTGGCGCCCTTGCGGGCCAGGGCGAGGCAGGCCAGGGACCCGTAGACGATGCCGACGACGGCGAAGGCGGCCAGGTAGGGCGCGAAGGTCCGGAAGCCGTCGGGGGCGGCGGGCAGCAGGATGCGGACGAAGCCGTAGGTGCCCAGCTTGAGGAGCACGCCGGCCAGCAGGACGGAGCCGACGGTGGGGGCGGCGGTGTGGGCGTCGGGCAGCCAGCTGTGCAGCGGCCACATCGGGGTCTTCACCGCCAGGCCGATGCCGATCGCCAGGACCGCGATCACCTGCACCGTCACGGTGAGTGACCGTCCGTTGTCGGAGGCGAGTGCCACCATGTCGAAGGTGCCCGCTTCGATCCCGATCAGGAGCAGGCCGAGCAGCATGACCACGGAACCGAGCAGGGTGTAGAGCACGAACTTCCAGGCCGCCGCGGCGCGCCCGGCGCCGCCCCAGCGGGCGATCAGGAAGTACATCGGGATCAGCACGGTCTCGAAGGCCAGGAAGAACAGCAGCAGGTCGAGGACGGCGAAGGAGGCGAGGGTGCCGGTCTCCAGGACGAGCAGCAGGGCGACGAACGCCTTCGGGGCGCCGCCCTTCGGCGGGTTGGCGTACGCGTGGAGGGCGCAGAGGAAGGTCAGCAGCGCGGTGAGGACGAGCAGGGGCAGCGAGATGCCGTCGACGCCCAGGTGGATCCGCACGTCGAGGGCGGGGATCCAGCTGATGTCGGTGGTGGCCTGCATGGTCTGGGGCCGGCTGTGGTCGAACCCGGCGGCGAGGGCCAGGGCGGCCAGCAGGACGGCGCCGGTGACGGTCACCCCGTGCCGCAGCACGGCCTGTTCGGGCGACTTCCCCTTCAGCCCGGGCGGGGCCGGGAGGAGGGCCGTGGCGGCGCCGGCCGGCGGGATCACCACGACGAACGCGAGGAGGAACTGCATCACGGACTCGTTGATATCGATCACGGCTGCTCACGCTCCCGAGACGGCGAGGACGACGGCCACCGCGAGGACGACGGTTCCGGCGAGCAGCGCGCTCACATAGGTCTGGAGGTTGCCGGTCTGGGCCCGCCGGACGGCCGCGCCCAGCAGGCGGGGCGTGGCGGCGGCGCCGCGGACGTAGGTCTCGACGACCTCGCGGTCCAGGAAGCGGACCAGGGAGGCGGCCGCGGTCACCGGGCGGACGAAGACCATGCGCTGGAAGGCGTCCAGGTGGAAGCCGGCGGCCGCGTGGCGGTGCAGCGGGCCCAGCAGGAGCCGTCCGGGGTCGGACGGGTCGGGGGCGTCGGCGACGTCGCCGTAGGCGGGGGCGTGGCTCGCGATGGCCTCGGCCTCCACCTGGCCGGGGTCGGCCCCGGGATGGGCGGCGACGGCCCCGAGCGGGGTGCCGGCCGCGAAGGCGGTGGTGTGCCGCCAGGTCGCGTAGGTGACGACGCCGCCGACCAGGGCGATGCCGGTGGCGAGGAGGGAGGTGGTCCAGCCGGGGGCGAGGGAGCCGCCGTCGAACCATGCGGGGAGCACGCCGAAGGCGGCGCCGAGCGCGAGGGAGGGCACGGCGAGGACCCAGAGCACGGCGTTCATGGCGAGGGGCTGCCTGGCGTGCGCGGGGGCCTCGGTCCCGCGGCCGCGGAAGGCCCGCAGCCACAGGCGGGCCGCGTAGGCCGCGGTCAGCAGGGCGGTGAGCAGCCCGGCGGCCAGCACGGTCCACCCGGCGGCGACCGGACCGGCGGCGCCGGCGGCGCCGGCGTGGCCGGTGGCGGCGTGCTCGGCTGCGACCAGGACGGCCTCCTTGGAGAAGAAGCCGCTGAACGGCGGGATGGCGGCCAGGGCCAGCAGGGCGACGGTCATCGTCCAGTACGCGTCGGGCACGCGGGCGCGCAGGCCGCTCATGCGGGACATGGCGGCCAGCGAGTTGGTGCCGGCGGCGTGGATGAGGACGCCCGCCCCGAGGAACAGCAGCGCCTTGAAGGCGCCGTGGGTGAGGAGGTGGAACGCGGCGGCGGAGCGGTCGCCGGCGGCGAGGGCGCCGGTCATGTAGCCGAGCTGCCCGATGGTCGAGTAGGCGAGGACCCGTTTGACGTCGTCCTGCGCCAGGGCGGCGAGGGCCGAGCCGATCATGGTGACGGCGGCCATCACGGCGAGGACGACCATGGCGGCCTCGGACGCCTGGAAGAGCGGGAGGAGCCGGGCCACGAAGTAGACGCCGGCGGCGACCATGGTGGCGGCGTGGATCAGCGCGGACACCGGCGTGGGGCCCGCCATGGCGTCGGGCAGCCAGGTGTGCAGCGGGAACTGGGCCGACTTGCCCGCCACTCCGGCCAGCAGGAGGAGGGCGATCAGGGTCGGGTGGTCGATCCGGTCGACGGCGTCCAGGATCTCGGTGATCCGGAAGGAGCGGGCGTCGGCCGCGAGGGCGAACAGACCGATCAGGAACGGGACGTCACCGGCCTTGGTGACCAGGAAGGCCTTCAGCGAGGCGGCGCGCGCCTCGGGGGTCTCCCAGTAGTGGCCGACCAGGAAGTAGGAGCAGATGCCCATGACCTCCCAGCCGACCAGCAGCACCATCAGGTCGCCGGTGTAGACGACCAGCAGCATCGCGGCGGTGAAGAGGGAGACCAGCGCCGCGTACGAGGGGTAGCGGGCGTCGTGGCGGAGGTAGGCGGTGGAGTAGATCTGCACGCAGGCCGCCACCAGCGTGACCAGCACGGCGGCAAGGGCGGCGAAGCCGTCGACCTGCAGGGCCAGCTCGATCGGCACCGAGCCGGTGGGGGTGAGCTCGGTGACGGCCTCCACCGGGTCGCCGCCGCCCTGCCGGACGGCGACCAGCACGGCCAGGACGAGCGAGGCGAGCACCGGCAGCACGGCGAGGGGGCGGACGAAGCCGGGGGCGGTACGGCCCAGCAGCAGTCCCGCGACCGCGCCGAGGAACGGCAGCAGGGGGACGAGGACGGCGAGGGTGACGGTGCTCATGCGGCGGCCCCGGCCTTCGCGCCGGGCCCGGCACCGGCGCCCGGGTCGGTGGCTGTCCCGGCGCCGGCCCCGGTGCCGGTGCCCGTGCCCGTGTCGTCCCCGGCGGCGTCCGCGTCCGCGCCGCCGCGCTCGGCGCCGTCGCGCTCCGCGGTGTCGCGGAGGCGGTCGATGTCGGCGGTGCCGCGGTTGCGGTACACGGCGAGGACGATCGCCAGGCCGATGCCGATCTCGGCGGCCGCGATGGCGATGGTGAACAGGGTCAGCGCCTGGCCCGCGTGGAGCCCGTCGTGGGGGAACGCGGTCTCGGCGGCCCGACTCAGCCAGGCGTCGAAGGCGACCAGGTTGAGGTTGACGGCGTTGAGCATCAGCTCGACGGACATCAGCACCAGGATGGCGTTGCGGCGCGCCAGGACGCCGTAGACGCCGGTGCAGAAGAGCAGCGCGGACAGGACCGCGGGGTACGCGAGGTGCATCAGCGTTCGTCTCCTTCACCGCGGCCGGCGGCCCGCTTGCGGGAGAGGACGATCGCGCCGACCAGGGCGGCCAGCAGCAGGACGGAGAGGGCCTCGAAGGGGAGGACCCAGTGCTGGAAGAGTGATGCGCCGGTGGCCTCGGTGGTGCCGGCGGCGGCGCCGTCCAGTTCGATCCAGGTGGTGCGGAACGCGTCGACGACCACCCAGACCAGGGCGACCGCCGCGGTCACCGCCACGCCGAGGGCGACCCCGCGGTTGCCGGAGTCGGCGTCCGGGGAGCGTCCGATGGGCGCCCGGGTGAGCATCAGGCCGAAGAGGAGCAGCACCACCACCGACCCGACGTAGATCAGGACCTGTACCCAGGCGATGAACTCCGCGGTGAGCAGCAGGTACTCCACGGCGAGCCCGCCGAGGGCGACGACCAGCCAGAGCGCGGCGTGCACCAGTTGCCGGGTGGTGACGCTGATCACCGCCGCGCCCAGGGTGACCACGCCGACCAGCAGGAAGGCGATCTCCACCCCGGTCGGGGAGAGGAATCCTTGGCTCACGGGGTCTCCCCCTCCTCCGCCTGGCGCAGCTTGTCCGCCGTCCGGCGCGCCGCGGCGATCTCCTTCGGCTCCTCCGCGCCCGCGTCGAGCGCGGGCGGGGCGGGCACCGTCCACATCCACTCGCGGAGCTTGTCCCGCTCGTGGGTGAGTTCACGGATGTCGGTCTCGGCGTACTCGAACTCCGGCGACCAGAACAGCGCGTCGAACGGGCACACGTCGACGCAGATCCCGCAGTACATGCAGAGCGCGAAGTCGATGGCGAAACGGTCCAGGACGTTGCGCTGCCGCTCGCGTCCGCCGGGGGCGGCCGGGGGCACCGTCTCCTTGTGGGAGTCGATGTAGATGCACCAGTCCGGGCACTCGCGGGCGCAGAGCATGCAGACCGTGCAGTTCTCCTCGAACAGGCCGATCACCCCGCGGGTGCGGGGCGCGAGTTCGGGCTGGACGTCCGGGTACTGCGCGGTGACGTTCTTCCGCATCATGGTGCGCAGGGTGACGGCCAGGCCCTTGGCCAGCCCGCTGCCGGGCACTCCGTGCGTCGGGGGCATCAGAGGACCACCACCTTGACGACGCCGGTGAGGGCGATCTGGGCGAGGGCGAGCGGAACCAGGAAGGTCCATGACAGTTTCTGCAACTGGTCCTCCCGCAGCCGGGGGTAGGTGACGCGCAGCCAGATCACCACGAAGGCGAGGACCGCGGTCTTCAGCAGCGTCCAGAACCACCCGAGGCCGTCACCGCCGAACGGGCCGTGCCAGCCGCCGAGGAAGAGCACGGTGGTCAGGCCGCAGAGGACGACGATGCCGGCGTACTCGGCGAGCAGGAAGAAGGCGAACCGCAGGCCGGTGTACTCGGTGTACGCGCCGAAGATGATCTCCGAGTCGGCCACCGGCATGTCGAACGGCGGACGCTGGAGCTCGGCGAGGCCGGCCACGAAGAACACGATCGCCCCGACGATCTGCCAGGGCAGCCACCACCACTGGAAGGCGTCCGCGATGCCGGTGAGCGAGACGGTGCCGGCCGCCATGGCGACGGAGGCGGCGGCGAGCAGCATGGGGAGCTCGTAGGAGAGGAGCTGGGCGGCGGTGCGCAGGCCGCCGAGCAGGGAGAACTTGTTCGCGGACGCCCAGCCGCCCATCAGCGAGCCGAGGACGCCGACGCCCATCACGGCCAGGGCGAAGAAGATGCCCGCGTCGATCGCCTGGCCCACGGCGTCGCCCGGGCCGAGCGGGATGACGAGCAGGACCAGCAGGTAGGGCAAAAGGGCGACGGCGGGGGCGAGCTGGAAGATCCGCCGGTCCGCGCCGGTGGGGACGATGTCCTCCTTCTGCACGAACTTCACGCCGTCGGCGACGAGTTGGGCCCAGCCGTGGAAGCCGCCGGCGTACATGGGGCCGAGGCGGCCCTGCATGTGCGCCATCACCTTGTGCTCGGTCTGGCCCACGACCAGGGGGAGGACCAGGAAGGCGGCGAAGACGGCGAGCAGGCGCAGGGTGACGTCGAGCGCGTCGGTCACTGTCCGCCTCCCTCGGGGCCGTCGGTGGTGGGTTCGTCGTCGTGGTCGTGCCTGTCGTTGTCCTGGTTCTCGCCCGTGCCCTCGCCCTCGCCCTCGGGGGTGTGCGGCTTCTCCTCGAAGGCGGGCCTGGCGTGGTGCCACGGGGCGTCGGGGCTGCGGGGCGCGGAGCCCGGCCGGCCGGGGGCCGCCTCCTCCCCGCGCTGCGACGCGGAACCCTCGGACACGCTGCGGGAACGCCGCGGACCCGCACCGGACCCCGGCGCCTCGGGCGCACCGCCCGCCTCCCCGCGCTGCGACGCCGAGCCCCCGGAGGCACTCCGCGCACGCCGCGGACCCGCACCGGACCCCGGCGCCTCGGGCACGCCACCCGCCTCCCCGCGCTGCGACGCCGAGCCCCCGGAGGCACTCCGCGCACGCCGCGGGGCCTCGGGGGCCTGGGACGCCGAGCCCTCCGCGGCGCTGCGGGAACGCCGCGGGGCCTCCGGGGCTTGGGAGGCGGAGCCCTCCGCGGCGGCGCGGGTGCGGCGGGGGCGGTCGGCGGCGGCGCCGCGGGCCGGGGCGGCCGGGAGGGTGCCCTTCAGCGGGCCCCACTCGTTGGGGTCCGGCACCCCCGGCGGCAGCATCTGCCGCCGCCTGGGCCCGCCGTGGTCCCCCGCGGCGGACTCCCCCGGCTCCTTGGCGCCGGGCCACGCCTTGGCGACCCGCGCCGCGAGCACGAAGTCCTTCCGCAGGGGGTGTCCCTCGAAGCCCTCCGGCAGCAGCAGCGGCTCCAGCCCGGGGTGGCCGTCGAACCGCACGCCGAACATCTCGTGGGTCTCCCGCTCGTGCCAGGCGGCCCCCGCGTAGACGCCGACCGCCGAGGCCAGCAGCGGCGCGTCGTGCGGCACGGTGGTGCGCAGCAGCAGGCGCCGGACCGGTCCGAGCGCGGCCACGTGGGCGCAGACGCGGAAGCCCGTGCCCGGCTCGTCCACCGCGCTCAGCCAGTCGAAGAAGGTGCAGTGCAGACGGTCCCGGGCCACGGTCAGCGCCCGGATCCAGGCCTCCGGCGGCACGTCGACGGTGAGGACCTCGTACGACTCGTGCGCCCCGGCGCCCTCGCCGAAGAGCGCGTCCGCCGTCTCCGGCAGCCAGCCCTCGCTCATCGGTCCCCCTCCGGGGCCGGCGGCCGTACCGGAGCGCTGCGCAGCGCGGCGGTCGAGGGGCGGGGGGCCGCGCCGGCGGCCGGGCTGTACCGCTCCCCCAGCGACTCCCGAGCGATCTTCTCCTGGAGCTTGATGATCCCCTGGAGCAGCGCCTCCGGCCGCGGCGGGCAGCCCGGCACGTACACGTCGACGGGGACGATCTGGTCGACGCCCTTGGTCACCGAGTAGGAGTCCCAGTAGGGCCCGCCGCAGTTGGCGCAGGCGCCGAAGGAGATGACGTACTTGGGCTCCGGCATCTGCTCGTAGAGCCGCTTCACCGCGGGCGCCATCTTGTCGGTGACGGTGCCCGAGACGACCATCAGGTCGGCCTGGCGCGGTCCGGGCGCGAACGGGATGACGCCGAGGCGCATGAAGTCGTGCCGGGACATCGACGCGGCGATGAACTCGATGGCGCAGCAGGCGAGCCCGAAGTTGAAGACCCAGAGCGAGTACCGGCGGCCCCAGTTGAGGACCACCTTCATCGGCTCGGGCGCCAGCCGGGACAGCGCGCCCAGCCGCTTGGGCTCGGGCAGCATCACCGGCTCCGGCTCGGGGGCGCCGGCGGCGGAGGCAGCGGTCACGTCCATTCCAGGACGCCCTTCCTGTAGGCGTAGAGCAGGCCCACGGCGAGGAAGCCGAGGAAGAGGAACATCTCCACAAGGGTGGTGACGCCGTAGCCCGGCGCGTCGAAGACGGTCGCCCAGGGGAAGAGGAACACGGAGTCCACCGCGAAGATCACGTACAGGAAGGCGTAGACGTAGTACCTGACCTGGGTGTGCGCCCAGCCCTCGCCGACCGGGTCGACGCCGCACTCGTAGGTGAGCAGTTTCTCGGGTGTCGGCACCACGGGCCGCAGCAGGCGTCCCGCGCCGAAGGCGGCGGCGACGAACAGCACGCCGACCGCGGCGAGGAGGCCCACGACCGAGTAGGACGGGAAGTAGTCGCGCACCTCTGTCCTCGCTCCTCACGTCTGATCGCTCGGGAAACGTACGCAACGGGAGTCTAGGCCCTGGGTCCTCGGCGGCGTCCGGGTGCGGTGGTGGGGTTTTCCCCCGTACGGCTCGGCAGGGCCGCCTCATGGCGCGGGCCGACTCCCGGCGGGCAGTCTGGGCCCATGACCACCGAACCGACTCCGGCCCCGCTGCCGGCCTCGTCCCCGGCGGCACCGGTCCCGGCCCCGCTGCCGGCCTCGTCCCCGGCGGCACCGGTCCCGGCCCCGCTGCCGGACGGTGACCGCCTCCCTCCGGCGCGCCCGGCCTACGACGCCTACACCTGGCGGGAGATCGCCTTCCTGCTGAGCAACCTCCCGGTGACCGTGGTCGGTTTCACCTACGCCATGGTCGTGCTGCCGACCGCGGCCGGACTGACCGTCACCGCGATCGGGCTGCCGCTGGTCGCGCTGGCCCTGATGGGCGCGCGGCTGCTGGGCGGGCTGGAGCGCGGCCGGGCCCGCGGGCTGCTGGGCCTGCGGATCGACGAGCCGAGCCCCCTGCGGTCGCACAGCCGCTCGAACGGGTTCTTCACCCGTCTGTGGACGGCGCTGAAGGACCCGGTGGGCTGGCGGTCGATGCTCTACCAGCTGATCCGGCTGCCCTGGGGGGTGGTCACCTTCACGGTGACGCTGACCGGCCTGTTCGTGCTGTGGCCGGTGCTCCCCTATCTGGTGCGCGCGATGACGACGGTGGACCGGGCGATGGTCCGGGGCCTGCTGTCGCCCTCCCCCGACCTGGAGCGGCGGATCGCCGAACTGGAGTCCGACCGGGGCGTCGTGATCGACACCGCCGCCGCCGACCTGCGGCGCATCGAGCGCGACCTGCACGACGGCGCCCAGGCCCGGCTGGTCAACCTGGCGATGGGGCTGGGTCTGGCCAAGGAGAAGCTGCTGGAGGACCCGGAGACCGCCGCGGCCATGGTCGACGAGGCGCACGGCGAGGTGAAGCTCGCCCTCCAGGAGCTGCGCGACCTGGCCCGCGGCATCCATCCGGCGGTGCTCACCGACCGGGGTCTGGACGCGGCGCTGTCCTCGGTGTCGTCCCGCTGCACCGTTCCGGTGCGGGTGTCGGTGGAGCTGGAGAGCCGGCCGGCCGAGGCCGTCGAGGGCATCGCCTACTTCACCGTCTCGGAGCTCCTGCAGAACGTCAGCAAGCACAGCGGGGCGCGCACCGCCTCGGTGGACGTGTGGCGCTCCGGGGACCGGCTGATGCTCCAGGTCCACGACGACGGCCGGGGCGGCGCGCGGCTCGACGCCGGGACGGGCCTGGCGGGGCTGGCCGAACGGCTGGGCGCGGTGGACGGCGTGTTCGTCGTGGACTCGCCCGAGGGCGGACCGACCACGGTCACCGCCGAACTGCCCTGGCGGGACCGGCCCGTCACCCTGACGAAGGAAGGCTGACGCCATGACCGCCGTCCACCCCTGGAAGCGGACCGCCCACGCCCCCGCGGTGCTGGCCCCGCTGCTGGACCCCGCCACCGCCCTGGCCGTCCTGCACTCGCTGCTCAACCTGCCGGTCGCCGTCGTGCTGTTCACCTACGTGGTGACCGCCCTGTCGCTGGGCGCCGGACTGCTGGTGACGGTGATCGGGCTGCCGGTCCTGGTGCTGGCCCTGGTCGGCTGCCGTCTGCTCGGCACGGCGGAGCGGGCCCGGGTGCGGCTGCTGCTGGGCGTGCGGGTCGCCGCGCCGGAGCCCCTGGAGCCGCGCGGGGACGCGCCGCGGCCGGTCGCCTGGTGCGGCGCGGTGCTGCGCAGCGGGTCGACCTGGCGGCAGGCGCTGTACGCCCTGGTGCACCTGCCGTGGGCGGTGGTCTCCTTCACCGTGACGGTGACCCTGTGGACGGCCGGACCGGCGCTGCTGACGTTGCCCCTCTGGTACTGGACGCTGCCGGCCGACAACCGGGAGATCCACCTCTTCGGCGACGGCTCGCTGTGGGGCTCCACGCCGCTCGAGCTGCTGGTGGCCTGCCTGGTGGGCGCGGCGGTGACCCTGGGCGCGGCCTGGACGACGCGCGCGACGGCCGCGGTCGACGCGGCGCTGGCCCGCGGCCTGCTCGGGCCCTCGGGGCGGACCGCGCGCTGACGGCCGCGCCGACGGGGCGCGGGGGTGTGACCGGCGGGGGCGGAAACGCCCCCGCCGCTGTGATGTTGCTGGGATGCTGGGCTCGTGGAGAACGCGGAGGACAACAGGGTGCGGGTCGTCATCGCCGAGGATTCGGTGCTGCTGCGTGAGGGGCTGACGCGGCTGCTCACCGACCGGGGCCACGAGGTGGTCGCGGGGGTCGGCGACGGCGAGGGACTGGTCAGGACGGTCTCGGACCTCGCCGCGCGGAAGGAGCTGCCCGACGTGGTGGTGGCCGACGTGCGGATGCCGCCCACCCATACGGACGAAGGGGTGCGGGCCGCCGTCCGGATCCGCAAGGACCATCCCGAGGTGGGCGTGCTGGTGCTCTCGCAGTACGTGGAGGAGCGGTACGCCACCGAACTGCTGGCCGGCTCCAGCCGGGGCGTGGGCTACCTGCTCAAGGACCGGGTGGCCGACATCCGCGAGTTCACCGACGCGGTGGTCCGGGTGGCCGGGGGCGGGACGGCGCTGGACCCCGAGGTGGTGGCCCAGCTCCTCGGCCGCAGCCGCCGCCAGGACGTGCTGGAGGGGCTGACCCCGCGCGAGCGGGAGGTGCTGGGGCTGATGGCGGAGGGCCGGACGAACTCGGCGATCGCCCGCAGGCTGGTGGTCAGCGACGGAGCGGTGGAGAAGCACGTCAGCAACATCTTCATGAAGCTGGGCCTGGCGCAGAGTGACGGGGATCACCGCCGGGTTCTCGCCGTCCTCACCTACCTGAACTCCTGAGCCGGTGCCACCCTGGAGGCCGGGCCGCTACTGACAGTTTGTCAGCAGCGTCCGGCGCCGCGCTCCAGCGCCATGCGAGTCCGAGCGAATGACACAGGAAGGCAGCCCTTACAGACTTAGGGTTGAAGCGGGGCCACCGGTCCGAGGCGGCTCCCGCACATGCCGCCCAGGGAGGTCCAGTTCAGTGACCAGCCAGGTCAGTACAGAGCGTGAACCGGCAGCGGCGAAGGACGTCCGCCGGCTGGAACGGGTGGTCATCCGCTTCGCGGGTGACTCGGGTGACGGGATGCAGCTCACCGGCGACCGATTCACCTCGGAGACGGCGTCCTTCGGCAACGACCTGTCGACCCTGCCCAACTTCCCCGCCGAGATCCGCGCCCCCGCAGGCACCCTCCCGGGCGTCTCCTCGTTCCAGCTCCACTTCGCGGATCACGACATCCTCACCCCCGGCGACGCACCGAACGTGCTGGTCGCCATGAACCCGGCCGCGCTCAAGGCGAACCTCGCCGACCTGCCGCGCGGCGCGGAGATCATCGTCAACACCGACGAGTTCACCCCCCGCGCGCTGCAGAAGGTCGGCTACGCGGCCGACCCGCTGGCCGACGGCTCGCTGGACGGCTACCAGGTGCACCCGGTGCCGCTGACCACCCTCACGGTGGAGGCGCTCAAGGAATTCGGTCTCACCCGGAAGGAGGCCGAGCGGAGCAAGAACATGTTCGCGCTGGGCCTGCTGAGCTGGATGTACCACCGGCCGACCGAGGGTACCGAGGCCTTCCTGCGGAAGAAGTTCGCCAGGAAGCCGCAGATCGCCGAGGCGAACATCGCGGCCTTCCGGGCGGGGTGGAACTTCGGTGAGACCACGGAGGACTTCGCCGTCTCCTACGAGGTGGCCCCGGCCTCGCGGGCGTTCCCGCCCGGCCGGTACCGCAACATCTCCGGCAACCTGGCGCTCTCCTACGGCCTGATCGCGGCCTCCCGCCAGGCCGGACTGCCCCTCTACCTGGGCTCCTACCCGATCACCCCGGCCTCCGACATCCTGCACGAGCTCAGCCGGCACAAGAACTTCGGCGTGCGCACCTTCCAGGCGGAGGACGAGATCGCCGGCATCGGCGCCGCGCTCGGCGCGGCCTTCGGCGGTTCGCTGGCGGTCACCACCACCTCCGGCCCGGGCGTGGCGCTGAAGTCCGAGACGGTGGGCCTCGCGGTCTCGCTGGAGCTGCCGCTGCTGATCGTGGACATCCAGCGCGGCGGCCCGTCGACGGGCCTGCCCACCAAGACGGAGCAGGCGGACCTGCTCCAGGCGATGTACGGCCGCAACGGCGAGGCGCCGGTCCCGGTGGTCGCGCCGCGCACCCCGGCGGACTGCTTCGACGCCGCGCTGGAGGCCGCCCGGATCGCCCTGACCTACCGCACCCCGGTCTTCCTGCTCTCCGACGGCTACCTCGCCAACGGCAGCGAGCCCTGGCGGATCCCGGAGGTGGCCGATCTGCCCGACCTGCGGGTGGCCTTCGCCGACGGGCCGAACCACACCACCGAGGACGGCGTCGAGGTCTTCTGGCCGTACAAGCGCGACCCCGAGACGCTGGCCCGCCCCTGGGCGGTCCCGGGCACGCCGGGCCTGGAGCACCGGATCGGCGGCATCGAGAAGCAGGACGGCACGGGCAACATCTCCTACGACCCGGCCAACCACGACTTCATGGTGCGCACCCGCCAGGCCAAGGTGGACGGCATCGCGGTGCCGGACGTCGAGGTCGACGACCCGGACGGCGACGCCCGGACCCTGGTCCTCGGCTGGGGCTCCACCTACGGGCCGATCACGGCGGCGGTGCGCCGGCTGCGCGGCATCGGCCACGCGGTCGCCCAGGCCCACCTGCGGCACCTCAACCCGTTCCCGGCGAACCTCGGCGAGGTGCTCCGGGCCTACGACAAGGTGGTGGTCCCGGAGATGAACCTGGGCCAGCTCACCTCCCTCCTCCGGGCGAAGTACCTGGTCGACGCCCGCTCCCACACCCAGGTCAACGGCATGCCGTTCAAGGCGGAGCAGCTCGCCGCGGCGCTGAAGGAGGCCATCGATGGCTGAGAACCTGCTCCAGCTGGTCCCCAAGGCGGACGGCCGGCAGACGATGAAGGACTTCAAGTCGGACCAGGAGGTCCGCTGGTGCCCGGGCTGCGGCGACTACGCGATCCTCGCCGCCGTGCAGGCGTTCATGCCGGAGCTGGGGCTGGCGAAGGAGAACATCGTCTTCGTCTCCGGCATCGGCTGCTCCTCCCGCTTCCCGTACTACATGAACACCTACGGGATGCACTCCATCCACGGCCGCGCCCCGGCCATCGCCACCGGCCTGGCCACCTCGCGGCGGGACCTGAGCGTCTGGGTGGTCACCGGTGACGGCGACGCCCTGTCCATCGGCGGCAACCACCTGATCCACGCCCTGCGCCGGAACGTCAATCTGAAGATCCTGCTGTTCAACAACCGGATCTACGGACTGACCAAGGGCCAGTACTCCCCCACCTCGGAGCTCGGCAAGATCACCAAGTCGACCCCGATGGGCTCGCTGGACGCCCCCTTCAACCCGGTGTCCCTGGCACTGGGAGCGGAGGCGAGCTTCGTGGCGCGGACGGTGGACTCCGACCGCAAGCACCTCACCGAGGTGCTCCGGCAGGCCGCCGCCCACGAGGGCACGGCGCTCGTGGAGATCTACCAGAACTGCAACATCTTCAACGACGGCGCCTTCGACGTGATCAAGGACCGGGATCAGGCGCAGGAGGCCGTGATCCGCCTGGAGCACGGGCAGCCGATCCGCTTCGGCGCGGACGGCGCCAAGGGGGTGGTCCGCGACCGGGCCTCCGGCGACCTGGCGGTGGTCGACGTCACGCCGGAGAACGAGGCCGAGGTCCTGGTCCACGACGCGCACGCCGCCTCGCCGACCACGGCCTTCGCGCTCTCCCGCCTGGCCGACCCGGACACCCTGCACCACACGCCCATCGGCGTCCTGCGGTCGGTGCGGCGCCCGGTGTACGACACGCTGATGGCGCGCCAGCTGGAGGACGCCGTCGAGCGGCAGGGCGAGGGCGACCTGGGGGCGCTGCTCGCCGGCAGCGACACCTGGACCGTCACCGGCTGAGCCGGCTGACCCGGTGCGCCCCGCGCGACCCCCTGTCAGGACCGTATGTCGATACGGGAATGACAGCGGGGTCGCGCGACGTTACCTTCCGAACGTGCCGACGCTGCGGGAGCGAGGCATGCAGAAGGAGGAGACATGCCCCAGCCGGCGCCGCGGAACGAGAACAAGATCGGTCTGCTGAACGGATTCGCCGCCTACGGCATGTGGGGCCTGGTCCCCCTCTTCTGGCCGCTGCTGAAGCCCTCCGGCGCCGCCGAGATCCTGGCGCACCGCATGATCTGGTCGCTGGTGCTGGTCGGCGCGATCCTCCTGGTGATACGCCGCTGGGCCTGGGCCGGCGAGCTGATACGCCAGCCGCGCAAGCTGGCGCTGATCGCCGTGGCCGCGGCCGTGATCACCGTCAACTGGGGCGTCTACATCTGGGCGGTCAACGCCGGGCAGGTCGTCGAGGCCTCCCTCGGCTACTTCATCAACCCGCTGGTCACCATCGCGCTCGGCGTGCTCCTGCTGAAGGAGCGGCTGCGCCCCGTCCAGTGGGCGGCGGTCGGCATCGGCCTGGCCGCCGTGGTGGTGCTGACCGTCGGCTACGGCCGTCTGCCGTGGATCTCCCTCACCCTCGCGTTCTCCTTCGCCGCGTACGGCCTGGTGAAGAAGAAGGTGAACCTCGGCGGCCTGGAGTCCATGGCCGCGGAGACCGCACTCCAGTTCCTGCCCGCCCTCGCCTACCTGCTGTGGCTGGGGTCCCGGGGCAGCTCCACCTTCGGCACCGAGGGCGCCGGGCACGCCGCGCTGCTGGCCGCCACCGGTGTGGTCACCGCCGTGCCGCTGATCTGCTTCGGCGCCGCCGCGATCCGGGTCCCGCTGTCCACGCTGGGCCTGCTGCAGTACCTGGCCCCGGTCTTCCAGTTCGCGCTGGGCGTCCTCTACTTCCACGAGGCCATGCCGCCGGAGCGCTGGGCCGGCTTCGCCCTGGTCTGGCTCGCGCTGACCCTGCTCACCTGGGACGCGCTGCGCACCGCCCGCCGCTCGGCCCGCGCCCTGCGGGAGGCGGCCGCCGCGGCGGTGGCCACGGCCCCGGTGGTGGGCCCGGCCGACCCGGCGGCCGTGCCGGAGCGTGCGGCGTCGGTGCCGGAGGCGCGTGCGGCGTCGGTGCCGGAGGCGCGTGCGGCGTCGGTGCCGGAGACCGGTGCGGCGGCGGCCCTCCCGGAGGCGGGCGCGGCGGGGTCACGGGAGCGCACCGCCTGATCACGCGTTCCGGTTGCGCACGCCCGCTCACCACCCGTAAGAGTGGTGGCATGACGGAACCCACGACGCCTGTCCACTGGAAGCTCGTCGTCGACGCGGCCGACCCGCACGCCCTGGCGGACTTCTGGGCGGCCGCGCTGCGCTACCTCCCCGAGGACAACGCCCCGCTGGTGGAGAAGCTGCTGGCCGCCGGGGTGGTGCCGGCCGAGGCCACCCTGGAGTGGCGGGGCCGCGCGGCGTGGCGGAACCTGGCGGCGGTCCGGCACCCGGACGACCCGTACGACGAGGAGTCCGGCACCGGGCTGGGGCGTCGGCTGCTGTTCCAGCGGGTTCCGGAACCGAAGACGGTCAAGAACCGCCTGCACCTCGACCTCCACCCCGGCGAGGGCGTGCGCGCCGCGGAGGTGGAGCGGCTCACCGCCCTGGGCGCGCGGGTGCTGCGCGAGGTCCGCGAGCAGGGCGGCGCCTGGACGGTGATGTACGACCCCGAGGGCAACGAGTTCTGCGTCCACTGAGCCGGTGCGGGCCCCTCGGCCCGCGCGTTTTCCCGGCCCGCGCGTTGCTCGACCCCGCGCGTTCCCTCGGCCCGCGCGGCCCCCGAGTCCGTGCGGGCCTGTGGAAAACTCCGGGCCCGTCGGTCCGTCCCCCTATGGTGGAGGCAGGGCTACGGACGGCAGGGACAGGCGGTACAGGTGTGACCACGGCAACCATGACGGAGACGGACGCGGGCGGCCCCGCGGAGGCCCCCGCCCTCGAGACGCTGCGCAAGGTCTTCGGCTACGAATCCTTCCGCGGCGAGCAGCAGGCCGTGGTCGAGCACGTCGTCTCGGGCGGGGACGCGGTCGTCCTGATGCCCACCGGCGGCGGCAAGTCCCTCTGCTACCAGATCCCCGCCCTGGTCCGCCCCGGCACCGGTGTGGTGGTCTCCCCGCTGATCGCGCTGATGCAGGACCAGGTCGACGCCCTGCGGGCGGCCGGCGTGCGCGCCGGTTTCGTCAACTCCACCCTGGACCTCGACGAGCAGCGGGTGGTGGAGGCCCAGTTCCTCGCCGGTGAGCTGGACCTGCTCTACCTGGCCCCCGAGCGGCTGCGCCTGGAGTCCACGCTCAACCTGCTCTCCCGCGGCCGGATCTCCCTCTTCGCCATCGACGAGGCGCACTGCGTCGCCCAGTGGGGCCACGACTTCCGCCCCGACTACCTCGCCCTGTCGGTGCTGGGCGAGCGCTGGCCGGACGTCCCGCGGATCGCCCTGACCGCGACGGCCACCCGAGCCACCCACGAGGAGATCACCCGCCGCCTCGGCCTCGGCTCGGCGCGGCACTTCGTCGCCGGGTTCGACCGGCCGAACATCCAGTACCGGATCGTGCCCAAGGCGGAGCCGAAGAAGCAGCTCCTGGCCTTCCTGCGCGAGGAGCACCAGGGCGACGCCGGCATCGTCTACTGCCTCTCCCGGAACTCGGTCGAGAAGACCGCCGAGTTCCTGACCTCCCACGGCGTCGACGCGGTGCCGTACCACGCGGGCCTGGACTCCAGGACGCGCGCCGCGCACCAGGCCCGGTTCCTGCGCGAGGAGGGCCTGGTGGTCGTGGCGACCATCGCCTTCGGCATGGGCATCGACAAGCCGGACGTGCGGTTCGTGGCCCACCTGGACCTGCCGAAGTCGGTCGAGGGCTACTACCAGGAGACCGGCCGCGCGGGCCGCGACGGGCTGCCGTCGACGGCCTGGATGACCTACGGCCTCAACGACGTCGTCCAACTGCGGAAGATGATCCTCTCGGGCGAGGGCGACGAGTCCTTCCGCCGCCGCGCCCAGGCCCACCTGGACGCCATGCTGGCGCTGTGCGAGACGGTCCGGTGCCGCAGGGCCCAGCTGCTCGCCTACTTCGGCCAGGAGGCCGCCGAGGAGCACTGCGGCAACTGCGACACGTGCCTGAGCCCGCCGGAGACCTGGGACGCCACGGTGGCCGCGCAGAAGGTGCTGTCCACCGTGGTCCGGCTGGACCGCGAGCGGCGCCAGAAGTTCGGCGCCACCCAGATCATCGACATCCTGCTCGGCAAGCGCACGGCCAAGGTGATCCAGTTCGACCACGACCAGCTCTCGGTCTTCGGCATCGGCGAGGACCTGGCCGAGGGCGAGTGGCGCGGCGTGATCCGCCAGCTGCTGGCCCAGGGCCTGCTGTCGGTGGAGGGCGAGTACGGCACGCTGGTGCTGACCGAGGGCAGCGCCGCCGTGCTGCGCGGCGAGCGGCAGGTGCCGATGCGCAAGGAGCCCAAGAAGGTGCCCTCCGCCCGCGGCGAGCGGAAGGCCAAGGCCGCGGCGGCCGCGGCCGAGCTGCCCGAGGAGCTCCAGCCGGTCTTCGAGGCGCTGCGCGCCTGGCGGGCCGAGCGGGCCCGTGAGCAGGGCGTTCCCGCCTACGTCGTCTTCCACGACGCCACGCTGCGCGAGATCGCCGCGGCCCGCCCCTCCTCGGTGGAGGAGCTGCGCGGGATCAGCGGCATCGGCGAGAAGAAGCTGGCCACCCACGGCGAGAGCGTGGTCGAACTGCTGGCCTCGCTGGACGCCTGATCGCTCAGATGAGATGACCAACGCCCTATTGCACACATCACGGTGAGCTGTCAACCCGTCACAGGGGCGTGCCGGAGGATCCGTATTCTCTGTTCATGCCCGCACCCGCCGCCTATGCGCCCCCCTCCCGTGCGCTCCCCGCGTACGCGCTCGTCGCCACCGATCTGGACGGCACGCTCCTGCGTGACGACGACACCGTCTCACCCCGCACCCGCGCCGCACTGGGGTGCGCGGCCAGGGCGGGGGCCCGCCATCTGGTGGTGACCGGCCGCCCCGCGCCGCGGGTCCGCGGCCTGCTCGCCGGGATCGGCGGCGGCTTCGCGGTGTGCGGCCAGGGCGCGCAGCTCTACGACGCCGACCGGGACCGCCTGGTGTGGTCGATGACCCTGGACCGGGAGCTGGCGGAGACCGCGCTCGGCAAGATCGAGGCCGAGGTGGGCCAGGTGTACGCGGCCGTCGACCAGGACGGCGTCCGGGGGCTCACGCTGATCGAGCCCGGCTACCGGATGGCGCGGCCCACGCTGCCCTCGGTGCGGGTCGGCCGGCGCGACGACCTGTGGGAGCGGCCCATCACCAAGGTGCTGCTGTCCCATCCCCGGCTGTCCGACGACGAGCTGACCGCGGTGGCCGCCGCCGCGGTGGGCTCGCTGGCCACGGTGACGATGTCCGGCCCCGGCACCGTGGAGCTGCAGCCGCACGGCGTCACCAAGGCGACCGGCCTGGCCATGGCCGCGTCCCGGCTGGGCCTCGGCCCGGAGGACGCCATCGCCTTCGGCGACATGCCCAACGACGTGCCCATGTTCAGATGGGCGGCCCACGGCGTCGCCATGGCCAACGCGCACGCCGAGCTGAAGGCGGTGGCCGACGAGGTCACCACCACCAACGAGGACGACGGCGTGGCCGTCGTCCTCGAGCGGTTGTTCCCGTCCCCGTGCGCCACGGGCGACGGGGCCGGTCAGTAGGGACCGTTGACGTTGTCGATCGAGCCGTAGCGGTCGGCCGCGTAGTTGCAGGCGGCGACGATGTTGGCGACCGGGTCGAACGGCGAGGGCTCGGTGCCCTCGACGTGGTACGCGTCGAAGGTGGGGTCGATCACCTGCAGCAGGCCCTTGGAGGGGATGCCGTTGATCGCGTTGATGTCCCAGTCGTTGATGGCCAGCGGGTTGCCCGAGGACTCGCGCATCACGTTGCGGTGGATGCCCTCGTAGGTGCCCGGGATGTCGTGCTTCGCCATGACGGCGAGGGCCTCGCGGATCCATCCGTCGAGGTTGTCCTGGGTGGCGGCCAGGTGGGTGACCTTGTTGCCCGGGGCGACGGCCACCGCACCCTGGGCGACCTGCGCCTGGGCGGCCTGCGTCTGGGCGGCCGGGGCCTCGGCGGCCCAGGCGCCGGTGGCGCCCACGACCGGGGCGGCGACGACGGCCGCGGCGACGGCCAGGGCCGAGGCGGTACGGGTGAGACGGGACATTGCGCTCTTCCTTTCCGGCGCCTGCGAGGTGAGCTGTCGGGTTCGGGCCAGAAAGGCTGCCCGGCCGATCGCCCTGGCGGGCGACGGGCTTCACCCCGAGCCGTCCGGAGCGCGCTCCGGTCCGGCGGTGTACCTGGGTCCCCCGCTCCTGCCGTGCGTGGAATGGATCGGTGAGGGCCGGACGGCGGCAGGACTCGGCGTTCCACCCGGCTGGCGCGAAACGTATGTGAGAGCGGATGTCCGAAACAAGTACGAACTCTGGCGATCAAGCCCCTTGATCATGGTTACGGGTGATTTGCCCCTCGCCCGCCCGCACCGGGCCACCCCAACCGGCCTCCGCGAGGCGCGAGTTCGAGCCGCCGGGGTCATTCCCTCGACCACTCGGGCCTGTGGCTCATGTCACGGATCGGCCATTGGCGGGCCAAAAGCCGTTAAGAGGAAAGACCCTGCACAACCCTGCTAAACCGGACAGGGGTGTCTCCGGCCATCTGGCGGGTGGGGGCTGTCGGTGATCGAAAGCCGACCGGATACGCTGAGTGGGGTGATGGCAATGACCTATCGACAATCCGTGTAATCGTCAGCACACACCAGCAGACAGGAGACCCCTCGTGACCGTGGTCGGGCCGTTCGGGCTGAGGGTTCGGGACCAGGCGCTGGAGGCCGCAGTCCAGGCCGGGATGGCGGCCGTCGAGGAAGGTCTGCTCGAAGCCACCAAGAGCGAGGTCCCGTTCATCACCGAGGCCGCGCAGCACCTGGTGAAGGCGGGCGGCAAGCGGTTCCGTCCGCTGCTCGTGATGCTCGCCGCGCAGTTCGGGGACCCGGACGCCCCGGGAATCGTCCCCTCGGCAGTGGTCGTCGAGCTCACCCACCTCGCCACCCTCTACCACGACGACGTCATGGACGAGGCCGAGGTGCGCCGCGGGGTGCCCAGCGCCAACAGCCGCTGGGGCAACTCGGTCGCGGTCCTCACCGGCGACTTCCTGTTCGCGCGGGCCTCGCACATCCTGGCCGACCTGGGGCCGGAGGCCGTGCGGGTGCAGGCCGAGGCGTTCGAGCGCCTGGTCACCGGCCAGATCCTGGAGACCGCCGGCCCGGCCGAGGGGCGCTCCCCCATCGACCACTACCTCGACGTGCTGGCCGGCAAGACCGGCTCGCTGGTCGCGGTCGCCTGCCGCTTCGGCGCGCTGATGTCGGGCGCCGACCACCAGGTCGTGGACGTGCTCACCCAGTACGGCGAGCGGCTCGGCGTGGCGTTCCAGCTCGCCGACGACGTCCTGGACATCGCCTCGGAGTCCTCGGACTCCGGCAAGACCCCCGGCACCGACCTCCGCGAGGGCATCGCCACACTGCCGGTGCTGCGCCTGCGCGAGCGGGTGGCGCGGCTGGGGCTGGCGGAGGACGTCGAGCTGTGCGAGCTGCTGGACTCCGACCTGACGGACGAGGCGCGACTCGCGGACGCGGTCGCGCGGCTGCGGGCCCACCCGGCGCTGGAGGAGGCGCGGGCGGACACCGTGCGGTACGCCCAGGAGGCCCGGGCGGCGCTGACCCCGCTGCCGGAGTGCGAGGCGCGGACGGCGCTGGTGCACCTGTGCGACGCGGTCGTGCACCGGGCGGGCTGACCCCGCCGGGGCGCGCCGCGGCCCCGGCCGCCTCCGCACGCCGAAGGCGGCCTTCCCGCGCCCGAAGCGCCCTCCGTACGCCGAAGGCCCGGCTCCATGTGGAGCCGGGCCTTCGGCGTGGGTGCCGGCGCCCGAGCGGATGCCGACGCCGGGCGGGGCGAGCCGCCCGCGAAGGGCGAGCCGCCCGCGGAGGGCCCGCCCGTCAGCGGACGAAGGTGCCCGCCGAGGTCGCCAGGTCGAGGAAGTACTGCGGGGCGACGCCCAGCACCACCGTTACCGCCGCGCCGACCGCGATCGCCGTGGTCGTCAGCGGCGACGGCACCGCCACCGTCGGCCCCTCCGGCTTGGGCTCGCTGAAGAACATCAGCACGATCACCCGGATGTAGAAGAACGCCGCGACCGCCGAGGACAGCACGCCGACCACCACCAGCGGCGCCGCGCCGCCCTCCGCGGCCGCCTTGAACACGGCGAACTTGCCCGCGAACCCGGAGGTCAGCGGGATGCCCGCGAAGGCCAGCAGGAACACCGCGAACACCGCCGCCACCAGCGGCGAACGGCGCCCGAGCCCCGCCCACTTGGACAGGTGGGTGGCCTCGCCGCCCGCGTCGCGCACCAGTGTCACCACGGCGAAGGCGCCCACCGTGACGAAGGAGTAGGCGGCCAGGTAGAAGAGGACCGAGGAGATGCCCTCCGGCCTCGCCGCGATCACACCGGCCAGGATGAACCCGGCGTGCGCGATCGAGGAGTAGGCCAGCAGCCGCTTGATGTCGGTCTGCGTGATGGCGACGATCGCGCCGATCACCATGGTCACCGCGGCCACCGCCCACATGACCGGCCGCCAGTCCCAGCGCAGGCCCGGCAGCACCACGTACAGCAGCCGCAGCAGCGCGCCGAAGGCGGCCACCTTGGTCGCCGACGCCATGAAGCCGGTCACCGGGGTGGGCGCTCCCTGGTAGACGTCGGGCGTCCACATGTGGAACGGCACCGCGCCCACCTTGAAGAGCAGGCCCATGGTGACCAGCGCGGCGCCCAGGAGCAGCAGCACGTCGTTGCCCATGGTCCCGGCGAGGGCCGGGCTGACGTCCTGGACGGTGCCCTCGACGACCTGGGCGATCCGGCCGTAGGAGACCGAGCCGGCGTAGCCGTACAGCAGGGCGATGCCGAACAGGGTGAACGCCGAGGCGAAGGCGCCCAGCAGGAAGTACTTGACCGCGGCCTCCTGCGACAGCAGCCGCTTCCGGCGGGCCAGCGCGCAGAGCAGGTACAGCGGGAGGGAGAAGACCTCCAGCGCGATGAACAGGGTCAGCAGGTCGTTGGCGGCCGGGAAGACCATCATGCCGCCGACCGCGAACATCAGCAGCGGGAAGACCTCGGTGGTGGTGAAGCCGGCCTTCACGGCCGCCTTCTCGCCCTCGCTGCCGGGCACCGCCGCCGCCTGGGCGGCGAAGGAGTCCACCCTGTTGCCGTGCGCCGCCGGGTCCAGGCGCCGCTCGGCGAAGGTGAACAGCGCCACCAGGCCGACCAGCAGGATCACGCCCTGCAGGAACAGCGCGGGTCCGTCGACGGCGAGCGCGCCCTCGGCGGCGATCCCGGCCTCGGTGGTGGCGTGGCCGCTCGTCGCCAGCGCCACCACGGCGGCGAAGCCGGCGGCGAGCGCGACGGCGGCGAGGAAGAGCTGCGCGGAGTAGCGGCCCCGGCGGGGCACGAAGGCCTCCACCAGGATGCCCAGCACCGCCGCGCCGATCACGATCAGCACGGGCGAGAGCTGCGCGTACTCGATCGTGGGGGCCTCGATCTTCGCGATCGGCTCGGCCGCGGTGGCGGCCAGGTCTGTCCACAGGCCGTGGACGGCTGATGCGCTCACTTGGCCGCCTCCACCTCGGGCTCGGGGTCGTGCTGCTGCACGTCGGACATGGTGTGCCGGACCGCCGGGTTGACGAGGTCCGTGAGGGGCTTCGGGTAGACGCCCAGGAAGATCAGCAGGGCGATCAGCGGTGCGACGACCGCCAGTTCACGCACCCGCAGGTCGGGCAGCTTGGTCAGCTCGGGCTTGACCGGGCCGGTCATGGTGCGCTGGTAGAGCACCAGCGTGTAGAGCGCGGCCAGGACGATGCCGAAGGTGGCGATGATCCCGACCACCGGGTAGCGGGCGAAGGCGCCCACCAGCACCAGGAACTCGCTGACGAACGGGGCGAGTCCGGGCAGCGACAGGGTGGCCAGACCGCCGATCAGGAAGGTGCCGGCCAGCACCGGGGCGACCTTCTGCACCCCGCCGTAGTCGGCGATCAGGCGCGAGCCGCGGCGGGAGATCAGGAAGCCGGCCACCAGCATCAGCGCCGCCGTCGAGATCCCGTGGTTGACCATGTACAGCGTGGCGCCGGACTGGCCCTGGCTGGTCATCACGAACACGCCGAGGATGATGAACCCGAAGTGGGAGATCGACGCGTACGCCACCAGCCGCTTGATGTCCCGCTGGCCGACCGCCAGCAGCGCCCCGTAGACGATGCTGATCAGCGCCAGCACCAGCACCACCGGCGTGGCCCACTTGCTGGCCTCGGGGAAGAGCCCGAGGCAGAAGCGGAGCATCGCGAAGGTGCCGACCTTGTCGACCACGGCCGTGATCAGCACCGCGACCGGGGCGGTGGCCTCGCCCATGGCGTTGGGCAGCCAGGTGTGCAGCGGCCACAGCGGGGCCTTCACCGCGAAGGCGAGGAAGAAGCCGAGGAAGAGCAGCCGCTCGGTGTTCGTCGCCATCTCCAGCTCGCCGCTCGCACGGGCGGCCACGATCTCCGGGAGCGAGAAGCTGCCCGCCGCCACGTACAGCCCGATCACCGCGGCCAGCATGATCAGGCCGCCGGCCAGGTTGTAGAGGAGGAACTTGACCGCCGCGTACGACCGCTGGGTCGCCGCCGCCTCCTCGCCGCCCTGGTGGGCGCGGTCCCCGAAGCCGCCGATGAGGAAGTACATCGGGATGAGCATGGCTTCGAAGAAGATGTAGAAGAGGAAGACGTCGGTGGCCTCGAAGGAGAGGATCACCATCGCCTCGACCAGCAGGATCAGCGCGAAGAAGCCCTGGGTGGGCCTCCACCGCCGGCTGCCGGTCTCCATCGGGTCGGCGTCGTGCCAGCCGGCCAGGACGATGAACGGGATCAGCACCGCGGTGAGCAGCATCAGCGCCACCCCGATGCCGTCCACGCCGAGTTCGTAGCGGACCCCGAAGGCGGGGATCCACTCGTACGACTCGGTGAGCTGGTAGCGCGCGCCGCCCGGTTCGAAGCGGACGGCGACCACGACGGCCAGAACCAGCGTGCCCAGCGAGACCAGCAGCGCGAGCCACTTGGCGGCCTCGCGCCGCGCGGCGGGGACGGCGGCGGTGGCGATCGCCCCGAGGGCGGGCAGCACCGCGGTCGCCGTCAGCAGGGGAAAGCTCATGTCAGACCGCCCTCATCAGCAGGGTCGCGGCGACCAGGACCGCCGTACCGCCGAACATCGAGACCGCGTAGGAGCGCGCGAAGCCGTTCTGCAGCCGGCGCATCCGGGACGACAGCCCGCCCACCCCGGCCGCCGTGCCGTTGACCACGCCGTCGACCAGGGTGTGGTCGACGTAGACCAGGGAGCGGGTGAGGTGTTCGCCGCCGCGGACCAGGACCACGTGGTTGAAGTCGTCCTGGAGCAGGTCCCGGCGGGCCGCCCGGGTGAGCAGCGAACCGCGCGGGGCCACCACCGGCACCGGACGGCGGCCGTACTGCAGCCAGGCCAGGCCGACGCCGAGCAGCATCACCGTGACCGTGGCCGCGGTGACGGTGAGCGCGCTGACCGGCGGGTGGCCGTGCTCGAACGCGGTCACCGGCTCCAGCCAGTGCACGAACCGCTCGCCGATGCCGAAGAAGGCGCCGGCGAAGACCGAGCCGAAGGCCAGCACGATCATCGGGACGGTCATCACCTTCGGCGACTCGTGCGGGTGCGGCACCCCGCCGTGGCCGGCGGCCGGTTCCACGTCCGGCCGGTCCGGGGAGGCCGCCGGGAGGTTCCGCCAGCGCTCCTCGCCGAAGAAGGTCATCAGCATCACGCGCGTCATGTAGAACGCGGTGATACCGGCGCCCAGCAGCGCCACCCCGCCCAGGATCCAGCCCTGGACGCCGCCCTTGGCGAAGGCGGCCTCGATGATCAGGTCCTTGGAGAAGAACCCGGACAGGCCCGGGAAGCCGATGATCGCCAGGTAGCCGAGGCCGAACGTCACGAAGGTGACCGGCATGTACTTCCGCAGGCCGCCGTACTTGCGCATGTCGACCTCGTCGTTCATGCCGTGCATCACGGAGCCCGCGCCGAGGAAGAGCCCGGCCTTGAAGAAGCCGTGCGTCACCAGGTGCATGATGGCCACCGCGTAACCGATCGGGCCGAGGCCCGCGGCCAGCACCATGTAGCCGATCTGCGACATCGTCGAGCCGGCCAGCGCCTTCTTGATGTCATCCTTGGCGCAACCGACGATCGCACCGAAGAGCAGCGTGACCGCGCCGACGATGGTGACCACCAGCTGAGCGTCCGGCGCCGCGTTGAAGATCGCGCCGGAGCGGACGATCAGGTAGACGCCCGCGGTGACCATGGTCGCCGCGTGGATCAGGGCCGAGACCGGGGTCGGGCCCTCCATCGCGTCGCCCAGCCAGGACTGCAGCGGCACCTGGGCGGACTTGCCGCAGGCGGCGAGCAGCAGCATCAGCGCGATCGCGGTGAGCGTGCCCTCGCCCGTCTCCCCCACCGAGTCCAGCACCGGTGTGAACGCGAAGGTGCCGAAGGTGGTGAACATCAGCATGATCGCGATGGACAGGCCCATGTCGCCGACGCGGTTGACCAGGAAGGCCTTCTTGGCCGCGGTGGCCGCGCTGGGCTTGTGCTGCCAGAAGCCGATCAGCAGGTAGGAGGCGAGACCCACGCCCTCCCAGCCGAAGTACAGCAGCAGGTAGTTGTCGGCGAGCACCAGGATCAGCATCGCCGCGAGGAACAGGTTGAGGTAGCCGAAGAACCGGCGGCGGCGCTCGTCGTGCTCCATGTACCCGATCGAGTAGACATGGATGAGCGAGCCGACGCCGGTGATCAGCAGGACGAAGGTGATGGACAGCTGGTCCAGCCGGAACGCCATGTCCGCCTGGAAGCCCTCCACCGGGATCCAGCTGAACAGGTGCTGGACCAGGGTGCGGTCCTCGGCGTCCCGGCCCAGCAGGCCGGCGAAGAGGACGGCGCCCAGGACGAAGGAGACGCCGGCCAGGGCGGTGCCGATCCAGTGGCCCACCCTGTCCAGTCTCCGGCCGCCGCACAGCAGGACGACCGCTCCGAGCAGGGGCGCCGCGATCAGCAGCGCGATCATGTTCTCCACGTCTGCGACCCCTTAGAGCTTCATCAGTCGAGCGTCGTCGACCGAGGCCGAGTGGCGGGTACGGAAGAGCGACACGATGATCGCGAGACCGACCACGACCTCCGCGGCGGCGACGACCATCGTGAAGAACGCGATGATCTGGCCGTCGAGGTTGCCGTGCATCCGGGAGAAGGCGATCAGCGAGAGGTTGCAGGCGTTGAGCATCAGCTCGATGCACATGAACACCACGATGGCGTTCCGCCTGACCAGCACTCCGGTGGCTCCGATGGTGAACAGCAGAGCCGCGAGGTAGAGGTAGTTGACCGGGTTCACTGCTGGGCCTCCTCCGCCCGCGTGAGCTCGGTGGACCCGCCGCGGCGCGGCCGCGGGGGCTCCACCGGGGTCCGTTCGAGCCGCTCGTTGGACCGCTGCTCCAGCGCCCGCAGGTCCGCGATGGCCTCGGTGGACACGTCCCGGACCTGACCGCGCTCGCGCAGCGTGGCGCTGACCGTCAGTTCGGAGGGGGTGCCGTCGGGCAGCAGGCCCGCGATGTCCACCGCGTTGTGGCGGGCGTAGACGCCGGGGGCGGGCAGCGGCGGGATGTACTCGCCCTTGCGGACGCGCTCCTCGGCCAGCTCCTTCTGGGTCTTGGCCCGCTCGGTGCGCTCCCGGTGGGTGAGCACCATCGCGCCGACCGCCGCCGTGATCAGCAGCGCGCCGGTGATCTCGAAGGCGAAGACGTACTTGCTGAACAGCAGGGCCGCCAGGCCCTGGATGTTCCCGCCGGAGTTGGCGGCGGCCAGCCCCTCGAACTCGGTGACGGCCGCGTTGCCGATGCCGCCGACCAGCAGCGCGCCGAAGCCCAGACCGCACAGCAGGGCCAGCCAGCGCTGGCCCTTGATGGTCTCCTTCAGCGAGTCCGCCGCCGTGACGCCGACCAGCATCACCACGAACAGGAACAGCATCATGATCGCGCCGGTGTAGACGACGATCTGCACGATGCCCAGGAAGTACGCGCCGTTGGCCAGGAAGAACACCGCGAGGACGATCATCGTGCCGGCCAGGCAGAGGGCGCTGTGCACCGCCCTGCGCATGAAGACCGTGCACAGGGCGCCGATCACCGCGACCGTGCCGAGGATCCAGAACTGCACGGCCTCGCCGGTGGAGGTGGTGTACGCGGCAAGAGCGCTCATGCCCCCACCTCCTGCTGGGCCGTGGGCTGCGTGTCCGCGTTCTGGGTGGCCTCTTCCGGCTTCTCGCCCTGGGAGACCGCGACCTGGCGGACCGTCCCGGGGGCGGCCTCGGTGACCAGGCCCCGGTAGTAGTCCTGCTCGTCGGTGCCCGGGAAGATGGAGTGCGGCGTGTCGACCATGCCCTCCTCGAGCCCGGCCAGCAGCTGCTCCTTGGTGTAGATCAGGTTCTGCCGGGACAGGTCGGCGAGCTCGAAGTCGTTGGTCATGGTCAGCGCGCGCGTCGGGCACGCCTCGATGCACAGACCGCAGAGGATGCAGCGGGCGTAGTTGATCTGGTAGACGCGGCCGTACCGCTCGCCGGGCGAGTAGCGCTCCTCGTCGGTGTTGTCCGCGCCCTCCACGTAGATCGCGTCGGCGGGACACGCCCAGGCGCACAGCTCGCAGCCGACGCACTTCTCCAGGCCGTCCGGATGGCGGTTGAGCTGGTGCCGTCCGTGGAACCGCGGAGCCGTGGTCTTCTTCTGCTCCGGGTACTGCTCGGTCAGCCGCTTCTTGAACATGGCCTTGAAGGTCACGCCGAAGCCGGCCACGGGGTTCATGAAGCCCGGTTTCGTGTCTCCGGGGTTCTGCTGTTCCTCAGCCATCGGACGCCTCCTTTCCATCCAGAGATCCGTCACGGGGTCCGTCACTGAGAGTGTCCGTCCCGCCACTGACAACGAGCTCCCGCTCGGTGCGCGAGCGGCGCCGCGGCACCGGGGGCAACTGCTGTCCGGGCAGCGGGGGCACCGGGAAGCCGCCCGCCATGGGGTCGAAGGCGGCGGGGCCGCCGGCCGGGGCGTCGTCCTCCTTCGGCCCGCCCCGTTCACGGAGCGTGTCGACGACCAGCGAGATCAGCAGCAGCGCGACGATCGCCGCGGCCACGTAGAGGGCGATGTCGGTGAACCCGTAGCCCTCGTTGCGCAGCGCCCGCATGGTGGCCACGACCATCAGCCAGACCACCGAGACCGGGATGAGGACCTTCCAGCCGAGCTTCATCAGCTGGTCGTACCGGACGCGGGGCAGCGAGCCGCGCAGCCAGATGAAGAGGAAGAGCAGCAGCTGCACCTTGAGGACGAACCAGAGCATCGGCCACCAGCCGTGGTTCGCGCCCTCCCAGAAGGAGCTGATCGGGTACGGGGCCCGCCAGCCGCCCAGGAAGAGCGTGGTGGCGACCGCCGAGACCGTCACCATGTTCACGTACTCGGCGAGCATGAACATCGCGAACTTGATGGACGAGTACTCGGTGTTGAAGCCGCCGACCAGGTCGCCCTCGGACTCCGGCATGTCGAACGGGGCCCGGTTGGTCTCGCCCACCATGGTCACGATGTAGAGGATGAACGAGACCGGCAGCAGCACGATGAACCAGCGGTCCTCCTGCTGGGCCACGATCTCCGAGGTGGACATCGACCCGGAGTAGAGGAACACCGAGGCGAAGGCCGCGCCCATGGCGATCTCGTAGGAGATCATCTGCGCGCAGGAGCGCAGGCCGCCCAGGAGCGGGTAGGTCGAGCCGGAGCTCCAGCCGGCCAGCACGATGCCGTAGATGCCCACCGAGGCGACGGCCAGGATGTACAGCATCGCGATCGGCAGGTCGGTCAGCTGCATGGTGGTGCGCTGGCCGAAGATGGAGACCTCGTTGCCCGGCGGGCCGAACGGGATCACCGCGATGGCCATGAAGGCGGGGATCGCGGCGACGATCGGTGCCAGGACGTACACCACCTTGTCGGCCCGGCGGACGATCACGTCCTCCTTGAGCATCAGCTTCACGCCGTCGGCCAGGGACTGCAGGAGTCCCCAGGGGCCGTGGCGGTTGGGACCGACGCGCAACTGCATCCAGGCGACGACCTTGCGCTCCCAGACGATGGCGAAGAGCACCGTCACCATCAGGAAGGCGAAGCAGAAGACGGCCTTGACGACCACCAGCCACCAGGGGTCCTGGCCGAACATCGAGAGGTCTTCGGCGGCGAGCGGCGTGAGGTTCGGGTTCACGCTTCGGCCTCCTCGGCGGTACCGGGGGCCTCGGCGGCGAGGGTCGCCGGGCCGACGCGGACCAGGGCGCCGGGCAGCGCCCCGGTGTCGGAGGCGACGCCGCCCCCGGTGGAGTTGAGCGGCAGCCAGACCACCCGGTCGGGCATCGCGGTCACCGTCAGCGGCAGCGCGACGCTGCCCGCGGGACCGGTGACGGCCACCAGGTCGCCGTCCTTGACGCCGGCCTCGGCGGCGGTGGCGGCGGAGAGCCGCACGGTCGCCGCGTGCCGGGTGCCGGCCAGGGCGTCGTCGCCCTGCTGGAGCACGCCCTGGTCGAGCAGGAGCCGGTGCCCGGCGAGCACCGCCTCGCCCGCGGCGGGGCGGGGCGGTTCGGCGGGGACGGCGGCCGGGCCCTCGGGGCGCTGCCCCTCCCAGACGCCGAGCCGGTCGATCTCCGCGCGGGTGGTGCGCAGGTCGGGCAGGCCCAGGTGGCGGTCCATGGCGTCGGCCAGCATGTGCAGCACCCTGCTGTCCGCGGGGTGGTGGCGGGTGGTCGTCTGGTCGGGCTTGAGCGCGGTGTCGAACGGGCGGACCCGGCCCTCCCAGTTGACGAAGGCGCCGGCCTTCTCGGCGACCGCGGCCACCGGCAGCACCACGTCGGCGTGGTCGGTGACCTCGCTCGGCCGTAGTTCCAGGGAGACCAGGAAGCCCACCTCGGCGAGCGCGCGCCGCGCGAGGGCCGGGTCGGGCAGGTCGGCGACCTCGACGCCGGCCACGACCAGCGCGGCCAGCTCGCCCTCGGCCGCCGCGTCGAGCATCCGGGCGGTGTCGCGGCCCGGGCGCTCCGGCAGCACGGCGGTCCCCCAGGCGGCGGCCACCTCGCGGCGGGCCTGCGGGTCGTGGGCGGGGCGGCCGCCGGGCAGCAGCCCGGGCAGCGCGCCCGCCTCGATCGCGCCGCGCTCACCGGCCCGGCGCGGGATCCACGCGAGGCGTGCCCCGGTGGCGGTGGCGGCCCGGACGGCGGCGGTGAGCGCGCCGGGCACGGCCGCCAACCGCTCGCCGACCAGGATGACCGCGCCCTCGGCGCGCAGCGCCTCGGCCACCGCGGGGGCGTCGCCCTCCAGGCCGGTGCCGTCGGCGAGCGCCTCCAGCCAGGCCGTCTCGGTGCCCGGGGCGGCCGGCAGCAGGGTGCCGCCCGCCTTGGTGAGGCCCCGGGTGGCGTGGCTGGCCAGCGAGAACACCTTCTGGCCGTGCTTGCGCCAGGCCTTGCGGAGCCGCAGGAAGACGCCGGGGGCCTCCTCCTCCGCCTCGAAGCCGGCCAGCAGCACGGCGGGCGCCTGCTCGAGCGTCGTGTACGTCAGCCCGGTGCGGTCGAGGTCGACGCCGCGTCCGGCGACCCGGGAGGCGAGGAAGACGGACTCCTCGTCGCTGTGCGCCCGGGCGCGGAAGTCGATGTCGTTGGTGTCGAGCGCGATCCGGGCGAACTTGGCGTACGCGTAGGCGTCCTCGACGGTGAGCCGTCCGCCGGTGAGCACGCCGGCCCGGCCGCGCGCCGCGTTCAGCCCGCGGGCCGCCGCCTCCAGCGCCTCCGGCCAGGAGGCCCGCTCCAGCACGCCGTCGGCGTTGCGCACCAGCGGCGAGGCCAGGCGGTCGCGCTGCTGGGCGTAGCGGAAGGCGAAGCGGCCCTTGTCGCAGATCCACTCCTCGTTGACCTGCGGGTCGTCGGCGGCGAGCCGGCGCATCACCTTGCCGCGCCGGTGGTCGGTGCGGGTGGCGCAGCCGCCCGCGCAGTGCTCGCAGACCGAAGGGCTGGAGATCAGGTCGAACGGGCGGGCCCGGAACCGGTAGGCGGCCGAGGTGAGCGCGCCGACCGGGCAGATCTGGATGGTGTTGCCGGAGAAGTACGACTCGAACGGGTCGCCCACGCCGGTGCCGACCTGCTGCAGCGCGCCCCGCTCGATCAGTTCGATCATCGGGTCGCCCGCGACCTGGTTGGAGAAGCGGGTGCAGCGGGCGCAGAGCACGCAGCGCTCGCGGTCCAGCAGGACCTGGGTGGAGATCGGGACCGGCTTCTCGTAGGTGCGCTTGCGGCCCTCGAAGCGGGACTCGGAGTCGCCGTGCGACATCGCCTGGTTCTGCAGCGGGCACTCGCCGCCCTTGTCGCAGACCGGGCAGTCCAGGGGGTGGTTGATGAGCAGCAGCTCCATCACCCCCTTCTGCGCCTTCTCGGCGACCGGGGAGGTGAGCTGCGTCCTCACCACCATGCCGTCGGTGCAGGTGATGGTGCAGGAGGCCATCGGCTTGCGCTGGCCCTCCACCTCGACGATGCACTGGCGGCAGGCGCCGGCCGGGTCGAGGAGCGGGTGGTCGCAGAACCGGGGGATCTCGATGCCGAGCTGCTCGGCGGCCCGGATGACCAGGGTGCCCTTGGGCACGCTGATCTCGGCGCCGTCGATGGTCAGGGAGACGAGGTCCTCCGGGGGCACCGCTCCCGGTCCGCCGCCGGAGGGAGCACTGGTCGGCGCGGTCATGCGTTCACCTCCATGTGCTTGTCCGCCCAGGCGGTGGACTTCGCCGGGTCGAAGGGGCAGCCGCGCCCCCTGATGTGCTCCTCGTACTCGTCGCGGAAGTACTTGAGGGAGGAGAAGATCGGCGAGGCGGCGCCGTCGCCGAGGGCGCAGAAGGACTTGCCGTTGATGTTGTCGGCGATGTCGTTGAGCTTGTCGAGGTCGGCCAGGGCGCCCTTGCCGGCCTCGATGTCGCGCATCAGCTGGACCAGCCAGTAGGTGCCCTCGCGGCAGGGGGTGCACTTGCCGCAGGACTCGTGCGCGTAGAACTCGGTCCAGCGCGTGACGGCGCGGACCACGCAGGTGGTCTCGTCGAAGCACTGCAGGGCCTTGGTGCCGAGCATGGAGCCGGCCGCGCCGACTCCCTCGTAGTCCAGCGGGACGTCGAGGTGCTCGTCGGTGAGGAGCGGGGTGGAGGAGCCGCCGGGCGTCCAGAACTTGAGGCGGTGGCCGGGCCGCATGCCGCCGCTCATGTCGAGCAGCTGGCGCAGCGTGATGCCGAGCGGGGCCTCGTACTGGCCGGGGTTGGCGACGTGCCCGCTGAGCGAGTACAGCGTGAAGCCCGGGGACTTCTCGCTGCCCATCGAGCGGAACCAGTCCTTGCCGTGGTGCAGGATCGCGGGAACCGAGGCGATGGACTCCACGTTGTTCACCACGGTGGGGCAGGCGTAGAGGCCGGCGACCGCGGGGAAGGGCGGGCGCAGCCTGGGCTGGCCGCGGCGTCCCTCCAGCGAGTCGAGCAGGGCCGTCTCCTCGCCGCAGATGTACGCGCCCGCGCCCGCGTGCACGGTGATGTCGAGGTCCAGACCGCTGCCCAGGACGTTCTCGCCGAGGTAGCCGGCCGCGTAGGCCTCGCGCACGGCGGAGTGCAGGCGCCGCAGCACGGGGACGACCTCGCCGCGCAGGTAGATGAAGGCGTGCGAGGAGCGGATCGCGTAGCAGGCGATGATCATTCCCTCGATGAGGGAGTGCGGGTTGGCGTAGAGGAGCGGGATGTCCTTGCAGGTGCCGGGCTCCGACTCGTCGGCGTTGACGACGAGGTAGTGCGGCTTGCCGTCGCCCTGGGGGATGAACTGCCACTTCATCCCGGTGGGGAAGCCCGCGCCGCCGCGGCCGCGCAGTCCGGAGTCCTTGACGTAGGCAATGACCTCGTCGGGGGTCATCGTCAGGGCCTTGCGGAGCCCTTCGTAGCCCTCGTGCCGGCGGTAGACGTCCAGGGTCCAGGAGCGGTCCTCGTCCCAGAACGCCGACAGCACGGGAGCGAGCAGCTTGTCCGGGCTCGTCTCGTTGAGCTCTCCGGTCGCCACGCTCATCACTCCCCCTCCTCTTCTTCGGCACGGCGGCCGCCGCCGGCCACGGGACCTGCCGGGTGGGCCGGGTCGGACGCCGAGGTGGTGCTCGGCGCGTCGTGCGAGCTGGAGTGCGCCGCGGGCGAGGGGCCGGTGCGGGGCCCGTCGTCGAAGGCGGCGCCGTGCCTGCCCTCGCCGTCGTGTCCGGCGGCGTCGCGGGGGTGCACCACGCGGGGGCCGAGCGGCAGTCCCTTGGCGAGGCGGAGCCCGGCGAGCGAGGCGGGGCCGGCGCTGCCGCCCGCCTCGACGGCGCCGGGGCGCTCGTCGGGGAAGCCGGCCAGGATGCGGGCCGTCTCCTTGAAGGTGCACATCGGCGCGCCGCGGGTCGGCGTCACCGGGCGGCCCGCGATCAGGTCGTCGACGAGCTGCCGGGCGGCGGCCGGCGTCATGTTGTCGAAGAACTCCCAGTTGACCATCACCACGGGGGCGAAGTCGCAGGCCGCGTTGCACTCGATGTGCTCCAGCGTGACCTTGCCGTCGGCGGTGGTGCCGTTGTCGGCGACGCCCAGGTGCTCCTGGAGCTCCTCGTAGATGGCGTCGCCGCCCATCACCGCGCAGAGCGTGTTGGTGCAGACGCCCACCTGGTAGTCGCCGCTCGGCCGGCGGCGGTACATGGTGTAGAAGGTGGCGACCGCGGTCACCTCGGCGGTGGTGAGGTCCAGCGTCTCGGCGCAGAACCGCATGCCGGTGCGGGTGACGTGGCCTTCCTCCGACTGCACCAGGTGCAGCATCGGGAGCAGCGCCGAGCGGGAGTCCGGGTAGCGGGCGATGATCTCGCGCGCGTCGGCCTCCAGCCGGGCCCGCACGTCCTCCGGGTAGTCCGGGGCGGGCAGTTGGGGCATGCCCAGCCCGACCGCCTCGGTGCCCTGGGAAGGTGTGGTGGTCACCGGTCGACGCCTCCCATCACGGGGTCGATGGACGCGACGGCGACGATGACGTCGGCGACCTGGCCGCCCTCGCACATCGCCGCCATGGCCTGCAGGTTGGTGAAGGACGGGTCGCGGAAGTGGACCCGGAAGGGGCGGGTGCCGCCGTCGGAGACGACGTGCACGCCCAGTTCGCCCTTGGGCGACTCGACGGCCGTGTAGGCCTGGCCGGGCGGGACCCGGAAACCCTCGGTGACCAGCTTGAAGTGGTGGATCAGGGCCTCCATGGAGGTGCCCATGATCTTCCGGATGTGGTCGAGGGAGTTGCCGAGCCCGTCCGGGCCGAGCGCCAGCTGGGCCGGCCAGGCGATCTTCTTGTCGGCGACCATCACCGGTCCCGGCGCCAGCCGGTCCAGGCACTGTTCGACGATGTGCAGCGACTGGCGCATCTCCTCCAGCCGGATCAGGAACCGGCCGTAGGAGTCGCAGGTGTCGGCGGTCGGGACCTCGAAGTCGTAGGTCTCGTAGCCGCAGTAGGGCTGCGTCTTGCGCAGGTCGTGCGGGAGGCCGGTGGAGCGCAGGATCGGGCCGGTGGCGCCGAGCGCCATGCAGCCGGCCAGGTCCAGGTGGCCGATGTCCTCCATGCGGGCCTTGAAGATGGGGTTCCCGGTGGCGAGCTTGTCGTACTCCGGGAGGTTCTTCCGCAGCTTCTTGATCGCCTCGCGGATCTGGTCGACGGCGCCGGGCGGGAGGTCCTGGGCGAGCCCGCCGGGGCGGATGAACGCGTGGTTCATGCGCAGGCCGGTGATCAGCTCGTAGAGGTCCAGGATGATCTCGCGGTCGCGGAAGCCGTAGATCATGATCGTGGTGGAGCCCAGCTCCATGCCGCCGGTGGCGATGCACACCAGGTGGGAGGAGAGCCGGTTGAGCTCCATCAGCAGGACGCGGATGATCGTCGCCCGGTCGGGTACCTGGTCCTCGATGCCGAGGAGCTTCTCCACCGCGAGGCAGTAGGCCGTCTCGTTGAAGAAGGACGTCAGGTAGTCCATGCGGGTCACGAAGGTGGTGCCCTGGGTCCAGGTCCGGTACTCGAGGTTCTTCTCGATGCCGGTGTGCAGGTAGCCGATGCCGCAGCGGGCCTCGGTGACCGTCTCGCCCTCGATCTCCAGGATCAGGCGGAGCACCCCGTGGGTGGACGGGTGCTGCGGACCCATGTTGACGACGATGCGCTCGTCGTCGGCCTTGGCGGCCGCCTCGACGACCTCGTCCCAGTCGCCGCCGGTGACCGTGTAGACCTTGCCCTCGGTGGTGTCGCGGGCTGTTGCCGACTGCGTGCTCATGAGTACGACCTCCGCTGGTCCGGAGCCGGGATCTGGGCGCCCTTGTACTCGACGGGGATGCCGCCGAGGGGGTAGTCCTTGCGCTGCGGATGGCCCTGCCAGTCGTCCGGCATCATGATCCGCGTCAGTGCCGGGTGGCCGTCGAAGACGATGCCGAAGAAGTCGTACGTCTCGCGCTCGTGCCAGTCGTTGGTCGGGTAGACCGGCACCAGCGACGGGATCCGCGGGTCGGCGTCGGGCGCGCTGACCTCCAGCCGGATCAGCCGGTTGTGGGTGATCGACCGCAGGTGGTAGACGGCGTGCAGCTCGCGGCCCTTGTCGTGCGGGTAGTGCACGCCGCTGACGCCGGTGCACAGTTCGAAGCGCAGCGCCGGGTCGTCGCGCAGGGTGCGGGCGACGCGGAGCAGGTGCTCGCGCTCGATGTGGAAGGTGAGCTCGCCCCGGTCGACGACGGTGCGCTCGATGGCGTTCTCCGGCAGCAGGCCCTGCTCCTCCAGGGCGCCCTCCAGCTCGTCCGCCACCTCGTCGAACCAGCCGCCGTAGGGCCGGGAGGACGGGCCGGGGAGCCGGACCGGGCGGACCAGGCCGCCGTAGCCGGAGGTGTCGCCGCCGTTGTTCGCGCCGAACATGCCGCGCTGCACGCGGACCTGCTCGCCGTGGTCCCCCCGCTGTCCGGGGAGGTTGGAGGCGGAGAGCTCCTTCTCCGGGTTGGGCTCGTGGTGCCGGTCGGGTTCTTTGGCGTCGCTCATCGCAGGAGGCCCTTCATCTCGATGGTCGGCAGGGCCTTCAGCGCCGCCTCCTCCGCCTCCCGGGCCGCCTCCTCGGCGTTCACGCCGATTTTGGAGGTGCGCACCTTCTCGTGGAGCTTGAGAATCGCGTCCATCAGCATCTCCGGCCGCGGCGGGCAGCCGGGGAGATAGATGTCGACCGGCACGATGTGGTCGACGCCCTGCACGATCGCGTAGTTGTTGAACATGCCGCCCGACGAGGCGCAGACGCCCATGGAGATCACCCACTTGGGATTGGGCATCTGGTCGTAGACCTGACGCAGGACGGGCGCCATCTTCTGGCTCACCCGGCCGGCCACGATCATCAGGTCGGCCTGGCGCGGCGATCCGCGGAAGACCTCCATGCCGAACCTCGCCAGGTCGTACCGGCCCGCGCCCGTCGTCATCATCTCGATGGCGCAGCAGGCCAGACCGAACGTGGCGGGGAACATGGATGACTTGCGCACCCAGCCCGCGGCCTGCTCGACGGTGGTCAGCAGAAATCCGCTCGGCAGCTTTTCCTCGAGTCCCATGTCTCTCAGCCCCTCAGGCCCCGCGGGCCTATCGGTCCCAGTCCAGGCCGCCGCGCCGCCACACGTAGGCGTACGCGACGAAGACGGTGAGCACGAAGAGCAGCATCTCGACGAGCCCGAAGATCCCCAGGGCGTCGAAGGTGACCGCCCACGGGTACAGGAAGACGATCTCGATGTCGAAGATGATGAAGAGCATCGCCGTCAGGTAGTACTTGATGGGGAATCGCCCACCGCCGGCCGGTTGAGGGGTCGGCTCGATACCGCATTCGTACGCCTCGAGCTTTGCTCGGTTGTATCGCTTTGGACCGATAAGCGTGGCCATGACCACGGAGAAGATCGCAAAGCCTGCCCCGAGGGCTCCCAGTACGAGGATGGGCGCATACGCGTTCACCGCTCCTCGCTCCTCTCAGTCGGCACTGGACTGCTGGCGATTGCACACCGGATCCGCTCGCTGCCTCTGCGTGTCCCCGAAGATCGAGAACATGTGAAGCAGGTCACAAGCCCGGCTGCTCCGCATCTTATGCCTGGTGGTCTGTGATCTGCGACACGCGATACGAGACGACCTTTGTGATCTCTGCCACCCGCGAGGGGTCCAACGGGCCGGAACGGCTTGGATCTTGACGCTGACCGCACACAACTGATCACATGAAGTGACAAGTTGGCTCGTCATCGCAGGCCAGAGGACCCGTCTCTATATCAAGAGGCTTCCCGTGCATGCAAATTGGCGAAGATCGTTGATCATTGATATAAGCGCCCGCTCTGTTTCGCGACCGGGGGCCGCGCCTCCCGGAAGCGGCGACTCCGCCCCGCGGCCGGGCTCCGGCGTGTGCGCGCGTTCACGAGCGACACAGGAAGATCACAACAGTGACCTCTCCGTGACCTCCGCCACATCCGCCCCGCGCTTCCGGGCTCTCGAGTTGGCGAACTCGTGCACGGATGGTAAGCGAGGGCAAATCGGGCGTAACGATGGAAGTCAGTGCTCAGGGCCTCGCGCCACCGCGCCCGTTTTGACCTTTTCGGGGCCAATATCCGTTCCCCGGGAGCGACTTCGGGGGCGTCGGGCGCCACATGTGGCGGACGGCACGATTGTTGAAGGCGGGGTGATCCCCTGGTAGGTCTGGTTGCCATGTCCCAGACCGCTCACATACGCAGCCACCGGAAGCCCCGCCGCAGCGCATCGAAGATCGCGATGCGCGCCGGGGTCGCCGGTGGCGTTCTCAGCACCCTTGCCGTGGCCGGCGCCTCGGGTACGGCGACTGCGGCCGAGCCCGTGACGCAGACGCTGGAACTCCCCACGCTCACGGCGGACCTCTCCAGCGAGGTCGCCCGCTCCGCGGAGGCCACCGCGTCGGTCGCCGCGACCTACGAGCTCCAGGCGGAGCGTGACGCCGCCGCCGAGCGCGCCGCCGACCTGGCCGAGCGCAACCTCAAGAAGGCGAAGGCGGAGGCCGAGGCCAAGCAGAAGGCCGAGGAGGAGGCCGCCCGCGAGGCCGCGGAGCGCGCTTCCCGCGACTCCGCCCGCGAGAGCCTCACCACCACGGCCGCGTCCGCCTCCGCCTCCTCCTCCAGCAGCTCCACCGCCGTGACCGGCTCGGCCGCCGCCGTGGTCGCCTTCGCCAAGGCGCAGATCGGCGACGCGTACGTCTCCGGCGGCACCGGTCCCAACTCCTGGGACTGCTCCGGCCTGGTGCAGGCCGCCTACAAGCAGGTCAACGTCAACCTGCCGCGCGTCTCGCAGAGCCAGTCCGTGGCCGGCACCCAGGTCTCGCTGAGCAACCTGCAGCCGGGCGACATCCTCTACTGGGGTGGCGCGGGCAGCGCGTACCACGTGGGCATCTACGTGGGCGGCGGCCAGTTCGTCGGCGCGCAGAACTCCGGCACCGGCGTGATCCAGGCGTCCCTGGACTACGACCCGCCGTCCGGCGCGGTCCGCGTCCTCTGACGTCCGTCCCACCCACTCGTTCCACGGCGAAGGGCCGCAGCCCCGGGGGCTGCGGCCCTTCGCCGTGTGCTCTCAGCTCCTGTCAGGCCTGTCAGGCCGCGGTGGCTCCGGCCGCCCGGCGGCGGAGCAGGTAGAGGCCCGCGCCGAGCGCCACGAGCAGCAGCGCGCCGCCGCCCGCGAGCAGGACGCCGCCCGCGCCGGTGGAGGCCAGTCCGCCGGCGGTGTCGCCCTCGCCCTGGCCACCGCCGCCCTGGGCGCCGTCGCCGTCGCCGCCGGAGCCGTTCCCGCCGTCGCCGTCGCCCTCGCCCTGGCCGCCGTCGCCGCCCTCGCCGGGCGCCTCGTCACCGGTGCCGTTGACCACGATCCAGGCGGTGTCGTTCGACGGGTCGGAGTCGGGGCGGCCGCCGGCGGGGAGGGCGACCTTGCCCTTGGCGCCCGCCACCACCTTGTCGATGCGCAGCTCGAACGGCAGGTCGAAGGAGGCGTCGGGAAGCATCGGCGTGGCGACCGAGCAGAAGTACTCGCGCCGGTCCTCGACGTTGGCCTGGCGGCAGTTCGCCGGGGCCTTCGTCACCGTGGTGCCCTCCGGCGTCCCCACCGTGAACCTGATGGGCTCGCCGCCCGAGCGGAGCGAGCTGATCCAGGCCGGGCCGTTGTTGCGGAAGCCCAGCTCGGCCGTGACGGTGTCGCCCTCGGCGCCCTTCACCGAGGCGCCGGTCAGCTCCAGGTCGATGGGCGTGCCGGTCGGGAAGTCCAGCTCGGTGTAGGTGGCGTAGTCACCGGCGTCCGCGCCGGGGACCTCGCGCAGGGTCAGCTCCGGACCGTCGCCGGGCGTCCCGGCGCCGCCGGCCGAGCCGGGGGCGAAGCGGTAGTGGACGATGTCGAACGCCGCGTAGTCACGGGTGCCGATCTCCATGGGCGCCGACAGCTCGTACGCCGTGCCGGCCGTGAAGGTGCCGGGGAAGACGCAGACCACGTCGGTGCCCTGGCGGAGCAGCGAGCCGGTGGTGGTCTCCGTGTAGGTGCAGTTGCGGTACCGCTGCTCGAAGAGCAGACCGTGGCTGCCGTGGACGGTGAGCACGGCGCCCTTGCCGTCCTGGCCGCCGGCGTTGCGGAAGCCGAGCGGGGCCTTCAGGGTGTCACCGGCCGCGAACCCCTCGGGCTCGGTGAGCGTGCGGCCCTTGTAGGCCGCTCCGCCGACCCGGACCTCGACGTCCTTCGGGGTGAAGGTCAGGTTCTCGCCCTCGCCCGTGATGCGGACGGTGCCGGTGTCGCCGGACTCGCTGCGGGAGGTGGCGTTGAACTCGATGCTGCCGAGCTCGTTGTAGTACTCCCCCGCGTAGACCTCCCAGCCGTCGCAGACCGCGACCAGGTCCTCCACGTCGCAGTTGTGCAGGTCCTCCCAGTCGACCGAGGCGACGCCCTCCAGGTCGCTGGCGTCGATCGTCACCTTGAAGTCCGCGTACCGGACCGGGTAGATGACGCCTTCCTCGTCCGGCTCCGGCTCCTCGCCGGGGCCCTTGAAGCCGATGGTGACCTGAGGCCCCTGCATGCCCTCCGCGTGGTCGGCGAGGTCGACGTCCACCTGGCTCTTGCTCGCGGTGATCGGGAGGGTGAGCGGGGCCTCGTCCTCGGCCTGGGCGGTTCCCGCGAGACCGCCGGTCAGCAGGACGGCGGCGGCCAGCAGACCGGCCGCTCTGCGGGGGCCCATGGGCCGTCGGGCCGATGAGTTCATGAGGGGCAACCTTTTCGCCGAAGGGGCGCACCGGGTGGTGCACCCTGTCCGACCTGCCACAACCGCCTCCGGTTGCCCGGGAGTTCGTCACGAACACATCACGCTCGGGGGACCAGCTTCGTCAGGCCGTTGAGCACGCGGTCGACGGCGTCGCCGCCGGTCGGGTCCGTCAGGTTGTTGACCAGACGGAAGGCGATCTTCATCAACTGCGGGTGGGAGAGCCCGCGTTCGGTGGCCAGACGCATCAGCCGCGGCCGGCCGATCAGCTTCACGAAGGCCCGGCCCAGCGTGTAGTAGCCCCCGTAGACGTCCTTCATCACCCGCGGGTAGTGGCGCAGCGCCGCCTCGCGCCCCTCCGCGGTGCGGCGGGCACGGGCCTGCGCGATCACCTCGGCCGCGGTGCGTCCGGATTCCATCGCATAGGCGATGCCCTCGCCGTTGAACGGGTTGACGGCGCCCGCCGCGTCCCCGGCCAGGAGCAGGCCGTCCGCGTAGTGGGGCTGCCGGTTGAAGCCCATGGGCAGCGCCGCGCCGCGGACCGGGCCCGTCATGTTCTCCGGGATGAAGCCCCAGTCCTCGGGCAGACCGGCGCACCAGGTGCGCAGGATCCCGCGCCAGTCCGGGTCCCGGTACGGCAGCGAGGCGTCCAGGACGCCCAGGCCGACGTTGCAGGTGCCGTCGCCCATGCCGAAGACCCAGGCGTAGCCGGGCAGCAGCCGCCCCTCGGGGCCGGGCCGGTCCGGCAGCTCCAGCCAGGACTCCAGGTAGTCGTCGTCGTGCCGCGGGCTGGTGAAGTAGGTGCGCACCGCGACGCCCATCGGCCGGTCCTGGCGGCGGTGCAGCCCCATGCCCAGGGAGAGCCGGCTGGAGTTGCCGTCGGCGGCCACCACCAGCGGGGCCCGGTAGGTCATCGGGCGCCTGTCGCCGCCCAGCGTGGCGTGCACGCCGGTGATCCGGCCGGTGCGGTCGTCGCGGACCGGGCCGGTGACGGTGCAGTGCTCGGTCAGCCGGGCGCCCGCCTTCTGCGCCTGCCGGGCCAGCCGCTCGTCGAAGTCGTCCCGCCGCCGCACCAGGCCGTGGTCCGGGAAGGTGGCGAGCTGCGGCCAGTCCAGTTCCATCCGCATCCCGCCGGAGATCACCCGCAGGCCCCTGTTCCGCAGCCAGCCGGCCTCCGGGGAGATGTCGATCCCCATGGCGACCAACTGCTTCACGGCGCGCGGGGTGAGGCCGTCGCCGCACACCTTCTCGCGCGGGAACGCGGTCTTCTCCAGGAGCAGGACGTCCAGTCCGGCGCGCGCCAGGTGGTACGCGGCGGTCGCGCCGGAGGGACCCGCGCCGACCACGATGGCGTCGGCGGTGTCGGAGGGCGGCTCGGTCACAGCGGAATCTCCCCGGGATCGAGGGTGCCGACGCGGCTGGTCCTGGGCAGTCTATGCAGCGACCGTCCGTCTCCGGCCGAAGGACGTACCCGTGAACACGACGCTTCCCGTGGTGAGACTGCGCGTCCCGACCGAGGAGGACGCCTGGACCTGGCACGCGCTCTTCGACGACCCGGAGGTGATGAAGTTCCTCGGCGGTGCCTCCAAGGAGCTCTCCGCCTACCACGAGAGCACGGCCCGCCAGCGCCGGAACGCGGCCGAGCACGGCTTCTGCTTCTGGTCGGTGCTCAACGAGGACGACGAGGTGATGGGCTTCACCGGCGCCCAGCCCTGGCCCTGGGGGTGGGGTCCCGCGGTCGGCGAGATCGAGATCGGCTGGCGGCTGGGCCGCGCGTACTGGGGCCGCGGCTATGTGACCGCCGCGGCGCTGGAGACGCTGGACCGGGTGCGGGAGGCCGGCGTCGGGTCGGTGGTGGCGATGGTCGACGCGGAGAACGCGCGGTCCGCCGCGGTGGCCCGGCGCCTCGGCATGGACCTCGCCCGCCGGTTCGTCACCCCCGAGCCGCAGCGGGAGGGCCACATGTACCGGCTGGGCCTGGGGTGAGGGCGACCGGCTGACCGGCTGGCCGGCTTCGTCGGGTCGCCCGGCCGTCCCTGGCCTGCCACCGGACCGGGCGCGCCCTGGTCCGGGTACCGCCGGGGCCCGCCGTGGTCGTGTCGCGGCGGGCCCCCGGCCGTTCAGCCGCGGGGACGTGCGAACCGGGCGGCGACGGCGGCGGGCCCGAGGATCCACAGGATGCCCAGCAGGGCGGCGAGCCCGAGGTCCAGGCCGGCCTCGAGCAGCGTCCGGGTGCCGGTGACGCCGCCGAGGATCTCGCCGGGCAGTCCCTCCAGGCCGGCGACCTCGCTGGTCACCCCGCCGCACGCGGCGAGCAGCAGGAACAGGACGAGGACCAGGCCCCCGGCCAGCAGCGCCTCACGGGGCTCGGCGGAACGGCGTGCGACGACCCGTCCGATCAGCAGGGAGCAGAGCAGGCCGAGGGCGAGGGCGCCCAGGGCGAGCCCCGTGCCGTCCTCCCCGAGCTCGGAGAGCCCGTACGTCCACCCGCCCCCGAGGTCGCCGCGGACGGCGAACGCCCAGCCCTCGCCGTGGACCGGTACCGCCCAGGAGAGCCCGAGCAGATGGACCGCGAGGTTGGGCAGCAGCGCCAGCAGGGCGGCGCCCTCCTCGGCGTTCGGCGGGGTTCCGTCCACGGGGACCACCTCGGTGAGCACCAGGACGAGCAGCACCAGGGCGACCGCCGAGCACAGCGCCAGGACCGTGGCCGTGGCCCGCACGGCCGTCCCGCCGGCCCGCAGCAGCAGGTCGGCCCCGGGCCGCCCGGCACGCCACGACGCGAGCCCGTCGCGGCCGGCGACCAGCGCGACCACGACGAGGGTGGTCACCAGCGCGGACAGGAACGCGCGGAACGGGGAGACCGCGAAGGTCGTGCCGTCCCAGCTGCCGGAGCTCGCGAACAGCGCCAGCATCAGCGCGCCGAGGCCGGTCAGCAGGGCTGTGCGGAGGGCGGCCTCCAGGGAGGGGGCGGGTCCGGCGGGGCGTCCCGGCACCGTTCCGGCCGCCGCCGGGCGGGTCGCGAGGCGGGCGCGGAGGACGCGGCCGGCCAGCCACAGACCCAGCAGCCACAGGGCGGTGGCCGTGTAGGGGACGCCCGAGACGTTCAGGACGTAGTCGTCCGGCGCGAACAGCGAGAACCCGTCGCCCTGTCGCCGGACCTCCAGGCCGCCGACGCCGAGGCCCAGGAGGAGCAGGGCCAGGATGCCGCGGATCCCGCCCAGCGCTTCGCCGGTGGAGTCGCCGCCGGTGATCCGGAGCACGACGCCGACGACCACCGCGGTCCCCAGCAGCAGCCCCGCCGGGATCAGCGCGCCCAACGCCGCGCCGGCCCAGTCACCCCCGACGAACCGCTCCACGAACCCGCGCCCGTGCGGCGCCCCCGGAGCACCGGGCGGTGGCGGCGGCGCGGGGGGCGCGGGCGGCGCGGGGGGCTGCGCGGGCCCGGCCGGGGGCGCGGGGGACTCCGGCGGAGCGGCGGGCGCCGGAGGCACGGTGGGCACCTGCGGCACGGGCCGCTCGGGCAACGCGTCGGACCCGTGCGGGGCCGTCGGCTCCGGCGGAGCGGCAGGAACCGGAGGCGCGGACGGCTCCGGCGGAGCGGCAGGAACCGGAGGTGCGGACGGCTCCGGCGGAGCGGCAGGAACCGGAGGCGCGGACGGCTCCGGCGGAGCGGCAGGAACCGGAGGTGCGGACGGCTCCGGCGGAGCGGCAGGAACC
>NZ_JBEYUK010000001.1:0-41189 GCF_040643475.1 Streptomyces sp. NPDC047130 | reverse complement strand
TCCGGAGGCGCGGACGGCTGCGGCGGGGCGGCGCGATCCGGTGGCGTGGCGGGCACCGAGGGCTCGGGCGGCGCGTCGGACCCGTGCGGCGCCTTCGGGACGGGAGGGGTGGTCGGAGGCTGGGGCTGCCCGGGCGACGCGGCGGAGGCCGGGCGCTGGGTCGGCTCGGCCGGGGGGCTGGACCCCGCCGCCTCGGGGGACGCGGCGGACCCTGGCGGCTGCGGCGGCTCCGGAGGCGTGGTCGCACCTGGCGGCTGCGGCGGCTCCGGAGGCGTGGTCGCACCTGGCGGCTGCGGCGGCTCCGGGGGCGTGGTCGCGGCCGGGGCCGGTGGGGTGGAGGGGGCGCCCGGGGGCGGCGGGCCGGGGGGCGGCCCCGCGGTCACCGGCGCGGCACAGCGCGAGCAGAAGCGTGCCCCGTCGGGCCCCGAGGTACGGCAGCTCGGGCAGAACGTAGCCATGGGCACCACCCATCCTGGAGGACCGGACTGCCCCTTCGGACACCGGGACGTACCCCGTCGGTTCCCCAACATCCGCGTCGGACAACGGCGTTGGCCGACCCCTCAGACCCGCTTGAAACCCCGGTGCAGGGCCACGATGCCACCCGTGAGGTTCCGCCAGGCGACCTCGCCCCAGCCGGCCTTGACCAGGCGGGAGGCCAGTGCCGGCTGGTCGGGCCACTCCTGGATCGACTCGGCCAGGTAGACGTACGCGTCCGGGTTGGAGGACACTGTCCGGGCCACCGGCGGGAGCGCCTTCATCAGGTACTCCATGTACACCGTGCGGAACGGGGCCCACACGGGCCGGCTGAACTCGCTGATGACCACGCGCCCGCCGGGCCTGGTCACCCGGAACATCTCGGCGAGCGCCGCGTCGGTGTCGTGCACGTTGCGCAGGCCGAAGGAGATGGTGACGGCGTCGAAGGTGTCGTCCCGGAACGGCAGCTTCGTGGCGTCCCCCGCGGTGAACGGCATCCACGGGTGGCGTTCCTTGCCGACCCGCAGCATGCCGAGGGAGAAGTCGCACGGCACCACGTAGGCGCCGGCCTCCGCGAACGGCTGCGAGGAGGTGGCCGTGCCGGCGGCGAGGTCGAGCACCTTCTGCCCCGGCCGGGCGTCCACCGCCTTGGCGACCTCCTTGCGCCAGAGCCGGGCCTGGCCCAGGGACAGCACGTCGTTGGTGAGGTCGTACCGCTTCGCCACGCCGTCGAACATCGAGGCGACTTCGTGCGGCTGCTTGTCCAGGGATGCGCGGGTCACGCCGCCCATTGTTGCAGCCGCCCTCCCGCCCGGGACCGACGCCCCGTCGGTCAGCGGCGGCGGAAGAGCAGGCGGCCGCGGAGGACGGTGGCGACGCAGGTGGCCGCGCCCCGCTCGGCGAGGGCGGCCTCGTCGGGGACGTCGAAGACCGCGAAGGTGGCGTCCGCGCCGTCGACGGCGAAGGACGGGCCGTACGCCTCGGCGGGGGCCCGCCCGGCGAGCGGGTCGAGCGAGGGCGGCCCCGCGGCTGGGGCGAGGCGTTCCCCGGTGACAGGGACGGTGACGAGGCCCACCCGGTCGACGGCGTCCAGCGCCCCCGGCCGCCGGAGGGCGCCGGCGACGGCCACCGTGCCGTGGGCCAGCATCCGCTGCACGCCGCGCCGGGCGCTCGCGGACCACCGGGCCTCGGTCGTCCCGAGGGCGGCGAGCCGTTCCCCGGCCAGCGGCGCCGTCCCCAGCTCGTCCGCCTCGCGCGGGTCCGGGTGGTAGGTGCTCTCCAGCAGCTCGGGCCCGTGGGGGTTGACCAGGCCGGGCGTGATGATCCCGGGCCAACACCGCACCCGGGCGCCCGGGCCGGCCGCCACGACCTCCTCGTACGGCCCGACTCGGGCGACCGTGCCGCCCCGCACCAGCACCGCGCCCCGGGGGACGGGCGGCCGCCGGTCCCCCGTCACCAGGAGCTCGGCGGCGTGGATGGTCAGCACCGTGGCGTCGTCCCTCAGCCCGCGTCGACGATCTGCAGCTCCGGGTGGGCGATGCCGCGCTCGATGGCCGTGGAGGAGATGTGCGAGGTGACGCGGTCGCCGTCGCCCGGGTCGTTCGCCGGGTCGTCGTGCACCACGAGGTGCTCGTAGGTGGTGGCGCGCTGCGCGGGGACGCGGTCGGCGGCGCGGATCAGGTCGATGATCTCCTGCCGGTTGGAGCGGTGGCGGGCGCCGGCCGAGGAGACCACGTTCTCCTCCAGCATGATCGAGCCCAGGTCGTCCGCGCCGTAGTGCAGCGAGAGCTGCCCGGCCTCCTTGCCGGTGGTCAGCCAGGAGCCCTGGATGTGGGTGACGTTGTCCAGGAAGAGGCGGGCCACGGCGATCATCCGGAGGTACTCGAAGAGCGTCGCCTGGGTGCGGCCCTTCAGGTGGTTGTTCTCCGGCTGGTAGGTGTACGGGATGAAGGCGCGGAAGCCGCCGGTGCGGTCCTGCACCTCGCGGATCATCCGCAGGTGCTCGATCCGCTCGGCGTAGGTCTCGCCGGTGCCCATCAGCATGGTCGTCGTCGACTCGACGCCGAGGCGGTGCGCGGTCTCCATGATCTCCAGCCAGCGCTCGCCGCTCTCCTTCAGCGGGGCGATCGCCTTGCGCGGCCGCGCGGGCAGCAGCTCGGCGCCGGCGCCGGCGAAGGAGTCCAGGCCGGCCCGGTGGATCCGGGTGATGGCCTCCTCGACGGAGACCTTGGAGATCCGGGCCATGTGCTCGACCTCGGAGGCGCCCAGGCTGTGGATGACCAGCTGCGGGAAGGCGTCCTTGATGGCCTTGAAGTGCGACTCGTAGTACTCGACGCCGTAGTCGGGGTGGTGCCCGCCCTGGAACATGATCTGGGTGCCGCCCAGCTCGACCGTCTCCGCGCAGCGGCGCAGGATGTCGTCGAGGTCGCGGGTCCAGCCCTTCTTGGTGTCCTTCGGGGCCGCGTAGAAGGCGCAGAACTTGCACGCGGTGACGCACACGTTCGTGTAGTTGATGTTCCGCTCGATGATGTACGTCGCGATGTGCTCGACACCGGCGAACTTCCGGCGGCGGACGGCGTCGGCGGCCTGGCCGAGGGCGTGCAGCGGGGCGTCCCTGAGGAGGGCGACCGCCTCCTCGGGAGTGATCCGCCCACCGTCGGCGGCACGGTCGAGCACAGACTGAAGTTCGGCCTTCTCGGTCACCGATGCGTCCCTTTCGTCAAGGGTTTGGACGGACCGCATCAGCCTACGCCAGCCCCCCGACCGCCCCACCGGAGCCTCTGGACACTCCTGCGCCACCTCCCGCCTCGTGCGCGTCGCCACTGTTCAGCGCGCCGGCCGTCCGACGGGGGGGGGAAGGTCAGGCCGCCCGGGCGGCGGCGAGGAGGGTGAGGTGGGTGCCCAGGAGGAGGGAGGGGCCGAAGGCGAACTCCGTGCGGCGGCCGGCGCGGCGGAGGGCGACCAGGGCGAGCCCCTGGAGGCCGCCGAGGAGGACGCCGAGGAAGGCGCCCAGGATCACGGCGCCCCCGCCGTACCAGCCGAGGACGGCGCCGGCGGTGAGGGCCAGCTTGACGTCGCCGAAGCCCATGCCCGCCGGGCTGACCAGGTGGAGCACCAGGTAGCCGCCGGCCAGCGCGAGGGCGCCGAGCACCGCGCCGGTCCACCGGCCCGCGTGCCCGGGCAGGAGCGCGGCGCCCCCCAGCAGCACGAGGGCGGCCCCGGCCAGCGGCAGCGTCAGCACGTCGGGCAGGCGGTGGACCCGGAGGTCGACGGCGGCCAGCAGCACGCCCACGGGGGTCAGCAGCAGCCAGACGAGGAGTTCCGGGCGCGGCCCGGTCGCGGCGGCGAGGGCCGCGCTCAGAGCGGCCGTCACCAGGGGCAGCGCCACCCCGCCTCCGCCGTACGGCCCGGCGCAGCCACCGCACCGGGCGGTGCCGAGCCAGCCGGCCAGCGCGTGCCCGTCGGGGCAGTCGGCCCGCCACGGCCGCCCCGGCTCCACCGCCAGCCGGTACGCGGGCCTCGCCAGCGTCAGCCCCGCCACCGCCCCCCACCCCGCCGCCACCAGCACCAGCAGCCACAGCTCGGTCGTCACCCACCCAGCCTAGGCCGGGAACCGGACGGGGAGGGGCCCCGGCGGGAGGCAAGGAGTCTCCGGGTTCCGGGCCGCGAGCCGCGGGCCGGGTCGTTTCCCTACGTCTCCAGCAGCTGGACCCGTACGTCGGCCGGGAAGCCTGTGGTGGGGCCGACGCGGCGGGCGAACTCCGCGACGGCGCCGAGCTGTTCGGGGCCGAAGCGGAAGTCGAGGGTGGTGAAGTACCGCTCCAGGAGCTCGGCGTCGAACGCCTCCCAGCGGGCGGCCTGCTCGGCGACCTTGGTGACCTCCTCCAGGGAGAGGTCGCGGGAGGCGAGGAAGGCCTCGTGGACGCGGCGGGTGAGCTCCGGCTCGCGCTCGAGGTAGTCGCGCCGCGCGGCCCAGACGGCGAAGACGAACGGCAGGCCCGTCCACTCCTTCCACAGCGCGCCCAGGTCGTGCACGGCCAGACCGAGCCGCGGCGCGTCGTGCAGGCTGGCCCGCAGCGCCGCGTCGCCGATCAGGACGGCGGCGTCCGCCTCCTGCATCATCGCGCCCAGGTCCGGCGGGCAGGTGAAGTACTCGGGGGTGACGCCGAAACGCTCCTGCAGCAGGAGCTGGGCCAGCCGCACCGAGGTCCGGGAGGTGGAGCCCAGGGCGACCCGGGCGCCGTCGAGCTGCTCCAGCGGGAGCTGGGAGACGATCACGCACGACATCACGGGACCGTCGCAGCCGACCGCGATGTCCGGGAAGGCGACCAGTTCGTCGGCGTTCTTGAGGAATTCGACGAGGGTGACCGGGCCGATGTCCAGGTCGCCCGCGACCAGTTTCTCGCTGAGCTTCTCCGGGGTGTCCTTGGTCAGCTCCAGATTGAGGAGCGTGCCTGTTCTCGCGAGCCCCCAGTAGAGGGGCAGGCAGTTCAGGAACTGGATGTGGCCGACGCGCGGCCGGATGCGAGAATTGTCCACATCGCGAGACTAGACCCCGTCCGGCGCAACCCGGCGCTCAGGGTGCGCCCGCGCGCGCCCGCGTACCTCGTGCCCGCGGCACGACCGGCACCACCCCCCGGTCACCCGCACGGCCCAACCCAACCGTCAACCCCGATCTGCGAGTTTTATGCACACGGGTGACGTGATCTTGCCCTCTCTTGCGTCCGGGCCCTCGCGTGCTAGGCTCGCAGCAAGTTGCAGTTTGGTTTCCCTTGCAGTACAGAGCCTGCGGAGCATGTGACCGCGGGCTCTCGTCGTTTTCAGACTTGTGCAGTTGTTTCGGACACTTGCAGGTTCTGGAGCAGGGCAACCCTTTGGGCCCAAGGAGGGCTTATGGCTACCGGAACCGTGAAGTGGTTCAACGCCGAAAAGGGCTTTGGCTTCATCGCCCAGGAAGGCGGAGGCCCCGACGTCTTCGTCCACTACTCCGCGATCAACGCGAGCGGCTTCCGCTCCCTCGAGGAGAACCAGGCGGTGACCTTCGACGTGACCCAGGGTCCGAAGGGCCCGCAGGCGGAGAACGTCACCCCGCAGTAAGCCTCCGGCTCGAAGAGAGCCCGATGCTCTGCTCCGGTTGAGTTGATTCCGGAACGAGTGCAGTACCCAAGGAGCCCCCTGCCGGCTTTCGCCGGCGTCCGGGGGCTCCTGCCTTTTTCCGGCTGCCGCCGTTGACGCGCCGCCGCCGTCCCCGCGCCGGCCGCCGCCGTGGCGGCGCTCAGGCCCGTTCGAGGATGGCCGTGACGCCCTGGCCGCCGGCCGCGCAGACGGAGATCAGGCCGCGGCCCGGCCCGTCCCGCTCGGCCAGCAGCTTGGCCAGCGTGGCGACCACCCGGGCGCCGGTCGCGGCGAAGGGGTGACCGGTGGCCAGCGAGGACCCGGCCACGTTCAGCCGGTCGCGGTCCACCGGGGCCAGGCCCCGCTTCTCCCAGGCCGCCAGCGTGGCCAGCACCTGGGAGGCGAAGGCCTCGTGGATCTCGATCAGGTCGAAGTCCTCGATGCCCAGCCCGGCCCGCTCCAGCATCCGCGGCACCGCGTGGGCCGGGGCCATCAGCAGGCCGTCCTCGCCGTCGGCGACGTCCCCGTGCACGAAGTCCACGGCGGCCGTCTCGTAGGCCGTCAGGTAGGCCAGCGGCTTCAGTCCGCGCGCCTCGGCCCACTCCTCGCTCGCCAGCAGCACGGTGGCCGCGCCGTCGGTGAGCGGCGTGGAGTTGCCCGCCGTCATGGTGGGCTCCGGCCCGTCCAGCCCGAAGACCGGCTTGAGGGTCGCCAGCTTCTCCACCGTGGAGCCGGGCCGCAGGTTCTGGTCGCGGGCCAGGCCCCGGAAGGGCACCACCAGGTCCTGGAAGAAGCCCCGCTCGTAGGCCGCGGCCAGCTTGCGGTGACTCGCCGCGGCCAGTTCGTCCTGCGCCTCACGGGTGATGCCCCAGGCCCGCGCGGTGACCGCCGCGTGCTCGCCCATGGACAGGCGGGTGCGGGGCTCGGCGTTGCGCGGGATGTCGGGGACCAGGTGGGAGGGGCGCACCTTGGACAGCGCCTTGAGCCGGGCGCCGGTGGACCTCGCCCGGCGGGCCTCCAGCAGGATCCTCCGCAGCCGGTCGTTGAGCCGCAGCGGGGCGTCGCTGGCGGTGTCGGCGCCGCCGGCCACACCGGACTCCAGCTGGCCCAGCATGATCTTGTTGGCCACGGCGACGACGGCCTGGAGGCCGGTGCCGCACGCCTGCTGGATGTCGTAGGCGGGGGTCCTGGGGTCCAGCCGGGAGCCCAGCACGGTCTCCCGGGCCAGGTTGAAGTCGCGGCTGTGCTTGAGGACCGCCCCGGCCACGAACTCGCCGACGGCGCCGGGCTCCTGGAGGTCGTACCGCTCGACCAGCCCGTCCAGGGCGGCCGTCAGCATGTCCTGGTTGGAGGCGGTCGCGTAGGGGCCGTCGGAGCGGGCGAACGGAATACGCGTACCACCGACGACGGCGACCCGCCGGGTCGCCGGGGGCTGCAGGGAATCGGTCATCTTGGCCTGCTCCTTACCTCGAGCCTGGTGCCGCCCGGGCATCGGCGGCGCTCACGCACCGGTCCAGCGACCGGGGCTTACCCATCGAGCCTTACCATCGGTAACGTTACTCCAGAGTAAGCCGAAGTAAGCCACAGCGAGCCGTCGCGGGCCTCAGCACGCCACGGCAAGCCGCCCTCGTTCGTCGAGCACCTGCCTGGGAGCCCCCACATGGCCGACCGCTATCAGAGCTTCACCCGGACCGCGCCCGGCCGCTTCCTCAGCAAGCGGCTGGGGCTGCCGCAGCCCGCCCCGTTGCGCCGGTGGTCGGCCGAGCGGCCCGTCCTCGACGGCCCGCTGCTGCACCTGACGGCCGGGAAGTCCGCCCTCGACCTCTCCCCCGTGCTCGCCCGCACCGGACCGGAGGTGCGCACCGAGGGCGCCGAACGGCCCGCCGCGGTGGTGGTCGACGCCACCGGCGTGCGGACCGTGGAGGCGCTGGCCGGGGTGCACGGCGCGCTGCACCCGGTGGTGCGCGGCGTCGCCGAGTCCGGCCGGGTGGTCGTCCTCGGGGCGCCGCTCGACGCGGGCGACCACCACCAGGCAGCGGTCCAGCAGGGCCTGGAGGGCTTCGTCCGCTCGCTCGGCAAGGAGATCGGCCGGGGCCGGACGGTCAACCTGGTCCGCCTGACCGACGCCGCCTCGGCCGAGTCCACGCTGCGCTTCCTGCTCTCACCGAAGTCCGCGTTCGTGGACGGCCAGGTGATCGAGGTCGACGAGGCCGAGGTGACCGCTCCCGAAGACTGGGACCGTCCGCTGGCCGGGAGGACGGCGGTGGTCACCGGCGCCTCCCGGGGCATCGGCGCGGCCGTGGCCGAGACGCTCGCCCGGGACGGCGCCCACGTGGTCGTGCTGGACGTGCCGCAGGCCGAGGAGGAGGCCCGCGCGCTCGCCGGGCGGCTGGGCGGCACCGCCCTGGGCCTGGACATCACCGCCGTGGACGCCGCGGACCGGATCGCCTCGGTCCTGCCGGACGGGCGGCTGGACGTGCTGGTCCACAACGCCGGGATCACCCGCGACCGCCGCCTGGTCAACATGCCCGCGGACCGCTGGAGTTCGGTGCTCGACGTCAACCTGGCCAGCGTGCTGCACACCACCGACACGCTGCTGGCGCAGGGGCTGATCCCGCGCGGCGGCCGGATCACCGCCACCGCCTCCATCGCGGGCATCGCCGGCAACTCGGGGCAGACGAACTACGCCGCCAGCAAGGCGGGCGTCATCGGCATGGTCCGGTCGCTGGCCCCGCGGGCGCTCGCCGAGCACGGGGTCACCGTGAACGCGGTGGCGCCGGGGTTCATCGAGACGAAGATGACGGCGGCGGTCCCCCTGATGATCCGCGAGGCGGGCCGGCGGATGAACTCCCTGGTCCAGGGCGGGCTCCCGGTGGACGTCGCCGAGACCCACGCCTGGTTCGCCGGCCCCGCCTCCGGCGGCGTCAACGGGCAGGTCGTGCGGGTCTGCGGCCAGAGCCTGCTGGGGGCGTGAGGACATGACCGACGCGATCGTGCTCACCCGGCCGCCCGCGCTGGCGCCGCTGCTGCTGCGGGGCGCGCTGCTCTCCCCCACCAAGCGGCCCCGCCCCGACGCCCCGTTCCCGCGGACCCGGCTGGTGCAGCCCTCGGTGCGGGCGGACGCGGGGCGGCTCGGCGCCTACCGGCGGATCTGCGGGTTCGAGGACGACGGGACGCTGCCGGTGACCTACCCGCACGTCCTGGGCTTCGCCGCCACCATGCGGCTGATGAGCGGGCGGGCGTTCCCGCTGCCGGTGCTGGGGCTGGTGCACACGTCGATCGGGATCACGCGGCACGGCGCGATGCCGGCGGACCGGCCGTACGAGATCGCGGTCGAGGTGGAGGGGCTCGCCCCGCACCGGCGGGGCACGGAGGCGACGGTCCTCACCCGGGCGCGGGACGCCGGGGAGCTGGTGTGGGAGTCCCGCAGCACGTACCTGGCGCGGCACCGGGTCCCGCCGGGCGCGGCGGGCTCCGACGGCGGGGAGCGGAGGGCGGAACCGGACGGGACGGAACAGCGGGCGGAACCGGAGGGGACGGAGCAGCGGGCGCGGGAGCGGGCGGAGCCGGAGGAGCTGCCGGCGACGGCGGAGTGGCGGCTGCCCGGTGACCTCGGCCGGCGGTACGGGGCCGCCTCCGGGGACCGGAACCCGATCCACCTCTCGGCGGCGACGGCGCGGCTGTTCGGCTTCCCGCGGGCGATAGCGCACGGCATGTGGACGGTGGCGCGGTGTCTCGCGGCGTACGGGGTGCCGGAGGGGGCGGTGGTGGGCGCCCGCTTCAAGGCGCCGGTGCTGCTGCCGGCCACCGTCCACTACGCCGAGGCGGGCCCGCGCTTCCAGCTCCGCTCGTCCGGCCACCTCCACGTCGAGGGCGACGTCGCCCCGTCCTGACCCCCGCCGCCCTGACCCGCCCGCGCCCCGCCCCGGCCCCCGCCGGCCGTCAGGGCGGGGGCGGGGTCCAGGGGCGGCCGGTGGTGAGGTTGCCGAGGCCGGCCCAGGCGAAGTTCATCAGCGTCGCGGCCGCCTGCCGGGCCGACACCCCCTCCGTCGCGTTGGCCCAGGCCGCCATCGACTCCGCCGCCCCCACCAGCGCCTCCGCGAGCCCGGCCACCTCCCGTTCCGGGAGGTCCGGGTCGCGGTGCGCGGCCCGCGCCCCCACCGCGATCAGGTGGGTCACCAGCGCGACCAGTTCCTCGCGCATCGCCGCCACCTCCGCCGCGAACGGCTCCCCGTGCGTCCGGGCCTGGACGTGCAGGACCGCCCACCCGTCGGGGTGTTCCGCGGTGTGCCGGAAGAACGCGTGGAGTCCCGCCCAGAGTTGGCGGTCGGCGGGCAGCGAGGCGTCGGCGACGCCCGCCCGGACCGCGTCCGAGAGCGCCTTGGCCTCGCGGCGGATGCACGCGGTGAACAGGTCTTCCTTGGACTTGAGGTAGAGGTACACCAACGGCTTGGAGACGCCCGCCAGTTCGGCGACCTCGTCCATGGACGCGCCGCGGTAGCCGCGGCGGCCGAACACCCGGACGGCGGCGTCCATCATCTGTCGTTCGCGCTCCGCCCGCGGCAGGCGACGGGTCCGCACCGCTCCTCCAACCATGCGGCCACCCTATGACGCCTGCCGCCGGGCGGACCCCCTCGTTCACGACGGGGCCCCGGCGGAAGGATCCGCCGGGGCCCCGAAGACGTGCGCGACGCGGCGTCAGCCCACGGTGACCTTCTCGCGGTCCCCGGTGGCCGGCTCGGCGAGCGCGTGGCGGAGCTTCTCGCCCTCGATGTCGAGGTCCGGCAGCGCCCGGTCCAGCCACTTCGGCAGCCACCACGCGCCGCGGCCCATCAGCGACATGACCGCCGGCACCAGCGTCATGCGGACGACGAACGCGTCGATCACCACGCCGACGGCGAGGGCGAAGCCGATGGACTTGATGATCGGGTCGTGGGCGAAGACGAAGCCCGCGAACACGGCGATCATGATCAACGCGGCCGCCGTCACCACCCGCGCGTTGTGGCCGAGGCCGTTGACCGTGGCCTGGCGCGGGCTGTCCCCGTGGACGAAGTCCTCCCGCATGCGGGACACCAGGAACACCTCGTAGTCCATGGCGAGGCCGAACAGGATGCCGATGAGGATGATCGGCAGGAAGCTGACCAGCGGGCCCGGCGTGTCCACGCCCACCAGGTCGGCGAGGTGGCCCTCCTGGAACACCGCCGTGGTCAGGCCGAAGGTGGCGCCGACGGTCAGCAGGAAGCCGAGGGCGGCCTTCAGCGGCACCAGGACCGAGCGGAACACCAGCATCAGCAGCAGGACCGAGAGGCCGACCACCAGCAGCAGGTAGACCGGGAGCGCGTCCGCCAGCTTCTCGGAGATGTCGATGCCGATGGCGGTCATGCCGGTCAGCGCCACGTCGGCGCCCTGGACGTCGGCCACCTTCCCGCGGATGGCGTGGACGGTGTCCTCGGTGGCCGGGTCGGTCGGGCCGGTGGTCGGGATCACCGCGACCAGCGCGGTCGTGCCGTCCTGGTTGAACTGCGGCGGCGCGACGGCCGCGACGCCCTTGACGTCCGGGATCAGCGCGGCGACGTCCTGGACGGCGGCCTTGGTGGCGTTCGGGGTGTCGGCGGAGACGACGGCCATCAGGCGGCCGTTGAAGCCGGGGCCGAAGCCCTCCGCGGTGAGGTCGTACGCCTGCCGCTCGGTGGTCTCCACGGCGGCGGTGCCGGCGTCCGGGAGCGCCAGGTGCATGTCGCGGGCGGGCAGGGACAGCACGCCCAGGCCGGCGATGCCGACCAGCAGGATCGGGATGCGCAGCTTCAGCACCAGGCGGCCCCAGGTGTACCCGAAGCCCTCCTTGACCTCCGCCTCGCCCTTCTCGGCGACCGTGCTGCGCAGCTTGCGCGGCAGGATCCTGTCGCCGGCGAAGGCCAGCACCGCCGGGAGCAGGGTGAGCGCCACCAGCACCGCGACCGCGACGGTGGCCGCCGCGGCCAGGCCCATGGCGGACAGGAACGGGATGCCGACGACGGACAGGCCGGCCAGGGCGATGACCACCGTGGCGCCGGCGAAGACCACCGCGGAGCCGGCCGTGCCGATGGCCCGCCCGGCCGCCTCGCGGCGTTCCACGCCCTCGACCAGGAACTGGCGGTAGCGGGAGGTGATGAAGAGGGAGTAGTCGATGCCGACGGCCAGGCCCAGCATCAGCGCCAGCACCGGGCTGGTGCTGTTGAGCTCCACGAAGCCGGTGAGGGCGTACAGCCCGGCCATGCCGACGCCCACGCCCACCAGGGCGTTGAGCAGCGTCATGCCGGCGGCGACCAGCGAGCCGAAGGTGATCACCAGGACGACGGCGGCGACCGCCACGCCGATCGCCTCGGTGGACCCGATCTCCGGCGGGGTCTGGGCGAGTTCGCCGCCCACCTCGACCCGGACCGAGCCGCCCTCGCCGTCGTACTCCTCGGGCAGCTCGGCGTAGGCGTCGCGCTGCTTGTCGGTGATGTCGGCGATCTCGTCCTTGAACTGGACCTGGACCAGCGCGTACCGCCCGTCGGGCGAGACGGACTGCATCTGGAAGGGGTCCATCGCGGCGACCACGCCGGGTATGCCCGCCGCGTCCTTCACGACGGGCGCGACGTCGGCCGGGGTGAGCTTCTGCTCGGAGGTGATCACCACCGTGCCGGTCGCGCCGGCGGCCTGCGGGAACTGCTTCTGCAGCGCGTCCATCGCACGCTGGGACTCGGTCCCCGGCATCCGGAACGCGTTGGTGGTGGTGCCCATGAAGGCCGCCGCCGCACCGCCCATCAGGGCGAGCAGCAGCAGCCATACGGCCACCACCAGGCCGCGGCGCCCGAAGCACGCGCGGCCCAACCGGTAGAGCAAGGTCGCCATGGGAGTGGGGCCCTTCTTCTAGTTCTTCCCGAGCTGTGGATCGTTGTCGTGAGCGGCGCCCGGACCGGCGCCCTGACGGGCGTCCTGGTCGAGGGCGGCCCGGCCGGTGTCCCGGCCGAGGGTCCGCAGCGCGCCGGTGAGCAGCGCCTCGCGGAGGACGCGGTCGTCGTAGGGCAGGTCGCCCGCACCCGTGGCGAAGACGCCGCCGAGGGCCATCGCCGCGGCGATGCGGTCGCGGGGATCGGTGGAACGCCCCGCCACGGCGTCGACCAGCCGCTCCCTGATCCCGTCGATGGTCTCGACGCCCAGGTCGGGCAGCGTGGACACGTCGGCGAGGTTGTCGAAGAGCAGCTTGATCTCGCGGCGGAACCGCAGGGTGATGTCGACGAAGGAGTGGACCGCGGTGAGCGCGGCCTCGTCGCCGTCCATCTCCCTCAGCCGGTCGTCGAGCGCGAAGACCTCGCACCCCACCGGCATCAGCAGCTCGGTGAGGATCGCCTCCTTGTTGCTGAAGTGGTAGAGCAACGACGCCTTGGAGCAGCCCACGTCGGCGGCGATGTCCGCGAGGGACGTGCCGCGGAAGCCGCGGGAGACGAACAGGCGCAGGGCGGAGGCGAGCAGGCGCTCGTGCAGACCGCTGGACGGGCGTGCCATGGCACCACGCTAACTGTCCGAACGGTCAGATCTGACCGTTCGGACAGGCGACACGGTGTGTGTTCGGTCACGGAAGCACACGGGAAGGCCCGAAGTGGACCGGAATGCGCCGAAGATGCCGATAGGCCCCCTCCGCCCGGTCGGGCGGAGGGGGCCTGTCGGCTGCTCGTCCGCCCGGCCGGCGGTGGAGGTGGACGTGGCCGGTGCGGCGGGGCGGGTGGGTCAGACGGTGGCGGGCACCGGCTCGGGAGCCCGGTCGCGGACCTCCGGCTCGTCGCCCTCGAGCGGGGACGCGGAGGCGGTGCGGTAGGCGTCGCGGTCCAGGATGTTCTCCCGCGCGGCGACCAGGACCGGGACGACCGCCTGGCCGGCCACGTTGGTGGCGGTGCGGATCATGTCCAGGATCGGGTCGATGGCCAGCAGCAGACCCACGCCCTCCAGGGGCAGACCCAGCGTGGAGAGGGTCAGGGTCAGCATCACGGTGGCGCCGGTGAGGCCCGCGGTGGCGGCGGAGCCGACGACCGCGACGAACGCGATCAGCAGGTACTCCTGGATGCCGAGCTGGACGTCGAAGATCTGCGCCACGAAGATCGCGGCCAGCGCCGGGTAGATGGCGGCGCAGCCGTCCATCTTCGTGGTGGCGCCGAACGGCACCGCGAAGGAGGTGTACTCACGCGGGACGCCCAGGCGCTCGACGACCTTGACGGTCAGCGGCATGGTGCCGACCGAGGAGCGCGAGACGAAGGCCAGCTGGATGGCCGGCCAGGCGCCCTTGAAGAACTGGATCGGGCTGACCTTGGCGACGGTGGCGAGCAGCAGCGGGTAGACGCCGAACATCACCAGCGCGCAGCCGATGTAGACGTCGGCGGTGAAGGTCGCGTACTTGCCGATGAGGTCCCAGCCGTAGGTGGCGATGGCGCGGCCGATGAGGCCGACGGTGCCGATCGGGGCGAGCAGGATGACCCACCACAGCGCCTTCTGGAGCAGCTCCAGCACCGACTCGCTGAAGGAGAGGACGGGCTGCGCCTTCTCCCCGATGGCCAGGGCGGCGATGCCGGCGACGGCGGCCATGAAGACGATCTGGAGCACGTTCAGCTCGGTGAACGGCGTGATGACGTCGGTCGGGATGATGCCCGTCAGGAAGTCGATCCAGCTGCCCTGGCTCTCCGGCTTGGCGCCGTCCTTCGGGGTCAGGCCGGTGCCGGCGCCCGGGTTGGTGATCAGGCCGATGGCGAGGCCGATCACCACGGCTATCAGCGAGGTGATCAGGAACCAGAGCAGGGTGCGGGAGGCCAGCCGGGCGGCGTTGTTGACCTTCCGGAGGTTGGTGATGGACACCAGGATCGCGAAGAAGACGAGCGGGGCGACGGCCAGCTTCAGCAGCTGGACGAACGTTCCGCCGATCTTGTCGAGCGTGGTGACCAGCCAGGTGAGGTCCTGGCTGCGGGCCAGCCAGCCCAGCAGGACGCCGAGGACCAGGCCGGCGATGATCTGGGCCCAGAAGGGCACCCGGAGCGAGCGCTTGGGCCTGCTCACGGTTTTCGTGTTCTCGGACACGGACACGGACACACTCCGACGGGGAACGCGCGGGGGCGCGGGGGGACGAGACGTGCGAGGGCGGCGCCCCGGAATCGGTCAGCAGCGCCGCGGAAGGGATCGAGCGTGTGGAACGGGCTCAGACGAGAGCCGGACACGCCGCGACCGTGCGGCGGCAGAGGTCCACATGCAGGCGCGCCACCAGCGCGAGGCGCTGAGGCGTGAAGGGCGCGGCTGCTGACGTCATGCGAATACGTTAACAGCAATGCTTTGGGAACCCCAAAGCCTTTCTTTGTGAGGCAGGACGCTCTTTCACCCCATAAATGGCAAGTGCCCCGACTCCTTGGGGGGATCGAGGCACCGAGGGGGAGTGCGGAAGCGGGTCAGTCCTCCTGGGCGCGGTTGCGCTCCAGGTTGACCTTGGCGCGCTCCATCCGCTCGACGATCCGCACCGAGGCGCGGTCGCGCTCGCCGCGCAGCACCACGAAGCTGATCGGGGCGGAGAGCACCAGCGCCAGCAGGATGATCCACATGCCGTTGGCGTCACCGACGGCGCTCGGCAGGAGACCGGCGTAGACACCGCCCCAGACGACCACGAAGCAGCCCACGAAGATGCCGAGGCGCATCAGTGTGTAGCGGAGCATCTCAAACCCACTCTTCCGTCCAACGAGCCCGACACAAAGGCACTGCCGTCCAGTGAAACACGACGGCGGACGGATCTTGTGCGCGGGGCGGGGGGACCGAAGTGCTAGGTCAGCGGCAGGTACATGGTGATGTCGTCGCGGTCGTCGCCCGGCCCGACCCGGATGGCGCCGGGGACGCGGCCGACCTCCTTGTAGCCGCAGGAGGCGTAGAAGTGCTCCAGCCCGAGGCCGCCGCGGCAGCCCAGCCTGATGGCCTCGATGCCGTCCAGGCCGCGGGCGGCGTCGGCGAGGGCGGCCATCAGGTCGCGGCCGTACCCCTTGCCCTGGTGTCCGGGGTGGACCATCACGGTGTAGGCCATGACCCAGTGCCGCATCAGCCGGTGGCTGTTGAAGGCGAGGAAGCCGGTGGCCAGCACGCGGCCCCCGGCGTCCCGGCCGACCAGCAGCCGGGCGGTGCCGTCGGCGACCTGGGTGAGCTGCTTGACCAGCGCCGGGCGGATGTCGTCACGGGTCACCGTGGGCACGAACCCGACGGCGCCGCCGGCGTTGGTCACGTCCACCCAGAGGTCGAGGATGCCGTCGCGGAGGTCCGGGGTGACGGCCGGGTCGAACGTGAAAGTAAGGGTCATGAGGCGACCTTACTTATTACCGTTCGCGCTCCTCAAGACGATTCCACAGGGCGGACACCGGGGCGGGAACCGGCAGCCGTTCCGGCCCGCGGCGGCGGTGCCGCCGTCTCCGCCGCGGGTCCGGCGAGGCGGGTCAGGACTCCTCGGGGAGCTCTCCGACGCGGTTCTCCCACTTGGTGGAGAGCACGATGGTGGTGCGGGTGCGGGACACCCCGTGAGTGCCGGAGAGCCGCCGGATGATGCGCTCCAGGCCGTCGACGTCCTTCGCGCGGGCCTTCAGCATGTAGCTGTCGTCGCCGGCGATGAACCAGCAGTCCTCGATCTCGGGCAGCTCCTTGAGCCGCTGGGCGACGTCCTCGTGGTCGGCGGCGTCGGAGAGCGAGATGCCGATCAGCGCGGTGACGCCGAGGCCGAGCGAGGCCGCGTCGACGGTGGCGCGGTAGCCGGTGATGACCCCGGCCGCCTCCAGCCGGTTGATGCGGTCGGTGACGCTGGGCCCCGACAGACCGACGAGGCGTCCCAGTTCCGCGTAGGAGGCCCGCCCGTTCTCCCTGAGAGCCTGGATGAGCTGCCTGTCCACGGCGTCCATGCGATCGATTGCCTTCCGGTGAGGTGTTCCTGCGCGAATGTGATCGATGACGTGTGCCCGGTGACGTGACCGGTAGTGCGGGGGGGGGTGGGGCGGCCGGCGGCGCCCCGGCGGGGGCGGGGGCCGGGGGCCGGCCCCGTGGCCGACGGGGGTACGGCGGTCAGCTCCCGGCGGACCTCGCCTCGCCGAGGCCGCCCTTCCACCGCCGGTAGAGCGTGTGCGGGACGCCCGCCGCGTCGAGCACCCGGCCGGCGACGAAGTCCACGAGGTCCTGGATGTGGGTGGCTCCCGCGTAGAAGGCCGGGGAGGCCGGGACGACGCTCGCCCCGGCGTCGTCCAGTGTGACCAGGTGCCGCAGCGTCTGTCCGTTGAGCGGCGTCTCGCGCACGGAGACCACCAGCGGGCGGCGCTCCTTGAGCGTCACGCTCGCGGCGCGCTGCAGCAGGTCCTTGGAGAGGCCCAGCGCCACACCGGCCACGCAGGCGGTGGAGGCGGGCACGATCAGCATCCCGCGGGCCGGATAGGAGCCGGACGAGGGGCCCGCGGCGAGGTCGCCGGCGGTCCAGTACCGGATGTCGCCCGGCGGCGGCGCGAAGGTGCCGGGCTTTCCGTCGGCGCCCCTGGCCAGCCAGGCGGACAGGTCGTCCTGCCAGTGGGCGTCGCGGAACGCGATCCCGGTCTCGTCCAGCAGGGTCAGCCGGGCCGCGCGGCTGACCACCAGGTCGACGCTCTCCCCGGCCTCGATCAGCCCGCGCAGTACCGCGGCCGCGTATGGCGTACCGGATGCCCCGGAGACCCCCACGATCCAAGGAGTCCGCCGCTTTTCCCCTGCGTTCACACCCTGAGCCTACCGGCGGGGCCCGACAGGTCCGGCAGGGGCGGGGCCGCGTCCGCCGGCCCGGGGCTACTCCCGCGCGGTGAACGTCCGGTGCGCCAGGTGCCGCACGTCCGGGTCCGGGTGACGGCGGAGCGTGCGCAGCAGGTCGCGCCACTCCTCGGGCCACTGCCCCCGCAGGCCGCCTTCGGTGGTGAGGGTGACGGCGAGGAGACCGGTGACGGTGCGGCCGTCGCCGGCCAGCCGTCGGACCGCCTCGGCCGCCCCCTCGCCGGCTTCCCCGGCGGTCCCGGGCCTCGCCGGGCGGTGGCGGGCCAGCTCGCCGGCGACCGTGACGGCCGCCTGCACGCCGAGGGGCTCCAGGGCGTCCGCCAGCTCCGACAGGGCGGCGAGGAGGACGTCCGGCCGGGCCGTGAGGTCGACCCGCCGGGAGACCAGCTGGGCGTGCTCGAACGCCAGCAGCGGCTCCTGGGCGAACAGGTCGGTGAGGGTTCGCGTGATGCCGTCGTGCCGTCCCGTCGTCCCCCACAGGCGCCGCAGCCGCTGCAGGGCGGGCAGGTCGCTCCGCTCCAGCGCCTCGTGGCCGCCCTCGGGGGTGTGCAGCAGGGAGAGCAGCCTGGTCACCGTCGTGTGGAGGACGCTGCCCTCCGCCGCCCCGCCCAGCGGGTGCGGCAGCTCCGACGCGGCGATCCCGAACAGGGCGTCCGCCGCGAACGACCAGGCGGAGATGCCCATGACGGAGCGGGCGCCGCCCACCAGGTCGCACACGGTGCGCGACAGCCGGTCGGCCATCGCCGCGTCGTGGCGCACCCAGGCGGCGAGGGTGTCGGCCGCCGAAGGAGGAAGGTCCAGGCCCGTCGTCAGGTGGGTGTCGTACGCCTCGCCCAGCAGGACGGCGAAACGCCGGCGGTGCTCCTCGGCGAACTCCCACGGCCGGAGGGCGAACAGTTCGCTCCGCACCCCCCACTCCGCGTCCCGTCCGCTGTCGGCCAGCACCTCCCAGGCGGACGCCTCACCGGCCAGCGCGGGGAGGACGCGGACGATCGCGGCGCGCACGTCCGCCTGGCTGTCCTCGGCGCCGAACGCCCCGGCCAGCAGCTCCCCCGCCTGCCCGGGCGGCAGGAACCGGGCGGCCAGGCGGGCCGCCTCCTTGCGGGAGGTCACCTTGGCGGGGCGCTGCCCGGTCAGGACCGCGCCCAGCGACGGTCCCAGGGCCGAGGGCGCGGTGAACCGGGCGGCACGCGCGGCGGCGTACACGGCCACCCGCGCGCGGTCGGTGCCGGCCTGCTCCAGCAGCACGGGCAGGGCGTCCTCGGGGCGGTCGGTCCAGGGCAGCGCGGCCAGCGCGGCCTCGGCGAGCACCACCTCCGGATCGTCGACGTGCCGCAGCGCGAGGCGGGCGCCCAGCTCCGGCAGGGGCGCGGCGGCGCGGATCACCGCGGCCCGCTCGTCCAGCGGGAGTGCGGGGTCGGCCGCGGTCCGCTCGGCCAGGCGGGCGGCGGCCCGTTGCCGGCGGGGCAGCCAGCGGCCGCCGTGGGCGAGGTCCGGCAGCGGGCGGCGGGCGTCCGGCGTCAGGAAGCGCCCGTACGGCGGCTCCTCGCCGAGCAGGACGTCCAGCAGGTCGGTGCGGCGGCGGGACAGCACCGCGAGCACGGGCGGCAGGACGGCGGCGGAGGGCTCCCGCCGCAGGAGCGCCTCGACCCGTCCGTCGCGGGTGCGCGGGTCGGCGAGCCACAGTTCGACGGCGGTGCGGAAGGTGTCGTCGTCACCGCGTTCCAGGGCGGTGACCAGGCGGTCCTGCAGCTCGGGCATCCGCCGGGCGCGGGGGCCGAGGGCGGCGGCGAGGCCGAGCAGCAGCCCGAAGTCGGCGCGGTCGGCGGCCGCGTCGAGCCAGGGGCGGAGCGTGTCCAGCACCTCGTGTTCCTGGCCGCGGCGGAGCACGCGGTGCAGGGGGCCGAAGTCGGGCGCGCCGGTGCGGCCGGTGAGCCGCTCCAGCGTGGCGAGCGCCCAGCCGCGGAGGGCGTCGGCGGCGCGCGGGGGCTCCCCCGCGGAGCGGGCTTCCGCGGCGCGCGGGGGCTCCGCGGCGGAGCGGGCTTCCGCGGCGCGCGGGGGCTCCGCGGCGGAGCGGGCTTCCGCGGCGCGCGGGGCGTCCGGCGTGGCAGGGGCGGTGGGGCCGGGGGCTGTGGCTGAGGCGGGGGCTGTGGCGTGGGTGTCGGCTGAGGCGGTGGCGGGGGCTGTGGCGTGGGCGGCGAGCACCCGGGTGGCCAGCAGCCGGAGCGCGTCCCGGGTGCCCGCGGAGGCGTCCCGGGCCTGGAGGGCGTCGGTCGCGATCGTCCGCAGCAGGGGCGCGTGGGCGGCGGTGAACACCGTGGGCCGGGCGTCGGCCAGCGCCTCCAGGGCCGCGCGCCGCACCGGATCCTGGTCGTTGCGGAGCCGGCTGCCCATGACCGTCAGCAGCTCGGTGACCGCGGCCTCGCCGCCGTCCAGGGTGGCGGCGCGCACGAACGGCGGCCAGGCCAGCTCCCGGTCGCCCGCCTCGCGGCGGCGCACGGCCGCCAGCAACTCCTCGCGGGCCTCGTCGTAGGCGCCGTGGGCGAGGGTGTCCAGGGTCTCCCACCAGAGGTCGTCCGGGTCGAACAGCGCGGCCAGTCGGCGTACCTCGGCGTGACGACGCTCACGGGGCAGCAGCGGGAGCACGTCGAGGCCCTCCCATGCGCTGCCCCCGCCGCTGCCCCCGCCCCGGGCCTCGTCGAGGAACGCCGGCCGGGCGGCCGGCGGCAGGGCCGTCAGCAGCGGCCGGATCCTGGTGGAGCGGTGCGCCCAGTGGCGGGCGAGCGCCACCAGGGACGCCCGTTCGGCCCGCACCAGCTTCCGCAGCACGCCGGGCGGGAGGGCCGGTTCCCCCCTCTCCGGCTCGCGCTCCGGGGCGACCAGCCACCGGGCGAGGCGGTCGGCGTCGGCGGTGACCAGCGCGGGGAACACGGGATGCAGCGCCACCGGGATGCTCGCCGGGCCGTGGCGCTCCAGCAGATCCATCACCCGGCCGGGACGTGCCGCGGCGAGTGCGGTCAGGGTGGGGGCGTGCTCCCGCCACCAGTTCTCGCGCTCCCTGCCGGCGCTCCGGTGGCCCGGCTCCGCGGCGAGGTGGTCCAGCACGGCGTCGGGGTGGCGGCGGGCCAGCGCCGGCCAGCTCCGCACGGCGTGCGCCAGGGCGGGAAGGTGCCGGGCGACAAAGGGGGTGGAGCAGCCTCGCAGCAGGCGGGCGGCCTCGTGGTCGCCCCACTCCTGGCGCAGGCGCGGCAGCAGGCGTTCGGCGAGCCCGGTGCGGGGGCCGGAGACGATCAGCGCGGCGAGGCGGTGGCGGAGCGCGTCCGGGGCGTCCCGGTAGGCCGCCTCGACGGCCTCGTCCGGCACCGGGAGGGTGCGGGCGGCGCGGTGCGCGTACCGGGCGACCACCTCGTCGGGGTCGGCGAGGCGTGCGGTCAGGAACGCCGCGTCCCGCCCGGCGAACGCGGCCAGCGCGGCCAGGCGGCGCTCGTAGGCGCCGCGGGCGTCGAGCTCGGTCAGCAGCTCGGCCAGTGCGCCGTCCCCCTGGCGGGCGAGGTCCCGGGCGGTGGTCGCGGTGAGGCGGAGGCCGGCCGGGAAGGACAACGGTTCCAGCGCTTCGAGCAACTGGTCGGCGGAGCTGGGCATGGGCGTGATTGTGTCCCGCCCGGTCGGGCGGGGCGAACGGATTTCGATCCGGTGCGCGGATCCGGGAACCGGACAAGGGGCGCAAAGCGTTCTGGGAGCAGGCGGTCCACCAGATCCACGACAGGGACGGGGGAGCCATGGCGGCCATCGACGGCGGTACGGGTACGGGACCCGGTGCGACGGTGTCGCGCGGGGGCCGGGCGCGGCTCGCCGGGAAGCTGATGCTGGGCTGGGTGGCCCTGCTGTGGGCGCTGGAGGTGGCCGACGTCCTGGCGGGGAACTCCCTGGACCGTTTCGGGGTGATGCCGCGGGATCCCGGCGAGCTGGTGGACGTCGTGCCCTCGGCGTTCGTCCACTTCGGTTTCGCCCATGTCGCCGCCAACACGGTCCCGCTGCTGGTGCTCGGCTTCCTCGCCGCCCTCGGCGGAATACGGCGGTTCCTCGCGGTGTGCGCGCTGATCGTGGTGGCCGACGGGGTCGGCGTGTGGCTCATATCCCCGGCCGGGGTGAACACGGCGGGGGTCTCCGGCGTGATCTTCGGCCTGTTCGGCTTCCTGCTGGTCTCCGGCTTCGTGGAGCGGCGGCCGCTGGGCGTCCTGGTCGCGGTGCTGATCACCGCGGTCTGGGGCGGTTCCGTCCTGGCCGGGCTCTCGCCGAACCAGACGGGCGTGAGCTGGCAGGGCCACCTGATCGGCCTGCTGGCCGGTGTCGCCGCCGCCTTCCTCCTGGCCCGCCGCCGACCCGTCGACGGGTGACCCCACGGGGCGCACCGGTCAGGGCGCCCCGCCTGCCCCGAGTGCCGCGGCGGGCGTCGGCCCCCGCTCCGTCCGGCCGCCGAGCGTCAACGCGTGCGGCCGCACACCGACAGGCCGAGCGGCGCGCGCCCTGCGCAGGGCGGTCACCGCCGGGCGGCCCCGCCCAGCCGCCGGGCGTCGGGAGGGGCGGCCACGCAGCACCACGTCGAGCAGCGCGCGCCCGTACCGGGTGGTGCCGACACCCGACCGTCGGGCGGACGACCGTGAGGCAGCCGCCGAACCCCGGCCCCGCCCGCCGGGCCGCCAGGCGGCAAGCACCCGGGCCACCGGGGGCGGAGACAGGCGCCAGGCAGCAGGCGCCAGGCGCCGGGCGAAGGCCCCGGGGCGTCAGAGGGTGAGGCCGCGGAGCGCCAGGTCGAGGAGGGCGCAGACGAACAGGGCGATGCCGATGAAGCCGTTGACGCTGAAGAAGGCCCGGTTGAGGCGGGAGAGGTCGTGCGGGCGGACGATGGTGTGCTCGTAGACGAACGCGCCGGCCACGATCAGCAGGCCCACCCAGTAGAAGAAGCCCGCCCCGGTGAGGAGGCCGAACCAGGCGAAGAGCGCGGTGGTGACGACGTGGCAGCCGCGGGCGCCCCAGATCGCCGCGGGGATGCCGAAGCGGGCGGGGACCGACTTCACGCCGATCTCCCGGTCCGTCTCGACGTCCTGGCAGGCGTAGATCAGGTCGAACCCGCCGATCCACACGCCCACGGCCACACCGAGGACGACGGCCTCCCAGGACCACTCACCGGTGACGGCCAGCCAGCCGCCCAGCGGCCCGATCGCCTGGGCGAGGCCCAGGATGGCCTGCGGGAAGTTGGTGAACCGCTTGCCGTAGGGGTAGACGACCATCGGGATCGCGGCGAGCGGCGCCAGCATCAGGCACAGCGGGTTGAGCAGCGCCGCCGTGGCCAGGAAGACGGCGAGCGCGACCAGCGCCCCCGTCCACGCGGTCCGCACCGACACCGCGCCGGTGACCAGCTCCCGCTGCGCCGTCCGCGGGTTCCGGGCGTCGATCTCCCGGTCGATGATCCGGTTCGCCGCCATGGCGAAGGTCCGCATGGCGACCATCGCGACGGTGACCAGCAGCAGGTCCACCCAGTGCACGGACCGGTCCACCGTGAACATCGCCGTCAGCGAGGCGATGTAGGCGAAGGGCAGCGCGAAGACCGAGTGCTCGATCATCACCAGGCGCAGGAACGCCCGCACCCGGCCGGGCCGCGACCCGGCGGGTACGGGACCGGAGGCGTCGGCGGCTTCAGCGGCGGCGGTCAAGGCCGTACTCCTTCCACCGGCGGTCGACCTTCGCCGCCGTCTCCGGATCGGACAGGACCATCTCGGGCCAGCCGCCGTCGCGGGTGTACCCCTCCTCGGGCCACTTGGCGGTCGCGTCGATGCCCGCCTTGCCGCCCCAGAACTGCTGGTACGAGGCGTGGTCCAGGTGGTCGACGGGGCCCTCCACGACCGTCAGGTCGCGGGAGTAGTCGGTGTTCCCCAGCGCCCGCCAGGCCACCTCGTGCAGGTCGTGGACGTCGCAGTCGGAGTCCACCACCACGATCAGCTTGGTCAGCGACATCATGTGGGCGCCCCAGATGGCGTGCATGACCTTCTGGGCGTGCTTCGGGTACTTCTTGTCGATCGAGATGATCGCGCAGTTGTGGAAGCCGCCCGCCTCGGGGAGGTGGTAGTCCACGATGTCCGGCACGATGATCTTCAGCAGGGGGAGGAAGAACCGCTCGGTGGCACGGCCCAGCGGACCGTCCTCGGTCGGCGGGCGGCCCACCACGATGGACTGCAGCAGCGGCTTCTTCCGCATGGTCACGCAGTCGATGGTCAGGGCCGGGAAGGGCTCCTGCGGGGTGTAGAAACCGGTGTGGTCGCCGAACGGCCCCTCCGGCAGCATCTCCCCCGGCTCCAGCCAGCCCTCCAGCACCACCTCGGCGTTGGCCGGGACCTGGAGCGGGACCGTCTTGCAGTCCACCATCTCGATCCGCCGTCCGGCGACGAACCCGGCGAACAGGTACTCGTCGATCCCGCCCGGCAGCGGCGCAGTCGCCGAGTAGGTCACCGACGGCGGGCAGCCGAAGGCGATCGCGACCGGCAGCCGCTCGCCCCGGCGGGCGGCCACCTGGTAGTGGTTGCGGCTGTCCTTGTGGATCTGCCAGTGCATGCCGATGGTGCGCTTGTCGTGGCGCTGGAGGCGGTAGAGCCCGAGGTTGCGGACCCCGGTCTCCGGGTCCTTGGTGTGGGTCAGGCCCAGGTTGAAGAACGCGCCGCCGTCCTGGGGCCAGGTGAAGAGCGCCGGAAGCTGCTCGAGGTCGACGTCGTCGCCGGTGAGCACGACCTCCTGCACGGGGCCGTCCTTCACCTTCTTCGGCGGCACGTGTGTCATGGTGCCCAGCTTCCCGAACGCCTCGCGGACCCCCACGAAACCGTGCGGAAGCTCCGGCTTGAGCAGGCCGCCGATGGTCTCGCCGATCTCCTCGTACGACTTCAGGCCGAGCGCCTTCAGCAGGCGGCGGTCGGTGCCGAAGACGTTCATCGCGAGGGGCATGGCGGAACCGCGCACGTTCTCGAAGAGCAGCGCCGGCCCGCCCGCCTTCTGGACCCGGTCGACGATCTCACCGATCTCCAGATGGGGGTCGACCTCGGCCGACACCCGCTTCAGGTCTCCGTCGCGCTCCAGGGCCCGCAGGAAGGAGCGAAGATCGTCGTAAGCCATGCCCCCCAGTATCACCGAGGGCCCCTCGGGCTCCGCGTCCGCCCCTCGGACGAAGCACTCGCCCAGCCGCTACCCTGGGTGACGTCACGGGTCGGCCTCCGCCGTCCCGCCGTCGTTGCCTGGGGGAACGCCCGTCATGCTGAGGATCCTGCCGCTGCTGCTGGTGCTGGCCCTGACCATCTACGCGTTCATCGACTGTCTGAACACCCCGGAGGAAGACGTCCGGGTACTGCCCAAGCCGGTGTGGGCCCTGGTGATCCTGCTGCTGGGCACGGCGCTGATCGGGCCGGTCGCGTGGCTGGTCGCGGGCAAGGTCCGCCACGGGGCGGGCGCCGAAGGGCGTTCGCCGGGGATGCGGGGCGGTCGGCGCCGGCGGTTCGTCGCGCCGGACGACAACCCGGACTTCCTGAAGTCGCTGGGGGACGAGTCGCGCAAGAAGCGGGAGGAGCCGCAGGACCCGTCCGACGGTGACCCGCGCGACGGCAAGCGCGACGGCAAGCGCGACGAGGACACCCCCGAGGCCTGACCCCGCCGCGCACGACGGAACCGCCCCACCACGAGCGCGCCAGAGACCGAGGAGGACCGACGCCGGTGTCCGGGACGCTCGAACTGCGGCTGCTCGCGACCTTCGAGAAGGTCGCGACCCGCCTCAGCTTCACCCGGGCCGCCGCCGACCTGTCGTACGCGCAGTCCACGGTGACCGCGCAGGTCCGCGCCCTGGAACAGGACCTCGGCGTCGAGCTCTTCGACCGCCTCGGCAGCCGCATCCGGCTCACCGAGGCCGGGGAGCGGCTGCTCCCCTACGCCCGCCGCCTGCTGGACCTCGCCGACGAGGCCCGTGCCGCCGCCGTCGCGCCCGGCGAGCCGTCGGGGCAGCTCACCGTCGGCACCATCGAGTCCCTGACGTCCTACCGGCTGCCGCCGCTGTTCGAGCTGTTCCACCACCGCTACCCGGGCATCCGGCTCTCGCTGCGCACCACCGGCGGCGACGAGACCCTGGACGCGCTGCGCCGCGGCCTCTACGACCTCGGCTTCCTGATGGAGGCCCGGACCGAGCACGCCGGGCTGGAGACGGTGGTGCTGCTGACCGAGCCGCTCGTCCTGGTCGCCGCGCCCGGCCATCCGCTGGCCGGACGGTCGCTCGCCACCGCGGAACTGCGCGGGGAGCCGCTGCTGGCCGTGGAGTCCGGCTGCGCGTTCCGCGACCTCTTCGAGGCCGAGCTGAACGCCGACGCCCCGCGGCCGGTCGCGTTCCGGGAGTTCGGCACCGTGGAGGCCACCCGGCGCGCCGCGGCGACCGGCCTGGGGATCGCCCTGCTCCCCGAGGTCGCGGTCGCCGACCTGCTGGCCGCCGGGACGCTTCAACGCCTCGACTGGCGCCCGCCGTTCACTCTCCACTCGCAACTGGCGTGGCGCTCCGGGAAGCAACTGACGCCGGCCGCGCGTCTGTTCGTGGAACGGACCCGGCAACTACTGCGGGAGCAGCGGGCTTCCGAAGGGTGACCCGCAGGCTCGCCCAGACGATCAGCGGCAGCCCCAGTGCCTGCAGCGGGCCCATGTGGTGCCCGTAGACCACCCAGTCGGTCAGCATCGCCACCGCCGGGTAGACGAAGGCCAGCACCGCGATCTTCGGCGTGGAGAGCTTGGCGTAGGCGGCGTACATCAGCACGTACATCACACCGGTGTGGAAGACCCCCAGCGCCACCAGCCAGCCCCAGGAGCCGGCCCCCGCGCCGCTCATCGCGCCCAGGTCGGCGAAGGGCAGCAGCAGCGGGATGCCGACGAGGACCTGCACCAGCGCGATCAGGTGCGGGCGCACCCCGTTCACCCGCTTGACCACCAGCGTGGCCAGTCCGTACAGCACGGCCGCGCCCAGCGCCTGACCGATGCCCAGCAGGTAGTCGCCGCCGCCCCCGGTCAGGTCGGGCGGCCGCACCCCCGAGACCAGGACCAGGCCGACGAAGGCCACGCCCACCCGGCCGAGGGTCGCGGCGGTCAGCCGCTCCCGGAAGAGCAGGGCGCCGAACACCACCACGAAGAACGGCTGCATGTGGTAGACGACCGAGGCCACCGAGATCGAGGTGTTGCCGTACGCCTCGAACAGCAGGATCCAGTTCCCGACGATGAACAGCCCCGCCAGCACGGTCAGGGCCAGGCTCCGCCGGGTGAACCCGTGCCCCCGCGTCCAGCCGCGGGCCGCGACGTAGGCGCCGAGTGCCAGCGCGCCGAACAGCACCCGGAAGAACACCACGTTGAGCGAGGAGGCCCCCGACTCGACCACGAACACCCCGATCGTCCCGGACAGCACCATGGCGGCGGTGAGCTGGGCGATCCCCTTCGTCTCTGTTGTCATGCCGCCGAAGCTACGGCCCGGGCGTCACGGAGGGCCACGCCGTACTCCGCCGGGATGCCGATGGGGCCATCGACCGAGCCGATGACCCCAGGTGGGAGCGGGTTTCCGCCACCGCAGGCGGGAGCCACCGCAGGCGGGAGCTACCGCAGGCGGGAGGAGGACAGGATCGAGAAGAGGTGCGCCGGGACCATCACCCAGGTCACCGCGGCGAGCACCACCAGGGCGATCCGCGTGGCGTCCAGGGAGCCGAGGGCGGCGTCCACCACGGCGGTGGCCAGGAGGACCAGCGAGGCCTCGATGCCGTTGGTCAGCCGGTGGATCTTGAACGCGGCGGCCACCCGGCGCAGCGTGGCGACGCCCTCGGAGCGCGGCCGGGTGGACTCGTCGTCGGCCACGGCCAGTCCGCGGCGGGCGCGGGCGACGTCCACCAGGTCGGTGGAGGCCTTCAGCAGGACGACGCCCATCGCGGTGAACAGGCCCAGCGCGACCCAGCCGTCGAAGCCGCCGCCCTCGCCCCAGCCGGCGGCCCGGAAGCCGGCGCCGGCCAGCAGCGCGGCGTCGGCCAGGTAGGCGCCGAGGCGGTCGACGTAGATGCCGGCCGCGCTGTTCTGGCCCTTCCAGCGCGCGACCTCGCCGTCGACGCAGTCGAAGAGCAGGAACAGCTGGAAGAGCACGGCGGCCAGGACCGCGCCGGTGAGCCCGGGGATCAGCAGGGCGGCTCCCGCGGCGACCCCGCAGACCACCATCGTCCAGGTGAGCGCGTCCGGGGTGACCGGCGTCCGCACCAACTGGCGCGTCACCCGCAGGGAGATCGCCCGCATGTACATCCGGCCGGCCCAGTGCTCGCCGTTGCGGCTGGCCAGCTTGGCCTGCGGCTGGCAGACCTCCCGAAGCTCCTCCAGGACCGGGGCAGCAGCCACCATCTTCACGCGTTCCTTCCACCGACGGGCTGAGAGACGGCCAGGGTAGAGGAGGCCCCCGGAACGCCTGGAGCCGCCCCCTCGGCGGGGGCGGCTCCAGGTGCGTTCCGGGGGCGGCGCGTCACTCGACGCCGGCGTAGGAGTGCTTGCCGGAGACGAAGATGTTGACGCCGTAGTAGTTGAACAGCCAGCAGCCGAAGGCGATCAGCGCCAGGTAGGCGGCCTTACGGCCCTTCCAGCCGGCGGTGGCCCGGGCGTGCAGGTAGCAGGCGTAGGCGATCCAGGTGATGAACGACCAGGTCTCCTTGGGGTCCCAGCCCCAGTAGCGGCCCCAGGCGTCGCCCGCCCAGATGGCGCCCGCGATGATCGTGAACGTCCACAGCGGGAAGACCGCGGCGTTGACCCGGTAGGCGAACTTGTCCAGCGAGGCGGCGGCGGGCAGCCGCTCCAGGACCGAGGTGGCGAACCGGCCCGGCGTGCCGCCGGAGGCCAGCTTGTTCTCGTAGGAGTCGCGGAACAGGTAGAGGATCGTGGAGACCGCCGCCACGTAGAACACCGCGCCGCAGAGGATGGCGGTGGAGACGTGGATGTACAGCCAGTACGAGTGGAGCGCCGGGACGAGCTGGTCGCTCTCGGTGTACAGCACGGTGACCGCGAGACCGAGGTCCAGCAGGACCACCGTGATCAGCGGCAGGCCCATCCAGCGCACGTTCTTGCGGAAGGCCAGCAGGACCAGGTAGACGCCGACGGCCACCGTGGTGAAGGTGATGTTGAACTCGTACATGTTGCCCCACGGCGCCCGCTGCACCGACAGCGCGCGGGTGAGCACGCCGCCGAAGGCGAGCAGGAAGCCGAGGACGGTCAGCGAGACCGCGATCCGGCCGTAGAGGTCGCCCTTCTCGTCACCGCCGTGCGCTCCGGGGCCGTCCGGGACGTCGGCGCGGGAGGAGGCCGAGGACCGGACGACGACCTCGGGTCGCTCCATCACGGCCGTGCCGCCGGCCTTCTTCACCGTGACGGCCGGGGCGGCGGAGGCGGCCGGGGCCGCCTGGTCGCCCGCCGTCAGCGCGGCGGCCGTTCGGGCCACCTTGCTGCGGCTGCCGAAGATCCACTCGAAGATGTAGGCGAAGAAGGCCAGGGTGTACACGGCCATCGCGGAGTAGATCAGCAGATTGCTGAGCTCCGCGAGACTCTCGTTGGTGCTGGCGGCGAGCGTCGTCACTTGTCAGCCCCTTCAGGGGAAGGTACGGGGGATTCTTCGGAGTCGCGGTCGGAGCCGGGATCGGAGTCGGCCCCGGAGGCGGGGTCGGCGTCGGTGCCGGAGGCGGGGTCGGCGTCGGTGCCGGTGCCGGCCTCGGAGGCGGCGGTGGGCGCCCGGTCGTGCACCAGGCCGACCAGCTCGCCGAGCTCCTGCGGCAGGCGCGCCGACTCGCTGCGGCCCAGCCCGGCCATCTCGACGACGGTCCCGCCCCCGTCACCGGGGACGGCGCGCACCCACACGCGGCGGCGCTGGATGAACAGCGAGCCGGAGAGACCGGCGATGGCGACGATCGCGCCGCCCAGCGCCCAGCCGCCGGCGGGCTGCTGCACGATCTGGAAGTTCGCCCACTCCTTGATCTCCTTCTCGAAGGTGATCGAGCCGGCGCCGTCGGGCAGCTCCATGGTCTCGCCGGGCAGCAGCATCTTCCGGAGGATGTCGCCGTTCTCGTCCTTGAACTGCTTCAGCTTCCGGTCGTCGAGCTGGTACACGTTCTGCGGGATGCCCGAGTCCACGCCCAGGCTGCCGTGGAAGCCGGCGACCGCGAGGACCGGGTACTCCAGCGCGGGGAACTGGGAGAACATCGTCCCCTTGCCCTGACCGGCGAAGGTCGGCACGAAGACCGTGGAGAAGCCGAGCTGCTCCTCCTCGCCCTTCGGGTTGCGGTAGCCGTCCAGCACCTTCACCGCGCCCTGCGAGGTGATGTTCTGGTCGATCGGCAGCATCGGCACCGGCTGGGAGTAGACGACCTCTCCCTCGCCGTCCCGCACCGTCACCACCGGCGCGTAGCCGTGGCTGGTCAGGTAGACCTTGGAGCCGCCGATCTCCAGCGGCTTGTTGACCTCGACGACCTTCTTCTTCTCCGCCCCGTCGACGCCCTCGCGGTAGGTGAGCTCGGCCTCGTAGGTCCGCGGGGTGCCGCGGTTGGGTCCGGAGGTGGCGTAGGTGGCGCGGAAGTCCTGCAGGTCGAAGCTGAACGGCTCGAGGTCGTCGTAGGAGAAGAGGCTCCCGTAGCGGAGGTCGTCGTACTGCACGGGCGTGTTGGCGAAGCCGTCGCCCTCGACGATCAGCTTGTTGCCCTCGGACTTGAACAGCTCGCCCCAGCCGAAGGCGACCAGCATCACGATCAGCGCCAGGTGGAAGGCGAGGTTGCCGAGTTCGCGCAGGTAGCCCTTCTCCGCGGCGACCGCGTCACCCACCGCGTCGACGCGGAACCTGCGGCCCTTGAGCACGCCGAAGGCCGCCTGCCGCACCTTCTCGGGCGCCTCGTCGGTGCGCCAGGTGGTGTACGCCGGCATCCGGTCCAGCCGCCGCGGGGCGCCCGGCGGCCGTCCGCGGAGCTGGCCCACGAACTGCCAGGTGCGCGGGACGATGCAGCCGATCAGCGAGACGAACAGCAGGATGTAGACCGCGGAGAACCAGACCGAGCTGTACACGTCGAACATGCCCAGCGCGTCGTAGACCGGCGACAGCGTGGTGTGCTCCTCGCGGAACTGCTCGACCTTCATCGGGTCGATGCCGTTCTGCGGGATCAGCGATCCGGGCACGGCGGCCAGCGAGAGCAGCAGGAGCAGCAGCAGCGCCGTCCGCATCGAGGTCAGCTGGCGCCAGAACCAGCGCACCCAGCCGGTGATCTCCCGGCCGGTCCAGGTGATCCACCCCCAGGGGCCGGGGGCGCGGCGGCCGCCGAAGGAGCCCGGCATCGCGGTCGACGCCGCGTCCTCCACCGGCGCGGTGGACAGCCGGGTCTGCGCCTCGGTGTCGCCCGCCTCGCCGGCCGGTTCGGTGGTCGTGGTGTCGCTCATGGATCAGATCCCCGGTGTGAAGCCGTTGGCCCAGCCCTGCATGTGCTGCACGAGCAGGTCCCAGACACCGGTGAGCAGGAGCACACCGGTCACGATCATCATGGTGCCGCCGATGCGGAGCACCCAGACGTAGTGCCGCTTGACCCAGCCGAAGGCGCCCAGCGCCTTGCGGAAGGCGACGGCGGCCAGCACGAACGGCAGGCCCAGGCCGAAGCAGTAGGCCACGGTCAGGACGGCCCCGCGCCCGGCGCTCGCCTGGTCGCTGGAGAGCGCCAGCACGGACGTCAGCGTGGGGCCGATGCAGGGCGTCCAGCCGATGCCGAACAGCGCCCCGAGCAGCGGCGCGCCCGCGAGACCCGCGGCGGGCCTGCGGTGGAAGCGGAACTCGCGCTGGGTCAGCCAGGGCATCAGCCCCATGAAGAAGACGCCCAGCGCGATCATCAGCACGCCGAGGACCTTCGACAGCACGCCGCTGTACTCCTGCAGGGTCTGCCCGAAGTAGCCGAACAGCGCGCCCGTGGAGACGAAGACGACGGTGAAGCCCAGCACGAACAGCGAGGCCCCGGCCGCCATCCGGCCGCGCCGCGCCTCCGCCAGGTCGGTGCCGGTGACGCCGGTGACGTAGGAGAGGTAGCCGGGCACCAGAGGCAGCACGCACGGCGAGAAGAAGGAGACGAGTCCGCCGAGCACCGCGATGGGCAGGGCCAGCAGCAGGGCCCCGCTCATCACGGTGCCGGTCACGTCCACGGCGAGGAGCGTCACGTCACTTCTCCGCCAGCACCGGGTCGAGCATCTCGCGCAGCTTCTCCTCGCTCTGCGCCCCGAGACCACGCGCCGCGATCCGGCCGTCCCGGTCGATGATCAGCGTGGTGGGGACGGCCTGCGGGTTGAGCGTGCCCTTGTCGAAGCGGAGCAGCAGCCGGCCCGTCGGGTCGTACAGGCTCGGATACGTGATCCCCTCCTCCTCCTCGAAGGCGAGGGCGGGCTGGACGGCGGCGTCGCGGGTGTTGATGCCCACGAACTGGACGCCCTGGTCCTTCGTCTCCTCGGAGACCTTCACGAAGTGCTTGGCCTCGGCGCGGCACGGGGCGCACCAGGAGCCCCACACGTTGAGGACGAGCACCTTGCCCTGGTAGTCGGCCGTGTCGAGCTGTCCGCCGTCCAGCGTCTCGCCCTGCAGCCGGGGAGCGGCCCGGCGCTCGCCCTTCGCGACGGTCGAGATGCCGCTGTCGCTGGTGACGAAGTTGGTTCCGCTGCCGGAGGCGGGGCCGCCGCCGTCACTGTCCGAGCCGCACGCCGACAGCAGCAGCGCGGCGGCAGCGGTGGCTGCGGCGAGCCCGGTGCGGCGGTGGCGGCGGTGCTCACGACGCTTGTGGCCAGTCATGTGAAAAGTTTCGCATGTCCGTTCCGGGGATCTTGGGGACCCCCCTCGGCCCCGCGAACCCCCACCTCAGCGGGGGTTCGCGGGCCTGCTCCGCCGGTCGGGCCTCAGGCGCCGAACGCCTTCTGGCCGCCCTTGACCGGCTTGGCGCCGGCCAGCAGGTGGGCGGGCACCAGGTCGCGGGCCGGCTCGCTGTAGCCGACGGCCACGATCCGGTCGCCCTCGTAGGTGAAGGAGGTCAGCGAGGCCAGGGTGCACTCCCGGCGCCGCGGGTCGTGCCACAGCCGCCGGCCCTCGATCGCGGACCGCACGATCCAGATCGGCAGCTGGTGGCTGACCAGCACCGCCTCGTGGCCCCGGGCGGCCGCGGCGGCGGCGTCCATCGCCGCCCGCATGCGCGCGACCTGCACGGCGTAGGGCTCGCCCCAGGACGGCTTGAACGGGTTGAACAGGTGCTTCCAGTTGCCCGGCCGCTTCAGCGCGCCGTCGCCGACCCCGAAGGTCTTGCCCTGGAAGACGTTCTCCGCCTCGATCAGCCGCTCGTCGGTGTCCAGCTCCAGCCCGTGCGCCTTGGCGATGGGCGTGGCCGTCTCCTGCGCCCGCTCCAGCGGGGAGGCGCAGACGTACGTGATGTCACGGGGTGCCAGGTGCTCGGCGACCCGGTCGGCCATCTTCCGGCCGAGCTCGGACAGGTGGTAGCCGGGCAGCCGGCCGTAGAGGAGCCCGCTGGGGTTCTCCACCTCGCCGTGGCGCATCAGGTGGACGACGGTGACGTCCTTCGTGCCGCCGGTGGACGCACTCATGCCGTGGCCTCCGCGGCGGCGCGGGCGGCGGCGGGCAGCGCGGCGGCCACCCGCTCCAGGGCGGCGTCGTCGTGGGCCGTGGACAGGAACCAGCTCTCGAAGGCGGACGGCGGCAGGTAGACCCCGCTCGCCAGCATCGAGTGGAAGAAGGCGGTGAAGCGGAACGCCTCCGCGGCCTTGGCGTCCTCGTAGTCGCGCACCGGCCGGTCGGTGAAGAACACCGAGAACATGTTGGAGGCGCTCTGCACGGTGTGCGCGACGCCCTCCTTGTTCAGGGCGTCGGTGACCATCGCCCGCAGCCGCTCCGAGGTGGCGTTCAGCTTCGCGTAGGCGGCGTCGTCGAGGAGCCGCAGCTGGGCCAGGCCGGCGGCGGTGGCGACGGGATTGCCGGAGAGGGTGCCCGCCTGGTAGACGGGGCCGGCCGGGGCGAGGTGCGCCATCACGTCGGCACGGCCGCCGAACGCCGCGGCGGGGAAGCCGCCGCCCATCACCTTGCCGAAGGTCATCAGGTCCGGGACCACGCCGTCGACGCCGAACCAGCCGGCCTTCGAGGTGCGGAACCCGGTCATCACCTCGTCGGAGACGTACAGCGCGCCGTTCTCGGCGCACAGGTCCTTCAGGCCCTGGTTGAAGCCGGGCAGCGGCGGGACCACGCCCATGTTGCCGGGCGAGGCCTCGGTGATCACACAGGCGATCTCGCCCGGGTGCGCCGCGAAGGCGGCGCGCACGGCGTCGAGGTCGTTGTAGGGCAGCACGATGGTGTCGCCGGCCTGCGCGCCGGTGACACCGGGGGTGTCGGGCAGCGCGAAGGTGGCGACGCCCGAACCGGCCGCGGCCAGCAGCGAGTCCACGTGGCCGTGGTAGCAGCCGGCGAACTTCACGACCTTGGAGCGGCGGGTGAAGCCGCGGGCCAGGCGGATCGCGGACATGGTGGCCTCGGTGCCGCTGGAGACCAGGCGGACCTGCTCCAGCGGGGCGATCCGCGCCACCATCTCCTCGGCCAGCGCGACCTCGCCCTCGCCGGGCGTGCCGAACGAGGTGCCGCGGGACACGGCCTCCTGGACGGCGGCGATCACCTCGGGGTGGGAGTGGCCCAGGATCATCGGACCCCACGAGCACACGAGGTCCACGTACTCGCGGCCGTCGGCGTCGGTGAGGTAGGGACCGCTGCCGGAGACCATGAAGCGGGGCGTGCCGCCCACGGCGCGGAAGGCGCGCACCGGCGAGTTCACACCTCCGGGCGTCACGGCTGCCGCTCGGTCGAACAGCGCCTGCGAGGCAGGGGCTTCGTAGGGGTAGGACGGAACGGTCATGGCCTGCGGCTTCTCCGGATCTCCGACTGCGGTTACGGGGGACTCCCTCAGGGTAGGCCAGCCGTCGTGACCCGACCCCGGGGCACGGGGGGTGGGCCGGTGACCCGGCCCCCGCGACGGCACCGATCCCGTCCGGAGATAACGGAGCGTGGCCTCCGCCCATCTGCGAGACTGTGACGTGAACCCCGTGCGCGTTCCTCCCACCGGGTCTTCTCCTGTGTACGTTTCGTGGGACGGCCGTGGGGGAGGTCACTGACACGATGAACGGGTGATCGGGTTGCGCGGCGGGGGCGACGCGTCCTAGAACAGCAGTCGGGTGGAGATATGCATCGCGGTGGCGGACTGGGCGAGGGGACTGGCGACCTGGGTCCTCGGCGTTCCCGTCGGGGCAGGCACCGGCGCGAGGCGGAGGAGTCGACGGAAGCGGCCGAGGCCGCGGCCCGCCGGGCGGGCGCGCAGAGTGACGGCGCCGAGAAGCCGGCGGGACCCGTGGCGAGGAGCAGCCGGTTGGGCGTGACGTACAAGTACTTCGGCGCGCCGAGCGGCGCGGCGGCCGCCCGTGTCCCGGAGACCATGCGCCCGGAGGAACTCGGCGGCGACGAGCTCGGCATGGGTGGCCTCTTCACCCGGATCAAGCCCGAGACGGTGGCCGCGATGGTCCTCACCGGCATCGAGGGCGTCCCGCTGCACAAGGTGCCGCCGCTGGAGCTGGTCGTGCTGCGCCCGCAGTACGCCGTGGTCAAGCTGCCCATGACGACCGTGGACCCGCTGCGGGGCATAGGCGAGGAGGCGGTGGGCGCGGCGGCGTTCATCTGGTCCACGGTCCCCGACCGTGGCGGCCCCCGTGACGCGTACAACGTCTACCAGCTGCTCCACGAGTGGCAGGACTTCAGCCACCGCCTCCACGAGGCGGGCCACCAGCCGTACTGCCTGGTCTGGCCCTGACCCCGCCCCGCCGCGGGGGGCCGCGGACCGGAGGGCCCGAGGGGGCCCCGCCGGTGGCGGGGCCCCCTCGTCGCCGGTGTCCCGGCGCTGTCGCACGGCAGGTCAGGCCTGCGTGCCGGCCTTCCTGCGGCGGACGGCGAGGACGGCGCCCGCGCCCAGCAGGACGGCGGCCGCACCCGCGGCGGCCGTCATCGGGAGCGCCGGGTCGCTGCCGGTGTCGGCGAGGGTGCCGGTGATCCGCTGGGCACCGCCCTGCGGCTTGGTCCGGTCGTTCTTGCCGGCCGGGTTCGGCTTGTCACCGGTCGTCGGGGCCGGCTTCGGGTCCTTCGGCGGCGTGGTGCCGGCCGCGAGGACCGTGAACTCGTAGATGTCGCCGTTGTAGTAGCAGGTGGCGTTGTCGCCCTCGTACACCGCGGAGGTGAAGGCGATGGACTCGCCGGCCGGGGCCTTGGCGCTCACCCGGATGCGGAGCTCGGCGGTGATGCTGGCGCCGTCCGGGACGTCCGTGAGGTAGCCGGCGAAGCTGCCGGTGAAGCCGTGGCCGAGCTGGAACTCGTCCGTCCAGCGGTCCTCGATCTTGAACTGGATCTCGGCCAGTCCCTCGGCCAGTCCCTCGTTGGCGTCGTACTCGACACCCAGGTCGACCCAGAGCTTGTCGAGCTCCTTGCCGGTGTCGTTGGTGACGGTCAGGGAGAAGTCGTCCCAGCCGGAGCCGGCGACGATCTTGTTGGGCAGGCCGGTGACCTTGGTCTTCAGGCCCTCGTCGATCTCGCCGTCCTCGCAGGACGGGTACTCCTCGATCGGGGCCTCCTCGACGGGGTTCTCGTCCTCGCCCGGCTCCTCGTCGTCGCCCTGGTCCTCGCCCTGGTCGCCCTCGCCCTGGTCCTCGCCCTGGTCATCGCCCTGGTCCGGGGTCTCCGGGGTGTCGCCGGGGTTCTCGGCGTCGCCGTCCTCCGGCGTGGTGCCGTCCGCGGGGTCGCCGGCCGGCGCCTCGGCGTCGTCCGCCGGGGTCTCCGGCGTGGTGTCGCCGCCGCCCTCGCCGCCGGCGGCCGGGTCCTCGGTCTCCCCGGAGCCGGTGGCACCCTCGCCGGTGCCGTCGGTGCCGCCGTCGTTCTGCGTCCGGACGGGCGGAGCGGTGTCCTCGGCGAACGCCACCGGCGCCGACAGCAGGGTCAGCGGGGCGATGACGGCCGTGGCCGCAGCGACGGCCATGGCACGGCGGAGCTTCATGTGCACCTCTTGGGGGTCGTGGAGGACCACGGGGTCGGCACCCGGACGTGGCCAGTGTTACGGGTGGTGTGACCGGCTTGTCCGACGAAAGGTTGTACGACCCCTCACGCCTTTTTCACCTGGTGCAATTCCGCCCACTCCCCCGCCGCCTCCCGGACCTCCCGCCGGCCCTGCACGGCGGCCCTGACCCGCAGGGCGACGGAGCCCGCCGCCCCCGCCGCGCCGAGCACCAGCCAGCCCGGACCCCCGGCCGGGAGGACCACGGCGGTGAGCGCCACCGTGGTCCAGGCCACCAGGCAGGCGGCCGCCGCGCTGCGGCAGGAACGGGGGCGGTCCGCCGCCCCCGCCCTCAGTTCCAGCAGGGCGGGCACGTACCAGACGTATCCGGCGAGCGCGACGGCCGCGACGCCCAGGGCGAGCACTCCGGAGGCCACCTCACCTCACCGCCTCGATCTCGCGGTCCCCGATGCCGGGGTGGTGCAGGTCGAACGCCGGCGACTCGGAGCGGATCCGCGGAAGCCGCGTGAAGTTGTGCCGCGGCGGCGGGCAGGAGGTCGCCCACTCCAGCGAGCGCCCCCAGCCCCAGGGGTCGTCCACGCCGACCGGCCGGCCGTACTTCGCGGTCTTCCACACGTTGTAGAAGAACGGCAGCAGGGACAGGCCGAGCAGGAAGGACCCGACCGTGGACACCGTGTTGAGGGCGGTGAACCCGTCGGCGGCCAGGTAGTCGGCGTACCGGCGCGGCATGCCCTCGGCGCCGAGCCAGTGCTGGACGAGGAAGGTCAGGTTGAAGCCGGCCGTCAGCGTCCAGAAGGTGATCTTGCCGAGCCGTTCGTCGAGCATCTTGCCGGTGAACTTGGGCCACCAGAAGTGGAAGCCGGCGAACATCGCGTACACCACCGTGCCGAAGAGCGTGTAGTGGAAGTGCGCGACCACGAAGTACGAGTCGGAGACGTGGAAGTCCAGCACCGGCGAGGCCAGGATGACGCCGGTGAGGCCGCCGAAGAGGAAGGTCACCAGGAAGCCGACCGCCCACAGCATCGGCGTCTCGAAGGAGAGCGAGCCCCGCCACATGGTGCCGATCCAGTTGAAGAACTTCACGCCGGTCGGCACCGCGATCAGCATCGTCATGAAGGCGAAGAAGGGCAGCAGCACCCCGCCGGTGACGTACATGTGGTGCGCCCACACGGTGACCGAGAGGCCGGCGATCGCGACCGTGGCGCCCACCAGGCCCATGTAGCCGAACATCGGCTTGCGGGAGAAGACCGGGATCACCTCCGAGACGATCCCGAAGAAGGGCAGCGCCAGGACGTAGACCTCGGGGTGGCCGAAGAACCAGAACAGGTGCTGCCAGAGCAGCGCGCCGCCGTTGGCCGCGTCGAAGATGTGTGAGCCGAACTTCCGGTCCGCCTCCAGGGCGAAGAGGGCCGCCGCCAGCACCGGGAAGACCAGCAGGATCAGCACGCCGGTGAGCAGCACGTTCCAGGTGAAGATCGGCATCCGGAACATGGTCATGCCGGGGGCGCGCATGCAGATGATCGTGGTGATGAAGTTGACGGCGCCCAGGATCGAGCCGAAGCCGGACAGGGCCACGCCCATGATCCACAGGTCGGAGCCGATGCCCGGGGAGTAGAGCTCCGAGGAGAGCGGCGCGTAGAGGAACCAGCCGAAGCTGGCGGCGCCCTGCGGGGTGAGGAAGCCGAACGCCGCGATCAGCGAGCCGAACAGGAACAGCCAGAAGGACAGCATGTTCAGCCGGGGGAAGGCGACGTCCGGCGCGCCTATCTGCAGCGGCATGATCCAGTTGGCGAAGCCGGTGAACAGCGGCATGGCGAACATCAGCAGCATGATCGAGCCATGCATGGTGAAGGCCTGGTTGAACTGCTCGTTGGAGAGGATCTGGGTGCCGGGCCGGGCGAGTTCGGCGCGCATCACCAGGGCCAGCACACCGCCGACGATGAAGAAGGCCAGCGCGCTGACCAGGTACATCGTGCCGATCTTCTTGTGGTCGGTGGTGGTCAGCCACTCGACCCAGTTCGGCCGCCGGGCGGGCGCCGGGGCGGGACCGGTGGCCGGGGCGGGACCGGTGGCCGGGGCGGGGCCGGGGGCCGGTGGTGGTCCGGCGGCGGCCTTCCGCCCGTCCGTCTGTGCTGGCTGTGCGGTGTCCACCGGGTCGTCCTCCCGAAGAGCTGGTGCGTCCGGCGGAACCGGGAAGCCGCTCCTCCGGGGGAGAGGACCGTGCCGGCCTCCCCGGTCCGCCGCCGCTCATGCTCCTGCCCGGGAACGTCCGCCCCCCAGGGCCCTGGGACCCCTGGCCGCACAGCGAAAGTCCCTGGCGGCCCGGGTCCCAGGTCCCGGGGCGCCAGGGACTTCGGTCCCCGCGGTCAGAGCGCCGGCGCCGGCTGCTCGTCGGTGGTCTTCGGCGACTCGGCGTCGTCGGACACCGGCACCTTGACCCAGACCGCCTCCGAGGGGACACCGCGCCCGTCGACGGCGGTGAGCATGTACCAGCCGGGCGGCACCAGCGACGGGTCCTCGGGCAGCGTCACCTTCACCCGGTCCCGCTCCTTGGTGAACTTCAGCGCGATCGACCGCTGCTCCACGTTGGTGACGTGGGTGAAGGAGCCCGGCCGGATCAGCCGCATCCGCTCGATCCGCCGCGCGTCGGGGCTGGCGTAGGTGGTCGACCCGCCCAGTTCGACCGTGCGCCGGGGGTCGCCGCCCAGGCGGGGGCGCCGGCCGTCCTGGTGCAGGTAGGGCGGGGTGTAGATCTCCAGCCGCTGCTCGAAGACGCCCGGCTTGGAGTCGGCCTTGTCGGAGAAGAGCGAGTCCGAGCCGAACGTCATGACCCGCCCGTCCGGCAGCAGCAGGCCGCCGGAGTGGTAGTTGCGGCCCACCAGCGGCTCCGCCGCCTCCGTGAACCGGTTCTCCGCCGGGTGGTAGATCGAGGCCTTCAGCACGTTGCTGTCGCCCTTGCCCCGGTAGTCGCCGGAGCCGTTGGTGACCAGCACGGTGTCGTCCGGCAGGATCACCGCGGACGGGTACCGGGCCTTGGCGTACAGGTCGGGTCCGGCCACGAACCGCGGGTCGTCGGCCGTGAGGTCCACCAGCCCGGTGCGCGCGGTCGACCTCGGGCTCTCGCCCACTCCCCCGCCGCCCATCACCATGTAGCGCTGCCGCTGGGCGGGCGGCAGCAGCACCGACATCGAGGTCTCCGTGATCGTCGGGTCCTCGAGCCCCGGCACCTCGGTGAACGCCCCGCTGTCCAGGTCCCACAGGCCCGGGACGCGGCCCTTGTCGGCCGGTCCGTAGCCGGCGTTCGAACCGGTGTAGAAGATCTTGCCGCTCCCGGCCAGGAAGAGCGCCGGGTAGGTCGGGAAGAACCGCGACTTGGGGAGGAACTCCCAGTCCTTCTTCCTGGGGTCGTAGACCTCGTTCTTGCCCGGGACCACCTGTCCGATCTCGTCCAGCCCGGAGACGGAGAGGACCTTGCCGTCCTCCAGCGTGGTCAGCGTCGGGTACCAGCGGGCCTCGTGCATCGGGTCGACCTTGATGTACTTCTCGGCCACCGGGTCGAACTCGTAGGCGTCCTTGATCCCCTGGAAGTCCTTCTTGTCGAAGGAGAGCTTCTGCGCGATGCCGTAGACGTTCCGCTTCTCCTTGCCCTTCAGGCCCTTGATCCGGTACTGGTCCTGGGCGCCGGTCTGGTGGCGGGGCCCGTCCTGGGTCGCCTCCACGTACACCCGGGCGGAGGAGGCGGTGACGGTCACCTTGCCGGTGTCGGGGTCCACCTCCTTCTCGGCGCGCGGCACCACGATGCCGGCCTGCGAGGTGAAGGTCTTGCCGCTCTCCTTGCCGGTGAAGAGGGTGCCCTCGGGGAGCGTCTTGGGCTTGTCGGGGTTCTCGTTGTAGACGATCATCAGGCCGCCGGCCCGCTTGACGTCGCCCTTCAGCGTCTCGTACCGCTGGGTCCCCCCGGCGACCAGCAGGTTGCCGCCGGGGAGCTGGGCGTGCCCGGCGCAGAACAGGTCGATGGGCGTCTCGACGTTCTTGAAGGTGTTCTTGACCGGGTCCCACACCACGGTGCGGAAGGTCTTGGCGTCGAACATCTTGGCGTTGTTGCCGGACCCGGCGATCAGCAGCACCTTGCCGGTGTGCAGCAGCGCGGCGTGGATGGTGTTGATCCGGAACTGCTTCGGGACGTCCACGATCCGCCAGTGGCCGCGGTCCGCCTTGTACGACGGTTGTTCGATCAGATAGGCGTGGTAGGTGCGGGTCGTGAAGTCGTAGACCGCGGGGGCGTTCAGACCGGCCAGGACCAGCACTCCCGCGGCGCCGAGAACGGTCCGGCGGATCCGCGGACGGCGGTTCGTTTCTGCCATGTGGGTGACTTCCGGAAAGGTTGGGCTGACGTTGGCTGATCCCCACCCCGGGCACACCATCTGATGGCTCATCAGATGTTGAGCTTCTGGGAGGATCGTAGGAACATCCGCTTCTCACTCTCGGCAATGAAACGCCACGGAGCGTCACGGGGCCCGTTCGGCGGTGCGGGGCGCACCGGACGCGAGAAGACGAGGAACACGCGCAGCGGCAGCAGCACCACGCCGAGGTTCATCC